>NZ_JAAAMT010000006.1 GCF_009905435.1 Pseudomonas sp. R5(2019)
TCTACGACAAGCCCTGGGAGTGCGGGCGGTTTCGGAATCGCCGGGGCCGCTTCGCAGCCCATCGCGGCCAGGTCCGCTCCTACATGGATTTCGGCGGTTCATCCCTTAACTGACTGGCATTGGGGCTAGCCCGCGATGAACGATGACGCGCAATACCTGTAAAACCGCGGCGTCCTTATCGCGGCGGTGCGGCGATCCGACGAGCCCAGCTCCTACCAAAGGGAGGTGTGCTCGGGTTTAGTGCTTGAACATCACATGCCGCACCGTCGTGTAATCCTCCAGCCCATAGGCCGACAGGTCCTTCCCGTACCCCGACAGCTTCTGCCCGCCATGGGGCATTTCGCTGACCAGCATGAAGTGGGTGTTCACCCAGGTGCAGCCGTAGTGCAGCCGCGCCGACATCCGGTGGGCGCGGCCCACGTCCCGGGTCCAGATGGATGAGGCCAGCCCGTAGTCCGAGTCGTTCGCCCAGCCCAGCGCTTGTTCTTCATCAGTGAAACGGGTAACCGAGACCACTGGCCCGAACACTTCGCGGCGTACGATCTCGTCATCCTGCTCAACGTCGGCCAGCACGGTCGGTTCGAAAAAATAACCATCGCCGTCGACCGGCTTGCCGCCCGTCACCAGGCGGATATGCGGTTGGGCGATCGCGCGTTCGACAAAGCCTGCGACCCGGTCGCGGTGCTGGGCGGTGATCAGTGGGCCCAGCTCGGTGTCCGGATTGTCCTGCAGGCCGTATTTGATGCTGCTGACCGCCATGCCGAGCTGTTCCACGAAGCGTTCGTAGATGCCGTCTTGCGCATAGATCCGGCAGGCCGCCGTACAGTCCTGCCCGGCGTTGTAGAAGCCGAAGGTGCGAATGCCCTCGACCGCCGCGTCGATATCGGCGTCGTCGAAGATGATCACCGGGGCCTTGCCGCCCAGTTCCATGTGCAGGCGTTTGACGCGGTCGGCGGTGCTGGAAATGATGTTCGAGCCGGTGGCGATGGAGCCGGTCAGTGACACCATGCGCACCTTCGGATGGTTCACCAGCGGGCTGCCGACGCTCGGGCCACGGCCGAACACCAGGTTGAGCACGCCGGCCGGGAAGATTTCATTGGCCATTTCCGCCAGCCGCAGGGCCGTCAGCGGTGTCTGCTCGGACGGCTTGAGCACCACGGTGTTGCCCGCGGCCAGGGCCGGGGCGATTTTCCAGGCGACCATCATCAGCGGGTAATTCCACGGCGCGATGGAAGCGATGACGCCAATCGGGTCGCGACGAATCATCGAAGTGTGCCCCGGCAGGTATTCGCCTGCCGCGGAACCGGCCATGCAGCGGTTGGCGCCGGCAAAGAAGCGGAATACATCGGCAATCGCCGGGATCTCGTCATTGAGCGCTGCGCTGTAAGGCTTGCCGCAGTTCTTCGATTCAAGCCCGGCCAGCTCTTCGCCGTGGGCCTCGATGGCGTCGGCGAGCTTGAGCAACAGCAGCGAGCGTTCCTTGGGCGCGGTCTGTGACCAGCTGGCAAAGGCCGTGTCGGCGGCACGTACGGCGGCGTCGACCTGGGCTTCGCTCGCTTCATTGATATCCACCAGCACCTGGCCCAGGGCCGGGTTGTAGACCGGCTGGGCGGCACCTTCGCCGTCGACCAGTTGGCCATTGATCAGCAATCGGGTTTGCATGAGGGTGTGCTCCATCAGTTATTTACCGCCACTGCCGGCCACGCTTTCACCGCCGCGGGTCAGGTAGTAGGCGCCAAGGATCGGCAGCATGGTCACCAGCATTACCAGCATGGCGACCACGTTGGTCACCGGCACATCGCGCGGCCGGCTGAGCTGGTTCAGCAACCAGATCGGCAAGGTCCGCTCGTGGCCGGCGGTGAAGGTGGTGACGATGATTTCATCGAACGACAGGGCGAAGGCCAGCATGCCTCCGGCCAGCAGTGCCGAGCCCAGGTTGGGCAGGACGATGTAGCGGAAGGTCTGCCAGCCGTCGGCGCCCAGGTCCATCGAGGCTTCGATCAGGCTCTGCGAGGTACGGCGCAGGCGGGCGATGACATTGTTATAGACGATCACCACGCAGAAGGTCGCATGACCGATGACGATGGTCAGCACGCCCGGCTCGATCCCCAGGGTCTTGAACGCCGACAGCAGGGCGATGCCGGTGATGATGCCGGGCAGGGCAATCGGCAGGATCAGCACCAGCGAAATGCTTTCCTTGCCAAAGAAGTTGCGCCGGTACAGCGCGGCCGACGCCAGGGTTCCCAGCACCAGGGCAATCAGGGTCGCCAGGCAGGCGATCTGCAGCGACAGCTTGATCGACTCCAGTACATCGGCGCGGGCGAACGCCACGTTGAACCACTTCAGGGTGAAACCCTGGGGCGGAAAGCTGAAGGCGGCGTCTTCGGTGTTGAAGGCGTACAGGAAGATGATCAGGATCGGGAAGTGCAGGAACAGCAACCCGCCCCAGGCGGCCATGCGCAGGCCCAAGGACGCTTTTTCAGAGTGCATCGAAGGCCCCCAGGCGTTTGACAATGGACAGGTAAATGGCGATCAGTACGATCGGCACCAGGGTGAATGCGGCGGCCATGGGCATGTTGCCGATGGCGCCTTGCTGGGCGTAGACCATGCTGCCGATAAAGTAGCCGGGCGGGCCGATCAGTTGCGGCACGATGAAGTCGCCCAGGGTCAGCGAGAAGGTGAAGATGGAGCCGGCGGCAATGCCCGGCACCGACAGCGGCAGAATCACCTGCATGAAGGTTTGCCGGGGCCTGGCCCCCAAGTCCGCCGAGGCTTGCAGCAGGGACGGTGGCAGGCGTTCCAGCGAGGCCTGGATCGGCAGGATCATGAACGGCAACCAGATGTAGACGAACACCAGAAAACGCCCCAGGTGCGAGGTCGACAGGGTGCTGCCGCCAACCCCGGGAATGCCCAGTATCAGTTGCAGCACCGGCTCCAGGTTCAGCTGCTGGACGAACCACTGGGCCACGCCGCCCTTGGCCAGCAGCAGGGTCCAGGCATAGGCCTTGACGATATAGCTGGCCCACATCGGCATCATCACCGCGATGTAAAAGAACGCCTTGGTTTTGCCGCTGGTGTAGCGCGCCATGTAATAGGCAATCGGGAACGCCACCACGGCGCTGGCCAGCGACACGATCACGGCCATGCTCAGGGTCCGCAGGATGATGTCGAAGTTTGACGGCTTGAACAGCGCGCTGAAGTTGGCCAGGGTCAGGTCCGGCGTCACCGCCATGGTGAAGTCGTCGAAGGTGTAGAAGCCTTGCCACAGCAAGGTCAGTAACGAGCCCAGATAAACCGCGCCGAACCAGATCAAGGGCGGAATCAACAACATCGCCAGGTACAGGTTGGGGCGCCGGTAGAGCAGGTTGGAGAAGCGCCGCAAGAGTGAATCATCCTGCGTCAGCGCCGTTTTTTTCAGGGCCAGGCTCATGTCACTGGCCCTCGCTCAAGGCGGTTTCCTGCAAAGCGGTCATGGCCTCTCGGGCCCAGCGGGCGGTCAGGCGCTGGCCGGGTTGATGGGGGCTACCGTTTTCCTGCCATTGGTTGTTGGCGTGGCTGATGGCGAGAATCTGGCCACTGTCCAGCTTCAGTTCATAGCGGGTGGCGCTGCCCTGATACTGGACATCCTGCAACAGGCCACTGACTTCGATTTCATGGCTGGCGACCGGGCCTTCGGCAAACCGGATGTGTTCCGGGCGAATCGAGAAGGGCAGGCTGCTGCCACTCAGGTGCAGGGCCTGGTCGCCACGCAGCACATTGGAAGTGCCGACGAATTCGGCGACGAAGGTAGTGGCCGGTTTCATGTAGAGGTTGCGCGGGGTATCCACCTGCTCGATGCGGCCGCGGTTGAACACCGCGACCCGGTCTGACATGGACAAGGCTTCGGTCTGGTCGTGGGTGACAAAAATAAAGGTGATGCCCAGCTGGCGCTGGAGCTTTTTCAACTCGCCTTGCATCTGCTCGCGCAGTTTCAAATCCAGTGCACCCAGCGGTTCGTCGAGCAGCAGTACCCGTGGCCGATTGACCAGCGCCCGTGCCAGGGCCACGCGCTGGCGCTGGCCGCCGGACAACTGCACCGGCTTGCGCTCGCCGTAACCGCTCAGGGCGACCATGGCCAGCGCCTCTTGCGCCCGGGCCAGGCGTTCGGGCTTGGGCACACCCTTGACCTTCAAGCCATAGGCCACGTTGTCGCGCACGTTCATGTGCGGGAACAGGGCGTAATCCTGGAACACGGTATTCACGTCACGCTTATAAGGCGGCAGGCCGGCTGCTTCCGCGCCGTGGATACGGATAGAACCGGCGCTGGGCTGCTCGAAGCCTGCGATCAGGCGCAAACAGGTGGTCTTGCCTGAACCCGAGGGGCCGAGCATGGAGAAGAACTCGCCGTCATGGATATCGATGGACACCCCGTCAACGGCCTTCACGTCGCCAAATTGTCGAGAGACTTGGGTGAACTGGACTGCAAGGGTCATGGCGTGACGCTCGGAGCTAAGAATCTTCAAGCGCCAGCCTGAAGCTTCGGAGTCGAATGGGAGGTATTCGCGGCCTAGCGTCCTCCCATGATCGCGATATAGTCCTGGGTCCAGCGGCTGTACGGCACGAACTTGCCGCCCTCGGCCTGCGGAGTTTTCCAGAAGGCGATCTTGTCGAACTGGTCGATACCGTTGGTGGCGCAGCCTTCAGCTCCGAGCAACTCGCTTCCCTTGCAGGCCGCCAGTACCGCTGGCAACGACCCGAACCAGGCCGCGACATCGCCCTGGACCTTGGGCTGCAACGACCAGTCCATCCACTTGTAGGCGCAGTTCGGGTGCTTGGCGTCGGCATGCAGCATGGTGGTGTCGGCCCAACCGGTGGCGCCTTCCTTCGGAATCGTCGAGGCCACGGGCTGGTTGTCGGCTTTCAGGCCGTTGACCATGTAGCCCCAGGAGCTGGAGGCGGCGACGCCTTCGTTTTTCACGTCGCTCATCTGCACGGTCGCGTCATGCCAGTAGCGGTGGATCAACGGTTGCTGCTTGCGCAGCAGGTCTAGCGCGGCTTTGTATTGGGTTTCGTTCAACTCGTAGGGGTTCTGGATGCCCAGTTCCGGCTTGGCCGACTTCAGGTACAGCGCCGCGTCAGCGATATAGATCGGGCCGTCGTAGGCCTGGACGCGGCCCTTGTTCGGCTTGCCGTCCGGCAGGTTCTGTGGCTCGAACACCACGCCCCAGCTGGTGGGCGGGGTCTTGAAGACGCTGGTGTTGTACAACAGCACGTTCGGGCCCCATTGGTACGGGGTGCCGTAGACCTGCTTGTTGACCACATACCAGGCGCCGTCCTGCAGGCGCGGGTCGATGTTTTTCCAGTTCGAGATCAGCGCGGTGTTGATCGGCTGCACCCGTTTGCCGGCGATCAGGCGCAGCGAGGCGTCGCCGGACGCGGTCACCAGGTCATAGCCGCCCTTGGTCATCAGGCTGACCATTTCATCGGAAGTCGCCGCGGTCTTGACGCTGACCTTGCAGCCGGTTTCCTTCTCGAAGCCCGTTACCCAGTCATAGGCCTTGTCGCTTTCACCGCGCTCGATATAGCCGGGCCAGGCAACAATATCCAGCTGGCCTTCCCCTTTGCCGACCGCCTTGAGCGGTTCGGCAGCCTGGATGGCGACACTGGCCAGCAGGGTGGTGGTCAATGCGCTGAACAGTGCAGTCTTGTGCACGAACATTGGGTATCCCTCTTGTTTAAATTAGGGTCGGGGCAACGTTGAACGGCGGACGCGGTACCGCTTGTTATAAGCGTAGTGCTGTTATCGGGGCTTAACTCGGATCACTGCGGCGAAAATAGTCCGGGACCGTTTTCTTGAATTCTGGTGTCACAATATTTGTTTATCTCCCGCAAACGTATCGTCCTACTCTGGGTGCACTTTTCCTACTCAACAGTACGGCTCCCGTGGAGGTTCCCCCCGATGATCACCCGTGGCTTGCTCGACCAATTGCTTAAATCCGGCAAGGACCTGCTGCAAAACCAGACTGCCTCGCGCCCTGGCAAATCCTCTTCATCAGGCTTGGGCAGCCTGCTTGGCGGTGCCGGTGGTGGCGCGCTGGCAGCCGGGGCCATGGGTTTGTTGCTGGGGAATAAAAAAGCGCGCAAGTACGGTGGCAAAGCCCTGACCTACGGCGGCTTGGCGGCCCTTGGCGTATTGGCCTACAAGGCCTACGGCAACTGGCAGGCGCAACAGCGCAGTGCGCCTCAGGGCGAACCGCAAACCCTCGACCGCCTGCCCGCGGCGCAGGCCGAAGAACACAGCCAGGGCATCCTCAAGGCGTTGGTGGCGGCGGCCAAGGCCGACGGCCATGTGGATGAGCGCGAGCGGGAGCTGATCGAGGGCGAGTTCGTCAAGCTCACCCAGGACCAGGACCTCCAGCACTGGCTGCACGCCGAATTGAACAAGCCGCTGGACCCGGCCGACGTCGCCCGGGCTGCCCGCACGCCGGAGATGGCGGCCGAGATGTACATCGCCAGCGTCATGCTGGTCGATGAGGAGCATTTCATGGAGCGCGCCTACCTCGATGAGCTGGCCCGCCAGCTGGCGCTGGACCCTGCCTTGAAAGTCGAGCTGGAAAATCAGGTGCGCCTGGCGACTTGAAAAGTAAGACCCAATGCCCGTCAGCGAGTAGGAGCCGGGCTTGCCCCAATACCAGTCAGTTAAGGCATAGACTTGTGGGAGCGGATTTATCCGCGAATGAGCGCACCGCGTTTTTTCAGGCATTGCGCGTCGTGTTCATTCGCGGATAAATCCGCTCCCACATGGATCTCGCCTTAACTGACCGGCATTGGGGCGAGCCCGGCTCCTACACACGGGCATTGAGACCTGTGTCCTGTTCTGTAAGTAAAAGTCCCCAAGAGTGTCAGAAAGTTAACAGCTAATCGCTATATCGCTCGGATATACTCCGCGCATTTTAGCTGGCTGGCGACCAACACTTGAGGGCTGACTGTGAAAAACTGGACTTTGCGCCAACGGATCCTGGCGAGTTTCGCCGTGATTATCGCGATCATGCTGTTGATGGTGGTTGCTTCCTACTCCCGGCTGTTGGCCATCGAATCCAGTGAACAAACAGTCCGTACCGACAGCGTCCCCGGGGTCTACTACAGCTCGATGATCCGCAGTGCCTGGGTCGACACCTATGTCCTGACCCAGCAAATCGTGGGGCTGAGCGATCAGCACGTGATTACGACTGCCGACCTTGAGCAGTACAAGAGCTTTGACGAGCGCTTGAAAACCCAGATGGAAAACTACCGTGGCACCATCAAGCGGCAGGATGATGCCGCCAATTTCGAGCAGTTCGCCCAACTGCAGGAAGCCTACGCGCTGACGATCGAGCAGACGCTGGACGCCTACCGGAACAAGGATTACGCCCTGGCTGAGCGCTTGTTGAGCGAGGAAGTCACGCCGGCCTGGATTGCCGGGCGCAAACACCTCAATGGCGTGATTGACTTCAACCGTCTCGCGGCTGATGGCGCCACCCGCGCAATCGAAGATGCAGTCGCTGAAGCGAAGATCAGTATGGTGGTGTCGCTGTTGCTGGCGATCATTGCTGCCGCCGTCTGCGGCTTGTTGCTGATGCGCGCGATCCTGTCACCGATGCAGCGCATCGTCAAAATTCTTGAAGTCATGCGTACCGGTGACCTCAGCACCCGCCTGAATCTGGACCGCAAGGACGAATTCGGCGCGGTCGAAACCGGCTTCAACGATATGATGACCGAGCTCACGGCGCTGGTTGCCCAGGCGCAGCGCTCCTCGGTTCAGGTCACCACCTCGGTGACCGAAATCGCCGCCACTTCCAGGCAGCAGCAGGCCACTGCTACCGAAACTGCCGCCACCACCACGGAAATAGACGCCACTTCGCGGGAAATCGCCGCCACCTCCCGTGATCTGGTGCGCACCATGATCGAAGTGACCTCAGCGGCCGATCAGGCCTCGATCCTTGCAGGCTCTGGCCAGCAAGGCCTGGCCCGCATGGAAGACACCATGCACCAGGTGATGGGGGCTGCCGATCTGGTCAATGCCAAGCTTGCGATCCTCAACGAGAAGGCCGGCAACATCAACCAAGTGGTGGTCACTATCGTCAAGGTCGCCGACCAGACCAACCTGTTGTCCCTCAACGCTGCCATCGAAGCCGAGAAGGCCGGTGAGTACGGCCGCGGCTTTGCCGTGGTCGCCACCGAAGTGCGTCGCCTGGCAGACCAGACTGCCGTGGCCACCTATGACATCGAACAGATGGTCCGCGAGATCCAGTCGGCGGTCTCGGCCGGTGTGATGGGCATGGACAAATTCTCCGAAGAAGTGCGCCGTGGCATGTACGAGGTCACCCAGGTCGGCGAGCAACTGAGCCAGATCATTCAGCAGGTTCAAGCCCTGGCACCGCGGGTGCTGATGGTCAACGAGGGCATGCAGGCCCAGGCCACGGGCGCTGAACAGATCAACCATGCGCTGGCACAGCTGAGCGATGCCAGCAGTCAGACCGTCGAGTCCTTGCGCCAGGCCAGCTTTGCCATCGATGAGTTGAGCCAGGTGGCCGTCGGGCTGCGTGGCGGCGTATCGCGCTTCAAAGTCTGAGCGGCCGATGAGCAAACCTGGCTTGGCAAAAAGCACCGCGAGCGCGCGGGCTGGCCGCTTGTTTCTGACCTTTCGCATCGGTGCGGAACGTTTCGCCCTGGCCGTCACTGAAGTCGCCGAAGTGCTGCCGCTGCAGACGTTCAAGCCCATTGCCCAGACCCCGCATTGGGTCCGTGGCGTGTTCGCCCATCGCGGCGAACTGGTGCCGGTGATCGACATGAGTGCCTTGAGCTTCGGTCAGTCCGCACCGCAGCGCACCAGCACACGGCTGGTGCTGGTGCATTACCGGTTTGACCCGCTGCGCCCGCAGCTGCTGCTGGGCTTGATTCTGGAGCAGGCCACCGACACCTTGCGCTGCGATCCGGCACTGTTCCGTGATACCGGCCTGGATAACCGCGACGCCCCTTATCTGGGGTCTGTGCTCGAGGATGAGAAGGGTTTGTTGCAGTGGGTCAGTGTGCAGGCGCTGTTGCCTGATTCGGTGCGAGCCTTGCTGTTCCCGCAACCGCCGGCACGGCTGCAGCTGGGCGAGGAGGGGTGATGGACCAGGAGCGGTTCTTTCGATTTCTGCAAAACCGGATCGGCCTCGATGTCGCCTCGGTGGGCGCCGGCATGATCGAACGTGCCCTGCATCAGCGCTGCAGCCTGGTCCAGGCACCCGACCTGGACGATTACTGGATGCGTTTGCAGCAATCGGCGACGGAGCAGCAGGCGCTGATCGAAGCCGTGATCGTTCCGGAAACCTGGTTCTTCCGCTACCCCGAGTCATTCACCGCCCTGACCACGCTGGCACAGGCGCGTCTGGCCGAGCTCAAAGGCGTCCGGCCGTTGCGGCTTCTGAGTTTGCCCTGTTCGACTGGCGAAGAGCCCTATTCGATCAGCATGGCCTTGCTGGATGCCGGCATCCCGGGCGCCTCGTTCAAGATCGATGCGATCGATGTCAGCCCATACTCGGTTGAGCGAGCACGGCGTGCACTCTACGGCCGCAACTCGTTCCGGGGCCATCAACTGGACTTTCGCGAGCGGCATTTCACTGCGGTTGAAGACGGCCACGCGCTGCATGAAACCGTGCGTGCTCAGGTGCGCCTGCAGGTCGGCAATGTGATGGACCCGACTTTGCTCGCGGGTGAAGCGCCCTATGATTTTGTGTTTTGCCGCAATCTGCTGATCTATTTCGATGTGCCTACCCAACAGCGGGTCTTCGAAGTGCTCAAGGGCCTGACGCGCGAAGACGGCGTGTTGTTTATCGGCCCCGCCGAAGGCAGCTTGCTGGCCCGTTTGGGCATGCGCCCGCTGGGCATCGCGCAGTCGTTCGCGTTCGTGCGCCAGAGCGAAGCGCTTCCCGTCGCAGCGACTGTTGTGCCGGTGTCGCCCGCCCAACCCTTGGCACCCGCCGTGGCCCGAGTGGTGGCGGAGCTACTGCCACGCACTCGGCCAAAGCCCTCGGTAGCGGCGCGGCCGCCACGGGTCGAACCACCGGCAGCGAAGGAATCCAGCCCAGCGTTGCTTGAGCAGATCGCAACCCTGGCCAACGAAGGCAAAAGTACCGAGGCGCGGATGGTCTGCGAGGCCTATCTGAAGCAGCACGGGCCGCATGCGCAGGTGTTTTACTGGCTTGGCCTGCTCAGTGATGTGGCCGGTGATGAGCTTCAGGCCCAGGGCTTTTATCGCAAGGCGTTGTACCTGGAGCCACAGCACGCCGAGGCGCTCGCGCACCTGGCGGTGTTATTGGCATCACGCGGCGACAGTGTGGGCGCCAGGCGCCTGCAGGAACGCGCTGCACGCAGTGAGCGCAGTAATCAAGGAAGCGCTAAACGATGATCAGCCTGACTTCGCTGAACATGATTCACCCGGATGCCGGCAGCATCGATGACTGTTGGAATCGCATCGGCGTGCATGGCGACAAGTCCTGCCCGTTGCTGGACCAGCACGTGCATTGCCGCAACTGCCAGGTGCAGGCCGCCGCGGCTACCCGTTTGCTGGATCGCTACGCGCTGTCGCGAGACACCACCCAGCTGCGGGAGGTGGAGCAGGTCAACGTCGGCTTGCGCTCTTTGTTGCTGTTTCGTCTGGGCGAGGAGTGGCTGGCCTTGCCGACGCGCTGCCTGGTTGAAGTGGCGCCCTTGCAACCGGTGCATTCGTTACCGCATCAGCGCTCGCGCGCCATGCGAGGCGTGGCCAATGTGCGTGGCGCGCTGGTGGCGTGTCTGTCGCTGAGCGAGCTGTTGGGATTGCCCGTCAGCGTAGCCGTGGAAACCGCCGCGCGGGTCATGCCGCGCATGTTGATTCTGGCGGCCGAAGGCGGATCGGTGGTGGTGCAGGTCGATGAAGTGGACGGCATTCACGGTGTCGAGCCGGCGTTGCTGGAGCGCGGCGCGGGTACCAACCCTCAGGCTGGCACGCGCTTTACCCTGGCGGTGTTGCAATTCAAGGGGCGCAGCGTGCGGGTACTGGATGAAGCGCAATTGTTGTCTGCCATGAGCCGGAGCCTGTCATGACCCCCGACCAGATGCGCGACGCCTCGCTGCTCGAATTATTCGCCCTGGAGGCCGAGGCCCAGACCCAGGTGCTCAGCGCAGGCCTGCTGGCGCTGGAGCGCAACCCGACCCAGGCCGACCAGCTTGAAGCCTGCATGCGCGCGGCGCACTCGCTCAAGGGCGCGGCGCGGATTGTCGGCATCGATGCCGGTGTGCGCATTGCCCACGTGATGGAAGATTGCCTGGTCAGTGCCCAGAACGGCCGGCTGTACCTGCAGCCCGAGCATATCGACGCCTTGCTGCAGGGCACCGATTTGCTGATGCGGATCGCCACGCCGGCCGGGGCCTCGATCGGCGCGGCGCAGATTGAAGCCTTTGAGTTGCAGTTGACCGCGTTGGTTGAAGCCGGCGCGCGAACACCCGGCACTGCGCCAGCAGCGGCACCGATGTCGCTCGAAAGTCTGCTGACGCTGCCCGCAGAACCTGCTCCAGTGCCCGCTTACGAACCGCCACCGGCACCGCCTGAGCCGGAAGCGTCGATGGACGCACCGAAAAACAAACGCATCAACGAAGGCGGCGAGCGTGTCCTGCGGGTCACCGCCGAGCGCTTGAACAGCCTGTTGGACTTGTCGAGCAAGGCGTTGGTCGAAACCCAGCGCCTCAAGCCCTATCTGGCGACCCTGCATCGCATCAAGCGCATGCAGACCCAGAGCATCCGCGCGCTGGAAGAACTGAAAACCCAGCTCGACAGCGAGGGCCAGCGCACTGAGGTGCAGGAAGCCATGACGTTGGCCTTGCAACTGTTGGGCGAAACCCGGCAGATGATGCAGGAGCAGACCGTCGCCCTTGACGAGTTCGGCTGGCAGACCGGCCAGCGCGCCCAACTGCTGTACGACACGGCGCTGGCTTGCCGCATGCGGCCCTTCGCCGATGTGCTCACCAGCCAGTCGCGGATGGTGCGCGACCTGGGCCGTTCGCTGGGCAAACAGGTGCGCCTGGACATCGAAGGCGAGAAAACCCAGGTCGACCGCGACGTGCTGGAAAAGCTCGAAGCGCCGTTGACCCACCTGCTGCGCAATGCGGTGGACCACGGTATCGAGTCCCCCGAGCAACGCCTGTTGACCGGCAAGCCGGTCGAAGGCCAGATCCACTTGCGGGCCTCTCATCAAGCAGGCCTGTTGGTGCTGGAGATCAGCGACGACGGCGGCGGTGTTGACCTGCAGCGCTTGAGTCGGAGCATTGTCGAGCGTGAATTGTCCACGGCCGAGACCGTCGCCCAGCTCAGCGAGGAAGAACTGCTGAGCTTCCTGTTTCTGCCGGGGTTCAGTCTGCGCGACCAGGTCACCGAAGTGTCCGGGCGCGGTGTTGGCCTGGACGCGGTCCAGCATAGGGTTCGCCAACTGCACGGCTCGGTCTCGCTGACCCAGGTGCGCGGGCAGGGCAGTCGTTTCCATCTGGAAGTGCCGCTGACCCTCTCGGTGGTGCGCAGCCTGGTGGTCGATGTCGGCGGTGAGGCCTATGCCTTTCCGCTGGTGCATATCGAACGCACCCTGGAGCTGCCGGCCGAGGCCATTGTCCAGCTTGAGGGCCGCCAGCATTTCTGGCATGAAGGCCGCCCTGTCGGGCTGGTCGCCGCCAGCCAGTTGCTCAACCGCCCCGCCGCTGAAGGTGGGAGTGAAACCCTCTGCGTGGTGGTGATTCGCGAGCGTGATGCGATCTATGGGGTCGCCGTGGAGCGCTTCATTGGTGAGCGCACGCTGGTGGTCTTGCCGCTGGATGCGCGCCTGGGCAAGGTACAGGACATCTCTGCCGGAGCCTTGCTCGACGATGGCTCGGTGGTGTTGATCATTGACGTCGAAGACCTGCTGCGCTCGGTGGAAAAACTCCTCAGCACCGGGCGCCTGGAGCGCATCGATCGCGGTCGGCGTGCCGTCAGCGAGGTGCAGCGCAAGCGCATTCTGGTGGTCGATGACTCCCTCACCGTGCGCGAGCTGCAACGTAAACTGCTCAGCAACAAGGGCTACGAAGTGGTCGTGGCCGTCGACGGCATGGATGGCTGGAACGCCTTGCGCGCCGAAGACTTCGACCTGTTGATCACCGATATCGACATGCCGCGCATGGACGGTATCGAACTGGTCACCCTGCTGCGCCGCGACAGCCGCCTGCAATCGCTGCCGGTCATGGTCGTCTCCTATAAAGACCGCGAGGAAGACCGTCGACGTGGACTGGATGCTGGCGCTGACTACTATTTGGCAAAGGCCAGTTTTCACGATGATGCCTTGCTCGATGCCGTGGTTGAGTTGATAGGGAGTGCACAGGGATGAGAATTGCCATCGTCAACGATATGCCGCTGGCCGTAGAGGCTTTGCGCCGGGCTCTGGCGCTGGAACCGGCCCATGAAGTGGTGTGGGTGGCCGCCAACGGCGCCGAAGCGGTGCAGCGCTGCGCCGAATTGACCCCGGACCTGATACTCATGGACTTGATCATGCCGGTGATGGATGGCGTTGAAGCCACCCGGCGGATCATGGCCGACACGCCGTGTGCCATTGTGATTGTCACCGTTGACCGTGAGCAGAATGTGCATCGGGTCTTCGAAGCCATGGGCCATGGCGCCCTGGACGTTGTCGACACCCCGACGCTGGGGGCCGGCGACCCGCGTCTGGCCGCAGCGCCGTTGCTGCGTAAAATCCTCAATATCAGTTGGTTGGTCGGCCAACGCCACGCGCCGGCCCGGCCTGTAGCGCCAACCCTGCGCGATGTGGTGCAGCGCCAGGGGCTGGTGGCGATTGGTGCTTCGGCCGGTGGGCCGGCCGCCCTGGAAATCCTCCTCAAAGGTTTGCCGAAAGATTTTACCGCCGCCATTGTGCTGGTCCAGCACGTTGACCAGGTGTTCGCCAGCGGCATGGCCGACTGGCTGGGCAGTGCCTCGGGCCTGAATGTGCGCGTGGCCCGTGAAGGCGAGACGCCGCAATCCGGCGCGGTACTGCTGGCCGGCACCAACCATCACCTGCGGCTCTTGAAAGGCGGCACGCTGGCTTACACCGAGGAGCCCGCCAATGCCATTTATCGCCCCTCGATCGATGTGTTTTTCGACAGCGTCGCCGATCACTGGAGCGGCGATGCGGTCGGGGTGCTCCTGACCGGCATGGGCCGCGATGGAGCGCAGGGGCTCAAGCACATGCGCGAGCACGGCTTTCTGACCATTGCCCAGGACCAGCAGAGCAGTGCGGTCTACGGCATGCCCAAGGCCGCCGCCGAGATCAACGCCGCCGTGGAGGTGCGGTCCCTGGACCGAATTGCTCCAAGGCTGATGGAGGTTTTTTCGAAATGAATCCGAATATTCGGCTATGCCGGATGGCAAGCAGTAATCAGGTGACAACGCATGAATGATCTACCGATCGACGGTTTCAAGACCGCCAACGAAAACGCCGCGATGGTGCTGCTGGTCGACGACCAGGCCATGATCGGCGAAGCCGTGCGCCGCGGTCTGGCCCAGGAAGAGAACATCGACTTCCATTTTTGCGCCGATCCCCACCAGGCCATCTCCCAGGCGGTCCGCATCAAGCCGACAGTGATCCTGCAGGACCTGGTGATGCCGGGCCTCGACGGGCTGACTCTGGTGCGCGAATACCGGGCCCACCCGGCCACCCGGGACATCCCGATCATCGTCCTGTCGACCAAGGAAGAGCCGTTGATCAAGAGCGCCGCGTTTGCCGCCGGTGCCAACGATTACCTGGTCAAGCTGCCAGACAATATCGAGCTGGTAGCGCGCATTCGCTACCACTCGCGGTCCTACCTGACCCTGCTGCAGCGGGACGAAGCCTACCGCGCCCTGCGGGTCAGCCAGCAGCAACTGCTGGACACCAACCTGGTGCTGCAACGGTTGATGAACTCCGATGGCCTGACCGGGCTCTCCAACCGTCGCCACTTCGACGAGTATTTGGAACTGGAATGGCGCCGTGCCCTGCGTGAGCAGACACAATTGTCGCTGTTGATGATCGATGTCGACTATTTCAAGTGCTATAACGACAACTTCGGCCATCTTGACGGCGACGAGGCCCTGCGCCGGGTGGCCGAGGCCATTCGCAACACCTGCAGCCGGCCGTCGGACCTGCCAGCCCGCTACGGCGGAGAAGAATTCGCGCTGGTGCTGCCCAACACCTCACTCGGTGGTGCGCGGCTCGTGGCCGAAAAGCTGCGCCAGACCGTCGCCGCCCTGAAAGTCCCGCACATCGCCCCTGACCCGGGCTTGCACCTGACCGTCAGCATCGGCGTCGCCACCCAGACCCCGCAGCCGGGCAGCCATTGCCGGCAATTGATCTCGGCGGCGGACAAGGGCCTGTACCTGGCCAAGCACAATGGCCGTAATCAGGTCGGGGTGGACTGAGGCAGCCGCTTTCAAAGGCCTCATCGCGAGCTTCCCCACAGATGTTGAGCGGGGGCTTTTGTAGGAGCAAAGCTTGCTCGCGATGAGGCCGGGTCTGGCAACAGCAATCCTGCCGGATCAGTTATAACCATTGCCGCAGCAACATCCTGCGGCGCCCCAATTCTCTGGGTCACCCCGTTCTCTGACCCCCAAACCCGCCAGGCGGGCTGCCGCCATCCCCCGGACTGGGGTATACTCTCCGGCTTTTGACAGCCTTACGTACGAGAACCGCCCGCCCATGGAAATCAACCCGATCCTGAACAGCATCAAGGACCTGACCGAGCGCTCCGAGTCCATTCGGGGGTATCTTTGACTACGATCAAAAGCATGACCGCCTGATCGAAGTCAACCGCGAGCTCGAAGACCCGAGCGTCTGGAACAAACCCGAGTACGCTCAGGAACTGGGCCGTGAGCGCGCTGCGCTGGCTCAGATCGTCGAGACCCTGGACGATATGTCCGGTGGCCTGAGTGATGCCCGTGACTTGCTGGATATGGCCGTCGAGGAAGATGACGAAGGCGCTGTCGCCGATGTCGTCACCGAAATCGACCGCCTGCGCGAGTCGCTGGAGAAGCTGGAATTCCGCCGCATGTTCAGCGGTGAAATGGACATGAACAACGCCTACCTGGACATCCAGGCCGGCTCCGGCGGTACCGAAGCCCAGGACTGGGCCAACATCCTGCTGCGCATGTACCTGCGCTGGGCCGACAAGCGCGGTTTCGACGCCACCATCATGGAGCTGTCCGCCGGCGAAGTCGCTGGCATCAAGGGCGCTACCGTGCACATCAAGGGCGAGTACGCCTTTGGTTGGTTGCGTACCGAGATCGGCGTGCACCGTCTGGTGCGCAAGAGCCCGTTCGACTCCGGCAACCGTCGCCACACCTCGTTCTCTGCCGTGTTCGTCTCTCCCGAGATCGACGACAAGGTGGAAATCGAGATCAACCCGGCCGACCTGCGCATCGACACCTACCGCTCCTCGGGCGCGGGTGGTCAGCACGTTAACACCACCGACTCGGCCGTACGGATTACCCACGTACCGACCAACACCGTGGTCAGCTGCCAGAACGAACGTTCCCAGCACGCCAACAAGGACACCGCCATGAAAATGCTGCGGGCCAGGTTGTACGAGCAGGAAATGCAACGCCGCAGCGCCGCGTCCCAGGCTCTGGAAGACACCAAGTCGGACATCGGCTGGGGTCACCAGATCCGTTCGTACGTGCTGGACGCCTCGCGGATCAAGGACCTGCGCACCAACATCGAGCGCAGCGACTGCGACAAGGTGCTCGACGGCGACATCGACGAATACCTGGAAGCCAGCCTCAAACAGGGGCTGTAAGCGCGACACCTGTGCTGCGGGCAGAGCACGCTTCTTGTAGGAGCAGGGCTTGCCCGCGATCCCTTGCCGCAGGCAAGGGGCAATGAACCCGTGATGGAAAATGTGACGACATGAGCGACCTCAAACTCGACCCGCAAGACCTGCAACAGGAAGAAAACACTCTGATCGCCCTGCGCAAGGAAAAACTTGCCGCAGAGCGCGCCAAGGGTCAGGCCTTCCCCAACGACTTCCGCCGTGACAGCTACTGCGATGACCTGCAGAAACAGTATGTCGACAAGACCAAGGAAGAGCTGGAAGCTGCAGCGATCCCGGTCAAGGTTGCCGGTCGCATCATGCTCAACCGTGGCTCGTTCATGGTGATCCAGGACATGACCGGGCGTATCCAGGTCTACGTCAACCGCAAGACCCTGTCGGAAGAAACCCTGGCCGCGGTCAAGACCTGGGACCTGGGCGACATCATCGCCGCCGAAGGCACCCTGGCCCGTTCCGGCAAGGGTGACCTCTACGTTGAGATGACCCGCGTGCGCCTGCTGACCAAGTCGCTGCGTCCGCTGCCAGACAAGCACCATGGCCTGACCGATACCGAGCAGCGTTATCGCCAGCGTTACGTCGACCTGATGGTCAACGAGGAAACTCGCCAGACCTTCCGCGTGCGCTCGCAAGTCATCGCCCACATCCGCAACTTCCTGATCCAGCGTGACTTCCTGGAAGTTGAAACACCGATGCTGCAAACCATTCCCGGTGGTGCGGCGGCCAAGCCGTTCGAGACCCATCACAATGCGCTGGACATGCAGATGTTCCTTCGTATCGCGCCAGAGCTGTATCTGAAGCGTCTGGTGGTTGGCGGCTTCGAGAAAGTCTTCGAGATCAACCGCAACTTCCGTAACGAAGGCGTATCGACCCGGCACAACCCCGAGTTCACCATGCTCGAGTTCTACCAGGCCCATGCCGATTACGAAGACAACATGGACCTGACCGAAGAGCTGTTCCGCGAGCTGGCGCAGCTGGTCCTGGGCAGCACCGACGTGCCGTACGGCGACAAGGTGTTCCACTTCGGCGAGCCGTTCGTGCGCCTGTCGGTGTTCGACGCGATCCTCAAGTACAACCCGGAACTGACCGCTGCCGACCTGCAAGACATTGACAAGGCTCGCGAGATCGCCAAGAAAGCCGGCGCCAAGGTGTTGGGCTTCGAAGGCCTGGGCAAGCTGCAAGTGATGATTTTCGAAGAACTGGTCGAGGACAAGCTGGAGCAGCCGCACTTCATTACCCAGTACCCGTTCGAAGTGTCGCCGCTGGCGCGCCGCAACGATGAAAACCCGAACGTCACCGACCGCTTCGAGCTGTTTATCGGTGGCCGCGAAATCGCCAACGCCTACTCCGAGCTCAATGATGCCGAAGACCAGGCCGAGCGCTTCATGGCGCAGGTGGCCGAGAAGGACGCCGGTGACGACGAAGCCATGCACTACGACGCCGACTTCGTTCGCGCGCTGGAGTACGGCATGCCGCCAACGGCGGGTGAGGGCATCGGCATCGACCGTCTGGTCATGCTGTTGACCAACTCTCCGTCGATCCGCGATGTGATCCTGTTCCCGCACATGCGTCCCCAGGCCTGACCGCCGTGAACAAGCCGCCTCCTCAGGCGGCTTTTTCTTGGCCAAAAAAAGTTGATTCGATAGACAAGTTCCGAGGGTTCGCGCAGTGACTCCTGTAATGGCTCAGCAAGGTGCCGCCGGTGTCGCCACCGCCGTGGCAGAAAGTGTTCAGTACCAGGGCCGCAAGGCCAGTCGCCAGGGCAGCGAGCTGCGCCGTCAGGAGATTCTCGATGCGGCCTTGCGCATTGTCGTGCGCGATGGCGTGCGTGGTGTACGTCACCGCGCGGTCGCCGCGCAAGCCGGTGTGCCACTGTCGGCGACCACCTATTACTTCAAGGATATTCAGGACCTGCTCAGCGATGCCTTCGCCCTCTACGTGGAGCGCAGCGCCGATTTCCTGGCCAAGCTGTGGACCAACACCGAGCTGATCCTGCGCCAGTTGATGGCCCAGGGCGATGGCAGCCCGGCCTCGCAGGCGCGGCTTGCCGATGAAGTGGCCAAGCTCACGGCCGACTACGTGGTGCACCAGATCAACACCCGGCGCGATTACCTGATGGCCGAACAGGCGTTCCGCCAGGAAGCGCTGATCAACCCGCGGTTGGCCGAATTGGTCTGCTCGCACCAGCGAATCTTGTTGCAAGGCACCTGTCAGATGCTTCAGGTCGTGGGTTCCCGCGAGCCGCAACAGGATGCCAAAGTGTTGACGGCGATTATCGGGCGGATGGAATATCAGGCTCTGCTCAATCATGCGCAGCCGCCTGCCGAGGACGAAACCCTCGCCATCCTCACTCGATATATGCATCTGGTGTTGGCGTCGACCTGAACGGCGGTCTTACAAGGAGAGCTGGATGAAAGCCTGGCGTGTCGTTTTGGCCGTGACGTTTTTGCTGTTGAGCGGGTGTCTGGTGACCTTCAAGGATCCGATCCCGGCCGATCAAGCGGCGCCGGTGGCGCTGTTGGGCAAGTGGTCCAGCAAGGATGCCTGGGGCGAGGCCCTTTACCTTGAAATCAGCCGCGACGGGCAGAACCGCTACCAGGCCGTCAGCTACCCCAAGGGCAAGAAAAGCCAGCGTCAGGCCTACCCGTTCACGGTTTCGCGGCATGGCAGCCGCTGGTACCTGTCGGCGCCGGTGCCGGATAAATACGGTGGCCATTACGCCATTGCCGGCTTCGAGCTGACCGACAACCAGGAGCTGGTGGTTTACAGCCTGGACCTGGAACGCTTCAAACTGATACTCGATCAGCGCATGATGAGCGGTGATACCTTCGAGACCGATGACGGTGACGGGGCATTCATTTCCAGCCCCTTGCCGCAGGTCTTCGCCTATCTGGATGACCCGGCCAACTCCGACGTTTTCGTCGAAGCCGCCCGTTACCAGCGACGTACAAGCAAGTAAGCCCCATAGCGTTCAAACAAGGAGCCAGGCGTGGACGAGTACCAGCAGACCATACGCGGCTTGTCCGATCGCATCGTGCTGGCGCAAACGCCGATTCGCGTGCTCGATGCAGTGAAGTGGGACGAGTCTATTCGCGACGGCTTTCTCAAGGGCAAGGGCAAGGAGCCGCCCGCGGTCGACCGTGCCTATTACCAGAGTCGGCCGCTGGGGTTCGACTCAAGCGCCGTCAAGCTTGAATTTCAGAACATCGAACGCGACATCACTCGCCAGCTGGGCCAGTTCAACCCGGTGGGGCAGATCATGCGGCGCATGTGCAAGGAATACCGCATGGTCGTGCGGATGCTCGAAGCACGCGGCACCGAGGACTTCGGGCTGATTTCCCAGGAGTTGTATGGCGCTGCCTCCGATGCCTTTCATGCCGGCGACCCGACGCTGTCGGACCTGGGCATCATGCTCTCCGACTACCTGAACAACATCGCCGGGCGCGGCGACCTCAAGGACGAGCCCAAGACCCTCACGGCGCCGCAAGCCGTTGAAATGCTCCAGCACCGGCTGAACAGGGTCTTTGGTGAAGCCGAGGAAACGGTGCGGGTGTTTGTCTCGGACGGTATCGTCGCCGATGCGGCCGCCGGCGCCGATTACATCAAGATCCGTGCCGACGCCATGTTCAACAGCCGCGACGTGCGCGCGCTGGAAGTGCACGAAGGGCTGGTGCATGTGGGCACGACCCTGAACGGCCTGAACCAGCCGATCTGCACCTTCCTGGCCAAGGGCCCGCCCTCGTCGACGGTGACTCAGGAAGGCCTGGCGATCCTGATGGAAGTGATTGCCTTCGCCTCCTACCCCAGCCGCCTGCGCAAGCTGACCAACCGCACCCGTGCGATCCATATGGTGGAAGAGGGCGCCGATTTCCTGCAGATTTTCGAGTTTTTCCGTGAGCAGGGCTTCGGCCTGCCGGAAAGCTACGGCAATGCCAGCCGGGTGTTCCGCGGGTCAGTGCCCAATGGCCTGCCGTTCACCAAAGACTTGTCCTATCTCAAGGGCTTCATCATGGTCTACAACTACATTCAGCTGGCCGTGCGCAAAGGCAAGCTGGAGCAGATCCCGCTGTTGTTCTGCGGTAAGGCCACCCTGGAAGACATGCGGACCCTGCGCCAATTGGTGGATGAAGGGCTGGTGGTGGCGCCCAAGTACTTGCCGGAGCAGTTCCGCGACCTGAACGCGCTGTCGGCCTGGATGTGTTTCTCCAACTTCCTCAACCACTTGAGCCTGGACCGGATTGAAGCCGACTACGCGAACATTCTGTAAGTTGTTGTTCCTCGCCATTACCCTGATGATGGCGGGCTGCAGCTCGCTGCTGTTCTATCCCGAGCCGGGCCAGCCTTTCACTCCCGAAAAAGCCAAGCTTGAGTACCGCGATCTGACCTTCACGGCGGCCGACGGTACTCGCCTGCACGCCTGGTGGTTGCCGGCCAAGGCGGGGGTTGAGGTCAAGGGCACGGTGCTGCACTTGCACGGCAATGGTGGCAACCTCGCGTGGCACCTGGGCGCCAGTTGGTGGTTACCGGCGCAGGGCTATCAGGTGTTGTTGATGGACTACCGCGGCTACGGTTTGTCCCAGGGCACGCCGAGCTTGCCGGCGGTGTATCAGGACGTGGCGGCGGCGCTCGACTGGTTGCAACGGGCGCCTGAAGTGAAGGGCAAGCCACTGGTGTTGCTGGGCCAAAGCCTGGGCGGTGCGGTCGGGGTTCATTACCTGGCCGGGCACCCTGAGCAGCGCCAACGCTTCAAGGCCATGGTCTTTGATGGCGTGCCGGCCAGCTATCGGGAGGTCGGCCGTTTTGCCTTGAGTACCCACTGGCTGACCTGGCCGTTGCAGGTGCCACTGTCGTGGCTGGTGCCGGACAGCGACAGCGCCATCTACGCCATCCCCAAACTCACCGGTGTGCCGCAGTTGTTCTTCCACAGCATCGATGACCCACTGGTTCCGCTTTCCAATGGCATCCGCTTGTATCAAGCTGCGTCGCCGCCCAAGGTGCTGCAGTTGACCCGCGGTGGTCACGTGCAGACCTTTACCGACCCCACCTGGCGACAGGTCATGCTGCGCTTCCTTGAAGATCCTGAGCACTTCAACGGCTTGCGTCGGCTGGCCGAAGACCCCAACTATCCGCCTTCCGCAAAATCCGAGAGTTCGCAATGAATGAAGAACGCAACGCCATCCCCCTGATCCTCACCGGCATCGGCAGCATCCTCGGCACCGTCGCTTGCCTGTGGTACTACGGCTACCTGCACTTCGCCAAGCCCGAGGACGCGCTGCTGTTGTCCGAGTTCACCATGCTCAAGACCGTGCCGGGCGAAGACTACAAGACCGCCCTGAGCCCGGCGCCGCAAGTGGCCCAGTGCATTGATGGGGTGCTGGTGTTGTTTGATACCGAACAAAAGGGGCTGACCGGGGTGCTGGTCGATGGCAAGAAGCAGGCGGTGAGATGCATGGGGCAGGAAACTCCGCAGCAGGTGCAGTAACCCGCAATTACAACCTCACCCAAGATGTGGGAGCGGATTTATCCGCGAATCCAGCCGCTGCGGTATATCAGGCAAACCGCGTCGCTGCTATTCGCGGATAAATCCGCTCCCACATTTTGAACTGCACCCCAAAGGTTGGATATCCATCTTACATTGGGGGTTCAAGCTTATTGTGTGCTGCTCACCGTCCGCGGCGCCACAGGCTGGTTATCGTTGGAAATCGTCACTTCCACCCGACGGTTCTGTGCCCGGCCAGCGTGAGGCACCGAGCCCGTGTCCGGGGCCGGTGCCTAAGGGGGGGTGAGCGCGGTAATCAGTGTTTCTTGTCGTCGATCTGCGCCGACAAATCGTGCAAGTAGCGGCGTGACAACGCGAGGAAGCGCGGAGTAGGGCCAATGTCTTCGTACAGTGGATCGCCTTCCTCATCAAGGGCCACCACTTGCTGGCCCTTGACATAGGGGAAGCTCGCTTCCAGTTCTTCCAGCGCAGCGCCGAGCAGTTCGCCCAGCAGCTCTTCAGGTTGGCGTTTGGGGTACATCTCGGCGATGGCCGCCAGCCGCGCTGCGGCCTCCACATCCAGGTGCAGCGCATAGCCGGTCTTGGTCAGACGACCCTTGGCATTTTCTTCCCAATGTTGGGCGAGTTCGCGGATTTTCATAATGACCTCATCGAATCCCGCATCCGCGGGAACTGGCGAGCCGGCGGCACGAACCGTATACGGCTTACTTGAGCTTAGCTGCGTTTGAGCAACGGCAACACCTTGGTCGCCTTGTCTACAGAGGCAAGGCTGGGGCACTCTGTTCCCCACGTTGTTTTTCCCGATGCCGGAGATTCACTGATGAGCGAGATCGATGCGCGCCTGCGTGAAGATGTGCACCTGTTGGGCGAGTTGTTGGGCAACACCATTCGTGATCAACATGGCGAGGCGTTTGTGGCCAAGATCGAACGCATTCGCCACGGCGCCAAGGCCGACCGGAGCGACGCTGAGGTCAGTGCCGAACAGTTGAGCTCAAGCCTCAATGACCTGCAGGAAGACGAACTGCTACCGGTGGCCCGGGCGTTCAACCAGTTTCTCAACCTGGCCAACATCGCCGAGCAGTACCAGACCATGCGCCGCCGCGACGCCAGTCAGCCCGAGCCGTTCGAAGCGCGAGTACTGCCGGAGTTGCTGGCGCGGCTCAAGGCCGGTGGCCACCGCGACGACGCACTTGCCCGTCAATTGGGGCGCCTGGACATCGAATTGGTGCTGACCGCGCACCCCACCGAAGTGGCCCGCCGCACCCTCATTCAGAAATACGACGCGATTGCCGCGCAACTGGCCGAAGGTGACCACCGCGACCTGATCCCGGCGGAACGCACACAGATCGCCGAGCGCTTGCAGCGGCTGATCGCCGAAGCCTGGCACACCGAGGAGATCCGCCGCGTGCGGCCGACCCCGGTCGATGAAGCGAAGTGGGGCTTTGCCGTCATCGAGCATTCGCTCTGGCAGGCCATCCCCAATTACCTGCGCAAGGCCGACAAGGACCTGCACGCCGCCACGGGCTTGCGCCTGCCGCTGCATGCCGCACCGATCAAATTTGCCTCGTGGATGGGCGGCGACCGTGACGGCAACCCAAACGTGACCGCCTGCGTGACCCGCGAGGTCCTGCTGCTGGCGCGCTGGATGGCCGCTGACCTGTTCTTGCGCGATGTCGATCGCTTGGCCGCCGAGCTGTCCATGCAACAGGCCAGCAACGCCTTGCGCCAGCAGGTGGGGGAGAGCGCCGAGCCGTACAGGGCGCTGCTCAAGCAGCTGCGCGAACGCCTGCGTGCCACCCGCAACTGGGCCCAGGCGTCGTTGCGTGAAACCCAGCCGACAACGGCCGAGGTGCTGGTCGACAACCGCGATTTGCTGGCACCGCTCGAACTTTGCTATCAGTCGTTGCACGAATGCGGCATGGGCGTGATCGCCGACGGGCCGCTGCTCGATTGCATTCGTCGGGCTGTCACCTTTGGCCTGTTCCTGGTACGCCTCGATGTGCGCCAGGACGCGGCGCGGCATGCATCCGCCTTGAGCGAAATCACCGCCTACCTGGGGCTGGGCAGCTACGGCGACTGGGATGAAGACGCGCGCATTGCGTTTCTTCAGCGTGAACTCGCCAACCGCCGGCCACTGTTGCCGACCGACTTCAATCCCGAAGACGAAACCGCTGAAGTACTCGCCACCTGCCGCGAAATTGCCGCTGCGCCGGCGGCTTCCCTGGGTTCCTACGTTATCTCCATGGCCGGTGCCGCATCCGATGTGCTGGCCGTTCAACTGCTGCTCAAGGAAGCGGGCGTGCGCCGGCCCATGCGCGTGGTGCCGCTGTTTGAGACCCTGGCGGACCTGGACAACGCCGGCCCCGTGCTTGAGCGCCTGCTCGGCCTGCCGGGTTATCGCGCCAGCCTGCATGGGCCGCAGGAAATCATGATCGGCTATTCCGATTCGGCCAAGGACGCTGGCACCACGGCGGCGGCCTGGGCCCAGTATCGGGCACAGGAAACCCTGGTGCGCATCTGCCGCGAGCAGTCGGTGGAGCTGGTGTTGTTTCATGGCCGTGGCGGCACCGTGGGGCGCGGCGGCGGCCCGGCCCACGCGGCGATCCTGTCGCAGCCACCCGGCTCGGTGGCGGGCCGGTTCCGTACGACTGAGCAGGGTGAAATGATTCGCTTCAAGTTCGGCCTGCCGGACGTCGCCGAACAGAACCTCAATCTCTACCTGGCGGCGGTGCTGGAGGCCACCTTGCTGCCGCCGCCACCGCCGGAGCCGGCCTGGCGCGAGATGATGGACCAGCTGGCGGCTGACGGGGTCAAGGCGTACCGGGCCCAGGTGCGCGACAACCCCGAGTTCGTCGAGTACTTCCGCCAGTCCACGCCTGAACAAGAACTGGGGCGCCTGCCACTGGGCAGCCGGCCGGCCAAGCGCCGCGCCGGTGGGATTGAAAGCCTGCGGGCGATTCCGTGGATTTTCGGCTGGACCCAGACGCGCCTGATGCTGCCGGCCTGGCTGGGCTGGGAAATGGCCTTGAGCAAGGCGGTAGAGCGCCAGCAAGGCCCGTTATTGGCGACCATGCGCGAGCAGTGGCCATTCTTTCGCACACGCATTGATATGCTGGAAATGGTGCTGGCGAAGGCCGATGCCGACATCGCCCGGCTATACGACGAACGTCTAGTGCAACCGCAACTGCGACCTTTGGGTACACATTTGCGCGACCTATTGTCGCAGGCCTGCGCCGTGGTGCTCGGTATAACCGGTCAGCCGGTGCTGCTGGCACACAGCCCCGATACGCTGGAATTCATCCGTTTGCGCAATACCTATCTGGACCCGCTGCATTTATTGCAGGCGGAGTTGCTGGCGCGTTCCCGAGGGCAGGAAACGACACAGGGCAGCCCTCTGGAGCAAGCGCTGCTGGTCACCGTGGCGGGTATCGCGGCGGGGTTGCGTAACACCGGTTAACGTCAAAAAGGTCTGATCAAGGGTTGCCTGAAACCCATTCGAACGCGTTCGGAATGTTGCACATTTCACGCGTTCGGATGGGGTTGCGCTCAGGGCAACCCGCTACAAAAAGCGCCCTTTGCAGGGGATTGCTCCAACTTTCGACGGCTTGTGTGGCCGGAATGTGCTGTGTATCTTGATCAGCCTTTGGCCGTATTGCGGCTTGAACAAATTTTTGCGATTAGTCCTTTTGGGCGGATCCGCCGATTTCCATATAAAAAATTGAGGAGCACATCGATGCGCGTAATTCTGCTGGGAGCTCCCGGGGCCGGCAAAGGTACTCAGGCAAAGTTCATCACTGAAAAATTCGCTATTCCCCAGATCTCCACCGGCGACATGCTGCGTGCCGCGGTCAAGGCCGGCACCCCGTTGGGCCTGGAAGCCAAGGCGATCATGGACGCCGGCAAGCTGGTCTCCGACGACCTGATCATCAACCTGGTCAAGGACCGTATCGCCCAGCCTGACTGCGCCAACGGCTTCCTGTTCGACGGCTTCCCGCGCACCATTCCCCAGGCTGAAGCCCTGGTGATTGCCGGCGTCGAGCTGGACCACGTGGTCGAAATCGCCGTTGCAGACGAAGAGATCGTGCAGCGTATCGCTGGCCGTCGCGTACACGAGGCCTCGGGCCGCGTTTACCACGTTGTCTACAACCCGCCGAAGGTTGAAGGCAAGGACGACGAAACCGGCGACGACCTGGTTCAGCGCAAGGACGACACCGAAGAAACCGTGCGTCATCGCCTGTCGGTCTACCATGAGCAGACCAAGCCACTGGTAGCCTTCTACCAGAACCTCGCCGTTGACAAGGGCAAGCCGGTCTACAGCCATATCGAAGGTGTGGGTTCGGTTGAAGCCATCACCGCCAAGGTACTCGCTGCACTGAGCTGATTCGTCGCACAGTGTTCGCCGACGGCCCGCTTGCGGGCCGTTGTTGTTTATAATGCCGCTCTTTTTCTCGCCTGGAATCACCGATGACCACCTTGTTGGCCCTGGATACCGCCACTGAAGCCTGTTCCGTGGCCTTGCTGCATGACGGCAAGGTCCTGAGCCACTACGAGGTGATCCCGCGCCTGCACGCGCAAAAACTCCTGCCCATGATCAAGGCCATCCTGGCCGAAGCCGGTACCAGCCTGTCGGCCATTGATGCGATCGCTTTTGGCCGTGGCCCAGGCGCGTTTACCGGGGTGCGCATTGCCATTGGCGTGGTTCAGGGCCTGGCGTTCGGCCTTGACCGGCCGGTGCTGCCGGTGTCCAACCTGGCGTTGCTGGCCCAACGGGCCTTGCGCGAGCACGGCGCGCAGCAGGTAGCGGCGGCGATTGATGCGCGCATGGACGAAGTGTATTGGGGCTGCTACCGCGAACAGGCCGGTGAAATGCGCCTGGTCGGCGCTGAAGCCGTGTTGCCACCGGAGCAGGCGGCGTTACCGGCGGATGCCAGCGGTGAATGGTTTGGCGCGGGTACCGGTTGGGGCTATGCCGAGCGGATCGACGTGAAACTCACTGGGCAGGATGCTTCGATGCTGCCTCATGCGCTGGACCTGCTGACTCTGGGGCGGTTTGCGTTTGAGCGTGGTGAAGCGATTGCGGCGGATCTGGCGCAGCCTGTTTATCTGCGGGATAAGGTTGCCACCCCGAAAGCGCGCTGAACCTTGGGGCTGCTTTGCAGCCCATCGCGGCCAGGTCCGCTCCCACATGTAGGAGCGGACCTGGCCGCGATGGGCCGCGAAGCGGACCCGGAAAACGCTGCTGTTCAACGGTTCACCCCCTCCGGCACTAAACCTTTAGCCGAAACTGTGGTCCAGTTACCAATCGAAAATTTGCAACACCCTTGCGGTGTCGCTAAATTGCCATCACTGGTCCTGAGTAAACCGCCATGCGTATCGAGGGTTTTGCTTCTTCGTCCTATCCGATCAAGCGCGCGCCGCGCAAACGTCCTGCGGCCAGTGCCGAGGTGGATGAAGACCTGGAGGGCGAATTCGAAACCCAGGCAGCGCCTGCCCGTGCCGGCGGCCAGGGCGAACCGAATCGGGCCTCCACCTTGCCCGCCCGCCAGCGAGACATGATCTTCCCCCGCGCCTGCAGCCGACGCACCGCCCAGGCACTGGCCAGCTACCTGAACACCGCCGGATTCGGCGATTGGGAACATGAAGTGTTGGGCCTCGATCTGTATATTTGAGCCCCATGACCAATGCCGACTTGCCGTATTTCATCGGGTGCCCGTCCTGGAGCGAAAGCGCCTGGCGCGAGTACCTGTACCCCGCAGATGCCAAACCCGCCGATTACCTGACTCTCTATAGCCAGGTGTTCAACGCCGTCGAAGGCAACACTACCTTTTACGCCAGCCCCGCGCCCGCCACCGTGCAGCGCTGGGCGGCGAGCATGCCCGAGCATTTTCGCTTCACCGCCAAGTTCCCTCGCGAAGTCAGCCATGGTGGTGACCTTGGCCAACAGGTGAGCGCCGCCGAAGACTTTATCGCGCTGCTCAAACCGCTGGGCGGGCGAGTTGCCCCGTTCTGGTTGCAACTGCCCGCCACCGTTGGCCCGCAGCAGCTTGGCCAACTGGTGGGGCTGCTGGACGCCCTGACCGTGCCGGTTGCGGTGGAGGTGCGCCATCCGGCGTTCTTCGCCAGGGGCGATGAAGAGCGCTTGCTCAACCGCCTGTTGCTCGATCGCGGTATCGAACGCATTTGCCTCGACCCGCGGGCACTGTTCAGTTGCACCTCGCAAGCGCCGTCGGTGCGCCACGCGCAAGCAAAAAAGCCGCGTGTGCCACCGCGCCCGGCCGCCTTCAGCCGATCCCCCCAAGTGCGGTTTATCGGCCACCCCGAGCTTGAGTGCAATGAGCCCTTTCTACTGCCCTGGCTGGACAAAATTGCGACCTGGATCGAAGAAGGGCGCACGCCCTATATCTTCCTGCACACCGCTGACAACCGCCTGGCCGCTGCCCTGGCGCAGCGTTTTCATCTACGGTTGATGGAACGATTGCCGGGCCTGCCGGCCTTGCCTGAACTGGACAGAGCGCCTGAGGTGCAACAGCTCGGGTTGCTTTGAATCCTGTCGGCCGATTCCAGGGGAGTATGACGATGGATGTGCAAACCCTCAGAGCAGACCTGGACGACATCCGTCGCCTGCAAGCCTTTGCCGAGGCGGGCGCCGATGTCTTGTATGGGCCGTTCGCCCAGCTCAATGCCAAGTTCAAGGGCTGATGCTCATGGGCGCCGTGCTGCGCCGCAGCCTGTTGCTGGTGCTGTTGGCAGGTTCGGGCTGGCTGATCTGGAATACCGGCTGGCGCCTGCCGGATGCATGGAACCCCTGGGCGCCGCTGGATACTGCGGCGCCCCCCAACCTGTTGACTGGCTTCAAGCTGGGGCGCCTTAAAGACAACCTTAAGCTGTGCGAACAGGTGCTCGGCACCTCCTCGCTGCGCTATACCCGTCAAGCCGATTCCGCCGCCAATGCCGCCTGCCCACTGACCAACATTCTGCGCGTGCAGGGCTCACAGGTCCGCTTGAACAGCAGCTTTCTGGCCAGCTGCCCGCTGGCTGTCGCGTTTGTGATGTTCGAGCGCCATGCCTTGCAGCCAGCGGCGCAATCGGTGTTTGGCAAAGCGGTAACCCAGGTCGATCATTTGGGCAGTTTTGCCTGTCGCAACGTCTATAACCGCGCTGACGGGCGTCGAAGTCAGCATGCAACGGCCAATGCCCTGGATATCGCAGGCTTTCGGCTGGCGGACGGGCGCCGAATCAGTGTGGCGCGGGATTGGAGCAAAGAAGGGGCTGATGCGGATTTTCTTCGCCAGGTTCACGAGGGTGCCTGCAAACACTTCAAAACGGTCCTGGGGCCCGAGTACAACGCGTCCCATCGGGACCACTTTCATCTGGACATGGGCGCCTGGTCGGCGTGCCGCTAAGGCGAGGTCAGGCAGCCAGCCGCACGTTCTGCAAGACCACCGGGCTGACCCAGCGGGTGTCAAAGTCCAGATGGCGCTGCTGCTGGTCGAGGGTCGCTTCGTCGTAAGGTTCGGCGGCGTTGTCGAGCAGGTCCGCCTCGAATTCGGCGATGGGCAGGCGCAGCGGGCGTGATTGTGGTGCCGGGCCGGGCTCGGGGATCGGCTCACCAAAGCTCATGACGATGGGGCGGCGCCAGCTGATGTCGAACTCAAGGTTCTTTTGCTGGGCGATCAATTCATCAATGGGGAAGGGTGGGGCGGGCTTGTCCAGCAGGTCCAGCTCGAACTCGGCGATCGGCAGGAACAGTGGCTCGGGCGGGTTCAAGTCAGTGTCTTTCACAGCGCACAGGCGCTGGGAGATGATCTGTGCCAGGACTTCGCTGCCGGTAATCGGCTCGCCGCTGCTGGCATCCACTTCACTGGCCAGGGCCGGAAACTGCACATCACCCTGTTGCTCGGCCAGCGCGCGGGCAAAGAAATCCTGCCAGAGCTGGCTGACGCCGCCCAGGGTCTGGATATTCTGAGCGCTGTAGCTGTCGACCGGCGACAGGTAACCTGGCGATAGGGACGTAATGTCGATCATGGCAGTCGCAGAGCCCCGGCTCTGGCAAAATGGCGATTACTGGGTTTATCGGCCGCATGTGCCGATCATTTAATGGTTGAGTGTAGAAATTCATGGTTGAGCAAGCAGCGGGCTGTCGTATTCGTGTCGAGGCCCTGGTCCCGGCGTGTCAGGCGCAGGCCGAAGAGTGGGCTGCGCGCCTCGGGTTGCCGTTGCAGGACGCTGACGCGGAGTTTGCCGTGCAAGTCGGTGAACACGGTTTGCAGGTCCAGCAACTCGGTCCGCAAGCGCCGGGCCCTGTGCGGGTGGACTTTGTCGAAGGGGCGGCGGCCCATCGGCGGTTGTTCGGCGGCGGCAGCGGGCAGATGATCGCCAAGGCGGTTGGGGTCGCACCGGGCGTGCGCCCGCGCGTGCTCGATGCCACCGCGGGGCTTGGCAAGGACGCTTTCGTGCTGGCAAGCCTGGGCTGTGAGATGAGCCTGATCGAGCGTCAGCCGCTGGTCGCCGCCTTGCTGGAAGACGGTCTGGCGCGGGCGCGGGACGACCTGGAGGTTGGCGCCATTGTTGCGCGGATGCGCCTGCTGACCGGCAACTCCATCGACCGCATCCGCCGTTGGGAAGGCGAGGCGCCGCAGGTCATTTACCTGGACCCGATGTTCCCGCACCGGGACAAAAGCGCCCTGGTGAAAAAGGAAATGCGGGTCTTCCGTCCGCTGGTCGGCGATGACCTGGACGCCCCGGCCTTGCTGGAAGCGGCACTGGCACTGGCCAGCCACCGGGTGGTGGTCAAGCGCCCGCGCAAGGCACCGTGCATCGAGGGGCCCAAGCCCAGCCACAGCCTGGAAGGCAAGTCGAGCCGTTACGACATCTACCCGAAAAAAGCCCTCAAGGCCGATAAGCCCGCATAAACAGCGCCACCACTTCCTGCACATGGGCCTCGGCCGTTGTGGCGTCCGGGGCCTCGGCGTAACCGAGCAGCAGACGGAAGTTGGCCGCGCCCTTGAGCAGGCAGAAAAAGTGCTCGGCGGCGTGGCGCGGCAGGTCGATGCGCAGCTCGCCGCGGGCATCGATGCGCTTGAGCAGCCCCTCCATCTCGTGCAGCACCCGCTGCGGGCCGGCTTCGAAAAAAATCTGGCTCAGGCGCGGGTCCTGGCTGCCCAGGGCCATGATCAAGCGGTGCAGTTTGATCGACTCGTTGCCGTTGATCAGCGCCTGAAAGCCTCGGCCGATGGTCGTCAAGACCGTCTCGATGGGCGCGCCGTCGGGCAGCTCGAAAAACAACTCGGGCAACTGCGCCTGGCACGTGGCGATCACTGCCGAAGAACACAGCGTCTCCTTATCGGTGAAGTGGCTGTAAACCGTCAATTTTGAAACACCCGCCGCAGCGGCGACAGCATCCATGCTGGTGTTGGCGTAACCGTTACTCAAAAACAGATCACGGGCGGCCTCGAGGATGGCCTGGCGCTTGGCCAGATCCTTGGGGCGGCCCGGGCCTGCCTGGATAGCTGGATCGTTTGGCATGGCTGGATGTGCACAGTGGTTTGAAACAATTGGACATCTTACATCGCCCGGCAGTTGCAGGGCATTGCCTGATCTGGACGCTTCCGTGTCTGGCGGCGCTGGATTAGTATACTGACCAGTATAAAAATTCCAGACCCCTTCTCGCGAAAGGTCAATCATCATGTTGCGCCATGCCTTGCCCCTCGCTTTGCCACTGTCCCTGGCCCTCTTGCTTGGCGCCTGTGGCCAGGAACCGACGGCCCAAGCCACCCTGCGCCCGGCGCTGGTGGTGCAACCCGAGCCTGCCACTGCCGTGGTCGACAGCTACCCCGGCGAGGTGCATGCGCGCTTCGAGCCGGCACTGGCGTTTCGCATCGGCGGCAAGGTCAGCCGCCGCTGGGTCGAAGAGGGCGACCGCGTGAAGGCGGAGCAGCCGCTGGCCGAGCTCGACCCGCAAGACGTGCGCCTGCAACTGGAAGCCTCCCGCGCCCAAGTGGCCGCCGCCGAAGCCAACCTGAACCTGGTACGTGCCGAGCGTGATCGCTACAAGACGCTGATGGACCGGCAAATGGTCAGCAAATCCCAATACGACAACGCCGAAAATCTCTTCCGTTCCGGTCAGGCGCGGCTCAAACAGATCCGCGCCGAGTTCGACGTGGCGCGCAATCAGGCCGGCTATGCGGTGTTGCGTGCCCCGGCCGATGGTGTGGTCGCGCGCCGACTGGTCGAAGTCGGCCAAGTCGTCTCGGCGGGGCAAACGGTCTTTAGCCTGGCTGCCGATGGCGAGCGTGAAGTCTCGATCAGTCTGCCGGAGCAGAACTTCGGCCGCTTCAAGGTCGGCCAGCCGGTGTCGGTCGAGTTGTGGTCGCAACCGGATGCCCGTTTCAACGGCCATATCCGAGAATTGTCGCCGTCGGCAGACCCGCGTTCGCGCACGTTTGCCGCCCGCATCGCCTTTACGGCCGGCAAGATCCCGGCGGAGCTGGGGCAGAGTGCCCGGGTGTTCATCCAGGGCGCCGCCGAGGTACCGCTGTCGGTGCCCCTTTCGGCGCTGACCGCCGAAAACGGCGTGACCTACGTCTGGCGCGTCGATGCCCACGACACCCTCAAACGCACCCCGGTCAGGGTTGGGCCTTTCGGCGAAACCAGCGTGCCGGTGCTCGAAGGCCTGAATGCCTCGGACTGGGTGGTGGCAGCCGGCGGCCATGTGCTGCATGAAGGGCAACAGATACGGCCGGTGGACCGGACCAATCGTGTGGTGAATGTAGCGGCCAAGGAGTAGGTCCGATGGGTTTCAACCTTTCCGCATGGGCGTTGCGCAATCGCCAGATCGTCCTGTTCCTGATGCTGTTGCTGGCGATCGTTGGCGCTCTTTCCTACACCAAGTTGGGGCAGAGCGAAGACCCGCCGTTCACCTTCAAGGCCATGGTGATCCGCACCAATTGGCCGGGGGCGAGTGCCGAGGAAGTCTCGCGCCAGGTGACCGAGCGCATCGAGAAAAAACTGATGGAAACCGGCGAGTACGACAAGATCGTCTCGTTCTCGCGCCCAGGCGAATCGCAGGTCACCTTTATTGCCCGCGACTCCATGCACTCCAATGAAATCCCCGAGCTCTGGTATCAGGTTCGCAAGAAGGTCAGCGACATTCGCCATACCTTGCCGCCAGGCGTTCAGGGGCCATTTTTCAATGATGAATTCGGCACCACGTTCGGCAATATCTATGCGTTGAGCGGCGAAGGCTTCGACTACGCCGTGCTCAAGGATTACGCCGACCGCATCCAGATCCAGCTGCAACGGGTCAAGGACGTGAGCAAGGTCGAGCTGCTCGGCCTGCAGGATGAAAAGATCTGGATCGAGCTCTCCAACGTCAAGCTGGCGACCCTCGGGCTGCCGTTGGCGGCGGTGCAGCAGGCATTGGAAGAGCAGAACGCAGTCAGCAACGCCGGCTTCTTCGAAACCCCAAGCGAACGCTTGCAGTTACGCGTGACCGGGCGCTTCCAGACGGTGGAGCAAATTCAGGATTTCCCGATCCGGGTCGACGACCGCACCTTTCGCATTGGCGATGTGGCGCAAGTCCGGCGTGGCTTCAATGACCCGCCCGCGCCGCGCATGCGCTTTATGGGGGAAGACGCCATTGGCCTGGCGGTGTCCATGAAGCCCGGTGGCGATATTCTGATATTGGGCAAGGCGCTGGAAACCGAGTTCGCCCGCATCAGCCAGAGCCTGCCGGCCGGCATGCAACTACGCAAGGTGTCCGACCAGCCGGCGGCGGTGAAAACCGGCGTGGGCGAGTTCGTTCGGGTGCTGGTCGAGGCATTGGCGATCGTGCTACTGGTGAGTTTCTTCTCACTGGGCCTGCGCACCGGCCTGGTGGTCGCGCTGGCGATTCCGCTGGTACTGGCGATGACCTTTGCGACCATGTACTACCTGGGGATCGGACTGCACAAGATCTCCCTCGGCGCGCTGGTGCTGGCGCTTGGCTTGCTGGTCGACGATGCGATCATTGCCGTGGAAATGATGGCGATCAAAATGGAGCAGGGCTTCGATCGCTTCAAGGCAGCCAGCTATGCCTGGACCAGCACCGCCTTCCCGATGCTGACCGGCACCCTGATCACCGCGGCGGGCTTCTTGCCGATAGCCACCGCGCAGTCCGGCACCGGCGAATACACCCGCTCGATTTTCCAGGTGGTGACCATCGCCTTGTTGGCCTCCTGGGTCGCGGCAGTGGTGTTCGTGCCTTACATGGGCGAGCGATTGCTGCCGGATCTGGCGAAATTGCATGCGGCCAAGCACGGGAAGAATGCTCATGACCCTTACAGCACGCCGTTTTATCAGCGCGTGCGGCGGCTGGTGGAGTGGTGCGTCAGCCGACGCAAGACCGTGATCGTGTTGACCATCGCCCTGTTTATCGGCTCGGTGGCGCTGTTCCGCTTTGTGCCGCAGCAGTTCTTTCCGGCCTCGGGGCGCCTGGAGCTGATGGTCGACTTGAAGCTGGCCGAGGGCGTTTCGCTGAGCAATACCGCTGAACAGGTCAAGCAGCTGGAGGCGTTGCTCAAGGAGCATGCCGGTATCGACAACTACGTGGCCTATGTCGGCACCGGCTCGCCGCGTTTTTACCTGCCACTGGACCAGCAGCTGCCGGCCGCGGGCTTCGCTCAGTTCGTGGTGTTGGCCAAGACCATTGAAGACCGCGAGGAACTGCGGAGCTGGTTGATTGAAACCCTCAACGAACGCTTCCCGGATGTGCGCACCCGCGTCACGCGCCTGGAGAACGGCCCGCCGGTCGGCTATCCGATGCAGTTCCGGGTGACCGGCGAGCACATCGAAGAAGTCCGCGCGCTGGCGCGCAAGGTGGCGGCCAAGGTGCGCGAGAACCCGCATGTGGTCAATGTGCACCTGGACTGGGAGGAGCCAAGCAAGGTTATCTACCTGAATGTCGACCAGGACCGGGCGCGTGCCCTGGGCGTGAGTACCGCGAACCTGTCGCGCTTCCTGCAAAGCGCGCTGACCGGCGCAAGCGTCAGCCAGTACCGTGAAGACAATGAGCTGATCGAAATCCTTTTGCGCGGCACCGAGCAAGAACGCACCGAACTGTCGAGCCTGCCCAGCCTCGCGGTGCCGACCGACAGTGGCCAGAGCGTGGCGCTGTCCCAGGTGGCGACCCTTGAGTACGGGTTCGAGGAAGGCATTATCTGGCACCGCAACCGCCTGCCTAACGTGACGGTGCGAGCCGACATCTATGGCAAGGAGCAACCGGCCACCCTGGTGCAGCAGATTCTGCCGACGCTGGACGGTGTGCGGGCCGAGTTGCCCCAGGGTTATCTGTTGGAAGTGGGTGGCACGATCGAGGATTCGGCTCGCGGGCAGAATTCGGTGAAGGCGGGTGTGCCGCTGTTTATCGTGGTGGTGCTGACACTGCTGATGCTGCAATTGCGCAGCTTCTCGCGCACAGCGATGGTGTTTCTGACGGCGCCGCTGGGGTTGATCGGGGTGACCTTGTTCCTGCTGGTGTTCCGTCAGCCATTCGGCTTCGTGGCCATGCTCGGGACCATCGCCTTGTCCGGGATGATCATGCGCAATTCGGTCATCCTGGTAGACCAGATCGAGCAGGACATTGCGGCGGGGCTGGACCGTTGGCAGGCGATTATCGAGGCGACGGTACGCCGTTTCCGCCCGATCGTACTGACTGCGCTGGCGGCGGTGCTGGCGATGATCCCGCTGTCGCGCAGCGTCTTCTTCGGGCCGATGGCGGTGGCGATCATGGGCGGGTTGATCGTGGCGACAGCGTTGACGCTGCTGTTCTTGCCGGCGCTGTATGCGGCGTGGTTCAGAGTCCGTAAAACCGTTTGAACCGTGGGCCGCAAAGGTTCCCAAGGCCCTGTGTGGGAGCGGATTTGTGGTAGCGTATTTATCCGCGAATAGCTTCACCGCGGTGTTTCAGGCCCACAGCGGTGAAGCTATTCGCGGATAAATCCGCTCCCACATCAGGTCTGTCGTCAGCCTCAGGTTTTAGAGCGCCCCAAACACCTTCTTGGCCAAACTGGTCGCCGCCGCCGCCGGGTTTTCCCGGATGGCCGCTTCCTGTTTGCCAATCATCTCGAACAGGCCATTGAGTGCCTGTTCCGTCACATATCCCTCGACGTTGGCATTCTTGGCATCCAGCACGCCCAGCGTCGCGGCCTGGCCGGCGAAGCTGTTGTACTGCTGGGCCAGCCCGACCTGATCGGTGGCCTGCTTGACGATCGGCAGGAACTTGACGCGGATCTGTTCGCGGCTGGTCTTGCTCAGGTACTCGGTGGCCGACTCTTTGCCACCGCTGAGAATGCCCTTGGCGTCTTCAACCGACATCTTCTTCACCGCCTCCACCAGCAGCGCCTGGGCCTGCGGTACGGCCGCTTCGGCGGCCTTGTTCATGCTTGCTTCCAGCTGGTCGACCTGGGCACCCATGCCGAATTTCTTCATGGCCTTGGCCGCCTTGCCGAGATTACCCGGCAGCTCGATGCGCACATCAGGGTTGTTGCTGAAACCACCGGGCGCCCCCAGTTGCTTGACGGCGACTTGTGCGCCCTGGGTCAAGGCATCCTTGAGACCGCCGGTGGCGTCCGTTTGCGACAGGTCGTTGAGCGAGAGGGCCAGAGCGTTGGCCGAGATCAACAGACCAGCGCACAGACCGGCAATGGAGAGGGAACGACGGAGCATGGCAGCTTCCTTAAAGGGCAGGGGCATCGACATTCAGCGCACGGCATCGACACGAATGCGCAGCGGTTGCGGGTCTTGCCCGTTCAGCTGCACACCGTGATGCTCGGTGTTGATAAACAGTAGCTCGCCATTGAGCTCAATGCGCGCACTGACCGCATAGCGATGGCCGGGTTGGATCTGGGCCGGATCGTAGGTCAGGTGGAACGGCAACGGTACCTGGCCTTTGACCGGGCCGCTCTGGCGGGCCAGGGTCAGCGCCGGGGCATCGGCCAGCGAGACATCTTGCAGGCTCACGTCCAATGTCGCTGCCGGCGGCAGGGCAATGCGCTGCAAGTAGAACACCTCGCCATCAAGGCTGGCCTGGGTCGGTGCCTGGGATGTGCTGCAGGCGCCCAGCAGGGCGGTCAGGAACAGCAACGAGAGTTTTTTCATGGGGATCTCCCTATCAATGGGTTTCAGTCAACAGGTTCGGCGACCGGGGTCTCGGTCACCTCGTCATTACGGTGCAGCGCCACCTGGCGGATCGACAGGCGAATCTCCGCGGGCAGTACACGTTTGGCAGCGCCTTCGGCCAACTCGCCAAGTACCTCAAGGTAGTTCAGCTTGCCGGCCGTATCGCGCTGCAGCACGCGCTGGTCCAGCAGGGTCTGGATAAAGTGGCGGAACAGGCTCTTGTCGAAGAATTCCGGCGCATTGAGACCCTGCAGGATCGACAGACGCTGGGCCATGACCGTGCAGAGGTCTTCGAGCTCTTCGGCGCTGATGCTGTTCTGGCCGCTGTTGAGCAACAGCGAAATAGCCATGTAGAAGCGTTGCAGGGTCTGGGCAATAGCGCGAGACAGCAGGGTCAGCAGCACGAAGTGGCGCGAGCTCGGTGCCGGGCGCAGGTACAGCTGATTCTCGAAGCGCAGCAAACCCTGGTCGACAAAGGCTTGCAGCCACTGATCGATCACCGCGTCCAGCTCATCCAGCGACCAGCGGATGAACAGCTCCGATTGCAAATACGGATACAGCGCGCGGGTGTAGCGCAGGATCTGTTCGCGGCTCATGCGCGAGGCGCTTTGAAAGAAGCTCGCCAGCAGGGCCGGCAGGGCGAAAATATGCAACACGTTGTTGCGGTAGTAGGTCATCAGGATGGCGTTCTGCTCATCCAGATAAAGAATCTTGCCCAATGCGTCGCTTTGCTCGGCGAGCAGGTCCATGTCCTTCACATGCTGGATCAGCGCCTGGCCATCACCGCTGGGCAAGGTGGTGTGCGGCGAGTAGGGCACCTGCCGCAGCAAGGCCAGGAACAGGTCGAGCACTCTGGCCATGGCGCGGTCGTCCAGCGCCAGTTTGCTGGTCGAGAGCAGCGCCAGGGCCACCAGGTTGACCGGGTTGATCGCGGCCGCTTCGTTGAGGTGGCAGGCGACTTTCTGGCCCAGGCGGTGGGTGGTTTCGTTCAGCCAGGCCGGCTTGAATTGCGGGCCGTGGCTTTGATCGCGCCAGCCGGGTTGCTGCTGGTCGAGGAATTCGGCCAGGCGGATCGGTTCGCCGAAATTGACCGCCACCTGGCCAAAACGCTGCTTGAGTGCGCCGATGACCTTGAAAATGTCGAAAATCGACTCTTTTTTCTTGCTCGCACCACGCAGCTCGCCCAGGTAGGTTCGGCCTTCCAGCACGCGTTCATAACCGATATAGACCGGCACGAACACAATGGGCATGCGTGAAGAGCGCAGGAAACTGCGCAGGGTGATCGCCAGCATCCCGGTTTTCGGCTGCAGCATGCGCCCGGTGCGCGAACGGCCACCCTCGACGAAATACTCGACCGGGAAGCCCTTGGTGAACAGGGTGTGCAGGTACTCGTTGAACACCGCCGTATAGAGTGGATTGCCCTTGAAGGTACGTCGCATGAAAAACGCGCCGCCGCGACGCAGCAGGCCGCCGATGACCGGCATGTTGAGGTTGATCCCGGCGGCAATGTGCGGCGGGGTCAGGCCATTGCGAAACAGCAGGTAAGACAGCAGCAAATAGTCGATGTGGCTGCGGTGGCACGGCACATAGATGACTTCATGGCCCTGGGCGATGCCTTGCACGCTTTCGATCTGGTTGACCTTGATGCCATCGTAGATTTTGTTCCAGAACCAGCTCAGCACCACTTCCAGGAAGCGGATCGCTGTGTAGGTGTAGTCTGAGGCGATTTCGTTGCCGTAGCGCAGGGCCAGGGCTTCGGCCTTGGCCAACGGGATGCGCTCGCGCTCGGCTTCATCGCTGATGGCCTGGCGTACCTGCGAATCGTGGATCAGGCCCTTGACCAGGTTGCGACGGTGGGAGATGTCCGGACCGATAACGGCGGCTTTCTGATTGCGAAAGTGCACCCGCAGGATGCGCTGGGTCATGCGCAAGGTGCGCTCGAGGCCCTTGTTCTGTTTGACCAGCTCGCCCAAGTGAATGGGCGTCGAGAACTGCACCCGAGTCTTGCGCCCCAGGATCAGGATGCTGACCAGCCGGCGCAGGCGCCCGGTGACCGCCCAGCTGTCGGCAAACAGCAGCTTCCACGGGCTCGACTCACTGGCCGGCGACTGGCCCCAGAACACGCTGACCGGGATGATCTGCGCATCTTCTTCGGCGTGCTGGCTGATGGCGCTGACCAGCCGCGACAGGGTCGGCGGCGCCCCCCGCTTGTCGTGGCGGCCCAGCCAGTCGGGCTCGGGTGTCAGGTAAAAGAACGCGGCCGGCTCCCGCAGCGCTCCCACCGACACCGGCAGCACCGGGCGCGGCAGGCCGGCCCTGGTGCACTCGCGATCGACCACCGCCAGGTCGCTGAGCGACGGCGACTGCAACACATAGAACACCGGACGGCTGCGGTCCAGGTTCAGCGAATAGGAGGACCGGTTGATGGTCTCGGAGCGGACCCAGAGGTACAACAGCCGGCGCAGGGCACCGAAGATAAGGCGGCGGATCGGGGAGCGGGTCATACGGCGTCTGCTTTGGGAAGAAAAGCGAGCGTTTGCTCGGTTGCACAATCGTGCCAGTGTGACGTATCTGCGCGAGTTCAGCAAAAACCGTCCCGGATCATCAAATTTGTCGCACGGCTGCCTTATACTCAGGCCGCGCGGGTTGTCGGCATGCCTGTCATCCGCGTTCCAGCAGGTGTCGGTGAACACCTGCGCCAGGGCGAATCCAAAATAAAAAACTGGAGTAGTACAGATGTCGTCTCGTGAAACTGGAAGTGTAAAGTGGTTCAACGATGCCAAAGGTTATGGCTTTATTTCCCGTGAGGGCGGTGCGGACGTGTTTGTGCACTATCGCGCGATTCGCGGTGAGGGCCACCGCTCGCTGGCAGAAGGGCAGCGCGTTGAATACGCACTGGTCGAAGGGCAGAAAGGGCTGCAGGCTGAAGACGTCGTCGGACTCTGAGGCTGTTGAGAAGGCCCGCTGTCCCACAGGGCTGGCGGGCCTTTTCGCAGGTGCCAGGTCAGTTTTCCGCAGGTGGCCGTCGTCGCCGGGGTGTGACGCATGGGTGACGTCTGGGCTGTCTGTCAGGTACAATTCCCGGCTATTTTTCGGCGGGCGTACGCCCCGCAGCCTTTTTGAGTGTTGATCCGTGAGTGATTTGAGTCATATCCGCAATTTCTCCATCATCGCCCACATTGACCATGGCAAGTCGACGCTGGCTGACCGCTTCATCCAGATGTGCGGTGGCCTGGCCGATCGCGAGATGGAAGCCCAAGTCCTCGATTCCATGGACCTGGAGCGTGAGCGCGGCATCACCATCAAGGCCCACAGCGTGACCCTGTACTACACGGCACAGGACGGCATCACCTATCAGCTGAACTTCATTGACACCCCTGGCCACGTTGACTTCACCTACGAAGTCAGCCGCTCGCTGGCGGCCTGCGAAGGCGCGCTGCTGGTGGTCGATGCCGGCCAGGGCGTCGAGGCGCAATCGGTCGCCAACTGCTACACCGCCATCGAGCAGGGCCTGGAAGTCATGCCGGTCCTGAACAAGATGGACCTGCCCCAGGCCGACCCGGACCGGGTAAAAGACGAAATCGAGAAAATCATCGGTATCGACGCCACCGACGCCGTGGCCTGCAGCGCCAAGAGCGGCATGGGCGTCGATGAAGTGCTCGAGCGCCTGGTGAAGACCATCCCGGCCCCGACCGGTGAAATCGACGCGCCGCTTCAGGCGCTGATCATCGACTCCTGGTTCGACAACTACCTGGGCGTTGTCTCCCTGGTGCGCGTGCGTCACGGCCGCGTCAAGAAGGGCGACAAGATCCTGGTCAAGTCCACCGGCAAGGTGCACCTGGTCGACAGCGTCGGTGTATTCAACCCCAAGCACACCCAGACCGCCGATCTGAAGGCCGGTGAAGTGGGCTTCATCATCGCCAGCATCAAGGATATTCACGGCGCGCCAGTGGGCGACACCCTGACCTTGAACTCGACACCTGACGTCGAAGTGCTGCCGGGTTTCAAACGCATTCAACCGCAAGTGTATGCCGGCCTGTTCCCGGTCAGTTCCGACGATTTCGAAGATTTTCGTGATGCGTTGCAGAAACTGACCCTGAACGACTCGTCGTTGCAATACTCGCCGGAAAGCTCCGACGCACTGGGCTTCGGCTTCCGTTGCGGCTTCCTCGGCATGCTGCACATGGAGATCATCCAGGAGCGCCTGGAGCGCGAATACGACCTGGACCTGATCACCACCGCGCCTAGCGTGATCTTCGAAGTCGTGCTCAAGACCGGTGAGACGATCTACGTCGATAACCCGTCCAAGCTGCCGGATGTCTCCTCGGTCGAGGACTTCCGCGAGCCGATCGTGAGTGCCACCATCCTGGTGCCGCAGGAGCACCTGGGCAACGTCATCACCCTGTGCATCGAGAAGCGTGGCGTTCAACGCGACATGCAGTTCCTCGGCTCCCAGGTGCAGGTCCGCTACGACCTGCCGATGAACGAAGTGGTGCTGGACTTCTTCGACCGCCTGAAATCCACCAGCCGTGGCTACGCCTCGCTGGACTACCATTTCGATCGATACCAGTCGGCCAACCTGGTCAAGCTGGACGTCCTGATCAACGGCGACCGGGTGGATGCCCTGGCCCTGATCGTGCACAAGGACAACGCCCACTACAAAGGCCGGGCGCTGACTGAGAAGATGAAGGAACTGATTCCTCGGCAGATGTTCGACGTGGCAATCCAGGCCGCTATTGGCGGGCAGATTGTGGCGCGTACAACTGTCAAGGCGCTCAGAAAGAACGTACTGGCCAAATGCTACGGCGGTGACGTAAGCCGTAAGCGCAAGCTGTTGGAAAAGCAGAAGGCCGGTAAGAAACGCATGAAGCAGGTCGGCAACGTGGAAATCCCACAAGAAGCCTTCCTTGCCGTGCTCAGGTTGGATAGCTAGGTCCTATGTCATTAAATTTTCCGCTGTTGCTGGTCATTGCTGTAGCCGTCTGCGGTTTGCTGGCCCTGGTCGATGTGCTGTTCCTTGCGCCACGCCGGCGGGCAGCCATCGCCAACTATCAGGGCAGCGTCACGCAGCCCGAGATAGCAGTGGTCGAGCAGCTGAACAAGGAGCCGTTGCTGGTCGAGTACGGCAAATCGTTCTTTCCGGTGCTGTTTATCGTACTGGTGCTGCGTTCGTTCCTGGTTGAACCGTTCCAGATTCCTTCCGGGTCGATGAAACCGACCCTGGAAGTAGGCGATTTCATTCTGGTCAACAAGTTCTCCTATGGCATCCGCCTGCCGGTGATCGACCAGAAGGTCATCCCGGTCGGTGAGCCGCAGCGCGGTGACGTGATGGTGTTTCGCTACCCCAGCGACCCGAACGTGAACTACATCAAGCGGGTGGTCGGCCTGCCGGGTGACCAGGTTCGCTATACCAGCGACAAGCGCCTGCTCGTCAATGGCCAGTCGATTGCCGAGCAATTGGTCGGCAGCGAGCCAGGGACCTTGGGCAGCGCTGAGCTGTACAAGGAAAAACTCGGCGAAGCCGAACACCTGATCCGCAAGGAAATGACCCGCTACCGCATGTCCCCCGACCAGCAGTGGACGGTGCCTGCCGGGCACTACTTCATGGTGGGCGACAACCGCGACAACTCCAACGACAGTCGCTACTGGGACGACCCGACGATTCCAAAGAATCTGCTGGGCATGGTTCCGGACCAGAACATCGTCGGCAAGGCGTTCGCCGTGTGGATGAGCTGGCCTGAACCTAAACTGAGCCACTTCCCGAATTTCTCTCGGGTCGGGCTGATCAAGTAAGTCAATCGCGGCGCTGTCCTGGGACAGCGCCGAATGCTTTTCTGGCATAGGCTGTGTGCAAGGGTTTTCGACCCTTTCGAGTGCACGGCTGCTGTCATCGGGCGTGTCGCTCAACCGTTTTCAGGAATTGGATTTGAACAAGGCGTTAAGCGTGAGAGTGCACCAGACACAGGTTCTGGTGCCTGCAAATCAAGCAATGTGTGAGTTGCGCAGCCTTGCTGCCCAACTGAAAATCGACCACGAACTGCGCGTGGGTACACTGTGAGCGTTTCCCTGAGCCGTCTCGAGCGCAAGCTCGGTTATACCTTCAAGGACCAGGAGCTGATGCTGCTGGCCCTGACTCACCGCAGCTACGCGGGCCGCAATAACGAGCGGCTGGAGTTTCTCGGTGATGCCATCCTCAACTTCGTCGCCGGCGAAGCGTTGTTCGAACGCTTTCCCCAGGCCCGCGAAGGGCAGTTATCGCGCTTGCGTGCACGACTGGTCAAAGGCGAGACCCTGGCCTTGCTGGCCCGCGGCTTCGACTTGGGCGAGTACCTGCGGCTGGGTTCCGGTGAGCTGAAAAGTGGTGGTTTCCGTCGCGAGTCGATCCTGGCCGATGCCCTGGAAGCCCTGATCGGCGCCATCTACCTGGATGCCGACATGGAAACCGCACGTGACCGGGTACTGGCCTGGCTGACCAGCGAGTTCGACAGCCTGACCCTGGTCGACACCAACAAAGACCCAAAGACCCGTCTGCAGGAGTTCCTGCAGTCGCGTGCCTGTGAACTGCCACGCTACGAAGTGGTGGATATCCAGGGCGAGCCGCACTGCCGGACGTTCTTCGTCGAGTGCGAAGTGACCCTGCTGTCTGAAAAGAGCCGTGGCCAGGGCGTGAGCCGGCGCATCGCCGAACAGGTGGCTGCCGCCGCCGCATTGATCGCCCTGGGCGTGGAGAATGGCAATGACTGATACAAACCTGACCCGCTGCGGCTATGTCGCCATCGTCGGCCGCCCGAACGTGGGCAAGTCCACGTTGCTGAACCATATCCTGGGGCAGAAGCTGGCGATCACCTCGCGCAAGCCGCAGACCACCCGCCACAACATGCTCGGGATCAAGACCGAGGGTGATATCCAGGCGGTCTATGTCGACACCCCAGGCATGCACAAGAGCAACGAAAAGGCGCTCAACCGCTACATGAACAAGACCGCTTCGGCTGCCCTGAAGGATGTCGACGTGGTGATCTTCGTGGTCGACCGCACCAAGTGGACCGACGAAGACCAACTGGTGCTGGAGCGCGTCCAGTATGTGCAGGGCCCGGTGATCCTGGCGATCAACAAGACCGACCGTATTGAAGAAAAGGCCGATCTGATGCCGCACCTGCAGTGGCTGCAGGGGCAACTGCCGAACGCCGAGATCGTGCCGATTTCCGCGCAGCACGGGCACAATCTGGACGCACTGGAAGCCTTGATCGCCAAGCACCTGCCGGAAAACGAGCACTTTTTCCCGGAAGACCAGATCACCGACCGCAGCAGCCGTTTTCTGGCCGCCGAGCTGGTTCGCGAGAAGATCATGCGCCAGCTGGGCGCCGAGCTTCCGTACCAGATCACCGTCGAGATCGAAGAGTTCAAGCAGCAGGGCAAGACCCTGCACATCCATGCCCTGATTCTGGTCGAGCGCGATGGCCAGAAGAAGATCATCATTGGCGACAAGGGCGAGCGAATCAAACGCATCGGCACCGAGGCGCGCAAGGACATGGAGCTGCTGTTCGACGCCAAGGTCATGCTTAACCTGTGGGTCAAGGTCAAGGGTGGCTGGTCCGACGACGAGCGCGCCCTGCGCTCGCTGGGCTACGGCGACCTGTAACAGGCGGGCGAGGGCGTTCGGCACCTGTCCGCGCGCCCTCTGTCCGAATCCCCATGACCTCCAGTGTCCCTGAAGCCCAACCGGCTTACGTCCTGCATAGCCGGGCCTATCGCGAATCCAGCGCGCTGGTCGACTTTTTCACGCCTCAAGGCCGCTTGCGCGCGGTGCTGCGCAGTGCGCGTGGCAAGGCAGGGACCCTGGCACGGCCATTTGTGCCGCTTGAAGTGGAATTCCGTGGCCGCGGCGAGCTGAAAAACGTTGGCCGCATGGAAAGCACCGGCATTAATGCCTGGATGGTCGGTGATGCGCTGTTCAGCGGCCTGTACCTCAATGAACTGCTGATCCGCGTCCTGCCTGCCGAAGACCCGCAACCCTCGCTGTTCGAACATTACGCTGCCACCGTGCAGGCCCTGGCGGCCGGTCGCCCGCTGGAGCCCTTGCTGCGGGCGTTCGAATGGCGCTTGTTGAGCGAGCTGGGCTACGGTTTTGCCCTGGGCGTGGACGTCAATGGTGAGCCCATCGAAGCGGGCGGCCTGTATCGCCTGCAAGTGGACGCGGGGCTTGAGCGGGTCTGGCTGATCCAGCCCGGTCTATTCAATGGCACCGAGCTGTTGGCCATGGCCGAAGCTGACTGGACGGCACCCGGCGCTCTGTCCGCTGCCAAGCGTTTGATGCGCCAGGCGCTGGCTGTTCATTTGGGCGGTCGGCCATTGGTCAGTCGGGAACTGTTTCGCAAGCCGTAAGCTCGTCGTATGCTGTAACGCTTAATTTTCTGGAGAGCTCCCGTGACCCACAGCAACCGCATGCTTCTTGGCGTGAACATCGATCACGTCGCCACCCTGCGCCAGGCCCGTGGTACCCGTTATCCTGACCCGGTGAAAGCGGCGCTGGATGCCGAAGAGGCGGGTGCCGACGGCATCACCGTGCACCTGCGCGAAGACCGCCGGCATATCCAGGAACGCGATGTGTTGCTGCTCAAGGACGTGCTGCAAACGCGCATGAACTTCGAGATGGGCGTCACCGAAGAGATGATGGCCTTCGCCGAGAAAATTCGCCCGGCGCACATCTGCCTGGTCCCGGAAACCCGTCAGGAGCTGACCACTGAAGGGGGCCTGGACGTGGCAGGCCAGGAAGCGCGGATCAAGGCAGCTGTGGAGCGCCTGTCGCGCCTGGGCGCGGAAGTGTCGCTGTTTATCGACGCCGACGAGCGTCAGATCGAAGCGTCCCGTCGAGTGGGCGCGCCGGCCATCGAGCTGCATACGGGTCGTTATGCCGATGCGCAAACGCCAACCGAAGTGGCTGAAGAGCTCAAGCGTGTGGCCGACGGCGTGGCCTTTGGTCTGGGCCAGGGCCTGATCGTCAATGCCGGCCATGGCTTGCATTACCACAACGTTGAAGCCGTGGCGGCGATCAAGGGCATCAACGAATTGAACATCGGCCACGCGCTGGTGGCGCATGCGTTGTTTGTGGGCTTCAAGTCGGCGGTGGCCGAGATGAAGGCGCTGATTATGGCGGCCAGCCGGTAAGATTCTGAATCTGCGGTGAGCCGATTCGCGGATAAATCCGCTCCCACATTATTCCCCGCATAACTTAGCGGGGGCTTTTATGTGGGAGCGGATTTATCCGCGAATAGCCTCACCGCAAACATCAGGCGAAACACCGTCAGCTCATTCTCCCCGCTGCTCACCTCAACTGTCCCGCCATGCAAATCCATGATCGAGCGCACGATCGCCAGCCCCAATCCGGTGCCCCCTTCAAGCCGTGAGCGGCTGTTGTCCGCGCGGTAGAACCGTTCGAACACTTGCGGCAGATGCTCCCCAGCAATGCCCTTGCCGCGATTGCTGACTTCAAGGCCCAGCATGCCCTTGCGCGGCGCAATGCTGATCCGGACCTGTTCGCCGTCAGGGCTGTGGCGGATCGCATTGGACACCAGGTTCGACAGCGCCCGCTGCACCATCAGCCGATCACCCTGGATCGACGCCTGGCCGCTGACGATCAATTCTATACCTCGGTCTTCGGCGCTCAAGCTGAAGAGGTCCATGACTCGTTCGGCTTCTCGGGCAAGCTCGATGGGCTCGAACGTGATCTGAGCCACCGGATGGCTGACCTGGGCCAGAAACAACATGTCGGTAATGATCCGGCTCAGGCGCTCCAACTCCTCGACACTCGATTCCAGCACCGCGCGGTATTCGGCGGCCGACCGGTCCCGGGTGAGCGTGACCTGAGCCTTGCCCATGAGGTTGCTGATCGGGGAGCGCAGCTCATGGGCCAGATCATCGGAGAACTGGGTCAGTTGCTGCACGCCCTGGTCGAGACGTTCCAGCATGAAGTTGATGGCGCGGGCCAGCTCGCTCAGCTCTTGCGGCAGCTTGTCGACCGTCAGTCGATGGCTGAGGTCTTGCGCCGAGACCTTGGCAGCGATCCGGCGAAATTGACGCAGCGGTTGCAAGCCGCGTCGGACCAGCCACCACGCGGTAATACCGATCAGCAGCAACAGGATCGGGACGGCAATCAGGGTCGATTTCAGGTAGGCATTCAACAGATTGCGATCGTCCGCGCGGTTAACCGATAGCAACACCCGAACCCGTTGGCCATTGGGCAGTGCCATCAATTGGGAGGCAGTGAGCAGACGCGCGCCGCTCTGCGCGGACCAACTCTGAAAGTTCAGCCTCGCGCTGGCGGGAATTTGCGCGATCTGGTTGTCCAGCCCGAAACCCAGCGACATCAGGCGTGCGCGTTGTGGCGGTGGGCCATAAAGGGTGAGGTTGAGGTTGTCGTGAGCGCTGATCAGATCTTGCAGTGCATGGGCCCGCGCCGACAGCTCGATGTTGCCTGCATCGACACTGAGGTAGTGGCGAATCTGTTCCATCTTGTTTGCGAGGTTGGTGTGCTCTCGCTCGTTCAATTCATGGCTCAAGGCCAGGACCGCGAGGGTCGCCAGCAGCAGCACCAGGCCAGCCCCCATCAGGCTGACGCTCAGGCCCAGGCGCAATGACAGGCGCGCAGGCTTCATTCGCGGGCTTCCAGCACGTAGCCGACGCCGCGCAGGGTATGAATCAACTTGTCGTCGAAAGGGTCATCGATTTTTGCACGCAAGCGTCGGATGGAGACCTCGACCACGTTGGTGTCACAGTCGAAGTTCATGTCCCAGACCAGCGAAATGATCTGCGTGCGCGACAGCACTTCGCCGTGGTGACGCATCAGCAAGTGCAGCAGGGCGAACTCCTTGGCCGTCAGGTCGATGCGCCGGGTGCCGCGGTAGGCGCGGTGCTTGCCCGGGTCCAGTTCCAGATCAGCGACGCGCAGGGTCGGGGTTGCCAGGGTTTGCTCGCTGCGTCGCAACAAGGTGCGTATACGGGCCAGCAGTTCGGGAAATTCGAAGGGTTTGACCAGATAATCGTCGGCGCCCAGGTCCAGGCCTCGCACTTTGTCGTTGAGTCGCCCGCGTGCGGTCAGCATCATGATGCGTGAGGTGCTGCTCATGCGCAGCCGCTCAAGTACGCCCCAACCGTCCAGTTGGGGCAGGTTGACGTCGAGAATAACCAGGTCGTAGCGGTGTTGGCCGGCCAGGTGCAGGCCGTCGGCACCGTTATTGGCGCCGTCGACGATGTAGCCGTTTTCCGTCAGCCCCTGATGCAGGTATTCAGCTGTTTTAACTTCGTCCTCGATAATCAGGATTCGCATGTAAGTTCACTCATGGCAGTTGTTCGAGACGACGCGAGAAAACCCACTGATAAGTTGCCGAGGGTTATTGTTCGGGCGTAGCGTGAAGGCTGAAGCGGCTTCAGGGTCAAGCCGCAGGTGATTGTTTTTGTTTCGGTTTGTTACTTGCAAGTTGCTGGTCATAAATTATAAACGACTGAAAAGTCAGCACTTGAAGTCTTACGGATTTGTAATCTTCGCGTCACCCTGTCGATAAACACCGCCACTTAAAGTCGCCTCCTGAAAGAGAAAGGAGTGCGCCCGTGAAGTGGAATTTCATATCCCGACAGACTTTATTGACCCTGTGTCTACTCGCCGCGCTGCCGCTCCAGGCGGCCGAAAAAAGCGTTCTGAGCCTGGACCAGGCGTTGCAGGCCGCCTTTGCCAATAACCCGGACCTGGCTGTAGCACAAGGCGGTCTCGGTGTCGCTCAGGGCGAGCGTGAGCAGGCCGGGTTGATCCCCAACCCGGAGCTGGCCTGGGAGGCCGAAGACACCCGGCGCGATTCACGCACCACCACGGTAACCCTCAGTCAGACCCTGGAGTTGGGTGGCAAGCGGGGTGCCCGTGTCGAAGTGGCCAGCCAAGGTCAGGCGCTGGCGCAGGTGCAGCTTGAGCGTCAACGCAACACCTTGCGTGCCGAGGTGATCGGTGCGTACCAGGGTGCGCTCCGCGCCCAGCAGCGCGAACATCTCGCGGGCCAGTCTCAAGCCCTTGCCGAGCGTGGGTTGAGGGTTGCCCAGGGCCGGATCAACGCGGGCAAGGCCTCGCCCATCGAGGCTTCGCGGGCGCAGGTGTTTCTTGCTGAAGTACAGCTGGAGCGTCGCCGCGCGGCGGATGAACGGGCCAGCGCCTATCAACGTCTGGCCGAACTGACCGGGGCAGCTTACGCAGCGTTCGAGCGTCTGGAGGAAGCCACTGAGCCGGCACCGGCAGTTCCAGAGACCCTGGCCTTGCTTGAGCGCTTGAATGAGACCGCCGACCTGCGCCTGGCCCAACTGCAGATCGATCAGGGTGACGCGGCGCTGGGGCTGGAGCAGCGTCGGCGGATTCCCGACCTGACCGTCAGCATCGGCAGCCAGTACAGCGCCACCGACCGCGAGCGGGTCAATGTGCTCGGGCTGTCGATGCCGTTGCCGCTGTTCGACCGTAATCAGGGCAATGTGCTCGCCGCTTCGCGTCGTGCCGATCAGGCCCGCGACCTGCGCAATGCCGCCGAGCTGCGCCTGCGCACCGAGTTGCGTCAGGCGCTGGATCAGTGGCGCACCGCCGAGCAGGCGCTGGTCAGTTTCGATCAGGTCATCCTGCCGTCCGCCCAGCGCGCAGTGGACGCCGCCAGCCGTGGATTCGAGGCGGGCAAATTCAACTTCCTCGACGTACTCGACGCCCAGCGCACCCTGATCAGCGCCCGCGACCAATACCTGCAGACCGCGACGCAACTCACCGAGGCCCGTGTGCGGGTAGAGCGAGTGTTTGGCGACTTGTCTGCATGGGTTCCGGCGGTGTGACGCCTTCTTTCCCGATTTTTGAATGCTCGCAGGAGTTTGTATGGACAAGAAAATCATCCTGATCGTCGCCGTGGCCCTCGGGCTCGGCATCGGGATCGGGGCATGGAGCCCGCTTGATAATCATGGTGCGGATGACGATGGCCATGGTCATGAAGAACAGGCCGATGGGCATGGCCATGATGAGTCCGCCAAAACGGAGCAAGAGCCCGCTCTGCACTTGAGCGCGGCGCAGATCGAGGCGGCGGGTATCGAGTCGGTCCAGGCCGGCCCGCGCGAGCTGGCCAACACCTTCAGCGTGCCCGGTGAAATTCGCTTCGACGAAGACCGCACAGCCCATGTGGTGCCACGGGCCGGCGGGGTGGTCGAGTCGGTCAAGGTCAACCTTGGCCAGACAGTCAAGCAGGGCGACTTGCTGGCGGTGATCGCCAGCTCGCAAATCTCCGAGCAGCGCAGCGAGCTGGCGGCCAGCCAGCGGCGGCTTGAGCTGGCGCGAACAACCTTCGAGCGCGAGCGCCAGCTTTGGCAGGAACAGATTTCCCCCGAGCAGGATTATCTGCAGGCACGCCAGGCCCTGCAGGAAGCAGAAATTGCGCTGGGCAATGCGCGGCAAAAGATGAGCGCCCTCAGTGGTGGCGTGGTCTTGACCGGTGGCAATCGCTACGAGTTGCGGGCGCCGTTCGATGGCGTGGTGGTGGAGAAGCACCTGGTGCCCGGTGAGGTGGTCAGCGAGGCGAGCAGCGCCTTCACCCTGTCTGACTTGTCCCGGGTCTGGGCGACCTTCGGGGTCTCGCCCAGGGACCTTGGCAAGGTGCAGGTCGGCGAGACGGTGCGCATCAGCGCGGTCGAACTGGGCCAGCAGGTCACCGGCACCGTCAGCTACGTGGGCAGCCTGCTGGGTGAGCAGACTCGCACCGCCAGCGTTCGTGTGGCGCTGGAAAACCCCGAAGGCGCCTGGCGGCCAGGCCTGTTTGTCGACGTGCAGCTGGCCAGCGCTCGTCAGCACGCGGCAGTGACGGTGCCGGAACAGGCCGTCCAGACCCTGGAGAACCAGCCCACGGTATTTGTTCGCAGCGAACAGGGCTTTGTCCCTCAGCCGGTGGTGCTGGGCACCCGCGACAACGGCTATGTCGAGGTTCGCGAGGGCCTGAAGGCTGACCAATGGGTGGCCTCGGCGGGCAGTTTCATTCTCAAGTCGGAGCTGGGCAAGGCTGAAGCCGAGCACGCCCATTGATCCGCTCATCCTCTGTGAGATGCCCTTATGTTTGAACGCCTGATTCAATTTGCCATCGAGCAACGCGTCATCGTGCTGCTGGCGGTCCTGCTGATGGCCGCGCTGGGGATTGGCAGTTACCAGAAACTGCCGATCGATGCGGTGCCCGACATCACCAACGTGCAGGTCCAGATCAATACCGCCGCCGCCGGCTTTTCGCCGCTGGAAACCGAGCAGCGCATTACCTTTGCCATCGAGACAGCCATGGCGGGTTTGCCGGGCCTGCAGCAAACCCGTTCTTTGTCGCGTTCGGGCCTGTCGCAGGTGACCGTGATTTTCAATGACGGCACCGATCTGTTCTTTGCCCGCCAATTGGTCAACGAACGGCTGCAAGTGGCTCGTGAGCAATTGCCCGAAGGCGTGGAGGCGGTCATGGGGCCGATTTCTACCGGCCTGGGCGAGATTTTTCTGTGGACGGTCGAGGCCAGGGAAGGCGCCTTGAAGGCAGATGGCAGCCCCTGGACGCCCACCGACCTGCGCGAAGTGCAGGACTGGATCATCAAGCCGCAGCTGCGCAACGTGCCGGGCGTAGCGGAAATCAACAGCATCGGCGGGTTTGCCAAGGAGTACCAGATCGCCCCCGATCCCAAGCGGCTGGCGGCTTACAAGCTGACGCTCAATGACCTGCTGGCTGCACTTGAGCGCAACAATGCCAACGTCGGTGCCGGCTATATCGAACGTAACGGCGAACAGCTGTTGATTCGTGCGCCGGGCCAGTTGGCCGGTACGATAGACATCGCCAACAGTGTGATCGCCAATGTCGACGGCACGCCGATTCGCGTCAGCGCCGTGGCCGAGGTGGGTATCGGCCGTGAACTGCGCACCGGCGCGGCCACCGAGAATGGTCGCGAAGTGGTGCTGGGCACGGTGTTCATGCTGATCGGCGAGAACAGCCGCACGGTTTCCCAGGCGGTGGCGGCAAAACTGGCCGAGATCAACCGCACCCTGCCAGAAGGTGTGGTGGCGGTGACCGTGTATGACCGCACGACGCTGGTCGACAAGGCAATTGCCACGGTCAAGACCAACCTGATCGAGGGCGCGATTCTGGTGATCGCGGTGCTGTTCCTGTTCCTGGGCAATATCCGCGCGGCGCTGATCACCGCGATGGTCATCCCGTTGGCGATGCTGTTTACCTTTACCGGCATGTTTGCCAACAAGGTCAGTGCCAACCTGATGAGCCTCGGCGCGCTGGACTTCGGCATCATCGTCGACGGCGCGGTGGTGATCGTCGAGAACGCGATTCGGCGTCTTGCCCATGCGCAGCAACAGCGCGGCCGCCTGCTCACCCGCAGCGAGCGCATGCACGAGGTGTTCAGCGCGGCGAAAGAAGCGCGCCGGCCGCTGATTTTCGGCCAGTTGATCATCATGGTGGTGTACCTGCCGATCTTCGCCCTGACCGGGGTGGAGGGCAAAATGTTCCACCCGATGGCCTTTACCGTCGTCATCGCCTTGTTCGGTGCGATGCTTCTCTCGGTAACCTTTGTGCCGGCCGCCATCGCGCTGTTTGTGACGGGCAAGGTGAAGGAGGAAGAAAACCTGCTGATGCGCAGTGCCAAGCGGGGCTATGCACCGGTCTTGAAGTGGGTGATGAGCAATCGCTCGATTGCTTTTGGCCTGGCGCTGTTGGCGATCGGTGCCTGCGGGCTGGTCGCCAGCCGCCTGGGCAGCGAATTCGTGCCGAGCTTGAGCGAAGGCGACTTCGCATTGCAGGCCTTGCGGGTGCCGGGCACCAGCTTGACGCAGTCGGTGCAGATGCAGCAACAGCTGGAAAAGGCGGTGTTGCGGCAGGTGCCGGAAGTCGAGCGGGTGTTCGCCCGTACCGGCACCGCCGAGATCGCCTCGGACCCGATGCCGCCGAACATCTCCGACAGCTATGTGATGCTCAAGCCGCAGAGCCAGTGGCCTGACCCTGGCAAAAGCCGCGAGCAGCTGATTGCTGATATCCAACGTGCCAGCGCCCTGGTGCCGGGCAGCAACTTTGAGCTGTCACAGCCGATCCAGTTGCGTTTCAACGAACTGATCTCCGGGGTGCGCAGCGATGTGGCGGTCAAGGTTTTCGGCGATGACATGGACGTGCTCAACAACACCGCCGCGCAGATTGCCCAGGCGCTGCAGGGTGTATCCGGGGCGTCTGAAGTGAAGGTCGAACAGACTTCCGGTCTGCCGGTGCTGACCATCGACATCGACCGCGACAAGGCGGCGCGTTATGGCCTGAACATCGGCGATGTCCAGGACACCGTGGCGGTGGCCGTGGGCGGTCGCCGAGCGGGCACGCTGTATGAAGGCGATCGGCGTTTCGACATGGTGGTGCGCCTGTCCGACACCTTGCGCACCGATATCCAGGGGCTGTCGCAATTGCTGATCCCGGTCCCGGCCACATCAGGCAGCAGCGGTATTGGCTTTATTGCCTTGTCTCAAGTCGCAAGCCTGGACCTGGTGCTCGGCCCCAACCAGATCAGCCGCGAAAACGGCAAACGGCTGGTGGTGGTGAGCGCCAACGTGCGCGGGCGTGATATCGGCTCGTTTGTGGAAGACGCCCAGGCCAGCCTCGATCGCCAGGTGCAGGTCCCGGCCGGTTACTGGACCAGTTGGGGTGGGCAGTTCGAGCAATTGCAATCGGCGGCCAAGCGTCTGCAGATCGTGGTGCCGGTGGCCTTGCTGCTGGTGTTCGCCTTGCTCTTCATGATGTTCAACAACCTCAAGGATGGCTTGCTGGTGTTCACCGGTATCCCGTTCGCCTTGACTGGCGGCGTCATGGCCTTGTGGCTGCGGGATATCCCGCTGTCGATCTCCGCCGGGGTCGGCTTTATTGCCTTGTCCGGGGTGGCAGTGCTGAATGGGCTGGTGATGATTGCCTTTATCCGCAACCTGCGCGAGGAGGGACGCAGCCTCGGTGCGGCCATCAATGAAGGCGCGTTGACGCGGCTGCGACCGGTATTGATGACGGCACTGGTGGCCTCCCTGGGCTTTGTTCCCATGGCCCTGGCGACGGGTACGGGTGCCGAGGTTCAGCGGCCGCTGGCAACGGTGGTGATTGGCGGGATCCTGTCCTCCACCGCACTTACATTACTGGTATTGCCGGCGTTGTATCACTGGGCGTATCGCAAGGAAGAAGACGCGGAAGAACAGCCGTCGAAAGTGTCGTAATTGTAATGTTCGGATCATCTTGAAGTTATCGCTGACTTGCGAGGATAGGGCGTCACCGTTATGTCGGTGACGTCCTTTTTGCGTCCACCCACAAAAATACTCCCGAGGACGCATATAACAATTAAAACTGCCCAGCAGTGAGGATGATTTCATGGGGAAAGTAACCACTACATCATTGGCAGCGGTTGCGGTGATGCTGGCGACTTATGCTCAACACGCCAGTGCACAAGAACCCGTCGAAGGGTTTGTCGAGGGCAGCCAGTTGACGGTGCTCAACCGCAATTTCTATTTCAATCGCGACCCTCGAAAAGGCCAGAGTGCGCCCAGTGGCAACGGTTATTCCGAAGCCTGGGCCCACGGCATCCTCGGCCGTTTCGAGTCCGGGTTTACTCAAGGTACGGTAGGCGTCGGGGTCGATGCCTACGCGATGCTCGGCCTGAAGCTCGATACCGGTGATGGCCGCAATGGTGGGCGCAGCTCGTTCGAGATGTTACCGGTCGACCGCGACGGCAAGGCCGCCGACACCTTCAGCAAAGTCGGCGGGGCCGCGAAGCTGCGGGCCTTTGATACGGTGGTCAAGGTCGGTGATGTGTTCCCGATGACGCCGGTGGTGCACTACGGCGACTCACGCCTGTTGCCTGAAAGCTTCACGGGTGTCACCGTGGAAAACACCAGCGTGACCGACCTTACGCTACAAGGCGGCCGCCTGCATGCCATGAGCCAGCCGTTGTCGAGCAACCGCCGCGATGGCTTCGTGACCTTCTATGGTGGTGCCGTGGACGCCCCTTGGGTAGGCTACTTTGGCGGTGACTACGCTGTCGGTAAAAACCTGGCGTTCAGCCTGTATTCCAGTCGCCTGAAGGATGTCTGGAACCAGTACTACACCGGTGTCAGCTACAAGCATCCGATCTCCTCGTCACTGTCGATGTTTGCCGGTTTCAACTTCTATCGGGCTCAGGATGAAGGCAAGCAATGGCTCGGCGAGTTCGACAACGACATTTGGAGCAGCAAGTTGGGCATGAGCTATGGCCCGCACACCCTGGCGCTGTCCCACCAGCGCAACAACGGTGACAACGACTTCGATTATCTGCGCCAGTCCGACTCGATCTACCTTGATAACTCGATCCAGTACAGCGACTTCAACTCGCCCAAGGAGCGCTCGTGGATGTTGCGCTATGACCTCGACATGGCCGCTCTTGGAGTGCCGGGGCTGTCGTTCATGACGCGCTACGGCAAAGGCACCGGGGCTGATTACAGCAACGCCAACGCGACCTATATGCGCCGCGATGCCAATGGCGATCCGTTGACCGATCAGAAGCGTTGGGAGCGCGACATTGAGGTCAAGTACGTGATGCAAGGCGGTTCGTTCAAGGATATGTCGTTCAGAGTGCGTCAAGCCACGACTCGAGCCACGGCTTTCGAGTCGGACCTTAATGAAGTGCGGGTCATCATCGAGTACCCCTTGGCGTTGTTGTAATGATGTGACTGGACGTTTCTGAGTATTTCAAATTTGTAATGTGGCGCTCATGCGCTTGTTAGTTGCCCCTCTTTATCATTGAGCCATACACAAAGAGCAGAAGAGGTCAGCTTAATGAAAACGATCAAGTTGCTGGTAATCAGCGTGTTGCTGTTGGGTTCTACCGCAGCAATGGCAGAGGGTGGCGCTGAGCGCTCACAGGAATTCTGGAAGCAGTTCAAGTTAAGCCAGGAGAAAACGCATGGTGATAAAGGTCAGCCAGTGGCCGAGAACGATCAAGTGAAGAAGTAATTGTCAATTCACCTTTGAAGCCTTGCGCTCCTTTGGGAAGGTGAACTTTTGGCGCCCTTGTGATGGGCGCCTTTTTTATTGGCCAGTCTTTTGGACTGTGGTGGACCTATTCGCGGATAAATCCGCTCCCACATAAAGCTCCCCGCATAGTTCGAGCGGGGAATGTGGGAGCGGATTTATCCGCGAAGCTTTTGACTTACTTGCGAGCCACCATCACCGCCCGCATCGGCGCAGGCAGGCCTTCGATGGTCTTGCAATGGTCGTCGGGGTCGAGGAAATCGCCCAGCGACTGATAGCGCATCCAGTCGGTGCTGCGCTGTTCTTCAACGCTGGTGACGCTCACGTCCACGCAGCGCACATCCTTGAAACCTGCGCGGCGCAGCCACAGTTCAAGTGCCGGCACCGAGGGCAGGAACCAGACGTTGCGCATCTGCGCGTAGCGGTCTTCCGGTACCAGCACCTGATGCTGATCCCCTTCAACCACCAGGGTTTCCAACACCAGTTCGCCGCCCTTGACCAGGCAATCCTTGAGCGCCAGCAAATGCTCGATCGGCGAGCGGCGATGGTAGAACACGCCCATGGAAAACACCGTGTCGAAGCCTTCCAGGTTGGCGGGCAAATCTTCGAGGGCGAAGGGCAGGTGCCAGGCGGGAAGGTCGGGCAGGTAGCGTTGGACGGCCTGGAACTGGCAGAAGAACAGCCAGTTGGGGTCCACGCCGATCACGCTGTCGGCGCCGGCACCGAGCATCCGCCACTGGTAATAACCGTTGCCGCAACCCACATCGAGGATGCGCTTGCCGCGCAGGTCCAGATGCGGGGAGACCCGCGACCATTTCCAGTCCGAACGCCATTCGGTGTCCACGTGTACGCCAAACAGATCGAATGGCCCCTTGCGCCACGGCGACAAGCCCATCAAGGCCTGATGCATGCGTTCGCGGGTGTCGCTGTCGCAGTCGGTGTCCAGGGTCAGGCCATTGACCAGATCGATTTCAGTCGGGGTCAGCTCCGGCAGCGCGTTGAGCGCGCTTTGCCAGCGCTCCAGATCGCCATGGCCTTTCTCCATCCTGGCATCGAGCTGCGCTTGCAGGCCATTGGCCCAGGCGGCCAGGGGAGTACCCGCCAAACGGCGGACCAACGGGGACAAATCAATCATGGCAGGGCAATCAACGAGGCAAAGTTAAGGCATTGGAACCAGGGCACGACTTTCGAGAAGCCGGCCGCCAGCAGGCGTTCGCGATGTTCTTCGAGGCTGTCGGGTTTCATCACATTTTCGATGGCGCTGCGCTTCTGGGCAATTTCCAGGTCACTGTAGCCATTGGCGCGCTTGAAGGCGATGTGCAGGTCGGTGAGCAGGGCGTGTTCATCGCGGTCATTGAAGCGCAGCTTCTCCGACAGGATCAGCGCGCCGCCGGGCACCAGCGCCTGGCGGATGCGGGCGAGCAGGGCCAGGCGCTGATCCGGGGCGATGAATTGCAGGGTGAAGTTCAGCGCCACGACCGAGGCTGGCTGAAACTCGAGGGCGAGAATATCGCCTTCGACCACCTCGACCGGCAGCAACTCCTGGAACATCGAGTCCTGGGCGTTGAGGTATTCGCGGCAGCGCTCGACCATGGCCGCAGAGTTGTCCACGGCGATCACCCGGCAGTCTTCGCTGCGCACGTGGCGGCGCAACGCCTGGGTGACCGCACCCAGCGAGCTGCCCAGGTCATAGAGCACGCTGTGCGGCTGGGCGAACTGGGCGGCCAGTACACCGAGGTTCTCGACAATGGTCGGGTAGCCGGGCACCGAGCGCTTGATCATGTCCGGGAACACCCGGACCACGTCTTCGTTGAAGGCGAAGTCGGGGACCTGGTCCAGCGGCTGGGCGAATAGGCGATCGGGCTCTTTGCTCACGGCAATTCCAACGGCAGAGGGTAAAAGGCGGGCATTTTAGCCAAGTTGGCCGGTGGATGCATCGCTGGCGGATGAACGCCGCCTTGTCTGCCCGGCCGAGGCGGCGGTACTCGCTCGCCAAGCCACCTCGTGCGCGTCGGTCATTTCACACTGATCGCACAGTCGAAGGTCTCGGCGGGTCGCACTTCCGGGGCCCAGGGTTGCTGATAAACCAGAAGCAAGTGGCCTTCGCCGGCATTTTGCGCTTGAAAGCGCCACACAGACTGGCCTCCACTGCCGACCAGCCCAGCGTCTTCAGGGTTGGTGTAAACCTCGGGGCTCAAGCTGCGCAGGATGCTGCCCGCCGGGTTTTGCACCAGCCAGCGAAAGCCGGTGGTGGGGTTGCTGGGTAGAGTGAGGGTGAGCTTCTGGCCGACGTGCAGCGGCATAGGGCATTGGGATTGCTTGTGCAGATCGACATTCTGGGGGGGCGTGGAAGCGCAGGCGGCGAGCAGGGTGAGGCTTAGCGGAACGAGCAGGCGGACGGTGGGCATAAGGGCTCCGGTCGGGCTTGGACCTTCCAAGCATAACCGAAGCATCGGGTTGTATTGTGTTTAGCTTCAAACGCGAAATATGTAGGAGCGGACCTGGCCGCGATGGGGCGCGCAGCGGCCCCGGGGGGCTGCTTCGCAACCCATCGCGGCCAGGTCCGCTCCTACATTCGATATCGTGATTCGGTCAGAACAGCACCTTGGCCACATCCGCAAAGCGCCTGGCGAAGTGCACCGTGATGCCTTCCTTCAAGTAATCCGGCAGTTCTTCGAAGTTGCCGCGGTTGGCCTCTGGCAAAATCAGTTCGAAAATCTTCTGCCGCCGCGCTGCAATGACCTTCTCGCGCACGCCACCAATGGGCAGCACATGCCCGGTCAGGGTCAATTCGCCGGTCATGGCCACGCCTTTTTTCGGCTCCTGGTCGCGTGCCAGCGAGAGCAGGGCGCTGGCCATGGTCACGCCGGCGCTAGGGCCATCCTTGGGCGTCGCGCCTTCGGGCACATGCAGGTGCACGAAAGCTTCGTCGAAGAATTTCGGGTCTGCGCCAAACTGCCTGAGGTGAGAGCTGACGTAACTGTGAGCGATCTCTGCCGATTCCTTCATGACATCGCCCAGTTGGCCGGTCAGCTTGAAGCCGCGGTTGTGGGTGTGGATGCGCGTGGCCTCGATCGGCAGCGTTGCACCGCCCATGCTGGTCCAGGCAAGGCCGGTGATAACGCCTTTGCCGGACAGCACTTGCTCACTGCGGAACACCGCCATGCCAAGGGACTCTTCAAGATCCTTGGGCCCGATCCTGATCTTGGCGTCGGGGTTGTCGAGCAGTTTCACTACAGCCTTGCGTACCAATTTGCCCAGCTGCTTTTCCAGCTGCCGCACGCCGGCCTCGCGGGCATAGCCTTCGATGACCGCGCGCAGGGCGGAATCGCTGATGCTCAGGTGGGTCTTGGCGACGCCGGCCTTGTTCAGCTGCTTGGGCCACAGGTGGCGTTTGGCGATGGCGAGTTTTTCTTCGGTGATATAGCCCGACAGGCGAATCACTTCCATCCGGTCCAGCAAGGGGCCGGGTATTGAATCCAGTGTGTTGGCGGTGCATACGAACAGCACCTTGGACAGGTCCAGGCGCAGGTCCAGATAATGGTCCAGGAAGTCGACGTTCTGTTCCGGGTCCAGGGTTTCGAGCAGTGCCGAGGCCGGGTCGCCCTGGTAGCTCTGGCCCATCTTGTCGATTTCGTCGAGCATGATGACCGGGTTCATCACCTCCACGTCTTTGAGGGCCTGCACCAGCTTGCCCGGCTGGGCACCGATGTAGGTGCGGCGGTGGCCCTTGATCTCGGCTTCGTCACGCATGCCGCCGACGCTGAAGCGATAGAACGGCCGCCCCAGGGATTCAGCGATGGACTTGCCGACGCTGGTCTTGCCCACGCCGGGCGGGCCGACCAGCAACACAATGGAGCCGCTGATCTCGCCCTTGTAGGCGCCCACGGCGAGGAACTCAAGGATGCGGCTCTTGATGTCGTCGAGCCCGGCATGGTGCTTGTCGAGCACCTTGCGGGCGTGCTTGAGGTCGAGTTTGTCCTTGCCATAGATGCCCCAGGGCAGCGCCGTGGCCCAGTCCAGGTAGTTGCGGGTGACAGCGTATTCCGGCGAGCCGGTTTCCAGGATCGACAGCTTGCCCATCTCTTCGTCGATGCGCTTTTTCGCGGCCGGCGACAGGGTTTTGCCTTTCAGGCGCAGTTCGAATTGCTCGACGTCGGCGCTGCGGTCGTCCTTGGTCAGCCCCAGCTCTTGCTGAATGACTTTCAGTTGTTCCTTGAGGAAGAACTCGCGCTGATGTTCGCCGATCTGGCGGTTCACCTCGGCGGAAATTTCATTTTGCAAGCGCGCGACTTCGACTTCCTTGCGCAGCATCGGCAAGACTTTTTCCATGCGCTTGAGCATGGGCACGCAATCGAGCACCTCCTGCAGTTCATTGCCGGTGGCGGAGGTCAGCGCGGCGGCGAAGTCGGTCAGCGGCGACGGGTCGTTGGGGCTGAAGCGGTTGAGGTAGTTCTTCAGCTCTTCGCTGTACAGCGGGTTGAGCGGCAGCAGCTCCTTGATCGCGTTGATCAGGGCCATGCCATAGGCCTTGACCTCATCGGTGGGCTGGGCCGGCTGGTGCGGGTATTCGACTTCCACCAGGTACGGTGGGCGATGGTGCTTGAGCCAGCTGCGGATGCGCACGCGGGTCAGGCCTTGGGCGACGAACTGCAGTTTGCCGTTCTCGCGGCTGGCGTGATGGACCTTGACCAGGGTGCCATACAGCGGCAGGCGCGAGGTGTCGAAGTGACGATGGTCTTCCAGCGGCGTGTCCATGAAGAACAGCGCCAGTGAGTGATGCGGGGCCTTGGTTACCAGGTCGAGGGTTTCGGCCCAGGGCTCTTCGTTGACGATGACGGGCAGCACCTGCGCCGGGAAAAACGGCCGGTTATGGATCGGAATGATGTAGACCTTGTCCGGCAGACTGTGGTCAGGCAGCGCCAGGCGGGTCTTTGAGTCGCTGGCTTGATCGAGAGGTTCTGATTCGCTGTGTTCGTCGGGGTGGTCTGTTCGGGCTTGCTGGTCGCTCATGGGGCACCTGCGCAAATGACTATGGAGCTTAGATGGGGCAACCTGGCACTGGTTTCAATGGAAGCGTGGGCACAAAAAAGGCGGCTGCCCGTAAAGGTAGCCGCCTTTTTTGTTACTTGAAGGGCTCAAAAAGCTTCGCGGATAAATCCGCTCCCACATAAAAGCGACGCGATCGGTGCATTGTGTGGGAGCGGATTTATCCGCGAATTGACCCGCCGCGTTTAAGGCAGTTTATAGGCGATCACATAGTCACCCATCTTGGTCCCCAGCGAGCCATGGCCGCCGGCAGTGACCAGCACGTATTGCTTGCCGTCCTTGCCGGTGTAGGTCATCGGCGTGGATTGACCACCCGCCGGCAGGCGCCAGGCGCCCAGTTCCTTGCCGTTTTTCACGTCGTAGGCACGCAGGTATTGGTCCAGGGTGCCGCTCAGGAAGCCGACGCCGCCTGCGGTGACGATCGAACCACCCATGCTCGGCACGCCCAGTGGCACGCCGATCGGCAGCGGCGAGCTGTCGCGGGTGGTGCCGTTCTTGCGTTTCCATACCACTTTACCGCTGGTCAGGTCGATCGCGGCGACATAGCCCCAGGCCGGGGCCTGGCACGGTACACCGATCGGCGACATCAACGGGTGCATGATCACCGCGTAAGGCGCCCCCGTGTTCGGCTGTACGCCGCTGGTTTCGCTCTCGCGCTTGCTGCCTTCAGCAACGTCGGCGCGTTTCACCATCTTCGACACGAACGCCATGTAGTTCGGGGTGGTGAACAGCAGTTGGCGAACCGGATCGACCGATACGCTGCCCCAGTTGAAGACGCCCACGTTGCCCGGATAGACAATGCTGCCCTGCTCCGATGGGGGGGTGTACTGGCCTTCGTAGCGCAGCGAGCGGAACTGGATGCGGCAGAGCATCTGGTCGAACGGCGTAACGCCCCACATGGATTGCTCGGTCAGGTCCGGGCCCAGCAGGTTCAGGTCCGAGCGGGCCTGGGTCGGTGCGGTGTGGTCGCCTGGCACGGCACCGGACGGTGCCGGGATTTCGCGGATCGGGATGATCGGCGTGCCATCGCGACGGTCCAGCACGTACAGGCTGCCTTGCTTGGTCGGGGCGATCAGTGCCGGTTTCACGCCCTCTGCGGTTTTCATGTCCAGCAGGGTCGGTTGGCTGCCGACGTCCATGTCCCACAGGTCATGGTGAGTGAACTGGTAGTTCCAGCGTACCTTGCCCGACTCCAGGTCCAGCGCAACCAGGCCGGCGCTGAATTTCTCGGATTCCGGGGTACGGCCGCCGCCCCATTGATCAGGGGTCTGGTTGCCCAGTGGCAGGTAAACCATGCCCAACTTCTCGTCGACGCTGGCCAGCGACCACATGTTCGGCGAGTTGCGGGTGTAAAGCTGGCCATCCTGCAGCGGTTCGGTGGCCTCCGGGTTGCCGGCGTCCCAGTTCCAGACCAGGTGACCGTCGTGCACGTCGAACGCGCGAATCACGCCGGAAGGCTCGTTGATCGACTCGTTGTCGGTCACGTGGCCGCCCAGGATGACCAGGTTACGGGTGATGGCCGCCGGCGAGGTGGAGTAGTAACCACCGGCGGTGAACGGGCCGATGCCGTGGGTCAGGTCAACCACGCCCTGGTTGCCGAAGCTTTCGCAGACCTTGCCGGTGTCGGCGTTCAAGGCGATCAGGCGCGCATCGGCGGTAGGCAGGAACAGACGGCGCGGGCATGCGGCAGCTACAGCCTTGCCAGCCTCACTCAAGGCTGCCAGGGTGCTGATGGCGCTGCTGTTGGCGTAGCTGTTTTCGTCGTAGTAGGAGACGCCGCGGCAGGTCATGTGGGCGAAGCCCTTGAAACCCACCGGGCTCTTGATCTGCGGGTCGAAACGCCAGATTTCCTTGCCGGTGTCCGGGTCCAGGGCCAGCACTTTGCTGTGCGCGGTGCAGGCATACAGCATGCCGTTGACCTTCAGCGGCGTGTTCTGGTTGGTCAGCTCAACCGGGTCATCGGCGGTCGGCAGGTCGCCGGTGCGGATGCGCCAGGCTTCCTGCAGGTTCTTGGCGTTGTCCGGGGTGATTTGCGTGAGCGGCGAGTAGCGGTCACCGAACTCGGTGCGGCCGTAAGCCTGCCATTCGCCCTCGGGCATGGCCGGGGCCGTGCTTGGCATGTCGGCGCTGTCGCGGTCGAACTGGCCATGGATTTCACCGGGATTGGTGAATAGGCTGGCGACGGCGGTGGCGCCGGCCAGGACCACGGCCACGCTCAGGGCGCCGGTTGCCAGCGGGGCAGGGGCGTTGCGCTGCAGCGGGCGGCGGAACCAGGGCAGCAGCAACACCACGCCCAGGGCGAACCACAGCGACAGGCGCGGCACCAGTTGCCACCAGTCCAGGCCCACTTCCAGCAAGGCCCAGACGGTGCTGGCGAACAGCGTGATGGCGTACAGACCCAGCGCGGCGCGGTGGCCGAGCAGCAGCAGAATGCCCGTCACGGCAAAGCCGATACCGGCCAGCACGTAATACAGCGAGCCGCCCAGCGAGCTCAATTTGATCCCGCCGGCCAGCATGGCCAACCCCATCAGCAACAGCAGCACGCCGAGCAGGCCCGGCAGCAGGCGGTTGCGGTTTGAAGCACCCTCAGTGCCCATAGTTGTGTTCTCCGTAAAGTTAACAGCAGGCGGGCAGCGCCCGCGTCGGTCAGTCGTCGAGCGTTTTAAAACGAGCTCTGGATTTTCAGGCCGGCAATCAGCGCGTCATCGACCTGCTCGACACCGCCGGGGTGGCGGATGTATTGCAGGTTCGGGCGCACGGTCAACCAGTCGGTCAGGTGCACGCCGTAATAGAATTCGGCGCTGTATTCGGTGTCCTGCGGCGGCAGGAAGGTGAGGTCGTCGTAGTCCTGGACGGCGTGGGCGCGGTTGCTCGCCTCGGCGTTCTTGCGATAGGCCGGGTTGACGTGCACGCGGGCCAGGGCGAAACCGATATCGTCTTTGGCGCGGGCATCGAACAGACCTTTGTAAACGACGCCGGCCTGCACGTAGTTGTCGATGGCATTGGTCTTCTTGTCATGCATCGTTGCATTGGCAAACACACTCAACCCCCGCGAGTGATCACTCGCCGCACTGGTCAGTTGCTGTTGCACTCCCAGCCAGACGCCATGCTTGCTCGAGCGGCTGCGATACGCCTGCCCGCTGAGCGCCGCTGGTTGGTCATTGCTGTCCTTGTAGACGTCAGAAGCCTTGGCACTACTGTAGTAGTAACCGGCGCGATATTCCCCCGCCAGGCCGTTCGGGCGGGGTGTCCAGACCAGCTCCACTGGCAGCACGGCGCCCTGGGTGCCGCTGCCGCTGAGCTTGAAGCCATTGCCGCGCTCAAGGTTGGAGGGGTTTTGTTCGTAGGCACCCACCTGCGCGTAGAGTTCAGGGGTCACATGATATTTGACCCGCAGCGCCCACTGGCTGACCGGCCAGTTGTACCAGATGCTGCCGGCCCAGTTACCGACTTGCGAGCCGCAGAACGCCAGGTTCTGGAAGTCGCAGGGGAAGCTGTTGAAGTCTTCGCCTTCGCCGAAACGGCCGACCTTGATATCGAGTTTGCGATCGAAAAAGGCTTGCTGGTACCACATCTGCGTCAACCGCCAGGTCTGGCCGCGGCCCCAGACTTCCTGGGCCGAGGTGAAGCCGCCGACCCGCGGGTCGTTGATGCGGTCGTTGCTGATGTTGTTGCCGTGGCGCTCGGTCACGGTCAGCTGGAATTCGGCGGCCTCCCAACCGAGGATCCTCTGCAAATCCAGATGAGTGCCCAAGACAAACTGATCGCTGTAGCGCGCGGTGCGGTCGTTGTCGTAACCACCACCGAGGTTGGCGCCCATTTCGCCGGTGTAGTCCAGCTTGAAGCTGTAGCCCTTGGCCGCCAGTTCGCTGCGGGTCCCATTCCAGTCGCCGAGCATCCACGGTGAGTCGGCATCGAACATCGCAGCGTTGCCGGTGCTGAGCCAGCCAAGCGCGGTAAGGCCGCCGATCAAATTGAGGGCTTTGGCCCGGCGTGAAGCGTGTGGCAGGCGAAATGAAGGTAAATCGTGCATGAGATAGCGCTGTCTTTTAATTTTTCGACAAAAGTGCCGCCGCTGTAGCGATGCGGTGATCTTGTTTGAACTGGTTGGTTAATTACGCGAAGTGAAGCGATTCAGCGTGGGTGAGTGCAAGGATATAGCGGTCGTTCGAAGAAAAAAAGACAAAATGTCGCAGGAGGTCATTGCTCGAATCGCAACAATAACCGTGAGCCAAGCCTTCAAAACTGTGGGAGCGGATTTATCCGCGAATAAAGGCACCGCGGTGTATCCGGTAAACCGCGGTGCCTTTATTCGCGGATAAATCCGCTCCCACATTAGAGGGGCAGCGATGCGCTGTTGGTTAGAAGGTTGTACGCAGGCCCAGCTCTACGCTACGCCCAGGCGCCGGGGCGATGTCGCGCAGGATTGAGCTTGCATAGCGCACGGTCTGGTCGGTGAGGTTTTCGCCTTTGACGAAGGCCAGCCACTGGCTGTCGCCGACGTCGAAGCGGTAACCGACACTGGCGCCCAGGGTGGTGTAACCGTCGGTGCTGGTCTCGTTGTCCGGCTTCCTGTGTTGGCTACTGGCGTGGTGCACATCCAGCCGTGCCTGCCATTGCTCGCGCTCCCACAGCAGGCCGCTGCCCAGGCGCAACGGGGCGATGCGCGGCAGGTCTTCGCCGGTGTCGAGGTTCTTCGCTCGGGTGTAGTCGCCCGACAGTTCGAGGGCAAACTTGCCGTAGGCGTTTTCAGCCAGACGCCAGTGGTCCTGTGCCTCAATACCGGCAAAGCGCGCCCGCACGCCGCTGTACAGGAATTCCGGAATGCCATCGGCGGATTCTTCGCCGTCCTCGTCCAGCGTGCGGCCGCTACCGAGCAAGCCAATGTAATCGGAGAAGTGGCTGTAAAACACGCCGACGCTGCCTTTGTGAACGCCATTGTCGAACCGTAGCGCCAGGTCGCTGGACACCGCCTTTTCCTTGGACAGGCTGGCGTCACCGACCTCAAAGGTGCCGGTGGCGACGTGCGCGCCATTGGCGTAGAGCTCGTAGAAGGTCGGGGCACGTTCGGTGTAACCGAGGGTGGCCGCCAGCGACCAGACCGGCGTCAGGCGATAGACCGCACCCGAAGACAGGCTGCCGGCGGTAAAGCTGGCGCCGCGGTCCGCCTCGAAGCGCTCGTTGCCAGCGGCGTCCGGGTCAACCCGAGTGTGCTCCAGCCGCCCGCCCAGGCTCAGGGCCAGGCGGTCGCTGGCTTGCCACTGCTCCAGCACAAACAGCGCCGCGCTGTCGGTATCGGTCTGGGGCACGAAGGCTTCCTCACCCAAGGCCGAGAATTCGCTGCGGTTGAGCTGCATGCCGATCACACCTTCCAGCGGCCCGATCGGTTGATGCCGGGCTTCTACACGGGCCTCGTAACCCTTGTTCTTGAAGATCGTGCCGACTTCACCGCCTTCGATTTCCCGGTGCTCGTAGTCGGTGTAGCCGGCATTGAGCTTGATCGAGGAGAAGGGGCCTTGCAGGTTGCGGATTTCCGAGGCGAAGGCGTAGTGATCCTGTTGCATGCGCAGGCGCACGTCTTCTTCGGCGGGAGAGCCGTAGTTGGCGTTGTAGTTACTGTAGGAAAGCCCGGCATAGCCATCGTCCCAGATGTAGGAACCGCCCACTGCGCCACCGTCCTGGCGCCCGTCGCTGTTGCCCAAGCGGTGTTTGCCACCTTCGTCGTCTTCGCTGCCAACCTTTGAACTGTGGGCATCACCGGGAATGCGCAGGTCGTTGAATGCGCGCGAGTTGGCATCCAGGTGCAGGGCGAAGCGACCGTCGCCGGCTTCGAGCCTGCCGGCAGCGCTGCGGGTGGTGTCGGCACCACCGTAGCGCAACTCGCCGGCGCCATGGATACCGTCGATGGCCTCGGTAGGGATGCGGTTATCGAAGGTATTCACCACGCCGCCGATGGCATTGCCGCCGTACAACAAGGCTGCCGGGCCACGGACAATCTCGATCCGCTCGACGTTGACCGGGTCCAGCGGCACGGCGTGGTCGTAGGACAGCGATGATGCATCGAGGGCGCCGACGCCGTTGCGCAGCAGGCGAATGCGGTCGCCGTCCAGGCCGCGAATGATCGGCCGGCTCGCACCCGGCCCGAACCAGGAGGAAGACACCCCGGGCTGATTATTGAGGGTTTCACCCAGGCTGCCTTTTTGCGCCAGGGTCAGGTCATCGCCTTGCAGGGTGGTGCTCGGCGCGGCCAGCTGGGCACTGCCCAGCGGGTTGGCGGTGACGACCTGGGGTTGCAGCTCCAGCGCAGTGGCCGGGTTAGACGCCAGCAGCAGGGCGGCCGCGAGGGGCGGCAGGCCCATCACGAGAGGGCGGGTGGGGGAGGAGGACATCCAGGTTTCCTTGAGGCGCTTGATTAAAACGAAACAATATAACATCCCGTTTGTACGCGACAATAACCCAACCGGCAAACACGCCATCAGACACTAGAATCTCTGGATAAGGATTGGTCCTACGGAATGGACCTACGACAAAATCAGAACCATGGCTGATGTTATTGCGCTGGACTGCCGCGTAATCTCTTCCCGCTGCCAAGCGCCTCAGCTAAGGTGCGTGCCCTTTCCCTCGGCTGGAGCCCTGGCATGACTGCACAGAACAAAAATCCCCTGCACGGCGTCACGCTGGAGCAGGTTCTCACGGCGCTGGTCGCGGAGTACCAATGGGACGGGCTGGCCGAGCGTATCGACCTGCGCTGCTTCAAGAGCGAGCCGAGCATCAAGTCGAGCCTGACGTTCCTGCGCCGCACGCCCTGGGCCAGGGAAAAGGTCGAGTCCCTGTACTTGTACATGCTGCGCCATAAAGCCAAAGGTTGACCCTCAAGGATTTCAGGCATGCTCAGCGACGCCCCGCACCTCTCCCCTCGAATGCTGCTGTTCATCAAGGTCGCCGCCGGCCTGGGCTGGTTGGCGCTGGTAATTCAGCTGTACCTGATCTTCGCCTCACGGCTGGCCAACGACGCCAGCCTGCTCGGCGGGCTGTTGAATTTCTTCAGCTACTTCACCATCCTCACCAACACCCTGGTCGCCACGGCCCTGACCCACGCCGCCTTTGGCCGAGAGGGCACGATGCGGCGGTTCTTCCTCGCGCCGTGGGTGGTGTCGGGCATTACCGTCAGCATCATCATGGTGGCCTTGACCTACAGCCTGTTGCTGCGCCACCTGTGGGACCCTCAAGGCTTGCAGTGGCTGGCCGATGGCCTGCTGCACGATGTGATGCCGCTGCTGTTCGTGGTGTATTGGTGGCTGTGTGTGCCAAAGGGCACCTTGCGAGTCGGGCATTTGCTGCCCTGGGCGCTGTATCCGCTGGTGTATTTTGCTTATGCGCTGATGCGCGGGCACTGGATCGGGGTTTACCCGTACCCTTTTATCGATGTTGGCACGCTGGGGTATGGGCGGGTGATGGTCAATGCGCTGGTGATTTTGCTGGTGTTTCTGTTATTGGCACTGATGCTGATCGCGGTTGATCGCTGGCAGGGCAGGCGCCTTGCGGTGAGAGCATTGTAGGAGCATGGCTTGCCAGCGATGGCCTCACCGCGGTGCATCAGATACTACGCCTCGCGGGCAAGCCCCGTAGGAGCCGGGCTTGCCCCAATGCCAGTCAGTTAAGGCACAGACTCTGTGGGAGCGGATTTATCCGCGAATCCATTCACCGCGGTTTTTCTGGCATTGCGCGGTGCCTTCATTCGCGGATAAATCCGCTCCCACATAGATCTCGCCTTAACTGACTGGCATTGGGGCTTGCCCGCGATAAGGACGCCGCGGTTTTACAGGTATTGCGCGTCATCGTTCATCGCGGGCGAGCCCGGCTCCTACAGCCTCGTCATTCTCATCCAGACGCCAGTAACCGGCCGCCTTCACCTGGCTTTCCTGCAGGCCCATGCCATCCAGCAGCACGCGGCGAAGCTTGCGCGACAGCGCGGCTTCCGTCGCGATCCAGGCATACAGTTCACCTTCCAGGCGCGACAGGCTGCTGACCACATCCAGCAACGATTTTTCATGACGCGGTACCCAGATCACCTGGACGTGGGCCGCGCTCTGCAGGGGCTGTTGTTCCTGGGCATCTTCGATCTCGATCACCACCTGCACCTGACGCCCCGCGGGCAGTTCTTCCAGGCGGCGGGCGATGGCCGGGATGGCGGTTTCATCGCCGATCAGCAGGTAGCTATCGAATACATCCGGCACGATCATCGAACTGCGCGGGCCGGCCACCCACAGGTCCTGGCCGGGCGCGGCCTGTTCGGCCCAGGTCGAGGCAGGGCCATCGCCATGCAGGACAAAATCGATATCCAGCTCACCGGCTTCACGGTCAATGCGCCGCGGGGTGTAGTCGCGCATGGCCGGTTTTGCACCTTCCGGGGCGGGGCCACCCAGGCGCATGCCTTCAAGGGCTGCCTGTTCTTGCGCGTTGGTGGCGAACAGCAGCTTGATGTGGTCGTCGCTGCCCTGGCTCAGAAAGCCTTCAAGTTCCGGGCCGCCGACCGTGATGCGGCGCATCCGTGGGGTCAGGTCGACCACCTGCAGCACTTGCAGCCGGCGACGTTTGATTTCATGCATGACGCGGTGGATTGCATCGGTAGCACTGGCAGTCATTCAGCGTTCTCCTGGGTAGGGATAGTGTGTACGGGCCCTGCCGCGATGGCTTTAGCCGTCTCGTTGAGCAAGTCGCGAACCCGCAGGATTTCCTCCGGGCTCCAGCGACCGTGGTGCATTTGCAGGGCGTGGCGCAGGTTGTGAACCGCTTCATGGATCTCCGGCGGGCGGTCGTAGCCGCGCAGGGCGCGCTTGCTCACTTCCATGCGCATGCGCACACCGTCCAGGGCCACCGCTTGTTCACTCAACGACTGTTGCCCCGCTGCGGTAATGCTGAAGCGCTTCTTGCCGCCATCGGCGTCGCTGGTAATCAGTTCGCTTTCTTCCAGAAAGGTCAGGGTCGGGTAGATCACGCCCGGGCTTGGGCTGTAGGCGCCGTCGAACATGCCTTCGATCTGGCGGATCAGGTCATAGCCGTGGCAAGGCTGCTCGGCAATCAATGCCAGTAGCAGCAATTTGATGTCTCCGGGAGCGAACACCCGGGGTCCGCGACCGCGTTCACGGCCGCTTGGCCGGCGTTCGAACAGATCGTGGCCTTCAGGGTGGTCACGATGGAGGTGATGGTCTTTCATGCGTGCGCTCCATGTGTCGAGATATTACTTAAGATGTAACTTAAGATATATCTTTATGGAGTGCAAGCGAGAATTATTCTTGATTGACGAGCGGTGCGGATGAAAGAGGCCGCCGGTGTGCAGGCGGCCAACGATCAGCGGAGGTTTGAGACGATGGCCGTCTGGCCCGCTTCAGCTTTGGGCGGGACTTTGCACAGCGTGTTGGTGCCGGGTGCCAGGTACGGCGTCAAGAACGGCGCCATGCCCTTGAGCACCTGCACCGGCAAGGCCGAGGTGAACTTGAAGGTTTCGGCCGCCCGGCCCGGTACGAAGGCGGTCAGGGTGCCGAAGTGGTGGTCACCGATGTAGAACACGAAGGTGGCGGTGCGGTTGAGCGAGCGCGAACCGATCATCCGCCCCCCGGCACCAAAGCTCTCGATCCGGTTATCACCCGTACCGGTCTTGCCGCCCATCACCAGCGGCGTGCCGTCGGCCAGCTTGAACGTCCCTTGCACGCGCCGCGCGGTACCGGCATCGACCACTTGCGAGAGGGCCCCACGCAGGGCCGCGGCGACTTCCGACGACAACACCCGCCGACCTTTGTCCGGGTCACTGACCACCTGGGTTTCATAGGGGGTGTTGGCGGCAAAGTGGAGGGTATCGATGCGCAGGGTCGGCATGCGAATTCCGTCGTTCTGGATGATCCCGACCAATTCGGCGAGCGCCGCGGGGCGGTCGCCCGAGCTGCCAATGGCGGTGGCCAGCGACGGCACCAGGTGATCGAACGGGTAGCCTACTCGCTGCCAACGACGGTGAATGTCGAGGAAGGCTTCGATTTCAACCATGGTCCGTACCCGACTGTCGCGGGCGCCCTTGTGCTTGCTCTTGAACAGCCAGCCATAGACTTCCTGGCGCTCGAAACGGCTGGCCTTGACCGCGTCCTTGAACTGCGCGTCCGGGTTTTCCAGCAGGTAGCCGAGCAGCCACAGGTCCAGCGGATGGGAGCGGGCGATATATCCCTGGTCAGGCAGGTCGAACTTGCCCGGGCCGTAGGCGTAATACATATCGTCCAGCTTCTTGTCGGTGACGGTGTCTTTTTTCAGGTGTGCCCGCACGAAGCTGTTGAAGGTCGTTTGATCGGCATTCGGGAACAGGTAGCGGTGCACGGCTGCCAGGCGGATCGGCGTCACGTGCAGGCTATCGAGGAAGGTGTCCAGGCGTTGTTGTGAGGTTTTGCGCTGGTACTTTTTCCAGAACCTGAGCAGGTAATCGGTGCCTTCCTTGTCAGCAAAATTGGCCAGGTATTCCTGGCGGCGCATGTCGCTGTCATCCCTGAGCAATGCCCCGCTGTTTTTCGGCGCCTGGTAGACGCTGTAGCGCACCAGGTCGCGCATCAGGCGGATAAAGGGCAGGTTGATCGATTCGCGCAGGGCTTCCTTGAGGGTCGGGTTGCGACCGTTGTCCTCGCGACGAAAGTTGGCGAATACGTGCATGCCGCCACCGGTGAAAAACGCCTCGCCGGGGCTGGCCGAGTACTTGCGCTCAAGCGCCGCATCGAGCATGGCCGGCAGGTTGCGGTCCTTGTTCTGGATCAGATAGTCGACAGCCCAGCGTGTCAGCCGGTCCAGGTCTTCGACCGGCACCTTCTTGAGCTCGGCCGCAGGCATGCTGGCGTACTTGTCGTGCATCTCGGCGATGATTTCAAGGTAGGTCGTCAACACCCGCAGTTTGGCCGTGGAGCCCAATTCCAGCTTGCTGCCTTCGTTGATATCGAAAGGCTGGTCGGTGCTGTCGGTTTGTACCCGCACCCGCGAACCGTCAGGGGTGCGCTCAAACAGGGTGAAGCTGTAGCGCACTTGAGTGGTGGTGGTCGGCGTCAGTAGGCGCTCTCCCATCAGGCCGATTTTAGTGGCGAAGGCCGGGTCGGCCAGTTCGCGCAAATATTGGCTGGCCTGGCGCTGCAGGTCAGATTGCAGGGTGGTGGTGGCCGACAGGTCGAGACGGTCAAGGTCATACAGAGGACGGTTGAGCATCGACGAGAGCCGACTGCGCGCCACGCTGATGCCCTTGTTGGTGACGATGGGCTGGATGGTCGGTTGCTGCACCCAGTCGCGGTAGGTGACCTGGCTCTTCAACGCAGCCTCCGTCAGCGGCTTGTCGATGATGTTGTTGGCGCCCAGCAGGCGAATATGGCTGTCGGTCAGCAGGGCCAGTTCATCGTGCCCCTTGGAAAGGAAGTGCGAAGGGCGGCGCTGGGCGATCATCAATGACAGTACCTGGCGCAAGGCCAGGCCGCGGGCGGCGAGGCTGGCCGGGTCTTGGGCGGTGGACGACAGCGCCTGGTTGACCTGGGCGAAATCGGCGCCATACCAGACCCGCAAGCCTTCAGCCATGCCGTGAACTTCACCGTGGCCGGGCACCGCCGACAGCGGCACGCTGTTGAGGTAGTCGCGAACGATTTTTTGCCGTGCCACCAGCGTTTCCGGCCCTCCCTGATAGGCGCGCACGCTGGCAGAAATCATCTGCCGGATTTTTTCACCGCCCGAAACGGTCAGGCCGTTGGGTGAGTGTCGGTATTTCTCCAGTTGCGTGGCCAGGGTACTGCCACCCGCCGATTGGCCGGGCAGGGCGAGCATCCTGGCCAGCTGGGTATATGCGGCCATGGCAAAGCGAGGCCAATCCACCGCCGGGTTGGCCAGCGGCTCATCGGTATCGAGCAGTTCACGGTTTTCGATGAACAGCAAACTGTGCACCATCAGCGGTGGGATCGCGGCGAAGCTGCTGTAGAGCATTTGCGGATAACGGTATTGGTACAAGGTGTCGCCGGTGCAGTCGGTGATCGACAGGCCGGCCTGGCTTTTTTCCGCGTACGGCACGAAAAATCCGTGTTCGCTGTAGTTCATCAGGGCAGGGGAGAAGCGCGTCTGTTCCTTGATCACGTAATCGCGCTTCATCAGCCGGGGCAGGAATTCACTCAGGGCGCTGTAGCCCAGGCGCTTGTCGAATGGGCCGGAGCCTGGATAAAGCATGGCGTCGGTCGGGCCGGCATGCATGGAATAGCTGAGCGTGGCCGCATAGCGGCTGAACTCGCGGGCTTGCAATTTGGAGGTGCGGACTTCTTCTGAAATCGCATAGGCCAGAGCAATGATCGCCAGCAACAGCAGTAACCAGAACAGACGCCACCACAGGCGGCGTTTGCGAGGTGTTGAGGGCGGCGCGTGATCCAGATTTTCAGAAGGAACCTCGTTCCTTGTTGGTTCGGATTGCGGCAATGCGCCCATAGTTTTTTTAGCCCGATCACGAATAATGCACACACTTGCCTGAAGCTTAGACGCTGGCCGGCGATGGTGAAAATTTTGTCGCGGTTAGATCGGAAGTTTCCTAAAAAAATGTGGCTCATCGCTCATTTGTACAAGTGGCTTTAGCCGCGAAGGTTAGGCGCCCCCGCCCAAGCGGCGTCTACCCCGGCAAGTTTTTTGTCGCTTGTACTGGCCTCATCGCTAGCAAGCTCTGCTCCCACGCCCATCTCCAGTCCTGCCGAAATTGCGCGTGGTGCTTTTGATCTAGATGTAGGAGCAAGGCTTGCCTGCGATGAACGATGACGCGCAATACCTGTAAAACCGCGGCGTCCTTATCGCGAGCAAGCTCGGCTCCTACATCAAAAAAATTGCAGTCAACCACAGAATCTCTCACATCCCCTCACGAAAGCCGATTCAGCACCATTGCTGTCAAACCACCGGCACCTGCGCCGGCCGGCTCAGGCGCTTGTTCAGATCCAGCCACAGCGCCAGCACGACCATCAGCGCAACCCCCGCCAGGGCCGTGAAGACCTGCATCGGCCAACGATCACCGCCGAGCGCATTGGCCATGTCGGCCAGCGGTGCCAGCAGCACACCAAAGCAGAATACCTCCAGCGAATAGCGCCCCATCCGGCAACTTTGCCGCGCCAGCCAGTGTTCGACCCACGGTCCACTGGGCAACAGTTTGGCCGTGCAATAGGCCAGCGCCAGAAAATGCAGGAGCCGTGCCGGCGACAGGTTGGTCTTGTTGATCGGGTACAGCCATTCGGCCAACAGCCGTGGCATGAAAGCGTCATGCACGTGCGGCCATTTCCACGACAACGCGATCAGACCTGTCATCAGCAGGTAAAGCGCGCACGCCACAAACAACGGTTGCCGCAACACCGGCCGCGGGCTGCTGGCCGGTTGCCCCTGAGTCGCCGCCGCACCGCCCAGGATAAACAGCAACTGCCAGGCCAGAGGATTGAAGAACCACACGCCGCCTTCCTGCGCGGCCAGGTTCCACTGAAACAGCGGCGCCAGGACATACAACAGCACCGACAGGCCCACCACGTATTCGGCCCGGCGCAGCATCAGTGGCAACACCATCGGCAGCCCGAGCAGCAACAGGATATACAGTGGCAACGGGTCCATCAGGTTGGGTTTGAAGCGCAGCAGCAGCTCATCCACCAGCGCTTGCTGCGGGTTGCTGAGGAAGTAGTAGAGGCCCATCTCCTGAATCATGTCGCGGGTTTCGACATGGTTGTTGGCAACGAAGACGATGCCCATCAGCAGCACCAACAGGAAAATGTGCACCACATACAGCACCCAGGCGCGGCGCAGGATGCGTACGCAGGCCACCAGGTAGCCGTCGCGCTGAGCGATCCTGCCGTAGGCCAGGACGGCCGCATAACCGGCCAGAAACACAAAGATCTCCGCCGCATCGCTGAAGCCGAAGTTGCGCACGGTCAGGTTGGCCAAGGGGTTTTGCGGTATGTGATCCCAGAAAATGAAGATCAATGCCAAACCCCGAAAGAAATCGATCCGATGGTCTCGACCGTTAATCATGGCGCGGACTCTTGCCGGTGAAGTATTCAAGGGGAACGCCTGCGGTTCCGTGAGGCTGACCGATGCCGATCAGCGGCGCGGAGGGTGGCGTTTTTAGATGGAGATTGCAAAGGATGGGTATTTCCGAATGTCTCAAACCTACCCGCTAAAACCTTTTTCTTCCCTGCGCCACCGCGATCTCCCGCCCTATAAGCAAAGCTGACAACCCCAATCTCATAGGCCATGGCACGTTGCAACAAATGTGGGAGCGGATTTATCCGCGATGCGCCGCGCGGGCGGCGCTCGATCTCAAGAACAATGAAAAAACCAAGGCAGGCACCTCCCACGGCGCATGCGATCTGCTGGCTGGCCACCCTCGCCTTGCCCATCAGAATGAAGAGGGTTGCCTGAGGGCCGTATCAAGGCTTCCAAGTGCTTGCCTTGGCTTTTCCGGCGCCGCCGAAATCGAGCGCCGCCCGCGCGGCGCATCGCGGATAAATCCGCTCCCACATTTGTTGCAACGTGCCATGGCCTGTGAGATTGGGGTTGCCAGTCTTGTTTGTTCGGCTTTAGATCTGTGTGGTTTCGGTGTGGCTATCCCGCAATCGCGCGATGAACCTAAAATGTGGGCTTCACACATGGCGAACGAGCGCATCGCGCAAACTCGCCGCCTCGACTGCTTCAAGCTCCAGCCAATAGGCGGCGGCACCCGCGACCTGCGCCGCCGCCGGCACGCCATCGCGATACACCAGCCGATTGCCGCCTATCGCCGGGACTTTGCTGCCGGGCAGCAGCGTGCCGACCAGGTTGAGCGGGTCGCTGGCGCTGATGGCGATCAGGCTGCCGTCCAGCGGTCGCCTGCGTACATTACGCAGCAGCGCAATGGCCTCGGGCAGGGCGAATTGCTCGCCGGCCAGGCCGCTGACAAAGCGCCCGCCACGAATTTCGCCGCGGGCTTCAAGGCGGTGGAAAGTGCGCAGCAACTCGCGCCATCTCGGCAGCCAGTCCGCTTCGCGCTCCAGCAGGCGCCAGAACACCACGCCATATCGGCGCAACAGGGTGCGGGCGATGTGCTCGAGGGTTTCGCTGCGGTCGCTCTCGACGCTGCGGCGCAGCAAGGCCCAGCGTCCGGCGTCGTCCATGCCACCGATAAAGGCGCCACGCCCGCGCCGGCTGCTGCGAGCCTGGCGCTTGCTGGCAGGGGTGATCAGGGCGCGCAGCCCGGCAAAGCTGTCGGCGTTCACCAACCCTGCGGCCACCAGTTCCTGCAGGGCGTTTTCAAGCTCGGTGCGCAGTAAATGCGCTTCGCCCGTCAGCTCATCGAAAAACATCGCGCCGTGTTCACTCAAGGCGCTCAGAACGTTGCGTGCGCGTTGGGACAGTTCGCTGCTGTCGGGGGTTGCGCTCAGGCCGCGCCACAGCTGCAGGCGGGGGCGCGGCAGCAGGACGATCGGTGTGCTGCGCAAAGTGGCGGCCGCGCTTTTACCGGTGCCTCCAAGGCGCGCCCAGACGGTCTTGCCACTGCGGCAGACGTCGTCCAGCCAGGTCACGGCGTAGTCTTCAAGGCGGCTGGGCAGCAGGTCGCTTTCCCAACCACTGGCCGGCGCGGGATAACCTTCAAACTGGGCCAGCAGCTCGGGCAGCGCGGCCTGGCCTTGCAAGCGGGTGTCGGCCGACAGGTGCTGCCAGTCGAACAGAAAACGCATGAAATCCTGTAGCGAGACCGGTTCGATTTCTCGTCGCAGACGCCTGACCGTGTAGCGATGTATACGTGCCAACAGGTGTCGCTCACACCACTGGGTAGCCGGCTGCGCCGGGTTGAACTGTCCACGCAAGACATAACCTTCGGCCTCCAGTCGCAGCAGGGCTTGCTCGATCGCGGTGGCTGGCAGGCGCAAGGGTTGTGCAATTTGCGACAGGGTCAGCGGCCCGAAACCACTGAGACGCGCGCGCAATATTTCAACCAGGGCGGTTTCTGATTCGACGGGCGCGTCAAATCCCGGCAAGGCCTGCAATGGCGGTTGCGCAGGCTGATTCGGGTAAAGCGCTTGCGCCCAGTTCAAGCGCTCCACTGCCAGCCACAGGCCTTGCAGGCGAGTGGCGCGGCCTGAGTTGGCCAATTGATCAAGCCATGTCTGCCAGTGCAGGTTGGCCGCCACCTCGGTCTCGCTGATCAGCGCCAGTGACACCAGCGCCTCCTGCATTTCATCCACGCTGGAAGGCGCCGGCCACGCTTCCATGGCAACGGCCTCGATGGCGTCGCGGTCCAGCGCACCCAACTCATCACCCGACTGCGGCTCGTTCCAGCGCCGGTTAATGACCGCCTGGGTGCGACGCTCTTCCAGCGGCGCATCGTCGAGGAAGGCATAGGGGCGAGCGTTGAGGATCGCCGCCGCCAGTGGCGAAGGGGCCGGCAGATCACGACTGATCAGTCGGACTTCGCCGTTCTCCATGCGTCGCAGCAATCGCAGCCAGCCCTCGGTATCCAGCGCATCGTGCAGGCAATCGTCCAGTGTCTGTTCCACCAGTGGATGGTCTGGAATCTCACGCTCGCCAGCGAGGTTTTCAAGGCAGGCGATCTGGTCGGGGAAGATGCTGGCGATCAGGTCTTCGCTTTTCATCCGCTGGATCTGCGGCGCCACTTTGCGCCCGCCGCTATAGCGGGGCAGGGCCAGGGATATCCCGGCATTCCAGCGCCAGCGCACGCCGAACAGCGGTGCTTCGATCACGGCTTGAATGAGGATCTGCTCGGCCGTGGCCGAGTGCAGATAACGCCAGACGTCATCGAGTTCAAAGCTGTGGGTGATCGACAGCGACAGCACGATGGCGTCTTCGCTGGCCGCGGCCTGCAACTCGAAGTTGAAGGTGCGGCAAAAACGCTTGCGCAGGGCCAGGCCCCAGGCGCGGTTCAGGCGGCTGCCGAAGGGCGAGTGGATGATCAGTTGGGTGCCACCGGACTCGTCGAAAAACCGCTCCATGATCAGCGTGTCCTGGGACGGCAGGGCGCCGAGTACCTGGCGGGTTCGGGCCAGGTAGTCGATCAGTTGCGCCGCGCTGTCGGCATTGAGCCCCAACTGCTCGCACAGCGCGTCGATGACCGGTTGCGGCAGGTCGCCACTCAACGCCAATAGCGCGTCGATGTGCGCCTGCAGACGGGCCACCGCAACCGACAATTCGTCACTGCGCCCCGGTGCCTCACCCAACCAGAACGGGATATTCGGCGGCTGGCCCTGGGCATCTTCGACCCGCACCCGGCCGGTCTCGACTCGAATGATGCGGTAGGCGGTATTGCCCAGCAGGAACACATCACCGGCAATGCTCTCGACCGCGAAGTCTTCATTGACGCTGCCGATGTTCAAGCCTTGCGGCTCGAGGATCACGCTGTAATCGGCGTTGTCGGGGATCGTGCCACCACTGGTGACCGCCGCCAGCTGGCTGCCACGGCGGCCACGCAGGGTGTGGCTGACGTGGTCGCGATGCAGGTAGGCACTGCGTACACCCTGACGGCTGTTATAGCCTTCGCTGAGCATGTTCAGCAGGTCTTGATAATGGCGCAGGTCCAGCTCGGCATAAGGCATGGCCCTGCGGATCAGCTCGAACAGCGCCTGCTCCGGCCACGCCTGGCAGCTGACTTCGGCGATGATCTGCTGGGCCAGGACATCCAGCGGCGCGCTGGGCATATGCAAAATATCCAGCTCACCGCGGCGCACGCAGTCGAGCAGGGCGGCGCATTCGATCAAGTCATCCCGCGAGGTGGCAAACAACCGCCCCTTGGGTGTGCCGCCGACCTGATGGCCGCTGCGACCGACGCGCTGCAGGAAAGCGGCAATCGAGCGCGGCGAGCCGATCTGGCACACCAGTTCGACTTCGCCGATATCGATACCCAGTTCCAGCGAGGCGGTGCTCACCAGCACTTGCAGCTCACCGCGCTTGAGCCGTTGCTCGGCCTTGAGCCGTTGCTCGCGGGCCAGGCTGCCGTGGTGAGCGGCGACCGCGTCGCGGCCCAGGCGCTCGCTCAAGTGCCGGGCGAGGCGTTCAGCCAACCGCCGGGTGTTGACGAACACCAGCGTGGTGCGATGCTCGCGCGCCAAAGCGGCCAGGCGGTTGTAGACCAACTCCCAGACGTCGTTGGCCATCACCGCCCCCAGCGGCACCGGCGGCACTTCAATGCCCAGGTCGCGCGGCCGTGCATGGCCGATATCGACAATCGCGCATGCTCGCTGATGCCCCACCAACAGCCTGGCCACCGCTTCGACCGGGCGCTGGGTGGCCGACAGCCCGATGCGCCGCAACGGCTGGCTGCACAAGCCCTGCAGGCGCTCAAGGCTCAGCGCCAGATGGCTGCCGCGCTTGCTGGCGGCGATGGCATGGATTTCGTCGATGATGACCGTATGGGCACTGCCGAGCATGCCGCGACCGGAGCTGGAACCGAGTAGCACGTAGAGGGATTCAGGGGTGGTGACGAGAATGTGCGGGGCATATTTGCGCATCGCCACCCGTTCTTTCTGCGGTGTGTCGCCGGTGCGCACGGCGGTGCGAATCTTCACCGGCGCCAGGCCCATGCGCTCAAGCTCGGCGGTGATGCCGGCCAGCGGGTGCTGCAGGTTGATCTGGATATCATTGGACAGCGCCTTGAGCGGCGACACATACACCACCAGCGTCTGCTTCGGCAGCTCGCCACCCGCGGCCACGCCCAGGCGGACCAGCTCATCGAGCACTGCAAGAAAGGCCGTCAGCGTCTTGCCGGAGCCCGTGGGTGCGGCCACCAGCGTCGATTGCCCGGATTGAATCAACGGCCACGCCTGGGCCTGGGCGGGAGTGACCGCGGGGAAATGCCGGTTGAACCAGGCCTGCACGGCCGGGTGGAAGGTGTCTGGCGCCATGACCCCGCTCTCGAACGATTGCCACTGTCATGGCCAAGCCTAACCGCTAATTGTCAGCCCGGCCCATGCATGTGATCCTTTGCCGCCTTTTTCAGCCGTGACCGACCCCCATGACCAAGATCATCCACATCGCCGCCGCGCTATTGCTTAACACTCAAGGCCAGACCCTACTGGTGCGCAAGCGCGACACCCAGGCCTTCATGCAGCCTGGCGGCAAGATCGAAGCACATGAACAACCGGTCATGGCCCTGGCCCGCGAACTGGAAGAAGAACTGGGGTTGGTGATCGATACTGCGAGTGCCGAGTACCTGGGGCAGTTTTCTGCACCGGCCGCCAACGAGCCGGGGTTTGAGGTGGTCGCCGAACTGTTCCTGCTGATGATCACTGACACGGTAAAGCCTGCTGCCGAGATCGAAGAAGCCGTCTGGATCGATCCGGTCGTCGATAGCGAGCGGGTGTTGGCACCATTGACACGGGATCTGATCCTGCCGTTCTATCGCTTGTCTCTGGCCGCCACGGCCTGACGCTGACTTTAGCAAGGACTGCTCATGATTCCCGCCCAAGACCTGTTGCTGTTCGCCGCCGCCGCACTGTTGATGGTGCTGACCCCGGGACCGAACATGATTTACCTGATTTCCCGCTCTATCTGCCAGGGCCCGAAGGCCGGGGTGGTGTCGCTGCTCGGCGTGGTGGGCGGTTTCTGCGTCCATCTGTTTGCCGCGGCGGCAGGGCTGACGGCAGTGTTTCTGGCTGTGCCGATGGCCTATGAAGTGTTGAAGTGGGCCGGTGCCCTGTACCTGCTGTGGCTGGCCTGGCAGGCAGTCAAGCCGGGCGCGCGCTCACCGTTCCAGCCCGAGCAATTGCCGGCGGATTCGTCATCGAAGCTCATCGTGATGGGCTTTCTCACCAGCGCGCTGAACCCCAAGATAGCGGTGTTTTACCTGTCGGTGTTTCCCCAGTTCATCACCCCGGAGCATGGCTCGATATTTGTCCAGAGCGTGACCCTGGGGCTGGTGCAGATTGGCGTGAGCTTTTCGGTCAACCTGTTGATCGCGCTGTTTGCCGGCGGGCTGGCGACCTGGTTTGTGCACAACCCGCTGTGGTTGGCGGTGCAGCGGTATTTCATGGGTTTTGTGTTGGCGGGGTTGGCGGTGCGGTTGATGCTGGAGCAGCGGCGGGCCGCCTGAGAGCCCCTCTCCCTCACCGCACCGCACTGACCCCATCCAGTGTCGAAAACGACGTGTCCTTGGCCGTCAGCAGAAAATCGCGCATATACGGCGCATCGAGCATATCGGTGCGCACCGCCGCGTACAGCGTCGCAAACAAGCCTTTCTCTCCCAGCCGGCGGGCTTTCACATAGCCGCGCGAGCTGTATTCATGCAACGCCCAATGGGGCATCCCGCACACGCCACGACCACTGGCGACCAGCTGCATCATCATCACTGTCAGCTCCGAGGTGCGCACTTGCGCAGGCTCCACGTCGGCCGGCTCCAGGAAGCGGGTGAAGATGTCCAGGCGGTCGCGTTCCACCGGGTAGGTGATCAGGGTTTCGCTGGCCAGGTCCTGCGGCACGATGTAGGGCTTGGTGGCCAAGGGATGCTGGTTGGCCACGGCCAGCATCGCTTCATAGGTAAACAGCGGCACATAGGTGATGCCCGCCAGGTCCAGCGGGTCGGACGTCACCACCAGGTCGAGGTCGCCCCGGGCCAGGGCGGGCAAGGGCGCGAAGGCGAAGCCCGAGGCCAGGTCCAGTTCCACTTCCGGCCAGGCATCGCGAAACTGGTCGATGGTCGGCATCAGCCATTGAAAGCAGCTGTGGCATTCAATCGCCATGTGCAGCCTGCCCGCCGTGCCACCGGCCAGGCGGCCCAAGTCGCGTTCGGCGCTGCGCAGCAGAGGCAGGGTGGCATCGGCCAATTGCAGCAGGCGCAGGCCGGCGCTGGTAAAGCGCACCGGCTTGGTCTTGCGGGCGAACAACTGCATGCCCAGGCGCTCTTCCAGCTCCTTGAACTGATGGGACAGCGCCGATTGAGTCAGGTGCAGGCGCTCGGCGGCTTCGACCAGGCTGTCGGCGTCGCGCAAGGCGTGCAGGGTTTTCAAGTGACGAATTTCAAGCACGGAAGGCACCATGAGTAAACTTTGAGATCAACACGAATTTATTGAGTTTGTCTCATGTTGGTCTGTCTGTCGACAATAGCGCCATTATTTACATGGAGATCGCTTGTCATGGCATTGGCCCACACCCTTGGTTTTCCGCGCATCGGCGCTGACCGCGAACTGAAAAAAGCCCAGGAAGCCTATTGGAAGGGCGACATCGATCAGGTTGCGCTCCAGGTGGTCGGCCGTGATCTGCGTGCCCGCCATTGGCAAGTGCAAAAAGACGCCGGTATCGAGTTGCTGCCGGTCGGCGACTTCGCCTGGTACGACCAGGTGCTGAGCCATTCGCTGGCCTTTGGCGCAATCCCCGAGCGCTTTGCCGCTGCCCGTGGTGCTGACGGCCTGCCGACCCTCGATACCCTGTTCGCCATGGCCCGTGGCGCCAGCAGCTGCTGTGGCGGTGCCCACGGCCAGGCTCAGTATGCGCAGGAGCTGACCAAGTGGTTCGACACTAACTACCACTATCTGGTCCCGGAATTCAGCGCCGACCAGCGCTTCCTGCTCAGCTGGGAGCAATTGTTTGAAGAAGTCGCCGAAGCCCAGGCCCTGGGCCACAAGGTCAAGCCGGTGCTGATCGGCCCGCTGACTTACTTGTGGCTGGGCAAGGCCAAGGGCGAAGGCTTCGACAAGCTCGACCTGCTCGAACGCCTGCTGCCGGTGTACGGCGAAATCCTCAGCCGCCTGGCGCGTCAGGGTGTGGAGTGGGTACAGATAGACGAACCGATCCTGACCCTGGACCTGCCACAGGAATGGAAAAACGCTTTCGAGCGCGCTTACCACATCCTGCAGTACTCGCCGCTCAAGAAGCTGGTCGCCACCTACTTCGGCGGCCTGGAAGACAACCTTGGCCTGGCGGTCGGCTTGCCGGTCGATGGCCTGCACATCGACCTGATACGCGCCCCGGACCAACTCCCCGCCGTGCTGGACCGCTTGCCGACCTACAAAGTGCTGTCGCTGGGTGTGGTAAACGGTCGTAACGTCTGGCGCTGTGATCTGGAGCGTGCGCTGGAGCAACTGCAACAGGCTCGCCAGCGATTCGGCGCCAACCTGTGGGTGGCCGGTTCCTGTTCGCTGTTGCACAGCCCCGTCGACCTGAACCGCGAAAGCCAGCTCGATGAAGAACTGAAAAGCTGGCTGGCCTTTGCCGTGCAGAAGTGTGGCGAAATCGCCATGCTTGCCCAGGCCGTGGACAACCCGCAGGCTCCCCGCGTGGTCAATGCCCTGAGCGTCAGCCGCCAGGTTCAGCTCGGCCGCGAGCAGTCCTCGCGCATTCACAAGCCCGAAGTCCAGGCTCGACTCAAGGCCGTTACAGCGGCAGACAGCCAGCGCCAATCAGCCTTTGCCCAGCGGATCGAGCTGCAGCGTGCGCGCCTGCAACTGCCGGCTTTCCCGACCACCACCATCGGCTCGTTCCCGCAGACCTCAGCCATTCGCCTGGCCCGCCAGGCCTACAAGCAAGGCAAGCTGTCAGCCAACGATTACACCGACGCGATGCACAGCGAAATCCGCCATGCGGTGCAGGTGCAAGAGCATCTGGGGCTGGATGTGCTGGTCCACGGCGAAGCCGAACGCAACGACATGGTCGAATACTTTGCCGAGCAACTGGACGGCTACCTGTTTACGCGCTTTGGCTGGGTCCAGAGCTACGGTTCGCGCTGCGTGAAACCGGCCATCATCTACGGTGACCTGAGCCGTCCGCAGGCCATGACGGTCAGCTGGATCGAGTACGCCCAGACCCAGACCGACAAGGTGATGAAGGGCATGCTGACGGGCCCTGTGACCATGCTGATGTGGTCGTTCCCGCGCGAAGATGTGCCGCGTGAAGTGCAGGCCCGGCAACTGGCCCTGGCGATTCGCGATGAAGTGGTCGACCTGGAAAAGGCCGGCATCAAGATCATCCAGATCGACGAAGCCGCGTTCCGCGAAGGCCTGCCGCTGCGCCAGGCGCACTGGAAGTCGTACCTGGACTGGGCGGTGGAGGCGTTCCGGCTGTGCGCCAGTGGTGTGCGCGACGAAACCCAGATCCACACCCACATGTGCTACAGCGAGTTCAACGATGTCATCGAAGCCATCGCCGCCATGGATGCCGACGTGATCACGATCGAAACCTCGCGCTCGGACATGGAACTGCTGGAAGCCTTCGAAGCGTTCAACTACCCGAATGACATCGGCCCAGGGGTTTACGACATCCACTCGCCACGGGTGCCGGACACCGTCGAGATGGTCAAGTTGATCCACAAGGCGGCCAAGCGCATTCCGGCCGAACGGTTGTGGGTCAACCCCGATTGTGGCCTGAAAACCCGCGCCTGGGCCGAGACTGAAGCGGCACTGGTGAACATGGTCGCCGCCGCGCGCCAACTGCGCAGCCAACTGGCGTGAGGGCAGCCCTCGCGCCGGTGGCTTGAGGGTTAGCTGAATAACGCTTCGAAGTGCTTGCGTGCCAGTTCAAGGCCCAGATCGCCACGCCAGATCGGCGCGGCATTCGGGCCCTGGGCTTGCTGCCAGCGCAGCCCCAGGTGGCGCTGGTCGGCACGTTTCACATGGGCTTTGACGAAATCGGCAAAGCCCGGTGTGGCGTGCTTGTAATGGAAGTGCACATACCAGAGCGGCGCGTTCGAGGTGCGGTTGAAGGCTTCAAACTCCTGAAGATAGCCGCCGCTCTCAAGCTTCTGCAGCGCACCCAGGCGCTTGAGTCCCAGTACGCGCTGATCCAGCAGATAGTCCAGATAGCCGGCCGTGGGTGTGTCGCTGGCCAGGCATTGATCAATGCGTGCTTGCCGCCCCTCGTTGACCAGCAATCTGGCGGCTTGCTCCAGCTGATCGATCAGTCCGGCCGGGCGACCCTGGCCTGCGGCTTCGCTGATCCTGCTGGCTCGGCCCGCAGTTCCCTGGCCTCACCCAGCAGGATGTCCTCAAGGTCGGCCGGCAGCATTTTCTGCTGGCTGTACTGCGCCACACGGGCCCGGAACCTGGGCAGTTGCTCCAGTCGCCGGGTGGCTTCAGTGGTCAGTTGGGCCAGGTCTGCGTCGGATTCGAACCTCGGTGGTGCGCTTGCGGTTTCCTTTCGGTATTGATTGTTGGCCGTTTTGCGGTACAGCTCGGTGTGCCCGTCGACGCCCTCGATCACCATGACATCGGGGCGATTGGGAGCGGGCTCACCAATCAGCACTTGGCTTTCTTCGGTTTCGAATACGCGTTTGGTCGATCGATGGGTCCCAGGCACTTGGGCGGGCGGGGGGCTGCTCAGTTGAGTCCGGGCGCGTTCCTGCATGCGCTCCATTGCGGTGATGAGCCGTTCGAGCGTGTCAGCGTCAAACAGCTCGGGATAGCCGGCCGACCATCCCCGCAGGTGGGTCGTGAACCTGGCATACGCCTCGATGCACTGCTGCAGCAGTTTTTGCCGGTGTGCCTTGGCCGGGCTGACCTCCAGCAGGCCATGTTGTGACTTGAGCAGCCGATCGACGTTTTCGCGTGCCGGTTTGAAGCTCTGGCGCAAGTAGCTCCAGGAAGTTTCACCGACATGGGTGTCGTTGAACACCAGCTCCATCAGCTGACTGGTTTTCAAGTAGTCGGCGCGCTCGGGGGTGAACAGCTGCGTCACCTGCTCATAGCCCTCGCGGATTCGCAGCCGCAGCTCTGGCTTGCGGATGTGCGGGTACCAGTTTTCCAGTTGCCGAACGATGCTCTCAACCGATTCGAGCCCGTTCAAAGACGCTATCCGCTCGACTCTCACCTGCTTGATGATTGCCTGGCTCTGTTGATGAAGCTGCGCAAAACTCAGCTCGCCGGCCCGATACCGGGCATTGGCCGCCTCGCTGGATTGCCATTGCACTGCAATCTCATCGATACGCTCAACCACCCGCGCGCGCGCGAATTGCGAGCGGGTGATCAGGCGGTCGCAGATCACCATGGCAACCCGGCTTTGCTGGTCTTCGACGGCGACCTTGTTGCGCCTGGACAACTGCTGCAGATAGCTGCCGAGCGTGTCGAACAGCGCGCTGGCCATTTTAAGGTCCTGTTTGCAGGCAGTGTCCGCGGTGAGGGTGGCGGCCCTGGACGGGCTGTCGTTGTAAGCCTGAAGTTTCAAATTGCTGTTGTCGACATGCTCGACAAAGGTGATCCAGTCGGCCTCGGCCTTGCTCTTGATCTGTTGGTGGCGGCGATAGACCGGGTCCGTCCACCAGCGCGGCAGATGCTGGCGCATGGCGTCGGGAAAATAAGGGTCGGCCTGGTCCAGCAGGCGCCCGATCATGCCCCCACCGCCGTGCAATCCGCCGTCAACCAGGCTGCCGTAAAGCGTACCGTGGGTTTGCCATACGCCCGCGCTGTCGAGGGCAATGGGTTGCCGGTAAGAGCGGGTGCTTGTAGGCATCAGGCGCCAGGTGGCATAGCTGGCATCCCAGCTGACCGGATACACCGCCGTTGCGCGCTGGATGAATTCGCCGTCGGCATGGCGGTAGACACCCCGATGGCGCCCTTGGGTGCCGGGTTGCAAACCATACAAGGAAACATCGACGGCGTACCCCTTGAACGGGGCGTTGGCGCGCAGCACCGAGGCGCTGCTCAGGCGGTGCAAGTGCGCAGTGGCGGTGGTCAGCGGGCTTAGCCGGCTGGCTCGATGCAGCGCGGCAAGACGGCCGACGCCCGCGGGGACGGTTGGCAGCAGGTCGATCAGACCGCCGACCAGCGACAGCAGCACCGATTCGGTTTCATCGACGGCCTGCTTGACGTCTCCACGCAGCAGCGCGGAGACCGCGTTGTGGGTCGACACCGCCGCGTCGGCAAAGGCAATCACCGTGCCGATCACCGGCAGTACGCTGTAGACCATCTTCAGGTAATTGAACACGCGCCCGTGGGCCAGCGATGCGGCTTCCATCCACAGGTCGTTGTTGGAGCGTGACGTGTCACGGTGGGCAATCACCAGGCGCCCCCATTGCGCATCGACCAGCTGTTGCGCCAACGACGTGGTCACCGGCCAGGCGGCGCCAATGCCCACGAAGTCACGAAAGCCGCTGGCCAGGGCCCGGTTGATCCGGCTGGCATGCCCGCTGGGGGCGCCCGACACGGCACGTCCGGCCAGATAGGTGGCGAATGTGCTGTTCAGGCACAACGCGGCCAGGCCTTCGCGGGCGCTTTGCAGGTCCGGATATTGGCGCAACACGGTGTGATCAGGAGCGTCGGGCAGGAAAAGCAGGGCTTTGCCGCTGTCGCGGTCATGGATGAAGTTAACACCCAGCAGCGTAGGACCACGGCTGTCGTCGGCCTCATCGACCAGCTCCAGGTACGCGGGTCGCAGCTCAATGTCGCGACCATATTGTGTCCAGTCGGCCGCACTGGCAGCGGTGCTGGCGATGCTGAGCAGCTCTTCGCCATCTTTGTCCAGTTGGCCTTGCTTGAAGGCGATGAATCGATACAGATCGAGCATCTTCTCGAAGGGCAGCCTGAGCGTTTGCTGGCGTTGCTGTGTCGCTTCGCGGGTTTCGCCCTCGGCCTTTTTGTAGACGGCCAGAAGCCGATTTTCATAGTGCTGAGCCAAATCAAGCGAGCTCGCGGCGGCCTGCAGCCTTGGCTTGTCGATGGCCGCCAGCAGGCGTGCTGCATCAGGCGTATCCGTCGGGGTGACGGTGATCTGCAGGTAATCGAGCCGCTGCGCCATGTGTTCATCAATGTTCTGCATCAACAGCGCTTCCAGGCTCAGCTTTACACGCTGGCTGGACGGTCGGGGTACAAGGCGCGCGGGCGTACCGGGGCCGGCTGCAATGTCAATCAAGGTTTTTACCCAATCGACCTTTTCAGGCAGGTCGATCTGGATGGCGCAAGGCTCGATGAGGTCGAAGGTGTCGATCAGGTGCTGGCGCACCCGAGTGGCGGCAAAGTCGTCCCGCGCCGGCAGATCACGTTCAAGAATCACCTGCGCAGCCTGGGTCGCCAGGCGAAGGTCATCAATCCGGCTTTTCAGGTCCTCGCGTTCTGTCTCGTCCAGGGCTTCTATCCAGCCGGGTTGTTCAAGCCCCAGGATCACCATGCGGTTGTGCTCACGCACGCGGACCATCGCCAGCTCCCGCGCGGCCATGGCGGGTATCGCGACCGCCTCCCTGAGCGTCAGCGCCAATTGCTCAAGGGCCTCCTGACGCAAGGAGGGCTCGGCGTAGTCGGGATCGTTTTCAATCTGCATCGCCTGCGATTGGCCCTGCAGCAGTTGATAGAACAAGCCGGTGTGAAACAGGTTGCCTTGCTCGGGTTGGAGCCTGAGCGTGCGCTCATCTGCGGCTTCGAGTTGAATCTCCAGTCGATGCAGCAAGGCCGCCTGGGAGGCAAACGCCAACAGGGCGCCTGTGCGTCCTGGCCAGTACAGCAACAGTGGGCCATCGGTACTTGGCGACTGTGACAGCGCCCCAACGGGGGCGATGATCACCACGCCTTCCAGTTTCTGCCGATGGGTGCCTTGTTCGAGCCAAAGGCTCGCCAGGGTGTAGCGCTCTGGCAGGTCGCTGTTGTTTTTCAGCGCCTCAACGCACTCGCTGAGCATCTGCCAGGTCGCAGCGTCCAGCACGCCCAGTTGCCGCTGGAGTTCACCCTCCAGGCTTACGGCTTCAAGGCGGGCTTTCAACAATGTCTTGTAGGGCTGTGCGAAGGCATTGATGCCTTTTGCCAGCCGACGGCCGCGTAGCAGCTCGGCGGCGGTGTGATCGAAGATCGATTGTTGCCGTTCAAACTGATCAAGGGTTTGCTGCCAGCGCTGGTAGGTGGGGGCGTTTCGAGCATCAAAGTCTTCGCCCAGCATGGCCTGGATCAAATCAAGCTGTGCGTCGATTGCCTGAGCGTCCATGCCCCAGGCGCTGGGCGATGGTTCCTGTTTGCCCAGGTGTTCGGGCAGCTCGAAAGGTGTCAGGGCAACGCTCAGGGTTGGCGGCTGTTCGTTAGGGGGAGTCATCAATGGGCATTCTCTCTGTGGCGTGATAAAGGCCTCATTGAATGCGCAAGGCGTATCGGGTTGGGGCTACTTATGTAGTGAAACATTGCCCCTTGAAACGTCACACCGTTCGGCGGCCTTCATCAAACTGTCATGGTTTTGTGGCAGCGCGCTGCTACGAAGTTCATCAGAATCGCGTCTTGTTGGGGATTTGCGTTCTGGTGTTTTTCCATGCGGGTATTTGTCTTTCTGGCCGCACTGCTGTGCGGCCTTTCTTCTTTTGCAGCGTCGCGCTGCAGTGTCGATGTGCCTACCGAACGGGTCGAACTGGCTGAGGTCAGCCTGGCCTATCAGAGCATTGGTCGTGACTCGGACCCGGCGCTGTTGCTGGTCATGGGACTCGGTGGCCAATTGATTCACTGGCCCGATGAAGTGGTTGCGGCCCTGTGTCAGCAGGGCTTTCGGGTGATTCGTTACGACAACCGCGATGTCGGCCTGTCGACCTGGACCCAGGCCCCGCCCGGCGCCAACCTGACCTTCGAGGTGTTGCGCTACAAGCTTGGCTTGCCGGTTGCGGCGCCTTATACCCTGACCGACATGGCCGATGATGCGCTGGGCCTGATGGACGCGCTGCAGGTGGAGCAGTTCCATGTGCTGGGGGCGAGCATGGGCGGCATGATCGCCCAGCACCTGGCGTACATGGCGCCGCAGCGGGTCGAAAGCCTGACCTTGATCATGTCCAGCTCTGGCGCGGCCGGATTGCCGGCGCCCAACGCCGCGCTGTTACAACTGCTGGCCAAGCGCGGCGCACCGAACCGTGAGCTGGCATTGGAACAGCAGGCCGACCTGCTTGCGGCGCTGGGCAGCCCGCAGGTCAAGGACGACCGTCAGGTGTTGTTGCATCAGGCGGCGCAGTCCTATGACCGGGCCTTCAACCCAGAAGGGGTCAAGCGCCAGATACTGGCGATACTGGCCGAACCCAGCCGGGTCGAACTGCTCAACCGGCTGCGGGTACCGACGCTGGTGGTGCACGGTACCGCCGACCCGCTGCTGCCGGTGATGCACGGGGTGCACCTGGCCGCGCATATCCAGGGCAGCCAGCTAAGGCTGATTCCGGGGTTCGCCCATCGCTTTCAGGAGCGCTTCAAGGAGCCTTTGCTGGCGGCTGTGTTGCCATATCTAAGGGCTCACAGGCAGGACGTCAGCCGTTGGGCTCAGCTGTAAAAACGGGTGGGAAATCCTTTGTTCGGCTCCTACACCGATCTACATAATTGCCGAAACTGCGGTGCTTTTGATTGTGGGAGCAAGGCTTGCCCCAATGCCGGTCAGTTAAGGAATAGAACGACGAAACCCTTGTAGGAGCGGACCTGGCCGCGATGGGCTGCGCAGCAGCCCCCGAGGCCGGTGATATCAACGACAAGCCTTGGGAGTGCGGGTGGTTTCAGAGTCGCCGGGGCCGCTTCGCAGCCCATCGCGTCCAGGTCCGCTCCTACATGGACGTCTGTGTTCCGATCCTTAACTGACTGGCATTGAGGCTTGCCCGCGATGGCATCACCGCGGTGTATCTGATACAGCGCATCGCCTGCATCGCGAGCAAGCTCGGCTCTCATAGAACAAAATTTATCTCATTGATTTTTAAAGATAAATTTTTTGCCGATTTATCGGCATGTTCTCTGCGCGACAGCGCAGCCTCAAAGAGGCGGGGCGGACTCCTACAGGGGAAGCTGCCAGGCATGGAGTCCCCCGCAGTCAGCCCAACCCGTATTTCTTGACCTTGTCAAACAGCGTGGTCTTGGCCATGCCCAGTTCCAGGCTGGCCTGGCTGAGGTTGCCGCCGCTGCGTTGCAGGGCATCGCTGAGCAGGTTGCGTTCGAAGGCTTCAACCGCTTCGGCAAAGCCCAGGCCCTGCGCCTGGCTGCTGCCGCCGGCCTTCTTGAAGGCTGGCAGGCCCAGGGCGTAGCGCTCGGCGACGTTGCGCAGTTCACGCACGTTACCGGGCCAGTCGTGCGCCATCAGGCGTGACAGGGTCTGGCTGTCCAGTTCAGGGATTTCGCGGTCAAAGCGCAGCGACGCCTGTTCGAGGAAGTGCTCGAACAGTTGCAGGATGTCTTCGCGGCGCTCGCGCAGTGGCGGCAGTTCCAGGGTGACAACGTTGAGACGGTAATACAGGTCGCTGCGGAACTGGCTGGCCTGGCTCAAGGCATCGAGGTCCGACTTGGTCGCCGCGATAACGCGGCAGTCCACGGCGATGCTCTGGTTTGAGCCCAGGCGCTCCAGCGTGCGCTCCTGCAACACCCGCAGCAGCTTGATCTGCAGGTTGATCGGCATGCTTTCGACTTCATCGAGGAACAGCGTGCCGCCGTTGGCGTGTTCGATTTTGCCGATCCGGCGCTTGCCGGCGCCGGTAAAGGCGTTGGCTTCATGGCCGAAGATTTCGCTTTCGAACAGGTTTTCCGGCAGGCCGCCACAGTTGAGCGCAACGAACGGCTGGCCCTGGCGGCGGCTGAAGTCGTGCAGGCAGCGGGCGACCAGTTCCTTGCCGGTGCCGGTCTCGCCTTCGATCAGCACATTGGCCGAGGTGTCGGCGACGTTGGCGATCAGTTCGCGCAACTCCTGGATGGCGGCCGAGTGGCCGATGATTCGGCCTTCCAGCGAACTGCGCTCGGCCAATTGCCGACGCAGGGAAAACACTTCGCGGGCCAGGCTGCGCTGCTCGAGGGCGCGGCGCACCACATCGACCAGGCGTTCGGGCGAGAAGGGTTTCTCCATGAAGTCATAGGCGCCATTGCGCATGGCGCCGACCGCCATGTTGATATCGCCGTGGCCGGTGATCAGCACCACCGGCAGGCTGCGGTCACGGGCCTTGAGGCGGGTGAGCAGTTCCAGGCCGTCCATGCCCGGCAGGCGGATGTCGCTGACGACGATACCGGCGAAGTCATCGCCAATGCGCTCCAGCGCTTCTTCGGCGCTGCCGACGCCTTCACAGGCAATATCTTCCAGGGTCAGCGCCTGCTGGCACCCGAGCAGTACATGCGGATCGTCTTCGACGATCAGAACGGTGAGGGGCGATGGGTTCATAGCGGCTCGGCTGGCAAGGTTGGGGCGGTGAGCAGCGGCAGGCTCAGGGTGAATGCGGTCCCGCCGCTGGCAGGATGTTCAACGCTGAGGGTGCCGCTGGCGGCGGCCGCCAGACTGGCGGACAGGGTCAGGCCAAGGCCCAGCCCCTGTTCCCCGGGCTTGGTGGTGAAAAAGGGCTCGAACAGGTGCTTGCGGGCTTCGCTGTCGATGCCGTGGCCATTATCGCGCACCCGCAGGCGGTACTTGTCGCCGCTGGTCTCGCCTTCAAGCCAGAGCTCGGCCTGCGGTTGCGCCCGCATGGCGTCCAGGGCGTTGCCGATCAGGTTGACGAGAATCTGCTCCAGGCGAGTCTGGTCGATTTTCAGGGCCACATCGCTGAAGTCGCGGTGCAACTGCAGCTGGCTGTTTTCCAGCCGGGGGGTCAGGACTTGCAAGGTGGCATCGACCGCCTTGCCCAACGACGCTTCACCGCGATCTTCGCCGCGGCGGGCGAACGAGCGCAGGCTGGCGGTGATGCGACCCATGCGGTCGATCAGGTCGTTCATGGTCCGAAGGTTAGTGCTGGCGGTGTCCAGTGCGCCGCGTTCAAGGAATCGCACGGTATTGCCAGAGAGGGTCCGCAAGGCGGCCAGCGGTTGATTCAATTCGTGGGCGATGCTGGTGGACATCTGCCCGATGGCAGCCAGCTTGCCGGCCTGGACCAGCTCATCCTGGGCCCGGCGCAGGGTTTCTTCGGCATGGCGGCGTTCGCGAATCTGGCCCTTGAGGCGTTCGTTGCTGGCGCGCAGGTCAGCGGTGCGTTCGGCAATCCGGCGCTCCAGTTGGCTATTGGCTTCTTCCAGCGCTTCGCGCGCGGCCAGGCGGGTGGCAATCACCTTGCGCCGTTCGTTCCAGGCAATCAACAGGATCGCCAGCAGCGCGAACGCGACGCCGGCCAGCACGCCCTGGATGGTCGCCTCACGGCGCAAATCCTGGAGTGGGGTCAGGAGGGTGAAGTGCCACGGTGTATCACTCAGTCGGCGGGTCTGTGCCAGATAGCTGACTTCGTGCTTCTCGGTGCCCAGCTCGGCGTTGCCGGGGAAGGTGAGCTTTTCGACGCCTTCGCTGAGCTTTTCCCGCGCAAGTGGTTGCAGTTCGTTGAGTGGCCACCAGTAATACTGCAGGCTGCGGGCCAGGCGTTCCTTGGTTTCCTGGGTCAGCGGGCGTACCGACTTGAGACGCCGGGCCGGGTCGCTGGAGAGAATGATGATGCCGTTCTCGTCACTGACAAAGGCTTCCAGGCGGGCGCGCTGCCAGCGTTCTTCCATGGCTTCCAGGCGTACCTTGATGACGGCCACGCCGATCACCTTGCCATGTTCCTCCAGGCCGTGGGCCAAGTAATAACCTGGCTCGCCGGTGGTGCTGCCGATGCCGTAGAAACGGCCCGGCTGGCCGCGCACGGCGTCCTGGAAATAGGCCCGGAATGACAGATCTTCGCCCAGGTAACTGTCGGCATCGCGCCAGTTGCTGGTGGCCTGGACACGGCCGGTGGTGTCCAGCACATAGATGGCTCGACTGCGGCTGCGCCGGTTCAGGCCTTCGAGGTATTCGTTGACGGTCTGGCGGTGTTCGCCATCGGGCTCGGTCAGCAGCGAGGAGACACTGTTTTCCAGCTCCAGCAGACTCGGCAAATAGGTGTACTTGTTGATTTCGCTCTCGACTGCGCGGGCATGCAACTCCAGCTGCCGCTCGCCGTTTTCGCTCAGCGCCCGAATGCCATTGCGTTCACTGACCAGATAGCCGGCGTAACCCAGGCCGATCATCAGCAGGATGATCAACGGGGGCAGGAACAAGTGACGAATCAGACGGGGTTTCACGGCTAGTGCAGGCTTGGATGCGCGATAACGAGTGGGGTCGCATTTCATCACAGTCGCCTTGGAACGACCAGTTGCCCGTGCGCACCTCAAGGTGCGCACGGGCAAGCGGGCTTAGTGCTGCAGGATCTTGTTGAGGAAGTGTTGTGCACGCTCGGAGCGGGCGTTGACGTCCCCGAAGAACTCCTCTTTCTGGCAATCTTCGATGATCTGCCCCTGGTCCATGAAGATCACCCGGTTGGCAACCTTGCGGGCGAAGCCCATTTCGTGGGTCACGCACATCATGGTCATGCCTTCGTGGGCCAGCTGCACCATCACGTCGAGCACTTCGTTGACCATCTCCGGGTCCAGCGCCGAGGTGGGTTCGTCGAACAGCATGACGATCGGATCCATCGACAGTGCCCGAGCAATCGCCACACGTTGTTGCTGACCGCCAGACAATTGCCCCGGATGCTTGTGGGCATGAGCGCTCAGGCCAACCCGTTCAAGCAACTGCAGGCCCTTTTTGGTCGCTTCTTCCTTGCTGCGGCCCAGCACCTTGATCTGCGCGATGGTCAGGTTTTCGGTGATGGTCAGGTGCGGGAACAGTTCGAAGTGCTGGAACACCATGCCCACCCGGGAACGCAGTTTGGGCAGGTTGGTCTTGGGGTCGGCAATGGAGGTGCCATCGACGACGATGTCGCCTTTCTGGAACGGCTCAAGTGCGTTGACGCACTTGATCAGGGTCGACTTGCCCGAGCCCGACGGCCCGCAGACCACCACCACTTCACCTTTTTTGACTTCGGTGCTGCAGTCGGTCAGCACCTGGAAGTCTCCGTACCACTTATTGACGTTCTTGATAGAAATCATACGGCTAACCTTTTTTGCAGATGCTTGACCAGGATGGAGGCGGAAAAGCTGATAACGAAGTAAACGGCACCGGCGAAGACCAGGAACTCGTTGGAACGCCCGATGATATCGCCGCTGGCGCGGGCCGAGTTGAGGAAATCAACCAGGCCGACGGTGTAGACCAGCGAGGTGTCCTGGAACAGGATGATGCTCTGTTGCAGCAACAGCGGCGTCATCTTGCGAAAGGCTTGCGGCAGGATGATCAGGCGCATGGTCTGGCCATAGCTCATGCCCAGGGCTTGGGCGGCGCCCATCTGGCCCTTGGAGATCGACTGCACGCCGGCTCGGACGATTTCGCAGAAGTACGCGGCCTCGAACATCATGAACGCCACCAGGCACGAGGTGAAGGCCCCGACCGGGGTGTCTTCACCGGTGATCCAGCGCAGCACGAACGGCACCGCCAGGTAGAACCAGGTAATCACCAGCAGCAGCGGGATGGAACGGAAGTAGTTCACGTAACCGCCGGCGATGTTGGCCAGCAGCTTGCTCGACGACAGCCGCATCAGCGCCAGGATAGTCCCCAGGGCGATACCGCCGATCACCCCCAGCACCATCAGCTGCAGGGTCATGAGCATGCCGTTCCAGAGGCCCGGGATCGCCGGGATGATTCCACTGAAGTCCATTATTTACCCCCCACGGAGATCAGGCCCGGTACGGCGACTTTCTTCTCGACCATGCGCATCAGCAACATCAGGCTCATGTTCAGGGTGAAGTAGATCAGGGTTGCCAGGGTGAAGGCCTCGAACAGGTTGGCCGAGAATTCGGCAGTCTGTTTGGTCTGGGCCAGCAGCTCCATCAGGCCGATCAGGGACGCGACCGAGGAGTTCTTGAACACGTTCAGGAACTCGGAGGTAAGCGGCGGAATGATGATCCGGTAGGCTTGCGGCAGCAGAACGTTCCAATAAGTCTGCGGCAGGCTGAAACCCATGGCGCGGGCGGCCGATTCCTGGCCACGCGGCAGCGCCTGGATACCGGTGCGCACTTGTTCGCAGACACGGGCGGCGGTGAACAGGCCCAGGCACACCACCACACTCAAGAACGCCGAGGTGGTCGGGTTGAGGTCCTGCTTGTACCACTCCTGCAGGTTTTCCGGCAGCAGGTCAGGTACCAGGAAGTACCAGATAAACAGCTGCACCAGCAGTGGCACGTTACGAAAGAGTTCCACATACGCGGTGGCAATGCCCGATACCCAGCGGTTCGGAACCGTGCGCATCACGCCGAGCACCGAGCCCAGCAGCAAGGCGACGATCCAGGCAGCCACGGCAATGGCGATGGTCCAGCCCAGACCGGTAAGGTACCAGTCCAGATAGGTCTCGCTGCCCACGCCGGTGGACTTGAAGAACACGCCCCAGTCCCAGTTGTAATTCATCAGGGTCTCCCCTCGGATTCGTTCGATTCACGGGCACCTTCGAGCTCTCGAGAGCGCGCGGCGCTCTCGAGAGAAAGGTTAGTCTCAGGTCAGGACTTTTTTTCGGGTGCGGGTTTGTCGTTAGGGTTGGCGATCAGCGCCTTGAGCTCTTCGCTCATCGGGAACTGCAGGTTCAGGCCTTTTGGCGGGATAGGGGACTGGAACCACTTGTCGTAGATCTTGTTGATCTCGCCCGACTTGTAGGTGGCGACAATGGCGTCGTCGACTGCTTTCTTGAAGGCCTCGTCACCCTTGCGGACCATGCAGCCGTAGACTTCATAGGACTGAGGGGTACCGGTGACGTTCCAGACCGCAGGCTGCTTGGCCTTGGCCATTTCACCGGCGAGCAGGGCGTCGTCCATCATGAAGGCGACTGCACGGCCTGTTTCCAGCATCTGGAACGATTCGCCGTGGTCCTTGGCCGAGATGACGTTCATGCCCATCTGCTTATCGGCGTTCATCGACTTGAGGATGCGCTCGGACGTGGTGCCCGCGGTGGTCACGACGTTTTTGCCCTTCAGGTCGGCGAAGTCCTTATACGGGGAGTCTTTCTTGGCCAGCAGTTTGGTGCCGATCTCGAAGATGCCGACCGAGAAATCCACTTGTTGTGCGCGCTCGGCATTGTTGGTGGTTGAACCGCATTCCAGGTCAACGGTACCGTTCTGCACGAGCGGGATACGGGTCTGGGAGGTGACCAGGTTGTACTTGACCTTCAGGTCTGGCATGCCCAGGTCCTTTTTCAGGGCCTCGACGACTTTCAGCTGGATGTCGTGGGAGTAGCCAACCGGTTTGCCCGAGGCATCAGCGATGTAGGAAAAGGGAATGGAAGCGTCACGGTGCCCCAGGGTAATGGTGCCGGACTCTTTGATTTTCTTGAGGGTGCCAGTCAGCTCGGCGGCGAAAACCGGAGTAGAAATCAGAGCGGCAGCAATAGCTGCGCCCAACAGATGGGGAACGATACGCATCAAATTGTCCTCGACCTTTGTTTTTTTTATGGAGCCTTAGAATGGCCCTTTCGTTCAGCGAATACGTCAAGTGTTGGGATTGCGCATTCGTGTGAGAGTGTAGAGCATGACTCGTGCCAGTCAGATGGCAACCTATTAAGTTTATGATTTATAAGGTTTATTTATTTTTTGTAAGTCGTTTTAACACTGTTTTTGTCCGGATCGCCGAATGTTGAAAGTTGTGCTGTTCGGAAATCCGAATGTGACAGCCATCACAAAGAAAAACGCCCCGCAAAGTCTGCGGGGCGTTTTTCGGTTGTTTGCTATTCAGGCGGCCTGAATCCTGGCTTTGCTGGCTTTAACCTTGTTCAGGTAGTCCTGCAAGCGCTGCTGCTCGTCAGCGGTGGTAAACAGGCCCAGCTTGGTCCGCCGCCACAGAATGTCGTTGGCGGTGACAGCCCATTCTTCATTGCACAGGTAGTCGACCTCACGGGTATAGAGCCCGGCACCGATCAGTTGGCCAAGATCGTCCGGGCCCTGCACGCCTTCGAGCAGCCGCCAGATGCGGCTACCGTAAGTCAGTGCCCAGCGCCGGGCGACCTGGGCGGGCAGCCAGCCAAAACGTGCCAGCAGGGCATCGCTCAGTGCCGAGGGTGTGCTCATGTCTTCGCCGCCCGGCAGCGTCGCCTTGGCAGTCCAGCAGTCTTTCATGTCCGGGAAGAAGGGCGCCAGCTGCGCCAGCGCCGACTCGGCCAGCTTGCGATAAGTGGTCAGCTTACCGCCGAACACCGACAGCAACGGCGCATCGCCCGCCGCGGCAGTCAGCGCCAGGGTGTAATCACGGGTGATCGCCGAAGGATTGTCGGATTCATCGTTGCACAGCGGCCGCACGCCGGCAAAAGTGCTCAGGATTTCTTCGCGGCCCAGCTGCTTTTTGAAGTGCGCATTGACGACCTTGAGCAGGTAGTCGGTTTCTTCTTCGCTGATGGCCACTTTCGCCGGGTCGCCCTGGTATTCGCGGTCGGTGGTACCGATCAGCGTGAAGCGTTCCAGATACGGGATAGCGAAGACGATGCGCTGGTCTTCGTTCTGCAAAATGTAGGCGTGTTCACCCTCATAAAGCTTCGGCACGATCAGGTGGCTGCCCTGGATCAGGCGAATGCCGTACGGGGAGTCGAGCTTCAGATCATCTCGAATGAATTTGGCGACCCAAGGGCCCGCCGCGTTGACCAGCGCCTTGGCGCGAATCGAATACAGGCTGCCGTCGGTGCGCTCCAGGTGGACGTGCCACAGGCCTTTGATGCGGCGAGCGTTGATGCAGCGGGTCAGCGTATGAATATGAGCACCTTGTTCGCGGGCAGCCATGGCATTGAGCACCACCAGCCGAGCATCGTCCACGGCGCAGTCGGAATATTCGAAACCGCGCACAATGTTCGATTTGAGCGGGCTATTTTCATCGAAGCGCAGGTTGCGCGAGGCCGCCAGCTTCTCGCGCTTGCCCAAGTGATCGTAAAGGAACAGGCCGGCACGAATCATCCAGGCCGGGCGCAGGTGAGGGCGGTGCGGCAGCACGAAACGCATGGGCTTGACGATATGCGGTGCCTTGGCGAGCAGGACCTCGCGCTCCGCCAGTGCTTCGCGCACAAGGCGGAATTCGCAGTGTTCCAGATAGCGCAGGCCGCCGTGGATCAGCTTGCTGCTGGCCGAGGAGGTATGGCTGGCCAGGTCATCCTTTTCGCAAAGGAACACCGACAGACCGCGCCCGGCCGCATCCGCTGCGATCCCAACGCCATTGATGCCACCGCCAATGACAGCCAGGTCATAGACTTCGGCCAAGGGGGGGATCGGCATGGTGGTATGGGGCATTGGGCGGCCTCCTGCGTGTACCGTTGAAAATTAAATCGAACATTAATGTTCACTTTCGAAAATGGTAGCGCAATAGGGGAGGGCTTTCCAGTCATCAGTGATTGAAAATATTGATAGCAGTCAAGAAATGAAAATAATCGAACAATTGTGGTGGGGCGCTGTAGGAGCGGACCTGGCCGCGATGGGGCGCGTAGCGGCCCCAGGAATTGATTGACCACAACAATGTGGGGCTGCTACGCAGCCCATCGCGGCCAGGTCCGCTCCTACATTAGAAGGAGGTCAAACCACCTCAAGCCGAATCTTGTGCTGGCTCAGCAACTGCGTCAGCGCCGGCACCGGCTGCTGATCCGTCACCAGACAATCAATCAGGCTGATCGGCCCCAGCCGCACCATCGCATTGCGCCCGAACTTGCTTGAGTCAGCGGCCAGGATCACCTGGCGGGCATTGGCGATAATCGCCTGGGATACCCGCACTTCCTGGTAGTCGAAATCCAGCAGGCTGCCGTCTTCATCAATGCCGCTGATGCCTACCAGGGCAAAGTCGACCTTGAACTGGTTGATAAAGTCGACACTGGCCTGGCCCACCACACCGCCGTCGCGGCGTACGTTGCCGCCGGCCAATTGCACCTCGAAATCATCCTTGCCGCTGAGGATCGAGGCTACATGCAGATTATTGGTGATGATCTTCAGGTGGTTGTGGTTGAGCAGGGCGCGGGCGATGGATTCGGTCGTGGTACCGATATTGATGAACAACGAGGCGTGATCGGGAATCAGCTCGGCGATTGCTTCGGCGATGCGCTGTTTTTCATCACGCATCTGATCGGCGCGCATGGCATACGCCGTGTTCTCGATGCTGGAGTCATAAGCCGCGCCGCCGTGGTAGCGGCGCAACAGGTTCAGTTCGGCCAGCTGATTGATATCGCGGCGAATGGTTTGTGGGGTCACCACGAACAGCTGGGCCATCTCTTCGATGCTGACATAGCCGCGCTCGCGGACCAGCTCGAGAATTTGCTGCTGACGAGGAGGCAGGTTCATGGGCTTTCCTTAGGCTGCCATACAAAATTCGCCCATGATGCCGCATGAAACCCCTGACTGCTACCGCGGTCAGGGGCGCGTGACTCAATGCTCTTCGTGCGGTTCCCAGTCGCGGGTACGGCTCACGGCCTTGAGCCAGCCAGCGTAGAGTTTTTCCTTCTGGGTTTCGTCCAGCTGCGGAGCGAACTCGCGCTCGATCACAGCCTTGCCGCGCAGCTCGTCCAGGCTGGCCCAGAAGCCGCAGGCGAGGCCCGCCAGGTAGGCGGCACCGAGGGCTGTGGTTTCGCGCATTTGCGGGCGTTCCACCTGGGTGCCGAGGATATCGGCCTGGAACTGCATCAGGAAATTGTTGGCCACCGCGCCGCCGTCAACACGCAGGGCGCTCAGGCGCTCGCCGCAGTCCCGCTGCATGGCGTCGAGCACATCGCGGGTCTGGTAGGCGATCGATTCCAGGGCGGCGCGAATGATGTGATCGACCTTTACTCCACGGGTCAGGCCAAACAGTGCGCCGCGGGCGTACGGGTCCCAGTAGGGCGCGCCCAGCCCGGTAAAGGCTGGCACCAGGTAAACGCCGTTGCTGTCCTTGACCTTGTTGGCAAAGTATTCGGTGTCGTGGGCGTCATTGACGATTTTCAGTTCGTCACGCAGCCATTGCACAGTCGAGCCACCGTTGAACACGGCGCCTTCCAGGGCGTAGGCCACTTCGCCCCGTGGGCCGCAGGCGATGGTGGTGAGCATGCCGTGGCGGGAGGTCACGGCCTTGGTGCCGGTGTTCATCAGCAGGAAGCAGCCGGTGCCGTAGGTGTTTTTCGCCTGACCAGGTTCCACGCACATCTGGCCGAACAGCGCCGCCTGTTGATCGCCGGCGATACCGGCAATGGCGATACCGCTTTTGGTGTGGCCATAGACTTCGGACGATGAGCGCACCTGCGGCAGCATTTCCCGGGGGATATCCAGCACTTCAAGCATCTTTTCATCCCATTGCAGGGTATGGATGTTGAAGAGCATGGTGCGCGAGGCGTTGGTGTAGTCGGTGACGTGGGTCTTGCCGCCGGAGAATTTCCAGATCAGCCAGCTGTCGACAGTGCCGAACAGCAGCTCGCCACGGCGCGCGCGCTCGCGGCTGCCTTCGACGTTGTCGAGAATCCACTTGAGCTTGGTGCCGGAGAAGTATGGGTCGGTGACCAGGCCCGTGGTCTCGCGGATATATTCTTCCAGGCCATCACGCTTGAGTTGCTCGCAGATCTCGGTGCTGCGCCGGCATTGCCAGACAATGGCGTTGTAGACCGGGCGCCCGGTGGTCTTGTCCCACACCACGGTGGTTTCGCGCTGGTTGGTGATGCCGATGGCTGCAACCTGATCGTGGCTGATCCCGGCCTGGGCCAGGGCTTCGACCATGGTTGCGCTTTGGGTGGCGAATATTTCCATCGGATCGTGCTCGACCCAGCCCGCTTGCGGGTAGTGCTGGGCGAACTCGCGCTGGGAGGTGCACACGACGTTGGCGTCACGATCAAAAATGATGGCTCGCGAACTGGTGGTGCCTTGGTCCAGAGCGATGATGTAGTTCTTGTTCTGAGTGTCTGTCATGTCGTTGGCCTTGCACTTGAATAGGGTGGTCAGGGGCGGCAGGGCAAGCTCGCGGGCTTGCCGGGTCGGGCATCAGGATGCCTGGACCTTCCCCTTCGGATTGTCTTCAGTCTGCGCGCCTGCTTCAGCGGTGCCTGGCAGGTTGCGGGCGATCAGGCCGCGATACAGCACGGCACCGAGGGATGCCCCTATGATTGGCGCAAAAACAGGAATCAGGAAGTAGGGAATATCACGTCCGCCGGTGAGGGCCACTTCACCCCAGCCGGCCAGGAAGGTCATCAGCTTGGGGCCCAGGTCGCGCGCCGGGTTCATGGCAAAACCGGTCAGCGGGCCCATGGCGCTGCCGATCACGGCGATCAGCAGGCCGATCAGCAGTGGCGCGATGGCGCCCCGTGGCAAACCGTTGTTGTCATCGGTCAGGGCCATGATCACGCTCATCAGGATAGCGGTAATGACCACTTCCACCAGAAACGCCTGGCCAGTGGAGATTGCCGGATGCGGGTAGGTCGAGAACACCGAGGCCAACTCAAGGCTGGCCTGGCTGCCGCGAATCAGCTGATGGGTTTGTTCATAATCGAAGAACAGATTGCTGTACAGCGTGTAGACCAGCGCAGCGCCGCAGAAGGCGCCAGCGATCTGGGCGACGATATAGAAGGGTAGTTTGTGCTTTTCGAAACCGGCGAACAGGGCCAGGGCAATGCTGACGGCCGGGTTCAGGTGCGCACCGGAAACACCGGCGGTGAAGTAGATGGCCATCGCCACCCCGACACCCCAGATGATGCTGATTTCCCATAATCCGAAGCTGGCACCGGCGACTTTGAGCGCTGCGACGCAGCCAGTGCCGAAAAAGATCAGCAGTGCAGTCCCTAGAAATTCAGCCATGCACTGGCTGGACAGTGTCGGTTGTTGTAGCGCAGTCGTCATGCTTGACCTCGATTTTTTGTTGTTTTGGCGCCTGTGGCGCTCGACGTTAAACCGACAGAAACTTCCAGGTTCTGCCCGAATCCTGCGCAGGCTCGCACCGTGGTGGGGCGCAGTATATTCGCAAACGAAAAAATATAGACAAGAAGTACTGATGTCAAAGGTCGAAAGTGAACCGTCATTCACAATCTGACTGGTCGTCACATAAACGATTCCAAACGCGGGTTGTGCGAGCGTTCGTTGATGACTTGCGAAATGCCCTTGCAGGCTGGTGAGCAAGTGGCTGTCTGGGCTGCAGTATTTTTTCGTGCGATCCCCTACAGTAGAGTCCTGCTGAATCTCCCTGTCGCCTTTGGAGCCCCGCATATGACGCCCGCGTTGGATTTGTTGAAGAAAGTTCGTGCCGAACATCGCATCCACAGTTACGAACATGACCCCAAGGCCGCTTCCTATGGTTTGGAAGCTGCGGAGAAACTGGGGCTGAACCCGGCCCAGGTGTTCAAGACCCTGTTGGCCAGCAGCGAGAAGCACGAACTGTTGGTGGCGGTGGTGCCGGTAGCCGGCACTCTGGATCTCAAGGCCCTGGCCCAGGCGGCCGGTGTGAAGAAGTGCGAAATGGCGGACCCTGCAGCCGCCCAGCGGGCAACCGGCTATCTGCTGGGGGGCATCAGCCCGCTGGGCCAGAAAAAACGCCTGCGCACTTTTATTGACCAGACCGCTCAACCTCAGCCGACGGTGTTTGTCAGTGCCGGCCGGCGCGGCCTGGAAGTGGAACTGTCGGCCACCGTGCTGGCTGAACACACCGGCGCGAAGTTTGCGGATATCGGTCGTCAGTAACGGCGTCCGTATTCTGAAATTTCTGTCGGGAGTTGTTTTGCCGGCTGGCGAAAACCTGTGGGAGCGGATTTATCCGCGAATGAACGATGACGCGTAATGCCTCAAACCGCGGTGTTTTCATTCGCGGATAAATCCGCTCCCACATGTTCTGCGCCTTAACTGACCGGCATTGAGGCAAGCCTGGCTTCCTACACACCCATTTGCCAATGCCGCGGGGGTATCAGGCCGCCGAAGCCTGCTGCGCCGCTACGCTGCCGGGAGCCTGGAACAACACCAGGTGATCGGCCGACACCTTGATACCCACCTCAGTGCCAGGCACATGGTCGATATGGCTCGCGAAGATCGCTTCCAACTGGGTGCCGGTCGGCAGTTGCAGGCGATACAGGGTGGATGCGCCCTGGAAGCTCTTGCCGATAATCCGGGCCTTCAAGGCGCTGTGCGGCGCGTAGACGATGTCGTCGGGGCGCAGCAAAACATCCACCGCGCTGCCGTGGGACCAAGTGTAAGCCCGGTTGCCACGCAACTCGCCCAATTCCGTTTGCACGGTTTCCGGGCTGCTCAGCTGCCCACGAATGAAGTACCCCTGGCCAATAAAGCTGGCCACGAATGGGGTCAAGGGTTCGTGGTAGAGGTTGAACGGGGTGTCCCACTGCTCCAGTCGGCCTTCCTTGAACACGCCGACATGGTCACTGACGGCAAAGGCTTCTTCCTGGTCGTGGGTGACCAGAATGGCGCTGGTGCCACGGCTCTTGAGGATATCGCGGACTTCATGGCTGAGGCGCCGACGCAGTTCAACGTCCAGGTTGGAGAACGGCTCATCCAGCAATAGCAGCTGCGGCTCCGGCGCCAGTGCGCGGGCCAGGGCAACGCGTTGTTGCTGGCCGCCCGACAGCTCGTGGGGGAAACGCTCGCCCAGGCCACCGAGGTTGACCAGCTCGAGCATCTCGGCGATCACCCTGGCTTGCTGCGGGTGCTTGCGAATGCCGAAGGCAATGTTCTGTGCCACGGTCAGGTGCGGAAACAGGGCGTAATCCTGAAACACCATGCCGATGCGGCGTTTCTCCGGGGCCAGGGTAAACCCGGCCTTGGAGATCACTTCACCGGCCAGCTGGATTTCGCCTTCATGGATCGGCTCGAAGCCCGCGATGGCACGCAGGGTGGTGGTTTTACCGCACCCGGACGAGCCCAGCAGGCAGCCGATGTCTCCGGCATTGAGGTGCAGATTGAGGTTCTGGACAACGCGCTGGCCTTGGTACCCACAGGCCAGGTTGCGAAGGTTAAGCAGTAAGGGTTGACTCATGCGTGGTGATAGGCCGGTTCAACGAGAAATTCAAGCAGCGCTTTTTGCGCATGCAGGCGGTTTTCAGCTTGATCCCAGGCGACCGAACGCGGGTCGTCGAGCAGGTCCATGCTGATCTCCTCGCCACGGTGGGCGGGCAGGCAATGCATGAACAGGACATCCTCGGCGGCAAGGTCGAGCAGCGCACGGTTGACCTGGTAAGGCGCAAACAGCGCCAGGCGGCGTGCAGTTTCCTCTTCCTGGCCCATGGAAGTCCAGACGTCCGTGCTGACCAGGTGAGCGCCGGCAACGGCGTCTTTCGGATCACGGAAGATCTTCACCCGGTCACCGGCCTGCTCAACGAATACAGGGTTGGGCTCATAGCCTTCAGGGCAGGCAATGCGCAACTGGAAGTCGAACTGGATGGCCGCTTCTATATAGGTGTTGCACATGTTGTTGCCGTCGCCGATCCAGGCCACGGTCTTGCCCTGGATCGAGCCGCGGTGTTCGAGGAAGGTTTGCATGTCGGCCAGCAACTGGCATGGGTGCAGGTCATCGGACAGGCCGTTGATCACCGGTACACGAGAGTTGGCCGCGAATTCGGTCAGAGTGCTGTGGGCGAAGGTACGGATCATCACCGCATCGAGCATGCGTGACATCACGATGGCGCAGTCGCCGATCGGCTCGCCACGGCCCAGCTGGGTGTCGCGCGGGGACAGGAAGATGGCCTGGCCGCCGAGCTGGATCATGCCGGCTTCGAACGACAGGCGAGTACGGGTCGAGGATTTCTCGAAGATCATCCCCAGCACACGGTTTTTCAGAGGCTCGAAGAGTACGCCGCGGTTACGCAGGTCCTTCAGCTCGATACCTCGACGAATCACACTGACCAACTCGTCTGGTGTGCAATCCATCAGGGAGAGAAAGTGCCTTGCGCTCATCATTGACTACCTTTTTGCAACAGACCGCAGATGCTCGAAACCAGGTTTTTACGGGAAAACGTGGGAGACCTGCGGCGTAAGCCGCACGGGGCGACGAAATAGGGGAAGGCGCGATCTTATAATTAAATGTCGCGCCTTACCAATAGGGGCCGACGGTATGGAGGCAACTCAATGTGTCTGCTACCAAGGCAAAATCTTCGCCAAGCCAGGCGACAGTTGTACACCGAGCCTGTCCGGCATTGCAAACGACGGCGCCATCCATCGGCCTGAATGCCGTTTGTCGAGCAAACGATAGCATCATGCGTGGCGTGAGCATGCAGTTGCCTGATGCCGCAGGATTCATGCGGCGAAGGGTTCTGGTGACCTGATGGGGCCGGCGCCATAGTCGGCTTTTGGCGCCTGCTCACGGGCGCCCGCGACGACGAGGCTGGCCATGACCAAGACGCTGCATCACCGTGCATGCCATCTGTGCGAAGCCATCTGTGGCTTGAGTATCGAGACCACCGCCATTGAAGGCGAGCCGGTGCGGATCACCTCGATCAAGGGCGATGCCGACGACACCTTCAGCCGTGGGCATATTTGCCCCAAGGCGGTTGCCCTGCAGGATATCCAGAATGACCCGGATCGCTTGCGTCAGCCCATGCAGCGGGTCGGCAATGAGTGGCATCCGATCGATTGGGAGGATGCCTTCAAGTGGGTGGCGGAGCGTCTGTCAGACATCCAGCAGCGCCATGGCAAAAATGCCGTCGCGGTGTATCAGGGCAATCCGAGTGTTCACAACTACGGTTTGATGACGCACAGCAATTACTTTCTTGGCTTGCTGAAAACCCGCAATCGCTATTCGGCCACGTCCGTCGACCAGTTGCCCCAGCACCTGACCAGCTACCTGATGTACGGCCACGGCCTGCTGTTGCCGATTCCGGACGTGGATCATACCGACTTCATGCTGATACTGGGCGGCAACCCGCTGGCGTCCAACGGCAGCATCATGACCGTGCCGGATGTGGAAAAGCGCCTCAAAGCCATCCAGGCACGAGGCGGCAAACTGGTGGTGGTTGATCCAAGGCGCAGCGAGACGGCGGCCATTGCTGACCAACACCTGTTCATCCGCCCCGGTGGCGATGCGGCGTTGTTGCTGGGCCTGCTCAACACCTTGTTCCGTGAAGGCCTCACGCGCGATCCGGGCTTGCCGGTCGCCGGGCTCGAGCAGGTGCGCGAGGCGGTGGCGCCGTTCACGGCGCAGGCCATGAGTGCGCTGTGTGGAATTGCTGCGCCGCAGATCGAACAGTTGGCCCGAGACTTCGCGGCGGCCGACAAGGCCGTGTGCTATGGCCGCATGGGGGTGTCGACCCAAGCGTTCGGCACCCTGTGTCATTGGCTGGTGCAAATGATCAATCTGCTCAGCGGCAATCTGGACCGGGTCGGTGGCGCACTCTGCACCGAGCCTGCGGTAGACCTGGTGGCCAGCACTTCGGGCGGGCACTTCAACCTTTGGCAAAGCCGCGTGTCGGGACTGCCTGAGTACGGCGGCGAACTGCCGGTGGCGGCACTGGCCGAAGAAATGCTCAGCGAAGGCGAGGGGCAGATTCGGGCGTTGATCACGGTCGCGGGTAACCCGGTGTTGTCCACGCCCAACGGCCGTCGTCTGGAACAAGCGCTGGACGGCCTGGAATTCATGGTCAGCGTGGATCTGTATATCAATGAAACAACGCGCTATGCCGACCTGATCCTGCCGTCGACCTCAGCGCTGGAGACCGATCACTACGACACCACCTTCAATATGCTTGCGGTGCGCAATGTCAGCCGTTTCAACCGCGCCATACTCGCCAAGCCCACCGGTGCGCTGCATGACTGGGAAATTTTTGTCGGCCTGGCGCAAGCCTTTGCGCGCCACAATGCGCTGGACCTCAAGCCAGCCCTGCCACCTGCGCAACTGATCGACATGGGTCTGCGTCGAGGGCGATATGGTGAGGGGGCGGCCTTCGGTCTTTGCGTCGAAACGTTGCACGAATTCCCACACGGCATTGACCTGGGGCCGCTGCAACCGAACCTGGCCGCGCGGTTGAAAACGGCTGATGGGCGGATCCAGGCGGCCCCGCAGGTCATTCTCGACGACCTCAAGCGCTTTACTGCCCAGCAGTTGCCGCAGGAGGGCGAGTTGTTGCTGATCGGCCGCCGCCATGTGCGCAGCAACAACTCCTGGATGCACAACTATCACCGGCTGGTCAAAGGCAAGCCTCGGCACCAGTTGCTGATGAACCCCGACGATCTGGCCCGCCACGGGCTGGACGATGGCCAGCGGGTGCGGGTCAGCTCGCGCGTGGGCGTGATCGAAGTGGAGGTGCAGGCCAGCAGCGACATGATGCCGGGCGTGGTCAGCCTGCCCCATGGCTGGGGGCATGCCAGGCCCGGCGTGCGGTTGGAGATCGCCCAGGGCCAGCCGGGTGCCAGTGCCAACGATCTGACCGATGAGCGTCATTTTGATGCGGTGTCTGGCAACGCGGCCCTCAACGGTGTACCGGTGCGGGTGGTCGCCGCTTGAGCGCTGCGATAGTCTATGGGGCAAGGCCGAGCACCGCGCTCGGGTTTCCGATACAATGCGCCACCGTGCCGGCCAGCATGCCGGAAAGTTCAGCTGAGGTGTTCCATGGATATCATCGAAACGATTAAAGAGCAGATTGCCAACAACACCATTCTGCTTTACATGAAAGGCTCGCCAAATGCTCCGCAGTGCGGCTTTTCGGCAAAGGCAGCTCAGGCTGTCATGGGTTGCGGCGAAAAGTTTGCTTACGTGGACATCCTGCAGAACCCTGAAATCCGCGCCAACCTGCCCAAGTACGCCAACTGGCCAACCTTCCCGCAACTGTGGGTGGCGGGTGAGCTGGTCGGTGGCAGCGACATCATGGCTGAAATGTTCGCCAACGGTGAACTGCAGACCCTGATCAAGGAAGCAGCCGCCAAGGCTGAAGCCGCCAAGGCCTGATTCGGCCCTGAACGAAAAAGCCCCGCACTCTGCAAAGAGGCGGGGCTTTTTTGTGGGCGTTGTGGGCGCCGAATTACTCGTCCATGTGCGACTGCAGGTAGTTTTCCAGGCCGACCTTGTCGATCAGACCCAGCTGGGTTTCCAGCCAGTCGATGTGCTCTTCCTCGGACTCGAGGATACCTTCGAGCAGCTCTCGGCTGCCGAAATCGCCTACGGTTTCGCAGTGAGCAATGGCGGCCTTGAGGTCAACCACGCCGGTTTGTTCGATCTTCAGATCGCACTCGAGCATTTCACGGGTGTGCTCGCCAATCAGCAGCTTGCCCAGGTCCTGAACGTTAGGCAGGCCTTCGAGAAACAAAATACGCTTGATCAGTTTGTCAGCGTGTTTCATCTCATCGATGGACTCCTTGTACTCGTGCTTGCCGAGTTTGTTCAGGCCCCAGTCCTCGTACATCCGTGCATGCAGGAAATACTGGTTGATAGCGACCAGCTCGTTTCCGAGGATCTTGTTGAGATGCTGGATGACGCTAATGTCGCCTTTCATGATGGGGTCCTGCCCTTGCGTTATGTGCCTATGTATGGAAGTTTGAGCCTCGATACTATTACTGTCAAACTTAAGTTATTGAATAATAAGTAAAAATTAATCGGAATAAGAATGTTTGAGTTCTGCATCTGGACGCTAACTTCTTGAATTGCAGGCATAAAAAAACCGGACGCGAGGTCCGGTTCTTCGAAAGGGGGCAAATCAGGCGGCGGTAAATTCTACAGGGTAGGGCAGGGCGGCCTGGGTGGACTGCAGTTGAGCCAGGGTTTCACGCACCACCTGCTTGGCCAGGCACGCGCATTTTCCGCATTGAGTGCCCACGTTGGTGGCCTCACGAACTTCACGGTAGTTGCAGCAACCATCATAGATAGCATCGCGGATCTGACCGTCGGTGACGCCTACGCAAAGACAAACATACATATGTGAGAACCATCGTTGGTGAGTGCTCAATGCCCAGAAGCTTAATGGTAATGAGAATGCTTGTCAAAACAACGTTGGAAACGGGCAGGCTAGAGCTGCTGCTGACCTGCGGAGGGTGGCCGTTAATTGGCTTTTCATCTCGAAATTCGGCGTCGGCGCGATCGCGGTGTATGATGGTCAATTCATGCAATACGGTGCAGGCCTTCATGGCGTGTCGTGTATTTCATTCAAAACACATCAGGAGATAACGAATGAGCGTGCTCGTTGGCAAAAAAGCCCCAGACTTCGACGTCGCTGCCGTACTTGGCACTGGCGAGATCGTAGACAGCTTCAAGCTGTCCGAGGCGATCAAAGGCAAATTTGGCCTGGTGTTCTTCTACCCGCTGGACTTCACCTTCGTCTGCCCGTCCGAGCTGATTGCTCTGGACCACCGCATCCCTGAGTTCAAGGCGCGTAACGTTGAAGTGATCGGTGTTTCCATCGACTCCCACTTCACTCACAACGCCTGGCGCAACACCCCAATCGAAAAAGGCGGCATCGGCCCGGTCCAGTACACCCTGGCTGCCGACATGACCCACGAAATCTGCAAGGCCTACGACGTTGAGTCCGAAGGCGGCGTAGCCTTCCGTGGCGCCTTCCTGATCGACACCAACGGTGTCGTGCGTTCGCAAATCGTCAACGACCTGCCACTGGGTCGTAACATGGACGAACTGCTGCGCCTGGTCGACGCTCTGCAATTCCACGAAGAGCACGGCGAAGTCTGCCCTGCCAACTGGAAAAAAGGCGACAAGGGCATGACCGCTTCGCCAGAAGGCGTTGCTGCTTACCTGAGCGAGAACGCTGGCAAGCTGTAATCGCCAAGCGCATAAAAAAAACCGGCCTGATGGCCGGTTTTTTTATGTAGGAGCCGAGCTTGCTCGCGATGACGTCAGCATGGATAACAAGGGATTCGGACTTGCGCATAAAAAAAACCGGCCATGATGGCCGGTTTCTCGAGGTCGGATGTCGATCAGTTGTCGAAATCGTGCCAACCGCCCATTTGTTTCCAGCGGTTGACGATGCCGCAGAACAGCTCTGCGGTCTTTTCGGTATCGTAGCGAGCCGAGTGTGCCTCGCGCCCGTCGAAATCGATGTCGGCGCTCTGGCAGGCCTTGGCCAATACGGTTTGACCGTAGGCAAGCCCGGCCAGGGTGGCGGTATCGAAGCTCGAGAACGGGTGGAACGGGTTGCGCTTCATGTCATTGCGCGTCACGGCGGCATTGAGGAAGTTCAAGTCGAAGCTGCTGTTGTGGCCAACCAGGATCGCCCGCTTGCAGCCATTGGCCTTCAACGCCTTGCGTACGCCACGGAAGATATCGGTCAGGGCGGTCTCTTCGCTGACGGCCATGCGCAGTGGATGATCGAGCTTGATGCCAGTGAATTCCAGGGCGGCCGCTTCGATGTTGGCGCCCTCAAACGGTTCTACACGGAAGAAATAGGTGTGGTCTGGGTAGACAAAACCTTTTTCATCCATGCCGATGGTGACGGCGGCGATTTCCAGCAGGGCGTCGGTGGCGCTGTTGAAGCCACCCGTTTCGACGTCCACGACAACCGGCAGGTAACCACGAAAACGCTCAGCCATCGGGTGGCGCGAGCCAGCACCGTGACCGTCCTGCTCGTCATCAAAATGATCTTCGCTCACACCGACTCCTCCAGCACGCGCCACTGCAGGGTTTCACCGGCACGCAACGGGATAACGCTCAATTCACCAAACGGAAGGGTGGCCGGGGCAGTCCATTTTTCGCGAACCAGGGTGATGCGCTCGCTGTTTGCCGGCAGGCCATAGAAGGCAGGGCCGTGCAGGCTGGCAAAACCTTCGAGCTTGTCCAGCGCATTGCGCTGTTCGAAGGCTTCGGCATACAACTCGATGGCGGCGTAGGCGGTGTAGCAGCCGGCGCAACCACAAGCCGCTTCCTTGGCATGCTGAGCATGTGGCGCCGAGTCGGTGCCGAGGAAGAATTTCGGGCTGCCGCTGGTCGCGGCATCCAGCAGGGCGACCTGATGGGTGTTGCGCTTGAGGATCGGCAGGCAATAGAAATGCGGGCGAATGCCACCGACCAGCATGTGGTTACGGTTATACAGCAGGTGGTGCGCGGTGATGGTCGCGCCCACATTGCTCGACGCTTCGTTGACGAACTGCACGGCATCGGCCGTGGTGATGTGTTCGAACACCACCTTGAGCGTCGGGAAGCGCTCGACCACGCGGCGCATGTGCTCATCGATGAACATCTTCTCGCGGTCGAACACGTCGATCTCGCTGCGGGTCACTTCGCCGTGCACCAGCAGTGGCATGCCGACCTCGGCCATGGCTTCGAGCACCGGGAAAATGATGTCGATGCTGGTAACACCGGAATCCGAGTTGGTGGTCGCGCCAGCCGGGTACAGCTTGGCTGCGTGCACGAAACCGCTGGCCTTGGCCGCGCGGATCTCCTCGGGTTGGGTCCGGTCGGTGAGGTACAGCACCATCAGCGGCTCGAACTGGCTGCCGGCCGGGCGGGCGGCAAGAATACGCTGGCGGTAGGCATCGGCTTCGGCGGCATTGCGCACCGGAGGCACAAGGTTGGGCATGATGATTGCGCGGCCAAAGGTACGCGCAACGTCGGCAACGGTGTGGGGCAGCACGGCGCCATCGCGAAGATGGATGTGCCAGTCGTCGGGACGCAGAAGGGTCAGGCGGTCGGACATTGGGGATTCCAGGCGGGTCGAACTCCCGGCGAATGCTACCGGAAAAGACTCTGCGGGGCACTCGCTATCAAGTTTTGCCGTGGCGGACCGATACGCCGTCAGTGTGTCGTGAATTTTGTGGAGCCACCCGTGCGCCAGCGTTATCTAGCCCTGCTCAGTATGTTTGCCAGCCTGCCGGCTGTGGCCTTGACCTTCCAGACGCGCCTGGAAAACATCGAGTGGCGTGTCGAAGGTGATCAGTTTGAGTGTCGGCTGATCCAGCCGATCACCGATTTCGGCACTGGCGAGTTCGTGCGCCGGGCTGGCGAGCAGGCCACCTTTCAGCTTAAATCCAGCAGCCACGCACTGGGCACGGGGCCGGCAACCCTGCTGTCCGCCGCGGCGCCCTGGCAGCCGGGGCGGGGTGATATCAACCTCGGTGCGGTTCAGGTTCGACGGGGGGCGGTCGTACTGGACAGCACCCAGGGCCAGGCCAGCCGCCTGATCAACGGTTTGCTGGACGGGCGCAGCACCGTGGTTCGCAACGCTGGCGGTGAAGCGGGGCGACCGTTGGAAGTGCGTCTGTTGCCGGTCAAGTTCAGCAAGGCCTATGGCGACTATCAAGCCTGTGCCAGCAAATTGCTGCCGATGAACTATGACCAGGTTCGCCAGACCCGGGTCGGTTTCCCTGGCGGCGGCATCGACCTGGATGCCGATGCCCGTGCTCGCCTGGACGTGGTGCTGGAGTTCATGAAGGCTGATCCGAGCGTCAATCACATCGAACTGGACGGGCATTCGGACAACAGCGGCAATCGCCTGACCAACCGTGACCTTTCCCGGCGCCGGGCGATTGCGGTGATGGACTACCTCAAGGCCAATGGCATCAGCGAAGAGCAGATCACCCTGCGTTTTCACGGTGAGCGTTATCCATTGGCAGCGAATACCACCACCGCCAACCGGGCGCGCAACCGGCGGGTCAATATCGAGCTGGATCGCGTCGCTGTCGCGCCAAAACCGCCGGTACCGGCCGTGCAGGCCGCCGCGCCCGCACCCGCGGTGGTCGCACCGCTTCCCGCAGCCTCTGCGCCCACGGCTCCGGCAACGCTGTCGGCGCAGCAGAATCCGTCGCGCCTTCGACAATAACTGTCGCTTCATCGTCACAAGCTGTCGCGCCACTGTAAATTCAGCGGCCAGACCGGTAGAATCAACGGTTTTCCGTACAACCCCGTGGAGTGATGGCATGGCGGACGTAAACAAGGTCGTTCTGGCGTATTCCGGCGGCCTGGACACTTCGGTGATCCTCAAGTGGCTGCAGGACACTTATAACTGTGAAGTGGTGACCTTCACCGCAGACCTGGGACAAGGCGAAGAGGTAGAGCCTGCACGTGCCAAGGCGCAAGCCATGGGCGTGAAAGAAATCTACATCGATGACCTGCGCGAAGAATTCGTCCGCGATTTCGTCTACCCGATGTTCCGCGCCAACACCGTCTACGAAGGCGAGTACCTGCTGGGTACTTCCATCGCACGTCCGTTGATCGCCAAGCGCCTGATCGAAATCGCCAACGAAACCGGCGCTGATGCCATCAGCCACGGTGCCACCGGCAAAGGCAACGACCAGGTTCGTTTCGAGCTGGGCGCGTATGCGCTCAAGCCAGGCGTCAAGGTCATCGCCCCATGGCGCGAGTGGGACCTGCTCTCGCGTGAAAAACTGATGGACTACGCCGAGAAGCACGCGATCCCGATCGAGCGTCACGGCAAGAAAAAGTCGCCGTACTCGATGGATGCCAACCTGCTGCACATCTCCTATGAAGGCGGCGTGCTGGAAGACACCTGGACCGAGCACGAAGAAGACATGTGGCGTTGGACCAAGTCGCCGGAATCGGCGCCGGACGTTCCGACCTACCTGGAACTCACCTACCGCAACGGCGACATCGTTGCCCTGGACGGCGTTGAAATGTCGCCGGCCACCGTACTGGCCACCTTGAACCGCATTGGCGGCGAGAACGGCGTGGGTCGTCTGGACATCGTCGAAAACCGCTATGTGGGCATGAAGTCTCGCGGCTGCTACGAGACCCCTGGCGGCACCATCATGCTCAAGGCCCACCGTGCGATCGAATCGATCACCCTGGACCGTGAAGTGGCTCACCTCAAAGACGAGCTGATGCCCAAGTACGCCAGCCTGATCTACACCGGTTACTGGTGGAGCCCGGAGCGAGTGATGCTGCAGCAGATGATCGACGCTTCGCAGGCCAACGTGAACGGTGTGGTTCGCCTGAAGCTGTACAAAGGCAATGTCATCGTGACCGGCCGCAAGTCCGACGATTCGCTGTTTGATGCCAACATCGCGACCTTTGAAGAAGACGGTGGTGCCTATAACCAGGCCGACGCGGCGGGCTTCATCAAGCTCAACGCCCTGCGCATGCGCATTGCTGCCAACAAGGGCCGCAAGCTGTTCTGATGCTGCTTGAGTTGTAAAAAAAGCCCTGGCCGGTGTGGTCAGGGCTTTTTTTTTTCTTCCTGCATCATGTGGCTGACTCCAAGGCCTGGCTGACCTGCTTTGACGGGGATCATCGAGTTGAAGAGGGATCCGCTGGGTCAGGTGACGTTCTGTTGATACGGGTCAGTGTGAAGGAGTCCAGGTTGTAGGTCGCGAACACGCAGTCGTTATCGCCCTTTCCCGCCTTCAGTGTCATCACATCGCTCAGCACATTATCAATCAACAGTGTGTTCGAATCGTTGCTCAGTACGAGGACAACTTGGTACTGAGGTGGAGCGCCGTTTTTGTATGCTAATGTTGGTGTCTGAAGCAGCTGTAAAATCAGTAGGACAAGTTCCGATTGAGAGTTAAACAAGTAACCATTTACGATGTATATCGTGCTCGCTGGATGGAAGCTTATGGCTATTTTGTTGTTAAGGATGCTATCGATTTTTTCTGTGATTGGCTGTCTTTTTATTATTTCGCAGACGGGATTTTTGCAAAGTGAGATAGCGCTGGGTGCCAGTGAGGGTGCAGGTATGGAGTCCATTGCGTTGACAAAATGATTCTCGTTGCTGAAGTCCGAGGGGGAGTATAAAGATTTATAGTTAAAGTTAAGCGTCAGGAAAAATAGAATAGTCAGGAACGGAGGGAATCCTACAAGAAACCAGGTGTAAATATTTTGACTGTTCTCATCCAGGAAGGGCAGTGATGCCATGGCAGAGGCTTCAATGACACCCGCAAAGATGGCAATCATGGTCAGTGGGTTTAGCGCTAAAGCAGATGGCTTTTCCATGGCGACTCCTGAGTCAAATGATCGGCGATTGTCTACGCACCTCTGCGGGTAGCTTGCCCGTTGTGGTGATCGCTCGGGGTGGTGTTTATATATGTGTTGCGAAGTGTAATATCGGCCTAGTACCGGGCTGAGGCTATCCATTATGCCCAAGGCGTTCAATTGGAAGTGTTTCGATGGGGTTATTTATGGGTGCCGCTCGGTAGAGTTTGGTTCGAAACTTTGGGTTGTTATGTTTTGAAACTCTATCTGCTTGAAGCATCGGGTCAGCCTGCTATGGTGGTCCTGTGTTCAAGAAAGAGGCGGAAGGTATTAAGGTTCGACAGCAAGTTACTGGCTGGGTTGTCTCGCCGAGTTATTCGGTGTGCCTGCGATTGATTTAAAGTGTTGGCGGTGGCCGTGCGCGTTAATCGAGGTATAAAAAGCCTTAGGTGTAAGGTTTTTTTGTAGGACGCGTCCCTCTTGAGCGTAGGCAGGGTCTCTGCCTGTATATGCTCGCCGAGAGTGCAATGCAAATAGTCCAAGGACTAGGCTATTGTGCGGGCTCTAAAAATTCGAACAGCGAAGAATTGGATTTGCCCATGAATAAAGTGCTGATCGTGGATGATCATCCCGTCATTCGCCTTGCTGTACGCATGTTGATGGAACGCCATGGCTATGACGTCATTGCGGAAACGGACAATGGAGTGGACGCCCTTCAACTGGCGCGTGAGCACGACCCGGATATCGTCATCCTCGATATCGGAATTCCCAAACTGGACGGGCTGGAAGTCATTGCCCGGTTATCCGCGGCTCACGCCCCGATGAAGGTACTGGTGCTGACTTCGCAGGCACCCGGGCATTTTTCCATGCGCTGCATGCAGGCCGGGGCCGCCGGCTATGTCTGCAAGCAGCAGGATCTCACCGAACTGCTCAGTGCGATCAAGGCGGTGCTTTCCGGCTATAGCTATTTCCCTAACCAGGCCCTGCACTCGGTGCGCTCAAGCCTGGGCAATTCGACAGAGGCGGAAATGGTGGAGCGCCTCTCGGGCCGGGAGATGATGGTGCTGCAGCAATTGGCCAAAGGGAAATCCAACAAGGAAATTGCTGACGGCATGTTTCTGAGTAATAAAACCGTCAGTACCTACAAGACCCGTCTGTTGCTCAAGCTCAATGCCCGCTCACTGGTCGACCTGATTGAATTGGCCCAGCGCAACGGGCTGGTTTGACAGGATTCCTGGCTGAAGACGCACACAAAAAAGCCTCCGTTCAGGAGGCTTCAGACTGCTGACAAACCCAAATCTATCTGCTGGTTTCGACTGTGTAGGAGCAAGGCTTGCCTGCGATCGGGGGCGCATCGGCCCTAGGGTCTGCTTCGCAGCCCATCGCAGGCAAGCCTTGCTCCTACAGGGGGCGGTTCAAAGATCGAAGTCGTAGTCGGCGAGTTGTTTTTGCAGACGACGCTCTTCGAGCAGATCATCGACTTCGCGCCGTTTTTTGAGGTTGGCGTTTTTCGTCGATTCTTTCGACGTTTCCGACCCTTCTGCTGGGTCATCGGTGGTGACATCTACGTCTTCTTCGAGTTCAACGGTGCTCATAGGTCAGCTCCAGGCTTTAGACTGCCGTTGGCGCACCTTATAACCAGAATCCTTGTATTCGTAAAAAAGATTTTTTCAATCGCTTTATCACTTTTCTCTATGTTTGCTCAATCGTCGGAGGTTTTGTGCTTGTACTCGCACAAGTCTTCGATCAAGCAACTACCGCAGCGCGGCTTACGGGCCTGGCACACATAGCGCCCGTGCAGGATAAGCCAGTGGTGCGCATCGAGCAGATACGCCTTGGGCACGAACTTCATCAGCGCCTTTTCAACCTCAACGACGGTTTTGCCCGGTGCGATGCCGGTGCGATTGCTGACGCGGAATATGTGGGTGTCCACGGCCATGGTCAATTGCCGGAAGGCCGTATTCAACACCACATTGGCAGTTTTGCGGCCCACCCCTGGCAGGGCCTCAAGGGCTTCGCGGTCTTGTGGGACTTCGCTGCCATGCAGTTCGACCAGCATGCGGCAGGCTTCAATGACGTTTTTGGCCTTGCTGTTGTAGAGGCCGATGGTCTTGATGTATTCCGACAGGCCTTCGACGCCCAGCGCGTAGATCGCTTCAGGGGTGTTGGCGACCGGGAACAGCTTGGCCGTGGCCTTATTGACGCCCACGTCGGTTGATTGTGCCGAGAGAATCACGGCAATCAGCAATTCGAATGGGGTCGAATAGGCAAGCTCAGTCTTTGGCTCTGGATTCTCCTCGTGCCAACGGCGAAAAATCTCCAGGCGTTTTGCAGCATTCATTTCTCGGGTGTTTCCTTGGCAGCATCAGTGGGGAGGGCGCGCAGGGACCAGGCGCGAGCGCCCGCCAGCAACAGGCCCGACAGTATGAGGGCACCGGGCGCCAGCACCGCCAGGCGCAGGCCCGCGTGTTCGCCGATGGCGTGCACCGACAGGCTCAAGGTGCCGTTGGCGATCAGTTCACGGGCCAGGCCCAGCGTGACCAGCAGCGCGCCATAACGAGCCAGCGCGCGGACGTCCAGAGGCGATTGCGCCGTTCTTTCAAGCAACAGGCAGTTCAATACCAATAACGCGGGGTACGGGCCAAGCCCATGATAAAGCGCCAGCGTCCAGGCGCGCAGGGTCAGTTCCAGGCAGGTCACGATGCCCGCCGCCAGCAGCAGGCACGCCACATCCTGCATCGAGCTGTGCAGGACGCGGCGCAGGGGCGCAATGCACAGGCGCCAGGCCACGACCACGAGCAGGCTCGCCAACAGCATCGCACAGGCCTGCACCAGCGTCTGGCTGGCGCCGAGCAGGGGCGCCAGGCTCAAGGGCCCCAGCCAGCTCCAGGTCTTATTCATGCGGCCCTCCGGACGTCAGCGCGGTGGCGTGGTCGTCGAAATAGCGCAAGGCGTCATGAACCGCCGTGACCACCGCTCTTGAGGTGATGGTCGCGCCAGCCACTTGATCGAAGTCGCCCTTGTCGCGAGCCAGAGCCCAGCGCTCATCGGCTGTGCCGCGCCGGTCTTTGCCCGCAAACTCAGCCATCATCGGATTATCCGCTTCGGCGATATGCGCGCCGAGGCCCGGGGTTTCGTTGTGCTGCAAGACCTTGACGCCGATCAGCCGGCCTTGCGGCGCGATCGCTATCATCAGGTCAATCGGGCCGCCATACCCCGAGGTTCGGCTTTGCAGCACCACAGCACTGGCCTTGCCGTCTTTGCGGGCAAGATAACCCGCCAGCAGCGCGCTGCCCGGCAAGCGGGTGTCCGTCAGGTGCAAGGGCTGATTGAGCGGCTGATTATCGTAGCTATCGACCGGCAACACGCTCAGCAGCGCTTGCGCCCTGAGGGTTTGCTCCGCATCCGCGATGCGCTGGGCGCTGAACTGCTGCCAGGCGGTGCTCACGCCAAGGCTTGCGACAGCCAGCGCAGTGACCAGCAGTGCACTGCGGTTGCGGCTGATCATGTGGGTGCCTGCGCGTTGCGAGTGGTCAGACGCTCAAGAGCAGGTACGCCGAGATTCATCAGCAGGACGGCGAAGGCAACGCCGTCGGGGTAATTGCCCCAGGTACGAATCAGATACACCAGCACACCAACCCCGGCACCAAAGAGCAGTCGAGCCTTTGCGCTTTTGGGGCCGGAAACCGGCTCGGTAACGATGAAAAACGCCCCCAGCATCGTCGCCCCGGACAGCAGGTGGAACAGCGGGGAACCGTGCGAGTCGGAGCCCGAACCATTCCAGCACAGCAGGCTGATCACAAACAGCGACCCCAGCATCGCCCCCGGTGCATGCCAGCTGATCACCCGTTGTTGCAGTAAAAACAGCCCGCCCAGCACAAAGCCCAGGTTGACCCATTCCACGCCGTGGCCGCCAAAGCGCCCAAAGGCCGGATGGCTGGCGAACAGCTCATCGATGGTCAGGCTCTTGTTGATGCGCAGCACGTCCAGAGCCGTGGCCTGGGCCCAGGCATCCGGTGGGTTGGCGCCTGCCAGACCAAAAGCGTGTTGCAGATTGCCCACCAGGTCTGCTGCCTGCAGTGCCGGCCAGTGGGTCATGGGCAGCGGGAAGGACACCAACACCAAGGCATATCCGAGCATGGCCGGGTTGAAGGGGTTGCGACCGACACCGCCATACAGGTGCTTGCCCAGGCCCAGGCCGGCGGCGGTGGCAATCAGTGTCAGCCACCAGGGTGCTGACGGTGGCAGAGCAATCGCCAGCAAGGTCGCAGTGACCAGCGCGCTGCCATCGCTCAGGGTGGACACAACAGGCTGACCTCGCAAGCGCACAAACAGCGCTTCGCTGGCCAGCGCGGTACTGGCTGCCAACAACAGATTGATCAAGGTGCCCCAGCCTTGCAGCCAGAACAGCGCCAGCAGCCCGGGCAAGGTGGCGAGCAGCACCTGCCCCATGGCCCGGCGAGTTCGCTCCAGGGCCAGGACATTGTCGGCAACCTCAAGGGGTTGCATGGGCGTCCACCTGGCGCTGGGCTTCGAGCACGCCATCGCGCGCTGCAGTCAGGGCGTCGCTGCTGGCCGTGGGGTCCTTTTCCAGCTTGCCAAGCTCGGCGCGGCGCATGGCCAGCTGGATCTTGGCGCGCTTGAGCTCGGCCGACGCCGGCGCGGGCGTTTTAGTGACGGGTGCCGGTTCCTCGGCCTGCAGCCTGGCAAGCGTTGCTTCTGATTGCACCAGCAAGGCTTGCAACTCTTGCAGCCGTTGATGCTGTTCGAGGGTGGGCGGCGACCCAAAGGCTTTCAAGGATTTGTGCAACTGCGCGCGGCTCATGGCCGCCGCCACTTTTGCCTGCTTGAGCGCGGCATCGGCAGCGGCAGTCTTTTGTGCCTTCACCCGTTCGAGCGCCGCCTGAATCGGGTCGACGGCCGCAACGCTGGCTGGTGTCGAACGCTGCAAGCGCGCCTGTCGCTCGGCGAGTTTTTGCTGCTCTTCACGGTGCAAGCGTGCCGCGCGTTGTTCATGGCGAAGTCGCGCATGATTGCGCTTGTCGGTGCGAGCCTGCAGCTGCTGGGCGGTCACCGCCAGACCGCTGACGATCGGGATGACCGGGCCTTGCGGCGGCAACGGAACCAGGTCGATGCAGTCGACCGGGCAGGGCGCCACGCACAAGTCGCAGCCGGTGCATTCATCCGTGATCACGGTGTGCATCAATTTGGCGGCACCGACAATGGCGTCCACCGGACAGGCCTGAATGCATTTGGTGCAGCCAATGCATTCGGCTTCGCGGATATAGGCGACTTGCGCAGGCGCCATGCCACGTTCGGTGTCCAGCGCGATAACCGGCACCTGCAACAGGTTCGCCAAGGCGTCAATGGTTTCCTGGCCGCCCGGCGGGCACTTGTTGATCGGCTCGCCCGCGGCAATGCCTTGTGCGTAGGGTTTGCATCCGGGGTGGCCGCATTTGCCGCACTGGGTTTGCGGCAACAGGGCGTCGATGCGTTGAATCAAACTCATGATTTGAACAATCCGTCGAAACCGAGAAACGCCATCGCCATCAGGCCGGCACTGATCAACTGGATCGGCAGGCCGCGAAAGGGCGAGGGCACATCGTCATTACAAACCCGCTGGCGCAAGTCATCGAACAGGCTCAAGACCAGCCAGAATCCCAGCCCTGCGCCCAGGCTCAGCATCAGGGTCGTCAAGGCACTCACCTGGGCATCGTCGGCGATCAGGCTCAGGCCGAGTATCGCCGCATTGGCCAGCAGCAAGTTATCGAGCCCGGCGAAGGGTAGCCCTGGTAGTGCGCGGGCCAGCAGACGCAACAGCGGCCCGATCAGCAGTACGCACAAGGGCAGGAATACAAACAGGCGCAGAAAGCCCAGGTCCAGCGGTGCCAGCAGATAATCAGCCAACAATTTGCCGGGCACCGCACTGAAGGTCATCAAGGCGCAAGTGGCAATGCCCAGCGCATGGATGCGCGCGCGATCGGCATCCTCAGGCAGCCGCAGCAGCGGGTCGATACCCAGCGGCAGGTGCAACACGAGGTTGTTGATGAGGGCGGCGCTGATGAGCGTAAAGAACAGTTCGGTCATGGTCATGCCGGCGTGCGGGCTGTCAGCCATTATCCGGCAAGGACCCGGCAATGAGAACGCCCCGCCATGAATCATCAAAGCGGGGCGTTTCGGGTGTTACTTGATGCGTTGGCCTGGCTTGGCACCGCTGTCGGGGCTGAGCAGGTAGATTTCTTCACCGCCGGGGCCAGCCGCCATCACCATGCCTTCGGAGATCCCGAAGCGCATTTTGCGCGGCTTGAGGTTGGCGATCATCATCGTCAACCGGCCTTCGAGCTCGGCAGGGTTCGGGTAGGCCGACTTGATGCCGGAGAACACGTTGCGTTGCTCGTCGCCGATGTCCAGGGTCAGGCGCAACAGCTTATCCGCGCCCTCGACGGCCTCGGCCTTGAGGATCAGCGCAACGCGCAGGTCGACGGCGGCGAAGGTGTCGAACTCGATCTCGGCCGAGAGCGGGTCCTTGAGCAACTCGCCGTTGCCCGCCGGTGCTGTCTGGCTGGCGGCCAGATCTTCTTTCGAAGCGTCGGTCATGGCCTGGACCTTGGCCGGGTCGATGCGGGTCATCAAGGCCTGGAACGGGTTGAGTGTGTGGTTGTTCAGCAGGGTCTTGTGGTCGTCCCAGGTCAGCGGCGCCACGTTCAGGAACGCTTCGGCGTCGCTTGCCAGCACAGGCAACACCGGCTTGAGAAAGATCACCAGCTGGCGGAACAGGTTGATACCCAGGGCGCAGACAGCCTGGACTTCGTCCTGCTTGCCTTCCTGCTTGGCCAGGGCCCAGGGAGCCTTGTCAGCGATCCAGGCGTTGGCGCGGTCGGCCAGACCCATGATTTCACGCATGGCGCGGGCGAAATCGCGGGTTTCATAGGCGTCAGCGATGCCCGGTGCGGCGGCCAGGAACGCATCGGTCAGTTCTGGCGCGGCATTGCCCTCGACCATGACCCCGGCGTTGCCCTTGTGGATGAAGCCTGCACAGCGGCTGGCGATGTTGACCACTTTGCCGACCAGGTCGGAGTTGACCTTCTGGACGAAGTCTTCCAGGTTCAGGTCAAGGTCGTCGACACCACGGCTCAGCTTGGCCGCGTAGTAGTAGCGCAGGTACTCCGGCGACAGGTGGTCCAGGTAGGTGCGGGCCTTGATGAAGGTACCGCGCGACTTGGACATCTTCTGACCGTTGACGGTCAGGTAACCGTGCACGTTGATACCGGTCGGCTTGCGGTAGCCGGCGCCTTCGAGCATGGCAGGCCAGAACAGGGCGTGGAAGTTGACGATGTCCTTGCCGATGAAGTGGTACAGCTCGGCCTTGGAATTCCTGGCCCAGTAGGCGTCGAAGTCCAGCTCCGGACGGCGGGCGCAGAGGTTCTTGAAGCTGGCCATGTAGCCGATCGGCGCGTCCAGCCAGACGTAGAAGTATTTGCCTGGCTCGTCCGGGATCTCGAAGCCGAAGTACGGCGCATCGCGGGAGATGTCCCATTCTTGCAGGCCGGCATCCAGCCATTCGGCGAGCTTGTTGGCGACCGCATCCTGCAGCGTACCGCTGCGGGTCCAGTCCTGCAGCATGGCCTGGAAGTCAGGCAGCTTGAAGAAGAAGTGCTGGGAGTCCTTCAGCACTGGCGTCGCGCCGGAAATCGCCGACTTCGGGTTTTTCAGCTCGGTCGGTGCATAGGTGGCGCCGCATTTCTCGCAGTTGTCGCCGTACTGGTCTTCGGCCGCACACTTGGGGCAGGTGCCCTTGATGAAACGGTCGGCGAGGAACATCTGCTTCTGCGGATCGAAGTACTGGGTGATCGAGCGAGTGGCGATGTGCCCGGCGTCACGCAGTTTCAGGTAGATCTGGCTCGACAGCTCGCGGTTTTCCTCGGAGTGAGTCGAGTGGAAATTGTCGAATTCGACGAGGAAGTCGGCGAAATCGGTGCTGTGCTCAATCTGAACGGCGTCGATCAGCTGCTGGGCAGTAATGCCTTCCTTCTCGGCGCGTAACATGATGGCCGAGCCGTGGGCATCGTCTGCGCAAACATACACACACTGATTGCCACGATGCTTCTGGTAGCGCACCCACATGTCGGTCTGGATGTACTCAAGCATGTGGCCAAGGTGAATGGAACCGTTGGCATAGGGCAGGGCGCTGGTGACGAGAATCTGGCGTGGCTCGGACATGGGGCTCGGCTTTCTGGCTGTGAAACGAAGATCGGCCACTATAAAGCGCTGAGAAAGATATTTCACCCCGTGCACATCACTCGCGATGCTTTCGTTGCCGCAGAACGGTTACGATAGCCACCTAATTTGCTCAGTCTTTTCTCGGGAGTGTCCATGAGCGCCGTCAATCGCGCAGCGGTGGAAGCCGTCCTTTCTCAATACACCGATCCCTATTTGAACCTTGACCCGGTCAGTGCCGGCTGTGTTCGCGCCATTGATATCGATGGCGCGCGCGTGCACGTGCAACTGGAACTGGGGTACGCCGCGGGCCTGTTCAAGAACGGCTGGGCGCAGGTGCTGCAAACCGCCATCGAAGGCCTGGACGGCGTGGTGTCGGCCAAGGTCGAGATCCAGTGCGTGGTCGCGGCGCACAAGGCCCAGGCGCAAATACCGGGCATGGTCAATGTGAAAAACATTGTGGCCGTGGCCTCGGGCAAGGGCGGCGTGGGCAAATCCACCACCGCGGCTAACCTTGCACTGGCGCTGGCCCGTGAAGGTGCGCGAGTGGGTATTCTCGATGCCGATATCTACGGCCCGAGCCAGGGCGTGATGTTCGGAATCGCCGAAGGCACCCGACCAAAGGTCAAGGACCAGAAGTGGTTTGTACCGCTTCAGGCTCATGGCGTTGAAGTGATGTCCATGGCCTTTCTGACCGATGACAACACGCCGATGGTCTGGCGCGGCCCGATGGTCTCCGGCGCGCTGCTGCAACTGATTACCCAGACCGCCTGGAATGATCTGGATTACCTGGTCATCGACATGCCGCCGGGCACGGGCGACATCCAGCTGACCCTCGCGCAGAAAGTGCCAGTGGCCGGTGCCGTCATCGTGACCACGCCGCAAGACCTGGCGCTGCTGGACGCCAGGAAAGGCGTCGAAATGTTCCGCAAGGTCAACATTCCGGTGCTCGGCGTGGTGGAAAACATGGCGGTGCACATCTGCTCGAACTGTGGCCATGCCGAACACCTGTTTGGCGAAGGCGGTGGCGAAAAGCTGGCGACCCAGTACGGCGTCGAGCTATTGGCCTCGTTGCCGTTGTCGATGCTGATTCGCGAGCAGGCCGATGGCGGCAAGCCGACGGCGGCGGCCGAACCGGAAAGCCAGATTGCCATGGTTTACCAGGAACTGGCGCGGCATGTGGGTGCGCGGATTGTGTTGCAAGAGGCGGCAGCGCCGGCGATGCCCAGCATCACCATCAGCGACGACTGAACAACAGCGGCGCCTGCTTCGCAGGCGATCGCGGCCAGGTCCGCTCCTACAGGTGCGCGCAGTCGATGTAGGAGCGGACCCGGCCGCGATGGGCTGCGAAGCGGCCCCAAAATCTTGAGTTTTACATCGGTCACAAAAAAGCCCCGCTTTTAAGGGCGGGGCTTTTCGAAGCTAAAAGCGCAAGTTAGATAACTTGAACTTCTTCAGCTTGCATGCCTTTCTGGCCGCGGGTAGCGACGAAAGAGACCGCTTGGCCTTCTTTCAGGCTTTTGAAGCCGTCAGCCTGGATGGCTTTGAAGTGTACGAACAGGTCGTCACCGGATTGTGGGGTGATGAAGCCGAAGCCTTTTTCATCGTTGAACCACTTAACGGTACCGGTTTGGCGATTGGACATGGTGTATCTCCTTGGACACAGTAATTAGCTACGACGCAGGAACTGCCCTGGTCGGGACTGAGTGCAAAGAGCAGGAAAATTCGTAGGGATGATTTGATCGAAATCTAACATCGTGTAGAGATTCTCAGTGACACAAGCAACACAGTGGCGCCACCTTAACCCTTTTTTCATAACGTGCCAATGGTCTTGTTGGGGTTTCGTGGAATTCGAGACTAATGGCTTGCAGATCCCGCCAATCGTGCGTTTTAAAGGGGCCTGGGGCAGCACTCTGCGTCGTTGTGGACCGTCCGTCCGGCGCCTGGCTTGGATGAAACTTTGAAGCAGGCCGCAAGCACAGTAAGATGCGCGGCTCTCTTTCTTCACCTCGCTATTCAGGACACCCCCGCCATGAGCATCAAATCGGACAAGTGGATTCGCCGCATGGCGCAAGAGCACGGCATGATCGAGCCTTTCGTCGAGCGCCAGGTGCGTGGCGAAGGCCAGGACCGGCTGATCTCCTTCGGCGTCTCCAGCTACGGCTACGACGTGCGCTGCGCCGATGAATTCAAGGTGTTCACCAACATCAACTCGGCCACTGTCGACCCGAAAAACTTCGATGAGAAGAGCTTCGTCGACATCAAGAGCGACGTCTGCATCATTCCGCCGAACTCCTTCGCCCTGGCCCGCACCGTCGAGTACTTTCGCATTCCGCGTAACGTGCTGACCATCTGCCTGGGCAAGAGCACCTACGCGCGCTGCGGCATCATCGTCAACGTCACGCCGCTGGAACCAGAGTGGGAAGGCCACGTGACCCTGGAGTTTTCCAACACCACCACGCTGCCGGCAAAGATCTACGCCAACGAAGGCGTGGCCCAGATGCTGTTCCTGGAGTCTGACGAGGAATGTGAAATCTCCTACAAGGACCGTGGCGGCAAGTACCAGGGCCAGCGCGGGGTTACCCTGCCGCGTACCTGAGTCGACGAAGCGAAGGAATTCCTTCTCCGACTGGCACTCCAACGAGATGAACTGTTCCGGCTTGCGCAAGGCAAGCCGGACCTCGATCAGGAGCGCTCTATGAAAATCGACCCGACGATCCGTGCAAAACTCGCCTTCTTGCAACCCAACCAGGTGGGCCTGCTGGCATGGTCGCTGTTGGCCAACCCCAACATGTCGATGGCCGGCGGGATTCCCGGCCAACCCGACCCTGACACGCCGCAACCTGGCGACCCCGATCAGCAGCCTGCCGAGCCCGGCGAGCCAGCATTGCCGGATGAGCCTCCACCTGCGCCTGTGGTCTGATCAGCCCGACTCGCCTGACAGGAAATTCTCAAGGTGAAAGCAGGTAGCCGCTGCGGTAAGGCTGCTGGCCGGCGACATGTGCGATGACCATGCCGGCCGTGGCCATGCGCCGCAGGGAACGGGCGTAGAGCAGGCCTGGCTGTGTGTTGTGGACGGGGGTGACGCGGTCGTTGAGCGGGTCGATGATTTCGGCGATCAGCTGCCCGGCATGCAAGTACTGGCCGGGGGTGACGTGAAACACCAGCAGGCCGCCCAACGGGGTGCTGACCGGTTCCACCGCCGCCAGCGGCGTTTGCGGGTACAAAAGCGCTGGCAGCGGTGCCGGTTCGCCTTCGATGGCGCCGAAATGGGTCAGATAATTGAGAATCGCCCCGCAATCGGTGCTGGCCATGGCATGGTTGACATCGCCCTGGCCGCGCAGCTCGATGGTGACCGAGAAACTGCCCTGGGGAATCGGAAAGTGCTCGCCGAAGCGTTGTTGCAGCTGCCACCAGACCAGGGTGAAGCACTCATCGAACGACTGCCCGCCCGAGTCGGTGGCCAACAGGCTGGCCTGGGCGCCGAGGTAGCGCGACAGCGGTTCGACCTGCGGCCAGGCTTCGGGGGTGGTGTACAGGTGCTGCACGGCTTCGAAGTCGCAATGCAGGTCCAGCACCATGTCGGCGTCGAAGGCCAGTCGTTGCAGGGTCAGGCGTTGGGATTGCAGCGGCGTCTGCGCCGGCTGGCGTTCCAGTTGCTGGCGCAGGCTGTTGCGGATCAGCCAGAGGTTGTGGGCCGGGTCTTCGTTGAGGTGCGCTTCGATCTCATCGCCGACCTGATCGCTCAGGTCAAGAAAGTTGCGATTGAAGTTTTCCCCACTCTGCAGCTCGTAGCGACCCAGTGGCACATCCATCAGCACCTGCTCCAGCCCGACCGGGTTGGCGATCGGCACCAGCACCACTTCACTGCGCAACAGGCCCTGCAGTTCGAGCATGCTCAGGCGCTGTTTCAGGTGCCAGGCGACCAGCATGCCGGGCAATTCGTCGGCATGCAGCGAGGCCTGGATATAGATCTTGCCGGCCCCGCGTGGGCCGAAGTGGAAGCTGTGGATCTGGCGGGAAATGCCGGGCACCGGCGCCAGGATCTCGTGAGTCCGATGGTGCATGATGGTTCCTAGTATGCAGGTCCGAAGAAAGGCCAGCCAGCTAGCCAAGCGGAAAAGGCCGACCAGGGTAAAGGGAGTCACACAAAGATAGATGATGGCCGCAATGTCGAGCGACTGGAAGGTCAAGAAGGTCGCCGAGGCTCAGGTTATTTGCCGCTGTATAGATTCAGCTCATCGAAGTGCTTCTTCTGAAGGGCGGCGTAGGTGCCATCGTCGTGTAACGCTTTGATACCTTTCTTGAGGCCCGGAATCATGCCGTCGAAGTCGGCCCTCACCCACTGGGAGAGGGTTGGGGTGAGGGCCGGCCCCAACACCGATCCAGAGCCTTGAAACGCTGGCTATTTCCCCGGCGTCAACGTCAGCCGCTTGACCCCATACACCTTGTCGAAGTTCTGCGGCTGCATCGGGAAGCTCACGTACTGGCCCTTGAGCCAGCCATCGATTCCGTTGGCGTAGTGCGGGCTGGCCGGGTTGCTGGACTGGCCGCCGCTGTTAAGGCCGATCATCGGTTCGGCCTGGCCGAAATCGACGATCAGGCGCATCGACGGCACCAACCAGGCGTTGAAGTCCTGGCCCCAGTGGTAGGCCGAGGTGTTCAAGGTGGTGTGGTCGCCGCCGGCCGGGATTGCTGCGCGGTTCAGGGTGCCGCCGTGCTGGCTGACCGTCATCAGCGGCGCCAACTTGCTGCTGGCCGCGTTCCAGTCGTAGCGGTGCAGCTTGCCCCATTGCCAGGCCTTGCGATCGCTGCCCAGTTCCCGTTCGCCGGCGCTGACGGCGGCCGCCAGGCTGCGGGCCAGGATCGTCGGCTTGTCTTCTTTCTGCGCGGTGCTGACGTTGTCCCAGTACGGACTGTCTTCGCGGCCGAGCAGGTGGTCGGCCTGGGCCGAGTAGGACAGGTTGGCGTTGGTGACAAAGGCCTTCCAGGTCGGGCTGGCTTCTGGCCCCAGCTCATCGAGGAAGGTCTGCCTGGCGCTTTCCTGCAGAAACAGTTCGTACAGCGCCGCATCGGCCGACACCGGGCTGAGCTTGCCATCGAATGCCATCAGTCGGCTGTAGGCTTCCCGCGCCTTGCTGCGCTCGGCTTCAGGCAGGGCCTCGATGGCCTGCTTGAGTGGCTGGGCCATGCCTGGCGCTTCAAACATCTTTTTCAGTTTGTCGGCGAACAGCGTGGTCTGGTCGTACTGCATGTTGATCATGCTGCGGGTGTCATGCTTGCCGCTGCCTGCCAGTTGCGCGATGCGCTCGCCACGTTCCGGGTAGTACCAGGAGTTGGACAGCTGCATGCCGTAGCCGTGGGGCACGGTGCGCTGGTTGGCGGTACCGAGCCAGCCTTGCGGCGGGTCCTGGTCATAGGGGTGGAGCATCGGGTCGGCGTAACCGTCCCAGTCGTAGCGGTTTTCCCAACCTGGCGATGGCAGCAGGCCTTCGCCTTCGCGGCGGTTTGGGAAGCGGCCGGTGACCTGCCAGCCGATATTGCTGGCATCGGCAAACACCAGGTTCAGCGCGACGGCACTGATCTCGCGGCTGGCGTCGAAGGCTTTCTCGACATTCTGCGCGCGGGACAGGTCAAACAGCGCATCCAGGCTGCGATCGCCCTTGAAGTCAGGCGTTTGCAAGGCCAGGCCCAGGCCGCCTTGCAGGCTGCCAGTGAGCAGCGGGCCGTGACGGGTCTCATAGACAGTTTCGCGGATCGGCCGCTGGCCTTTGACGAAGTAGGTCTCGTTGCGCACCCGCGCTGGTTGCCATTTGCCGTCCACCTCGACCATCAGCCGACTGCCTTCACGCTTGACCTTCTCCAGAAACAGGTCCTGGTTGTCGGCCATGACAGTGGTCATGCTCCAGGCCACTTTGCCGTTGAAGCCTGCCAACACGCCCGGGTAACCGGCGAGGGTCACGCCCGAAGCCTGGTACTTCGGCGAGCGCAGCTGGACGTAGTTCCAGGCCGACGGGATGGCCATCGGCAAGTGGCTGTCGTTGGCCAGCAGGCTCTTGCCGCTGCGGCTGCGCTGCGGGGCGATTGCCCAGTTGTTGGAGGCCGCGGCGCCGAGCATGTTCAGATCGCTGAGGCGCGACGCCACCTTGTTCAGATCGCCCAACCCCGGCAGTTGCCCGCCCAGGTTCAGGCCTTTGAGTTTGTCCGCCTCCGGGAACGGCAGCGGCTCGTCCGGGTAGGTCGGCAGCAGCCAGGCGAGCTTGTCGGCGCCGACCTTCTGGGCCAGCACCAGCGATGAGAGTTCTTCCTGCAGGTTGCTCGACAGGCTGAAATTGAGCAGGCAAAAGATCAGTGCCGAGTCTTCCGGCTTCCAGTATTCGGGGCGATAGCCGCTGGCGGCGAGGTCGGCCGGCAGCTTGTCGCGGTAGCGGAACAGGTAGGCGTTGACGCCACGGGCATAGACTTCATAGAAACGCTTGAGGCGTGGCGAGGCGTCGGCGTACAGCGCGTTGGCGTTTTTCTTCAGGTTGACCGTGCGCATCAAGCGGTCGAGGTCCAGCGCATCAGGGCCGGCCATTTCCGCGAGCCGACCCTGGGCCAGCAGGCGCAGGCCGATCATCTGGCTGATGCGGTCACTGGCGTGCACGTAGCCCAGGGCGAACAGCGCGTCATGGAAGTTGTTGCTTTCGATCAACGGCATGCCAAGGCTGTTGCGCCGCACTGAGACGTTCTGCGCGAGCCCCTTGAGTGGCTCCACGCCGCTGGTGGGCGGCAGGCTGTCGCGGCTTGCGCCGGTCTGGCAACCGCTCAGGCTGAAGAGCCCGGCCAGTGTAGCGGCGGCGCCGAACCTGGAAAGACATTGAGAAAGGGCTGGCGCGGCCATGGAGGCTCCTGCGGGGGGCTGAGTCTAAACGGCGCGATCAGGCGCCGTGGCACTTCTTGAATTTCTTGTTGCTGCCGCACGGGCACGGGTCGTTGCGACCGACATCCTTGAGGGTGTTGCGCACGGGCTCCTGGGGAGCATGGTTGCAGTGCGGACCGTGTACGTGGCCGTGGTCATGATCGTGGTGGTGATCGTGATCGTGGTTGCAGTCAGGGCCATGAACATGGGGTTGTTGCGTCATTTGAGGTCACTCCGGAATAAAATCGCCGGGGATTATCTCACCAGTGCGCGACAGTTGCAGGTCCCTGCCGAAGATTAATCCGGACTTGAGCTCACCTTCGAGCCGATAGTGGATCGGTTCCTCGGTCTGGCGCAGCGTTTTGGCCAAGGGCTTGAGGTTTCGCCAGAGGCTGGTCCGCACATCGATCGAGTACCGCTTGCGACCGTGGGCCGGTACAAAGAACCAGCTGTTGTCTTCGCCGTCGGCCAACAAGATGTCGTTGAGCAGCACACGGTAGCGCAGCCCACGAATGGGCAGGTTCGAGTCGTTGGGGTTATCGATGCGAAAGTGCAGCACAAACGCTTGCTGCAGCAGCTTGGCCTTGACCACTTCGACCTTGAGCAAGTGAATGTCCGGGTCCTGGAAGTTGCCAGTGAACCAGGTCGCACAGCCGCCCAGCCCTAGCATGAATGTCAGAGCGAACAGGCGCAGAACGCGTGTCGTTGCATCCATCTCGACACTCCGGCAGGGGCGCAGGCAACCGAGGTTGGCGATGCCCCAAGCTTAGCGGGTGATATAGCTGGCGCAGCACTTCTTGAATTTCTGACCGCTGGCGCACGGGCAGGCATCGTTGCGTCCGGCCTTGAGCGGCACGGTCGGGTCGATGAAATACCAGCGTCCTTTATTCTGCACAAAGGAGGAGCGTTCGCGGTGGCTGTGCTCGCCCTCGGCGTCGTGCCAGCGTGCGGTAAAAGTGACGAACGCGTGTTCGGGCTGACCACCGAAGACCTCTGCACTTTCGACCTCAAGACCGAGCCAGGTGCTCCCCGCGCTCCAGGCACTGATCGACGCACGGTCAAGGCCGTCCTGCTGAGCCGGCAGGGTGGTGGCGACCAGATAGTCGATATCGCCCAATACATAGGCGCTGTAGCGCGAGCGCATCAGGGTCTGGGCGTCGGGTGCCGGCTGCCCGGCGTGATAGTGGCCGCAGCAGGCGTCGAGCAGGTTGCCGCTACCGCATGGACAGATCGTCAGGCTCATGCTGTCACCACCAGTACTTTCCAAAGTTTTCGGGGTTGGCCCAGAACTTGGCGTTGAGCCAGTCCGGCACTTGTTTGTATTCACGCAAATCGTAGGTATAGAGGCTCAGCACTTGCTCGTCGCGCTGGAAACGCTCACTGGCCTGCAGGGCGAGGGCGAGGAAGTCGGTGTTCTGCCAGCCGCAGGCGCGCAGGTCGGCCAGCACCGCAATGCGGCTGGCGTTGAGGTTGCGGATACCGCCGAGCAATTGCTTGCCGGCGCTGGGGCTCAGGTGTTCCAGGCAGTCGACCAGCAGCGCCAGGTCGAAGCGCTGCGCGGCGAGTGCGGCCGGCAACGGGCCGGGCTCGGCCAGGTGTATTTCGCAGCCGGGGTGGGCGGCCTCGAAAGCGTCCACGGCCGGGAAGCGGTTACCCACCAACAACAGGTGCTTGGGTGCATAGCGTTCGAGCAGGGCCGCCAGGGCTTGCTGCGGCGTGCGCGAAGAAAAAACGTCAGCCATCAATAATCCTCAATCAGAACTCGCAAGCCTAACGGGCTGCACGCTTGCGGCCTAGTCCTCTGTGCGCTCGCGCGATAATGGCTTATTGCTGGCGGAGATGGAAAGCGCCGTCTTTACTCCCCACGGGGGGCATGCGCGGCCATAGCGTGTCGAACTGCAACTCAATTGAAACAACACGCTGGTACAACGCCCCCGCGTGCCGTTAATGTGCGGCTATCAGACGCCGCGCAGACGGCGCCTTGATCAACACTGCGAATGTCAGGGGGGCGTATGAAGTGGGGCTGGGGACTGGGCAAGTGCCTGACGGTACTGTTTTGGTGGGTGGTATTGCTGAATGCGTTCACGCCGCTGGTCAATCCGTTTCATCTGCTGATCAATGCCGCGGGCGCCGGCCTGCTGGCGTTGCATGTGCTGGAAGTGCTGCTGTTCAACAGCCGCTTGCAAGGGCGCAGCCATCGCTGGTTCGACCGTTTGCAGATCCTGCTGGTCGGGATTTTCCATATTCAGTCGATCCCCTCGCCAGCCAAGGTGAACAAGCATGCGTAAGTTGATTCTGCTGGTGTCGTTGTTCAGCCCGCTGGCCCTGGCCCAAAGCATCAGTGTCGAGCCCCATTCATTGTTGCGCCTGCCGGGCAAGGCGGGCAGCGTCACCCTGGAGCGGCTGGACGTGGCCGACTACGGCACACTGCTGATCCCCGCCAGCCTGACCGAGATCAATGTCGGCCAGTTGCGTCTGGGCCATGAAGCCCGTATCGCGATCGTGCCGGGTGAGCAACCATTGCGCGTGCAAGCGCGCCAGGCCGAGTTGGCCAGTGGCAGCCAGATCACCGTTCGTGGTGCACCGGGGACCTATCAGAAGCCAGCCTTGCCGGGGCGTAACCTTGAATTGAGCGTGGAGTCCCTGAAGGCTGAGGTGTTGTCCATCGATGCCCGTGGCGGCGCTGGCGCACCGGGTTATGCCGGGCTCGATGGCGCCAACGGCAAAGCGGCCGGCTGCACCTGGGGCCAGGCCGGGCGCGGCGCGGACGGCGACAACGGCGGCAACGGTCATGACGGCGCGGCAGGCGCGAATGTGCGCCTGCAATTGCCCCGCAATTACCCGGCGGCGCGGGTCAAGGTGAGAGTCGAGGGCGGCCAGGGGGGTGAGGCCGGAGTGGCGGGCAAGGCGGGGGCGGGTGGCAAAGGCAAGGGTTGCCTGATCTATCGTGCCGACGGCGCCACGGCCGGCAAGCCCGGTGAGCCGGGCCAGCCAGGCGCAATGGGCGCAGCGGGTACCGTCGCGCTACAACATTTCTGAGATCAGAACGTCGGGCGGGCGGCCGCGACTGCGACCACCAACAGCCCGACGCACAGGTTGATCCCGACCAGCCGGCGAATCCTGCCCAACGCGGCGGCGCCGGCCGGCCAATCCTGGGCCTCGACGGCGCTGCGCAGCTGCGGCAGCTGCAGTGACTGGACGCGGATGAACAGCGCGGTCATCACCACAAACAACCCCATCATCACCTGTACATAGCGCGGCGCGGTCTCGAAGCCGCCGAAGCGCATCTGCAGCATGCCGACACCACTGATCGGAAGAATCAGCACGGCCAGCCAGACCCAGACGAAAAAGCGTGGGAAAACTTCTTGCCACAATTTCAGCCGCGGCGGGCCTTCCAGCGCTGTCATCGCCGCCGGGCGCAGGATCATCCACGCGAAATACATGCCGCCGACCCAAATCAGGGCGGCCAACACATGGAAGGTATAGGTGATGGCATAGGGGGTCATGGGGATCTCCATTCGGCGCGGGGGGCAATAGCGGGTATGATAGCCACCCATCCGCGAATACTGAAAATTTATCCAGCCCTGCGCGCCCCAATACCATGATCAGTAACGAACTCAAATCCCAGATCCAGGGCGCCTATTCGCGTTTTCTCGAAGCCAAGAGCCTCAAGCCTCGCTACGGTCAACGGCTGATGATCGCCGAAGTGGCCAAGGTGCTTGGCGACATCGATTGCGACGACGAAGGTCGGCGCAGCGGCGACCCGGCCGTGGTCGCCGTCGAGGCCGGCACCGGTACCGGCAAGACCGTCGCCTACAGCATGGCGGCGATTCCGGCGGCCAAGGCGGCCGGCAAGCGCCTGGTCATTGCCACCGCTACCGTCGCCCTGCAAGAGCAGATCGTCTACAAAGACCTGCCTGACCTGATGCGCAACAGCGGCCTGAACTTCACCTTCTCGCTGGCCAAGGGCCGTGGCCGCTACCTGTGCATTTCCAAGCTCGATGGGCTGCTGCAGGAAGGCCATGCGCAAAGCGCAACCGCCCAGCTGTTCGAAGAAGAAGGCTTCAAGATCGAGGTCGATGAGGCCAGTCAGAAGCTGTTTACCAGCATGATCGAGAAGCTGGCCGGCAATAAGTGGGACGGCGACCGCGACAGCTGGCCCCAGGCCCTTGAAGATCACGACTGGGCACGGTTGACCACCGACCATAGCCAGTGCACCAACCGTCATTGCCCGAACTTCCAGCAGTGCGCCTTCTATAAGGCCCGCGAAGGGATGGGCAAGGTCGATGTGATCGTTACCAACCACGACATGGTCCTGGCCGACCTGGCCCTCGGCGGCGGCGCGGTATTGCCCGACCCGCGCGACACCATTTACGTCTTCGACGAAGGCCATCACTTGCCCGACAAGGCCATCGGCCACTTTGCCCATTACACCCGCCTGCGCTCAACCGCCGATTGGCTGGAGCAAACGGCGAAAAACCTGACCAAACTGCTGGCCCAGCACCCGCTCCCGGGCGACCTGGGCAAGCTGGTCGAACAGGTGCCGGAGCTGGCCCGCGAGATCAAGACCCAGCAGCAGTTCATGTTCACGGTCTGCGAAGAGCTGGCTGATTTCCGTGCCGGTGAAGACATGGAAGGCCGCGAGCGGCCGCGCCATCGCTTTGTTGGCGGGGTCGTGCCCGAGCACATCCGCGAGATGGGTATCGAGCTTAAAAAGGGCTTTTCGCGCCTGACCGACCTGTTTACCCGTCTGACTGAACTGCTCAAGGAAGGCATGGATGGCGAGGTCAAAATCGGCATCGCCAGCCACCAGGCCGAAGAGTGGTACCCGCTGTTCGGCAGCCTGCTGATGCGCGCCCAGGGCAACTGGGAGCTGTGGACGGCCTTCACCGCCGAAGACCCGGAAGACAGCCCGCCCATGGCCCGCTGGTTGACCCTGGCCGACAGCGGTGCGTTGTTCGACATCGAGGTCAATGCCAGCCCGATCCTCGCGGCCGAGATGCTGCGACGCAACTTGTGGAGCGTTGCCCACGGTGCGTTGGTCACCTCCGCCACCCTGACCGCGCTTGGCAAGTTCGACCGCTTCCGCATGCGCGCCGGGCTGCCCAAGACCGCCGTCACCACCATTGTGCCGAGCCCATTCCACCATGCCGATGCCGGTGTACTGCGGGTTCCGGACTTGCGTGCCGACCCTCGGGACGCCACCGCGCACACCGCCGCGATCATTCGCGACCTGCCCGACCTGGTGGAAGGCTCACGGGGCACCCTGGTGCTGTTTTCCTCGCGCAAGCAGATGCAGGACGTGTTCGACGGCCTTGACCGGGACTGGCGCAAGCAAGTGTTCATCCAGGGCAATCTCTCCAAGCAGGAGACCCTCAACAAGCACAAGGCGCGCGTTGACGGTGGCGACTCCAGCGTGCTGTTCGGGCTTGCCAGTTTTGCCGAAGGCGTGGACTTGCCGGGTGCCTACTGCGAGCACGTGGTGATCGCCAAGATTCCCTTTGCCGTGCCGGACGACCCGGTCGAAGCGGCGCTGGCCGAGTGGATCGAAGCACGCGGCGGCAATCCGTTCATGGAGATCGCCGTGCCAGACGCCTCGCTGCGCCTGATCCAGGCCTGCGGGCGGTTGCTGCGCACCGAGGCGGATCGCGGCACCATCACCTTGCTTGACCGTCGCGTCGTTACGCAACGCTACGGCAAGGCTATTCTCAATGCCTTGCCACCGTTTCGTCGGGAAATTTCCTGAGCCGGGCAGGCAACTAAGCCCGCCTGCGTTGTCTATTCACCATCACGATGGCCACCGTCGGCCGTCCAGGAGAGCTCGATCCATATGATTCGCCGTTCGCTGCCTGCCGTATTTGCCTTGTTGTTTGCCGCGCCAGCCATGGCCGCGCAACAGACGCTGTTCAACTTTGTTCGCCCGGCCGATGTGGTGCAGGTCACGACCGAAGATGCCAGCTTGCCGCAATCCAACGCGGAGCAGACGGCCGAAGGCGAGGTGTTGCGGCGGGTGGTCTTCAACCCGGCCGCGCGCCCCAGCTTGCGCATGGCCCCGCAAGCCGGTGTCTGGGATTGGTCGCAGAACAAGGTCATGACCTTGCGCCTGCAAAGTGCCATGGATTGGGCCTTGAGTGTTGACGTGACCGTCACCAGCAGCGATGGCAAGACCCTCACCAGCCGCATCGACTTGCCAGCCGGCCCGGCCCAGACCGTCCTGATCCCCTTGCAAGCCAACAGCCCGCTGAGCCAGGGCATGCGCGCGGGGCCGCCGATGCCGTGGGTGCGTGAGGGGCAGCGGGTGTTGCTGACCAGCAGCGTGGGCGAGCTGAACCTCTCCCAGGTCACCTCGGTGACCCTGTCGATACCCAAGCCGAACGTGGCCCAGAGCCTGTTGATCGAACGCTTTGGCGTCCAGGACGGCGAGGACGATGTGGTCAAGGCCGCCTATGGCGGCATCGTCGATGGATACGGCCAGTACAGCCGCGGCAAATGGCCGGAAAAAATCACCAGCGATGAGCAGCTCAAGGCGTCGGCCGGCAAGGAACAGCAGCAGCTCAAGGCCTGGCTTGCCGAACGCGAGAAGCAACCCCTGGACAAGTTCGGTGGCTGGACCAAGGGGCCGACCTTTGACGTCACAGGCTTCTTCCACACCCAAAAGCGTGATGGTCGCTGGTACTTGGTGACACCCGAAGGGCACCCATTCTATTCCCTGGGTGTCAACACCGTCGCGCCGCAAGGCGCTCGCACCTATGTAGCGGGCCGCGAATTCATGTTCTCGGCGTTGCCACAGGGCACCGAGCCGCTGGCGGACTATTACGGCCAGAGCGATAACCGCGATGGCAATGGCTCTTCCCAGGGACGGGGCTACAACAGTGGCCGCTGGTATGACTTCTACGCCGCCAACCTGGCGCGTACCTATGTCGTGCCATGCGCCAAGCCCGACGAGGCAGCGACAGAGGCAGCCAAGGCCGCAGCGCAACCGACCTGCACGGCCAGCGAGTTCGATGCCAAGCGCTGGCAAAGCCATACCCTCGATCGCTTGCAGGCCTGGGGCTTCAACACCCTCGGCAACTGGAGTGATGCGGGTCTGAAACAAAATGACCGGGTGCCGTACACCTTGCCGCTGCTGATCGTCGGCGACTATGCCAGCATCAAGACCGGCAGCGACTGGTGGGGCGGCATGCCGGACCCGTTCGACCCGCGCTTTGCCATGGCCACCGAACGCGCCGTGGCCATTGCTGCCCGTGACCATCGTGATGACCCTTGGCTGATCGGCTACTTCGCTGACAATGAGCTGTCCTGGGCGGGTCACGGCGATGACCCCAAGGCCCGCTATGCCTTGGCTTACGGCACTTTGCGGCTGACCACCGATGTGCCGGCCAAGCGCGCCTTCCTCAAGCAGCTGCGCGACAAGTACCGCAACCAGGAAGGGCTGTCCAAGGCCTGGGGCATCGACCTGCCGGCCTGGGAACTGATGGAAGATCCAGGCTTCGAGCCACCGCTGCCAAGCCCGGAGCACCCGGAAATCGAGGCCGACTTCAAATACTTCCAGCGGGTGTTTGCCGATACCTACTTCAAGACCATTTCCGACTCGCTGAACTGGCACGCCCCCAACCATCTGTTGCTGGGCGGGCGTTTCGCCGTCAGCTCGCCTGAGGCGGTTGATTCCTGCGCGCAGTTCTGCGACGTCTTGAGCTTCAACTTCTACACGCCAAAACCCCAGGACGGCTACGACTTTGCCCGCCTGCGCAGTCTCGACAAGCCGGTGATGATCTCGGAATTCAATATCGGCTCGCGTGATCGCGGGCCATTCTGGCCGGGCCAGATCGAAGTCGCCAAGGAAGAAGACCGTGGCCCGGCGTACGCCACCTTCATCAAGGCTGCCTTGACTGAGCCGACGGTGGTCGGTGCGCACTGGTTCCAATACCTCGACCAACCCGTGACTGGCCGCCTGCTCGATGGCGAAAACGGCCATGTCGGCCTGGTGGGTGTGACCGACGTGCCGTTCCAGGGCTTTGTCGCTTCGGTGCGCAAGACCAACCAGCAAGCGATGGCGCAGATCGGCAAGGCAGCCGGAGCGGCCAAGCCTGTGGTAGAGAATGCCGATCAAGAGAGAAAAGACGCCCCTTGACGCGTTTGTAGGAGCCGGGCTTGCCACAATGCCAGTCAGTTAAGGAATGGAGCGCCGAACGCCGCAACACCTGTAGGAGCGGACCCGGCCGCGATGGGCTGCGAAGCGGCCCCCGGCGATTCTGAAACCGCCGACACTCGCAAGCTGATCCGCAGATGTCACAGGCCCAAGGGGCCGCTGCGCGGCCCATCGCGGCCGGGTCGGGACGCCGGACCGCCGCTCCTACATGGACGTCTGTGCTCCGGTCCTTAACTGATTGGCATTGGGGCTTGCCGGCTCCTACATCAAGCAGTTCCCAAATGCTCTGAGGGCTGGAACAATGCAGCCCTCGTTGAAAATTGATTGTGTGGAGAGTCAGCGGTGCAGATTCAGGGTCACTATGAGCTCAAGTTCGAAGCCGTGCGCGAAGCCTTCGCGGCGCTGTTCGAGGGCCGTCAGGAGCGCGGCGCGGCGTTGTGCATTCAGGTCGGTGGAGAAACCGTAGTCGACCTGTGGGCCGGCACCGCCGACAAGGACGGCACCGAAGCCTGGCACAGCGACACCATTGCCAATCTGTTTTCCTGCACCAAGACCTTCACCGCTGTCACTGCCCTGCAGCTGGTGGCCGAAGGCAAGCTCGAACTGGATGCCCCGGTGGCACGCTACTGGCCCGAGTTCGCCGCCGCCGGCAAGCAAGCCATTACCTTGCGTCAACTGCTCTGCCATCAGGCCGGCTTGCCGGCACTGCGCGCCTTGCTGCCCGCCGAAGCCCTGTATGAGTGGCAAACCATGGTCGATGCCCTGGCCGCCGAAACGCCTTGGTGGACACCGGGCACAGGTCATGGCTATGCCGCCATCACCTACGGTTGGTTGATCGGCGAGTTGATTCGCCGTGCTGACGGGCGTGGCCCCGGTGATTCCATCGTCGCCCGCGTCGCCAAACCCCTGGGCCTGGATTTTCATGTCGGGTTGGCTGATGAGCAGTTCCATCGCGTGGCGCACATCGCCCGTGGCAAGGGCAACATGGGTGATGAAGCCGCCCAGCGCCTGCTGCAAGTGACCATGCGCGAACCGGAAGCGATGTCCACCCGCGCCTTCACCAATCCTCCGTCGATCCTCACCAGCACCAACAAACCCGAATGGCGGCGCATGCAACAACCGGCCGCCAACGGACATGGCAATGCCCGTAGCCTGGCCGGTTTCTACAGCGGCCTGCTCGACGGCAGCCTGCTGGAAGACGAACTGCTCAGCGAGCTGACGCGCGAGCACAGCATTGGCCAGGACAAGACCTTGTTGACCCAGACCCGTTTCGGCCTCGGTTGCATGCTCGACCAGCCTCAGGTTGCCAACGCTACTTTCGGTCTTGGCGGTCGAGCGTTCGGTCATCCTGGTGCCGGAGGTTCGGTTGGCTTCGCCGACCCGGAGCGCGATGTCGCTTTTGGCTTCGTCACCAATACCCTTGGGCCCTATGTGCTGATGGACCCGCGCGCGCAGAAATTGGTGCGCGTGCTGGGCACATGCCTGTGATCGGAATGTGACGGAGCGCCGGAACCCGGCTGCTATTCTGTTCTCTAATTGCTTGTTTTATCTGGGCGTTTTGCCTTCTGTTCATTTACCACTGTCATAGCGTGGAATTACCTGATGTCCTCTCACAAATCGATCGCGCTCGCGCTCTGCCTGGCTGCTACCGGCTGCGCCCAAACGCCGCAAAACTCGTCCGCCGACAGCGGCCACAGCTGGTGGCCTTTTGGTGCTGACAAAGTCGCTGACAAGGAAGTGAAACGCGCTGCGGCAGAAAAGGTCGTTGCTAAAACTGCTCCGCCAGCTGAAAAGGTTGAAAAGAAGGACGGCGGATCCTGGTGGTGGCCGTTCGGCGGTGACAAGAAGGAAGAAACCAAGGCGCTGCCCAAGGTTGATCCGAAAGTGACCCAGGCCTGGCTCGACAAATACGAACCGTCGCTGCGCGAAGCCATCAAGGACAGCAAGCTGGAGCTTGAACGCCGCGATAACGTACTGGTGATCACACTGCCGGTCGACAGTTCGTTCAACCCGGATCGCCCAGCCATGTTGCTGCCGAACACCCTGGGGCCGATTACCCGAGTGGCCAAGATTCTTGAAGCCGACCCGAAAACCGCCGTGCTGCTGCTTGGGCATGCCGATACCAGCGGTGTTGCGGCTGCCAACCAGAAGCTCAGCCAGGAGCGTGCAGGTTCGGTGGCGTCGATCTTTCGTCTCAGTGGCCTGCAGCGTGATCGAATGATGCTGCGCGGCATGGGCGGCGAGATGCCGCGTGCGGCAAACGACAGCATCCAAGGGCGCGCGTTGAACCGCCGTGTCGAGATGCTGGTGACCCCACAAGACACGTTGGTGGCCTTGATCGGCAAGTACAAGCAGCCAACACCGTCGCCGGCTGAGCTGGTAGCGGCCAAGTCCGTTGCGCCTGCTGCGGTCAAAGCCCCTGAAAAAGCGGCCAGCAAAGCTGCGCCAGCCAAGAAAGCCACGGTTGCGAAAAAAGCACCGGCCAAGGCTGCTGCGAAAAAGGTCGCCCCAGCCAAACCAGCGGCCAAGAAGGTTGAAACCACCAAGAAAGTGGCTACCGCCACCGACGCCAAACCCAACTGATCGACAAGGACGCCGTGATGATCCAGACCCTGGCAGATATGCGCCGCGATTACGCCCGTGACGGCCTGACCGAGGCGCAAGCACCTGCCGAGCCGTTTGCGTTGTTTCGCCAGTGGTTCGACGAAGCCTTCAAGACCGAGCAACCACCGGTCGAGGCCAACGCCATGACCCTGGCCACGGTCGACACCGACGGCCGGCCGCACTGTCGGGTGTTGCTGCTCAAGGGGCTGGACGACAAGGGCTTTACCTTCTTCAGTAATTACGAGAGTGCCAAGGGCCGGCAACTGGCGGCCCGCCCGTTCGCCGCCATGACCTTCTTCTGGCCGACCCTGGAGCGCCAGGTGCGCATCGAAGGGACGGTGGCGAAGGTCTCGGCTGAAGAATCGGATGCCTACTACCAGGTGCGCCCGCTGGGCAGCCGCCTGGGTGCCTGGGCTTCGCCCCAGAGCCAGGTGATTGCCGATCGCGCCGAGCTCGAGGGGCTACTCAAGGCCACTGAGCAGCGCTTCAATGACAAGGACCCACACTGCCCCGAGCATTGGGGCGGTTACCGGTTGCTACCCGAGCGCATCGAGTTCTGGCAAGGACGGCCCAGCCGTCTGCACGACCGCCTCAACTACCTGCGCCAGGGCGATGGCTGGCGGCGCGAGCGTCTGGCACCCTGATCAGGCTGACCCTGACTTGATGTAAAAGCGGCGATGTGGCGGTCCTGCCACATCGCTCCCTCACTTGCTTTGAGTTTTTGCACGCAGGCGTTGTCTAGACGTTCGAGCCTGTGCGCTTGCGTGCGCGTGCCTGTACCGTAACTGAATGGAAGCAATTTTATACAGGCTGTGTCGTGACAGTCGTGTTGGCACAGAGTCTAATGAACATCTGTCTTATGGAGATGAACCCATGCGTAAATCTGCTTTGCTCGTTGCTTCCTTTACCGCGATGTCGCTGTTGCTGGGCGGCTGTGCCTCCAGCCTGTCCGGCGACTCGTACTCGCGCGATGAGGCACGGCGTGTACAAACCGTGCGCATGGGCACCATCGAATCCCTGCGCCCGGTAAAAATCGAAGGCACCAAGACCCCGATCGGTGGTGGCGCCGGTGCAATTGTTGGTGGCGTGGCGGGTAGCTCGGTAGGCGGTGGTCGCGGCAGTATCGTGGCGGCGGTCATTGGTGCTGTCGCCGGCGGCCTGCTGGGTTCGGCAACTGAAGAAGGCCTGACCCGTACCCAGGGCGTGGAAATCACCGTGCGTGAAGACGACGGCAGCATGCGCGCCTATGTGCAGGCTGTTCAGGAAAACCAAGTCTTCCGTGTCGGTGAGCGTGTTCGCATCATGACTGTCGACGGAACCAGCCGCGTCAGCCACTGATCCGCTGCACAAAAAAAGCCCCGACAAGCTCTGCTCCTACAGAGTCAAACCCAGGCGGGATCAGGTCGCCTGGGATTTCCGGCTGGCCATTGCCGTGATCGCATAACCTGCGATAGCGGCAATGAACGACCCGGTCAAAATCCCCATCCGGTCCATGCCAGCGAACTCGCTCTGCCCCGGCACGAACGCCAGTGAGCCGACAAACAGGCTCATGGTGAAGCCGATACCGCACAGCACCGCCACCCCCAGCACCTGGCCCCAGTTGGCGCCTGCCGGCAGGGCCGCGATGCCGGTCTTGACCGCCAGCCAGGTCAGGCCGAAGACACCAATCGTCTTGCCGGCCACCAGGCCGATGGCAATGCCCATCGGAACGTAGTGGGTGAAGCTTTCCAGGGTGACACCGGCCAGCGAAACCCCGGCGTTGGCAAAGGCGAACAGCGGCAGGATGCCGAACGCCACCCAGGGGTGCAAGGCGTGTTCCAGGCTGAGCAGGGGCGAGGTTTCGGCGTTGCGGGTTCGCAAGGGAATGCACAGCGCCAGCGTGACCCCGGCCAGTGTTGCGTGAACACCGCTCTTGAGCACGCAAATCCAGAGGATCAGGCCGACAATCATGTAGGGCCCGAGCTTGACGACCCCCAGCCGGTTCATGGCGAACAGGATGGCCAGGCAAGCCGCCGCCAGTATCAGTGAAAGGCTCGACAAGGTGCCGGAGTAGAACAGGGCGATGACGATGATTGCGCCCAGGTCGTCGATGATGGCCAGGGTCATCAGGAACAGTTTGAGCGAGGTGGGCACGCGCTTGCCCAGCAGGGCCAGTACGCCAAGGGCGAAGGCGATGTCGGTGGCCGTCGGGATGGCCCAGCCTGAAATGGCAGCCGGATTGTCGCGGTTCAGCGCCCAGTAGATCAGCGCCGGCACGACCATGCCGCCAATGGCGGCAGCGCCCGGCAAGACGATCTGGGAGGGCTTGGACAGGTGCCCATCGACCACCTCACGCTTGACCTCGAGGCCGATCAGCAGGAAGAACAAGGCCATCAGGCCGTCGTTGATCCAGAGCAGCAGGGGCTTGGCGATTTTCAGGGCACCGACCTGTGCCACCACCGGGGTGTCCAGCAGGCCGTTATAGAGGAATGACAGCGCCGAATTGTTGATGATCAGCGCCAGCGCCGCTGCTGCAATCAACAACAGACCGCTGGCAGCTTCCAACTGAAAGAAACGAGTGAAAGTGCTACGCAGCAAGTTGGCTCTCCATGCGAAGTTTCCGAGAAAGGGGACACCCTAACCCGTGCTCTTGGTTGTTAAAACAAAAATTATATTCTTTTTTGTAATAAGGAATTGAAGCCATCCGACTTCGGCAGAGAGCCTAGCAGTCGTTCGGAGTACTGGCGTCAGACCGAATCTGGGAGGTATGTAGGAATTTTCTTGGTTAAACCGGCAGGGCAGCGTTCGGCTCGAACGCTGCCCTGAGGCTTAGTGGGCGATGCCGAGGATGTCGCGGGCCACGGCTTCGGCGATGCGAATGCCGTCGACGCCTGCCGAGAGGATACCGCCGGCATAGCCTGCGCCTTCACCAGCCGGGAACAAGCCTGGCAGGTTCAAGCTTTGCAGGTCTTCACCGCGGGTGATCCGCAGCGGCGAGGAGGTGCGCGTTTCGATACCGGTCAACACTGCGTCGTGCAGGTTGTAGCCTTTGATCTGGCGGTCGAAGGCGGGCAGGGCTTCGCGGATGGCCTCGATGGCAAAGTCGGGCAGGGCCAGGGCCAGATCACCCCAGGCAACCCCCGGCTTGTAGGACGGTTCGACGCTGCCCACCGCAGTGGACGGTTTGGCGGCCACGAAGTCCCCGACCAGTTGCGCCGGCGCCATGTAGTTGCTGCCGCCGAGGATATAGGCGTGGGCTTCCAGGCGCTCCTGCAGCTCGATACCGGCCAATGGGCCGCCCGGGTAGTCCTGTTCCGGAGTGATACCGACGACGATGCCCGAGTTGGCGTTGCGTTCGTTACGCGAGTATTGGCTCATGCCGTTGGTGACGACGCGGCCAGGCTCGGAGGTCGCGGCCACCACGGTCCCGCCCGGGCACATGCAGAAGCTGTAGACCGAACGGCCGTTCTTGGCGTGGTGGACCAGTTTGTAGTCGGCGGCGCCGAGTTTCGGGTGGCCGGCGTATTTGCCCAAGCGTGCCTGGTCGATCAGCGACTGCGGATGCTCGATACGGAAACCGATAGAGAACGGCTTGGCCTCCATGAACACACCGCGTGCGTGCAGCATGCGGAAGGTGTCGCGGGCGCTGTGACCCAGTGCCAGAACCACATGCCTGGAGGCGATCTGTTCACCGCTTTCGAGCACCACACCGTGCAGCTGGCCGTTGTCCAGCAACAGGTCGGTGACTTTTTGCTGGAAGCGGATTTCACCGCCCAAGGCTTCGATCTCATGGCGCATGTTTTCAACCATGCCCGTGAGACGAAAGGTACCGATGTGTGGCTTGTTGACGTAGAGGATCTCTTCCGGCGCGCCGGCCTTGACGAACTCGTGCAGCACCTTGCGGCCGTGGTGCCTGGGGTCCTTGATCTGGCTGTACAGCTTGCCGTCGGAGAAGGTGCCGGCGCCGCCTTCGCCGAACTGCACGTTCGACTCGGGATTGAGCACGCTTTTACGCCACAGGCCCCAGGTGTCCTTGGTGCGCTCGCGCACTTCCTTGCCGCGCTCGAGGATGATCGGCTTGAAGCCCATCTGTGCCAGCAACAGGCCGGCGAAGATACCGCAGGGGCCGAAGCCGACCACAACCGGGCGTTGCTCCAGGCCTTCAGGTGCCTGGCCGACCGGCTTGTAGCTGACGTCCGGGGCCTGATTGACGTTGCGGTCGTCCGAGAACTTTCGCAGCAACGCCGCTTCGTCTTTGGCGCTCAGGTCGATGGTATAGATGAATTGCAGGTCCGAAGACTTCTTGCGGGCATCGTAGCTGCGCTTGAACAGGGTAAATGCCAGCAGTTCATCGTCGGCGATCCCCAGGCGCTGCACGATGGCCGGGCGCAGGGCTTCGTCGGGATGGTCCAGCGGCAACTTCAATTCGGTGATTCGTAACATGACAGGGTCCAATTTCCGGGCCACAGGGGAGGGCCCGGCAGCTTTTCTCGAACCGGCAATTATAAGCCGGTCGAGCGGTTTACCGGCAGATTAAAAACGATAGTCGGCGCCGTCAGTCGTCTCGCGAGCCGCCGTAGTAGGCACAACCGCGTTGTGGCTTGCCGTTGACCCGCAGTTCGGCGCTCAGGTGCTGAACGCTGCCGGTGACGCTGTCGACGCAGCGTTGCGGTGCTGCCCAGAGTTCAATGCGCTGATCATTGGCTTCGCTGGTCAGGTTGAAGCGGCCTTCGGGCAGTTGTTCTTCCAGGTACGGCAGCGCCAGCGGTGGCTGGCCTTCGCGTTCGAGCACCATGCCTTTGCCGCTGGCTTTCACCGTCCAGTCAGGCTTGTGCCCGGAGGCGCGCAGGGTCAGGCGCTTGAAATTAGGGTCGCTGCAGGCGCTGGCCGAGCGCTCGAGGCGATAGAACTGATGCAGGTTCAACTGGCCGTCGTTGCCACCGGTGGAGCTGGCGGCAAAGCTGCCGCGCAGGTCGACGAACAAGGGTTTGCCGGCAAGGTCGGCGACCTCCTGCACGATGCCGGTATTGCCAGTGTCGTTGACGACAAACCGGCGCCCCTCGGAGCATGGCTGGAACACCAACTGACCGCCTTCGCCCTTGAGCTCACCCTGCATGCGCGTCATGCCGGCGGTGGACACCGACGTTGGCTTCTCGGCAAACATCTGGCAGCCGGCAAACACGGGAAGCAGGGCAACGAACAACAGGGAACGGGCAGCGCGCATCGAGGGGGTCTCCTGGAAAGTGCTGCCACGTTACGCAGGCTGGCCGTGGATCACAAGGCTTTAACCGACCTGGAAGGTCTGGCCGGTTTGCAAGCCCTCGACACTCTTGGCGTAGGCCAGCGCGACGTCGGCCGCCGGCACCGGTTTGTAGCCTCGGAAATAAGGCGCGTAGCTGTCCATGGCTTCGATCAGCACGGTCGGGCTGATCGAGTTCACCCTCAGGCCCCGTGGCAGCTCGATCGCCGCAGCCTTGACGAAGGCATCGAGGGCGCCATTGACCAGCGCGGCGCTGGCGCCGGCCTTGATCGGGTCGCGGTTGAGAATGCCGCTGGTGAAGGTGAACGAGCCATGGTCATTGGCGTACTCGCGGCCGATCAGCAGCAGATTGACCTGGCCCATCAGTTTGTCCGCCAAGCCCAGGGCAAACGACTGCTCATTCATCTCTTCCAGTGGCGCGAAGGTGACATTGCCGGCGGCGCAGACCAGCGCATCGAACTTGCCGGTTTTCTCGAACAGTTGACGGATCGAAGCGCTGTCGCTGATATCGACCTGGAAGTCGCCGCTGCTGCGACCGATTCGAACAACCTCATGGCGGCTTGCCAGCTCAGTCGCCACGGCCGAGCCGATAGTGCCATTGGCGCCAATCAACAGAATTTTCATTGAAGCTTCCTCGCAAGAGTGGTGAGGGCTTGAGTCTAGGGCTGGTTTTATTTGTCGATAAGCGCGCTAATAGGCAACCTTTGGTTTTCATCTGGAAACAATCGATGAGCGAACTGGACGATCTGGCAGCGTTCGCCGTACTGATGGAGGCCGGCAGCTTCACCCTGGCCGCGCAACAGCTGGGTTGGAGCAAGGGGCAGCTGTCCAAGCGCATCAGCCACTTGGAGAGCAGCCATTCGGTCCGCCTGCTGCATCGCACGACCCGACGTTTGAGCCTGACCGCCGCGGGCGCGGCGCTATTGCCTCAGGCGCAGGCGTTGCTGGTGCAGATGGAGCGTGCCCGGCAAGCGCTTGCGCTGGTCAAGGATGAACTGGCGGGCCCCGTACGGCTGACCGTGCCGGTGTCGCTGGGGGAAACGTTCTTCGAAGGCTTGTTGCTCGAGTTTGCCAGTTGCTACCCGGACATCCAGATCGAGCTTGAGCTGAGCAACGATAACCGCGACCTGATTCGGGATGGCTTTGACTTGGCCATCCGCACCCGGCTGGGCAACGATGAGCGCCTTGTTGCGCGCTCGCTGTTGTCGATGCAGGAGCTGACCTGCGCCAGTCCAGCCTACCTTGCACGCTATGGCGAGCCACAAACGCCTGCGCAATTGGTCGAGCACCGTTGCCTGCTCAACAGTCATTACAGCGGGCGGGAAGAGTGGCTTTATCACCAGCAGCACGAACTGGTGCGGGTGCATGTGTCCGGCTTCTTTGCCAGCAACCATTACAGTCTGCTGAAAAAAGCTGCGCTGGTCGGGGCCGGAATTGTGCGGATTCCGTCGTATATGGTGCCCAGGGAATTGGCTGGAGGGCAGCTCAAGTGGCTGCTGCGGGATTATGAGACTCGGAGTACGCCGATGTTTCTGGTGCACCCCTATCAGGGCGCGGTGCCCCGGCGGGTTCAGGTGTTGGCGGATTATCTGGTGGGGTGGTTCGAAAAGGACAAGCTTGCGCTAAAGGGGTTGTAGGAGCAGCCGGGAAGCTGAGCCAGAAATGTGGGAGCGAATTTATTCGCGAATAGCTTCACCACGGTGTGTCAGGCGAACCGCGGTGGTTCTATTCGCGGATAAATCCGCTCCCACATTTCCCGCTTGGCATTTGAGTAAAGGCTGTTAACCCCCCAGATACGCCTCACGCACTTTCGGATCGGTCAACAGCGCTTCCCCGGTACCCTGCATCACCACTCGACCGTTCTCCAACACATAAGCGCGGTCAGCGATTTTCAGCGCCTGGTTGGCGTTCTGCTCGACCAGGAACACCGTCACGCCATCCTTGCGCAGCTGTTCGATGATGTCGAAGATCTGCTGGATGATGATCGGTGCCAGGCCCAGCGACGGCTCGTCGAGCAACAGCAGCTTGGGCTTGCTCATAAGCGCGCGGCCGATGGCGAGCATCTGCTGCTCGCCACCGGACATGGTGCCGCCCCGCTGACTGAAGCGCTCCTTGAGGCGCGGGAACAGTTGCAGGACCTTGTCCATCTGCTCCTGGTAATCGCCCTTGTCGGTGAAGAACCCGCCCATGGCGAGGTTTTCTTCAACGGTGAGGCGGGCGAATACCCGGCGCCCTTCAGGCACCACGGCAATGCTTTTGCGCATGATCTGCGACGATTCCTGCCCGACCAGGTCCTCGCCCAGGTAGCGGATGCTGCCACTGTGGGCGCGGGGCGAGCCGCAGAGGGTCATCAGCAAGGTCGACTTGCCGGCGCCGTTGGCACCGATCAGGGTGACGATCTCACCCTGGCGGATTTCCACGTTGACGCTGTGCAGGGCCTGGATCTTGCCATAGAAGGTGGAAACGTTTTCGAACTGCAGCATTTACGCTTCCCCCAGGTAGGCTTTGATCACTTCAGGGTTGTCCCGGATCTGTTCCGGGGTGCCATCGGCCAACGGCGTGCCCTGGTTGATCACGACGATGTGGTCGGAAATGCTCATGACCAACTTCATGTCGTGCTCGATCAGCAGCACAGTGACGTTGTGTTCTTCACGCAAGGTGCTGATCAGCGCCTTGAGGTCTTCGGTTTCCCTGGGGTTCAAGCCGGCGGCCGGCTCGTCGAGCATGAGGATCCGCGGGCGGGTCATCATGCAGCGGGCGATTTCCAGGCGCCGTTGCTGACCGTAGGCCAGGGTGCCGGCCGGACGGTTGGCGAACTCGGTGAGGTTGACCTTGTTCAGCCAGAACTGGGCGTAGTCCATTGCCTCGCGCTCGCTGCGGCGGAACTTCGGGGTCTTGAACAGGCCCGCGAAGAAGTTGGTGTTCAGATGCCGGTGCTGAGCGATCAGCAGGTTTTCAACCGCGGTCATTTCCTTGAACAGCCGTACATTCTGGAAGGTGCGCACCACGCCTTTGAGGGCGATCTTGTGGCCGGGCAAGCTTTCGATCGGTTCGCCGTCCAGTAGGATACTGCCGCCGCTCGGCTTGTAGAAACCGGTCAGGCAGTTGAACACGGTGGTCTTGCCGGCGCCGTTGGGGCCGATCAGTGCTACGACCTGTTTTTCTTTCACGGTCAGGGCCACGCCATTGACCGCCAGCAAGCCGCCGAAGCGCATGCTCAGATTTTCGACTTTCAGGATCTCGCGGCTCATTTGCGCAGCTCCAGGTGAGGACGTTGCATGGGCAGCAGTCCTTGTGGACGCCAAATCATCATCAGCACCATCAAGGCGCCGAACATCAACATGCGGTATTCGCTGAAGTCACGCATCAACTCAGGCAGCAGAATCATCACCACGGCCGCCAGGATCACACCCAGTTGCGAGCCCATGCCACCCAGCACCACGATCGCGAGAATGATCGCCGATTCGATGAAGGTGAACGACTCGGGCGTGACCAGGCCCTGACGCGCGGCAAAGAAGCTGCCGGCGAAACCGGCGAAGCTGGCGCCCAGGGTAAAGGCCGAGAGTTTGATCACGGTCGGGTTCAGACCCAGCGCACGGCAGGCGATCTCGTCTTCGCGCAACGCTTCCCAGGCACGGCCGATCGGCATGCGCAGCAGGCGGTTGATCACGAACAGTGCCAGCAGTGCCAACAGCAGGGCCACCAGGTAGAGGAAAATCACCTTGTTGACCGAGTTGTATTGCAGCCCGAAGAACTCGTGGAAGGTCTGCAGGCCTTCGGCTGCAGTGCGATCGAAGGTGAGGCCGAAGAAGGTCGGTTTCGGGATGTTGCTGATACCGTTCGGGCCACCGGTGAGGTCGGTCAGGTTACGCAGGAACAGGCGGATGATTTCCCCGAAGCCCAGGGTCACGATCGCCAGGTAGTCACCGCGCAGGCGCAACACCGGAAAGCCGAGCAGGAGGCCGAAGGTCGCCGTCATCAGGCCGGCAATCGGCAGGCAGATCCAGAAGCTCAGCCCGTAGTAGTGCGAGAGCAGGGCGTAGGTATAGGCGCCGACGGCATAGAAGCCGACATAGCCCAGGTCGAGCAGCCCCGCCAGGCCCACCACGATGTTCAGGCCCAGGCCCAGCAACACGTAGATCAGGATCAGGGTGGCGATGTCGACCGCCCCGCGCGAGCCGAAGAACGGCCACGCCAGCGCCAGGACGATCAACCCGAGGATGATCCAGCGCTGGGTGTGTGGCAGGGTCAGGAAGTGGCTGACATGGGCCGGCACCAGCGGACCGCGGTTGGAGGAGCGGAACAACGCACTCCATTGCTCATTGAAGAGCACCCGCAGGAACATCAGGACCGAGCACAGGGCAATAATGCCCAGCGTCAGATTCCCCTGGCCATGCACTTCCAGGTGGATGCCGACGATGCTCAGTTTCAGGCCCAGCACCGGGAATGCCACGGCCCAGACCAGCAAGGCGCTGAAGAACGCCGATTTGAGATGTCTGTTCATACTTTTTCAACCTCCGGGCGGCCCAGAATGCCGGTCGGCCGGAACAACAGCACGAGAACCAAGAGACCGAACGCCACCACATCCTTGTACTGGTCGCCGAAGATGTCGGCGCCGAAGGCTTCGGCCACGCCCAACACCAGCCCGCCGAGCATCGCGCCAGGAATACTGCCGATGCCACCCAGAACCGCTGCGGTGAAAGCCTTCAGGCCCACCAGGAAACCGGCGTTGGGGTTGATCACGCCGTACTGCATGCTCAGCAGTACAGCCGCCACGGCGGCCAGGGCCGCACCGATGACGAAGGTCAGGGCGATGATGTTGTTGGTGTTGATGCCGAGCAGGTTGGCCATCTTGATGTCTTCGGCGCACGCCCGGCAGGCCCGGCCCAGACGCGAACGGGAGATGAACAGGGTGAGCCCGGTCATGGCAATGAGCGTGACCACGAACACCAGGATCTGCATGTAGGAAATCAGGACTTCTTCGGCGCCGCCCGGGCCGAAGGAGAAGCTCCCCGGAATCAGGTTGGGAATCGATTTGTCCTTGGAGTCCTGGGACAACAGCACAGTGTTTTGCAGAAAGATCGACATACCGATGGCGGAAATCAGCGGGATCAGACGGTTGCTGCCGCGCAGGGGGCGGTAAGCGACGCGTTCGATGCTGTAGCCATAGGCGCTGGTGACCACGATGGTCGCCAGGAACGCGGCGGTCATCAACAACGGCAGGGAATCGAGACCCAGCATGGCCAGCCCGGCAAGGGCGATGAAGGCCACGTAGGAACCGATCATGTAGACCTCGCCATGGGCGAAGTTAATCATTCCAATGATGCCGTAAACCATTGTGTAGCCAATGGCTATCAAGGCATAGGTGCTGCCAATGGTCAGGCCATTAACCAGCTGTTGGAAGAAGTGATAGATCTCAGGCATTACAGCGCTCCTAAAAACCTGTACGCATTTCACTGGTGGAGTCATATCCCGGCCTGGCGCTGCTGTAGTCTTTAGCTACTTGTGCCCAGGCGTTTGCCAGCGAACCGCTGGTGACGGTTTTGAGATTTTCAGGTGAACCGGCTCCCGGATCACGGGACCCCGGCCCATAAACTTTCGTAAAACAAAGCCCACTGCTTTCACAGTGGGCTTTATCAGTCGTCAGACCTGCTTACTGAGGAGAAATTTCGGTTTTCGGTTTGCCGAAATGCCACTCGTAGACTACGAATTTGAAGTCCTTCAGGTCGCCCTTGGCGTCGAACGACAGATCGCCAGTCGGGGTCTTGAAGGTGCCGGCGTGGATCGCTTCAGCGACCTTGGCGGTATCTTCGGACTTGGCGGCCTTGATGCCTTCGGCGATCACTTCAACCGCCGAGTAGGCCGGGAACACGAACGGGCCGGTCGGGTCCTGCTTCTTGTCGGCGAAAGCCTTGACCAGCGCCTGGTTGGCAGGATCCTGGTCGAAGGATTTCGGCAGCGTCACCAGCAGGCCTTCGGACGCGTTCTGGGCGATTTGCGAGATGGAGTCGTTGCCGACGCCTTCCGGGCCCATGAACTTGGCTTTCAGGCCTTTTTCCTGGGATTGACGCAGGATCAGGCCCAGCTCTGGGTGGTAGCCGCCGTAGTAGACGAAGTCGACGTTGGCTTGCTTGAGTTTCTGGATGATCGAGGAGAAGTCCTTGTCGCCGGCGTTGATGCCTTCGAACACGGCCACTTTGACGTTCTTGCCTTCCAGGGTCTTTTTCACGGCGGTGGCAATGCCTTCACCGTATTGTTGCTTGTCGTGCAGTACGGCAACGACTTTCGGCTTGACGTGGTCGGCGATGTAGTTGCCGGCCGCCGGGCCCTGGGCGCTGTCCAGGCCGATGGTGCGGAAGACCAGTTTGTAGCCACGCGAGGTGATGTCCGGGCTGGTAGCGGCCGGAGTGATCATGATCACGCCTTCGTCTTCGTAGATGTCCGAAGCCGGTTGAGTGGAGCTGGAGCACAGGTGGCCAATCACGAACTTGACGCCGTCGTTGACCACTTTGTTGGCGACGGCCACGGCTTGTTTAGGGTCGCACGCGTCGTCGTATTCCTTGGCTTCGAGCATCTTGCCGTCAACGCCGCCCTTGGCGTTGATCTGCTCGATGGCCATTTTGGCACCGATGAACTGCATGTCACCGTATTGGGTCACCGGGCCGGTCTTGGGGCCGGCGATACCGATCTTGATGGTGTCCGCAGCGAACGAATGGCCGGCAACCCCAGCCAGAACCATAGCGGCAAACAGTTTGGAAATCTGCTTAGTAGCCTTATTCATAGTGCTCCACTCAATGTTGTATTTTTTATAGTCCTGTCGGCCAAAGCAGCAGGACCGGACCAGGTTTGCATTCACGGGCAACGTTTGTCGACCTCGCACGCAAAGCCCTGAAATCTCCGGTCATTCCCCCAGGCAACTGTACCGGTACAGTGTAGAGCGCCGATTTATCGCTTGAAAAGCTGGCTGCCCGGGGCAATTCAACGGAGTGTCGCTTAGTTGAAAGAAAGTTACAGAAAAGCGGCGAGCTTTGACCTGTTACAGGCGGCAATCCGTTGCTTTTCGGTCCTTTTCCCTCATTCACTTATTTGCAACCGGGTTTTTCTGCAAAAATACCGACCCGAATTCGCGTCGAAGACTTTTGGTGAAACCCATGACAGAACAACCTAGCACCCTCTATGCCAAACTGCTCGGCGAAACCGCAGTAATTACCTGGAAGGAGTTAGAGCCGTTTTTTGCTCGCGGTGACCTGTTTTGGGTCGCGCCAACGCTTGATTTGATTGCGGTGGCCGAGGCGGTAGCCGAGGATCGCAAGGATATCGTTGCCCAGTGGCTGAAGGCGGAAACCTTCGCCAAGCTGTCTGCCGAGCAGGCGTTGAGCCTGTGCGAAGACAAATATGAGATTTGGGCGGTCGTGCTTCGGCCGTTGATTCTGATTCAGGTACGCAACCACGCTTGAATATCGCACCGTTTCGGTGCATTAAAATCGTGTCCGAAACGGTCATGGTGCGTGACTGGAAAGTCCAACAGTGGTGCTTGGTAACAGTCCAGTTGTTTAAAAGAGCAGTCGGTAACAGTCACGCTCAGTTGCAACTTGTTTGTCCCAAGGGTTATTACGGCTAATTGATGTGCACGCCCGGCGCCCACAAGAAATTCCTTCACTTCACAGGAGCTGCTCATGAGCACTGCATTACCTTCATTGGCATTTGCTGGTATCGGTTTGATGGGCTTGCCCATGTGTCGTCGATTATTGGCGGCGGGTTATTCCTTGACGGTATGGAACCGTTCTGCGGACAAGTGCGACGCACTGGTGGCCGCCGGTGCCCGGTTGGCCAGGACACCTGCGCAACTGTGTGAAGCCGCCGACATTGTCATGCTGTGCCTGGCTGATACCGCTGTGGTCCGGGACGTGGTATTTGGCCCGCAAGGCGTGGCCGAGGGCGCCAGGCCCGGGCAGTTGCTGGTGGATTTTTCCAGCCTGGAGCCCACGGCCACCCGCGAGATGGCGGCCGTGCTTGCCGCCCGCAGTGGCATGGCCTGGCTCGATGCGCCGGTCTCCGGCGGTACGCCAGGGGCCGAAGCCGGTACGCTGGCGATCATGGTCGGCGGCGAGGCGGCGGACCTTGCCCGGGTACGCCCGGTGCTGCTCGCGCTCGGTCAGCGCGTGACCCATATGGGGGCGGTGGGCGCAGGGCAGGTGACCAAGGCGTGCAACCAGATGATCGTCGCCTGCAATGCGTTGGTGATCGCCGAAGTGGTCGCCCTGGCCGAGCAGTCCGGGGTCGAAGCCAGCTTGATCGCCGAGGCCCTGGCCGGTGGTTTTGCCGACTCAAAACCTTTGCAGATTCTGGCCCCGCAAATGGCCGAGAGCCGTTTCGAGCCGATCAAGTGGCACGTGCGGACCTTGCTCAAGGACCTCGACGGTGCCGTGAAATTCGCTCGCGAACAGGGCTCTTCGACGCCTATCAGCGGACTGGCCGCGCAACTGATGCGCTTGCACGGCAGCCAGGGTTTTCTTGAAAAAGATCCCGCAACACTGGTCCATCTATACCGCGCAGCAGCGGCACAGGACTGACGCCTGCGCGTTCGGGGCCGGTGCGATGGTTGAGTTGATCGAGGATCGGCCGCAGGTCCTGAAGGCTGACCGGTCGGCTGAGCAGGTAGCCTTGCACGTAGTCGCAGCCGTAACGTTCGAGAAACTCATACTGCTGCACCGTTTCGACGCCTTCGGTGACCACCTGCAAATGCAGGGTATGGGCCATGACGATAATGGCCTGAACGATTTCCATGTCCTTGGTGCAGCGGGGCACATCCTGAATGAACGAGCGGTCGATCTTCAGGGTGTCCAGTGGTAGCTGCTTGAGGTAGGCCAGCGACGAGTAGCCGGTGCCGAAGTCGTCAATAGACAGCGAAACCCCCGACGCACGGATCTGCTTGAGTAAGGCAATGGTCGCGTGGATGTTGCCCATCAGGGCGTTTTCGGTGACCTCAAGCTCCAGTCGTTCGGGGGCGACGCCGTTGCTTCTCAAGGCATCGGCGATTTCGTCGGGCAGCTCTTCGCGGCACAGGTTCAGAGCCGAGCAGTTCACCGAAATCTTCAGCTGTTCGCAGCCGTTATGGCTCAGGCGGCTGAGGTCGCGGCAGGCACGGCGCAGCACCCAGACGTCCAGATCGGCGATCAGGCCGTTGGCTTCTGCGATGCCGATAAAACGGTCCGGGCTGAGCAGGCCGTGTTGCGGGTGTTGCCAGCGCACCAGGGCTTCGAGCTTGGTGACCTGGCCGGTCTTGACGTCGTAGATCGGCTGGTAATACAGCACCAGGCCGGTTTCTTCATACAGCGCAGTGCGCAATTCCTCCTCCAGTTGCAACTCCATGGTGGCCCGGGCCTTGAGGTTGGAACAGAAAAAATTCAGGTTGTTGCGACCGCTGCCCTTGGATTGGTAAAGCGCCAGGTCGGCGTTTTTCAACAGTTCTTCGCAGCTGTTGCCATCGTCAGGGAAGACGCTGATGCCAATGCTGGTGGTCATTACCATGCGCCGCCCGGCCAGGTCGATCGGTTCTTTCATCTTGTGCATGATGCGCTGGGCCAGGTGCCGGGCTTCATCACGGTGCTGCATGCCAATCAAAATGCAGAATTCGTCGCCGCCAAAACGCGCGACCACGTCATCAAAACTGCGGGTCGAATGCTTGATATGGCTGGCGATGACCTTGAGCATTTCATCGCCGGCATCGTGTCCCAGGCTGTCGTTGATCCGCTTGAAATGGTCGATGTCCAGAAACATGACGGCCAGCATGCCGTGGTCACCGTCCCGCCGCTCAGCGAGCTTTTCGGCGAAGATTTGATTGAAGCCGCGGCGGTTGACCAGGTTGGTGAGCGCATCGTAATGGGCCACCTGCTGAAGCGACACCCGCGCCTGATCAAGCTGGCTGAGCAGCGCATTGACCCGGCGCAGGTCGTGCTCCTTGCTCTGCAGTTTTTTGTCCGACAGGGCGGCGCTGATGCTGCTGGCAATCACCAATAAGGTGATGAAGGCGATGGTCAGGCTCAGTTCCAGGCTGTTGTTGGCGTCTTGCGCCAGCTGCAGTCTGTTGCCGTCCGGCACCACCAGCGTCATGGCCCACATGCCGGTGAAGTGAGTGCTGACGATCCCCGCGCCCATCAACAGGCTGGCGCTGTACTTGAGCAATTGGTGATAAGGGCCACTGCCATGGCGAAAGTGGCGGGCCAGCAGCAGGGCGATCAGGCTGACGCTGATGGCAATGGCAAATGACAGGGCGACCACATCCAGGCGGTAATACTGCACCGCATTCGAACGCATGGCGGCCATGCCCAGATAGTGCATGCAGACGATCCCCAGGCCGATCAGCACCGAAGCCTTGAGGTAGTGCAGGGCGTCGAGTTGCTGTCGGCCGAGGGTGTTCATGGCCAGGATGCCGGCCAGCAGCATGATCATCAGCGAAGCGGCGGTGGTCGGCAGGTCGTAGCGAATCTCCAGCGGCGCCTGAAAAGCCAGCATATTGATGAAATGCATGGACCAGATACTGGCCGCCAGGCAGCACGCACCAGTCAAGCGCCATTGCCGCTGCGCGGTGCCGTGTTCGCCCTGGCTGACCCGTTCAGCCATGTCCAGGGTGGCGAAGCTGCCGGCGCTGGCCACCAGATAAGCAAGCAGCATCAGGAACACGTTGTGCTGGCAATCCAACAGCGTTTGACCATTCGGTGGCAGTTCGGCGAGTAAGTTCAACCCCAGCCATTCCATAGCATGCCCCATCACTGAGTCATCGAATGTCCCCCGGCACTCGCGGAGACCAGTGTCCAAAGTATAGGGGTTTGCCTAAAAGTTCCCGGCCTGATGGCAGTTTGACTCCAATGATTTCGCAATCAACGTCATAACGAAAAATGCTAAGGGCGCTGTTTTGTTGCAATTGACTATTATCAAACCGGCGAATGATTGCAGACAGGTGCGCGGCTGTTTCCTAGATTCAGGACTCGATCACGGCAGCCGTCGTGGCCGGTTACGCTCGCGAGCCGGCCATCACGGATCTCCAATAACGATAAAAGGGACTGACCGATGCAGAACTCGACCCAAGCGGCGAATGCCTGGCGCATTTTGTTCCTGCTGTTTCTGGCCAACCTGTTCAACTTTTTCGACCGCACCATTCCGGCGATCATCATCGAGCCGATTCGCCTCGAGTGGCACCTGAGCGACTTCCAGCTGGGCCTGATCGGTACGGCCTTTACCATCGTTTATGCAATCGCCGGCTTGCCGTTGGGGCGTATGGCCGACACCGGCTCGCGTAGAAAACTGATGGGCTGGGGCCTGGCGGTGTGGAGTGGGCTGACGGCGGTCAATGGCCTGGTCGGCAGTTTCTGGAGTTTTCTGCTGGTGCGCATGGGGGTGGGGATCGGCGAAGCCAGTTATGCGCCTGCGGCCAACTCGTTGATCGGTGACCTGTTTCCAGCCCACCGTCGGGCACGGGCCATGGGCATCTTCATGCTGGGGCTGCCGTTGGGGCTGCTGCTGGCGTTTTTCACGATCGGCGCGATGGTCCAGGCGTTCGACAGCTGGCGCGCGCCGTTCTTTATCGCGGCGATTCCCGGGTTGATCCTGGCCATTTTCATGTTTTTCATTCGCGAGCCGGCGCGTGGAGCCGCGGAAACCGTTGCCATCTCTCAGGCGCCGGTTGACCGGCCGATGCGTCGGGTGCTGACGATTCCAACCTTTGGCTGGCTGGTACTGGCCGGGCTGACCTTCAATTTCGCGACCTATGCCTGCAACGCGTTCATGGTGCCGATGCTGCAACGTTACTTTCTGCTGCCTTTGCAGGAGGCCGCGGTCGCGACGGGCGTGATTGTCGGCCTGACCGGCCTGGTGGGCTTGACCCTGGGCGGCTGGATCGCTGATCGCATTCACCAGCGAATCGCCAATGGCCGGCTGCTGTTCGCGGCGGCCAGCATGCTGGTTGCCACAGTGGGAACCGGCTGGGCCTTACAGGCCGGGCGTGTCGAAATCGGGGTGTTTGTGGCGGTGTTCAGCCTCGGCTGGCTGTTTGCGTATAACTTCTACACCTGCGTCTACACCGCGATCCAGGACGTGGTGCAACCGCGGCTGCGGGCCACGGCGATGGCGTTGTTCTTTGCCGGTCTGTATCTGTTGGGCGGTGGCCTGGGGCCGGTGGTGGTGGGGCTGTTATCGGACCACTTCGCCCAGGCGGCGATGATCGAGGCGGGCGCCGGGCAAATGAGCGAGGCGTTCAAGGCCGTGGGGTTGCACGATGCGATGTATTTGATACCGGTGGCGTTGATGCTGACGCTGGTGTTTCTGTTGCAAGCGTCGCGGTGTTTCAGCCGGGATGCGCAGCGGATGCGCGAGGGGATGGAAGCTGAGGGGGCGGGGGTGCCGGCTGCAATTTAAGTTTTTGCCCTATGTAGGAGCGGACCTGGCCGCGATGGCCTGCGCAGCAGGCCCCTGCCGGAGCGAACCGGGGCCGCTGTGCGGCCCATCGCGGCCCGGTCCGCTCCTACACGGGGGTTGTGGGGGACTTAGCCCGCCACCAACACCCGAATCGCTTCCAGGCGCAGCGCCGCTTTATCCAGCATCGCCAACCCTTGTTCACGCAGCTCGCGCAGCGCTTCGATCTCACTGTCGCGCACGGTCGGGTTGACGGCCTGCAGGGCGGTCAAGCGCGCCAGCTCTTCATCGGTCTCGGCCGCCAGGCGATGCTGGGCTTGCGCCACGCGTTCGATATGACGCGGCGCGACCTTGGTTTCACCGGCGTTGATGCGCGGCCCGAGGCTGTCACGCTGGGCCTGGATGAACTTGTTGGCACTGGCCTTTGGCACGCTTTCAAGCTGCTCGTTCAGGGTCTCGAAGGCCACCCGTGGCGCCAGGTCGTTGCCGTTGGCGTCGAGCAGGCAGCGCAGCGCAGCCGGCGGCAGGTAGCGGCCCAGCTGCAGGGCGCGCGGGGCGACCACTTCGCTGACGTACAAGAGTTCCAGCAGCACGGTGCCCGGCTTGAGCGCCTTGTTCTTGATCAGTGCCACGGCGGTGTTGCCCATGGAGCCGGACAGCACCAGGTCCATGCCGCCTTGCACCATCGGGTGCTCCCAGGTGATGAACTGCATGTCTTCGCGAGACAGCGCCTGGTTGCGATCGTAGGTGATGGTCACGCCTTCGTCGTCGCCCAGCGGGAAGCTGGCGTCGAGCATTTTTTCGCTCGGCTTGAGGATCAGGGCGTTTTCCGAATGGTCTTCGCTGTCGATGCCAAAGGCGTCGAACAGCGTTTCCATGTAGATCGGCAGGGTGAACTGGTCATCCTGCTCCAGAATCGCTTCGACCAGTTCCTGACCTTCGCCGGCACCCCCGGAGTTGAGTTCCAGCAGGCGGTCGCGGCCGGTATGCAGTTCGGCCTCCAGGCGCTCGCGTTCGGTGCGGGCTTCATTGACCAACGCTTGCCACTGATCATCGTCACCGCCTTCGAGCAGCGGCAGCAGGCGCGGGCCGAACTGGTGCTGCAGGGCGTTGCCGGTCGGGCAAGTGTTGAGAAAGGCGTTGAGCGCTTCGTGGTACCACTGGAACAGGCGCTCTTGCGGACTGTCCTGCAGGTGCGGCACGTGCACCTCGATGATGTGCTTCTGGCCGATCCGGTCCAGACGGCCGATCCGCTGCTCGAGCAGGTCCGGGTGGGCCGGCAGGTCGAACAGCACCAGGTGGTGGGAGAACTGGAAGTTACGGCCTTCACTGCCGATTTCCGAACAGATCAGTACCTGGGCGCCAAACTCTTCATCGGCGAAGTAGGCGGCCGCACGGTCACGTTCCAGGATGCTCATGCCTTCATGGAACACCGTGGCCGGGATGCCGGAGCGCACGCGCAGGGCGTCTTCCAGGTCCATCGCGGTTTCGGCGTGGGCGCAGATCACCAGCACCTTGACCCGCTTGAGCATCTTCAGGGTGTCGATCAGCCACTCGACGCGCGGGTCGAAGCGCCACCAGCGTTCTTCGTCGCTGGTGTCGGCCTGGGACTGGAAGTTGACTTCCGGGTACAGGTCGGCGTGCTCGCCCAGCGGCAGTTCCATGTACTGGTCGGGGTTGGGCAGCGGGTAGGGGTGCAGTTTGCGCTCGGGGAAGCCCTGAACCGCGGCGCGGGTGTTACGGAACAGCACGCGGCCGGTGCCGTGGCGGTCGAGCAGTTCACGGATCAGGCGTGCGCTGGCCTCGGTGTCGCCATCGCTGACGGCGGCCAGCAGGGCATCGCCTTCAGCGCCCAGGAAGCCCTGAATGGTAGCGTGGGCCTTGGGCGACAGGCGGCCTTTGTCGAGCAGTTCCTGGACCGCTTCGGCCACCGGACGGTAGTTGTCGCTCTCGGCGCGGAAGGCGGCCAGGTCGTGGAAACGGTTCGGGTCAAGCAGGCGCAGACGGGCGAAGTGGCTGTCCTGGCCCAGTTGTTCCGGGGTGGCGGTCAGCAGCAGTACGCCGGGGATCACTTCGGCCAGTTGCTCGACCAGCGCGTATTCAGGGCTCACCTGGTCCTCGTGCCAGACCAGGTGGTGCGCTTCGTCGACCACCAGCAGGTCCCAGCCGGCGGCGAACAGTGCGTCCTGAGCCTTCTCGTCTTCGGTCAGCCACTCCAGCGCAACCAGCGCTAGTTGGGCGTCTTCGAACGGGTTGCTGGCGTCGCTTTCGATAAAGCGCTCGGCATCGAACAGCGCCACTTCGAGGTTGAAGCGCCGACGCATTTCCACCAGCCACTGGTGCTGCAGGTTTTCCGGTACCAGGATCAACACGCGGCTGGCGCGCCCGGACAGCAGCTGGCGATGGATCACCAGGCCCGCTTCGATGGTTTTACCCAGGCCCACTTCGTCGGCCAGCAAAACCCGTGGTGCGATCCGGTCGGCGACTTCGCGGGCGATGTGCAGTTGGTGCGCAATTGGCTGGGCACGCACGCCGCCCAGGCCCCAGAGCGAGGACTGCAACTGGCGGCTGGTGTGCTCCAGGGTGTTGTAACGCAGCGAGAACCACGCCAGCGGGTCGATCTGCCCGGCAAACAGGCGGTCACTGGCCAGGCGGAACTGAATAAAGTTCGACAGCTGGGTTTCCGGCAGCGTGCAGGCTTCGTTCTGGGCGTTGAGGCCGTGGTAGACCTGCAACCCGTCGATGTCCTCGACTTCGCGCACGGTCATTTTCCAGCCTTCGAAATGGGTGATGGAGTCGCCCGGCGAGAAGCGCACGCGGGTCAACGGCGCGTTGCGCAGTGCATACTGGCGGGTGTCGCCAGTGGCCGGGTAGAGCACGGTCAACAAGCGACCGTCCTGTGCCAGGATAGTCCCCAGACCTAGCTCAGCTTCGCTGTCACTAATCCAGCGTTGCCCCGGTTGATACTGCTGCGCCATGCTGCCTGTCTCCCGCCATGAAAAAGCCGACTATGTTAACGGATCGGGCCCCTGAGGCCAAAGACTCTCGTTGCTGATCACGATCAAGGGTGCATGGGCTGAGGCACTTGTTCGCGCCTTGTCGGTCCATGACATGTGTGCCATTCAAGTTTTGCCGCCGACGGCCGACAGACTCAAGACAGGAGAGCCCAAGCCATGCTGCCGCCGATCATTCCGCTGAGTGTCATCCCGGTCACCTCGCAACTGGACCCGGTCAAGCAGGCACCGAGCATCCCGCCGGTAGTGCCGGCGCAGCCGACCTCCAGTGACAGCGCCATCGACCTCAAGCAGCGCGACCCGCACGAAGCGGCCCTGTTGCTGCGCGAAGAACAGCACCGCCAGCAGCGGCAACGCCAGGGTGAGCAGGGCGCCGAAGCTTATCTGGCGATCCCTGGTGACGAACTCAACGCCGACAACACCGTGCCGGTGGCGCCGCTTATTGACGACGAGCCGCGGCAGGGGTTGATTGTCGATATCGAAGTCTAGACTGGCAAGCCGCTCTCGCATTGCGCATTATTGGGCCTTGCGTGCAACGACTGTGCAGACACCATGAGCCAAGACGACAAACTGATCGACCTCAGCACCGAACGCGCCAAGCGCGTCCACGACCTCAATGAAAAGCGCCTGAACGAAGTGCGTCAGGCATTCGAGCAGGCCATGCCGCTGGGCAAGCCGAAAAAGAAACCGAAAAAACCCAAGAAGCGCTGAAAAAATTGATGCAGATCAGTTCTGCATCTTCCCCGCGCGCTCGCCCGTAAGCGCCATTGATCTCGGTCAATTTTCCCTTTGCTGCTTGCTGTAACGTTGCCTTCACACACAGAAGCCAGCGAAGGGGGTCATCATGTTTCTCGACAACGTGGTTATCGCCGGTGTCATCACGGTCGGCCTGATGCTGATGTTTTTCGCTGGATTGGGGATCTTTATCTGGAAGGACTCGCACAAGCGCAAGCAGCGCTGAAGCCTTCCGGTTCACGAGCACGCAAGGCATTTTGGGCGACTTCGGTCGCCCTTTTTTTTTTGCGCGTCAATTCCCTTACTGACGCGTCCTGTAGGAGCGGATTTATCCGCGAATAGCCTCACCGCAGTTTCCCTGACACACCGCAGCGAAACTATTCGCGGATAAATCCGCTCACATTCTCCGGTGCGAGCTGGCAAAAATACTGCTGGACGGTAAATAGTTAGCTAGCTAATAATTCGACTCCTCAACCCATCCCGCTTATCTCTGTCTATCGTTACAACGTCGCTCCCCAAGGTCTGATCTGTGCCCATCACCCTGCAAGCGTTGTTTGCGCCCAACAAGCTGGCCCTTCAGTTCGCCCTGAAAACGCTGCTCGGTGGCGGCCTGGCCCTGTGGCTGGCGATGCGCTGGGGGCTGGAGCAGCCGGCCTGGGCGCTGATGACCGCCTTTATCGTGGCCCAGCCACTCTCGGGCATGGTGGTCCAGAAGGGTCTGGCGCGGCTGTTGGGGACACTGGTCGGGACGATCATGTCGGTGGCGTTTATCGGCCTGTTTGCCCAGACGCCCTGGCTGTTCATCTTCGCCCTGGCGCTGTGGCTGGCCTTGTGCACCGCCTGCTCGACCCTGCTGCGCAGCGCCTGGGCCTACTCCTTTGTGCTGGCGGGCTACACCGTGGCGATTATCGCGTTGCCGTCGGTCAATACGCCGCTGGGGGTGTTTGACCAGGCGGTGGCGCGTTGCACTGAAATCTGCCTGGGGATTGTGTGCGCGACAGTGACCAGCGCCTTGCTCTGGCCACTGCGCGTGGAGCAGCAACTGGCCGGGCAGGCACGTCAGGCCTGGGTCAGCGGCCTGCAGGCGGCCAGTGCCGCACTGGTCGGTGAGGCGCAGGGGCGCAAAGGCCTGCTGGAGATCCTCGGGCGTATCGTGGCAGTCGATTCCCAGCGCGAGCATGCCTGGTTCGAAGGCAGTGTCGGCCGCGAGCGTGGCCGGGCCGTTCGCGCGCTGAGCCAGAAACTGCTGATTCTGCTGCGCATCTCCCGCTCGGTGCGGCGCCAGTGGCGTCAGCTTGATGAGGCCGAAGCGGCGCGGCTGGCGCCCTGGTTTACCGAAGTGGATGCCGCGCTGGCCAACCCTGACCAGCCGACCTTGCTGCTGTTGCGCCAGCGCATCTGGGGTGCTGCCCAGGATGAGGCCAACAGCAGCGCCGAACATTACTGCCTGGCCCGCCTGACCCTGCTGCTGGACAACGCCATGGCCGCGACCCTGGCGCTGCGTTCGGTAGAGGAGGGCAAGGCACCGGCCGACCTGCCCGCCAGCCTGGCCGTGCACCGGGATGTGCCGCTGGCGTTGCTGTTTGGCTCACGCAGTGCCTTGGCGTTTTTGGCCATGGCCAGTTTCTGGATGGCCACCGGCTGGGTCTCGGCGCCGGGCGGGCTGGTGCTCACCTGCGTGGTCTGCATGCTGTTTGCCAGCCGCGAAAACGGTGCGCAGATTGGCCTGAGTTTTTTGCGCGGCATTTTGCTGGCCTTGCCGGTGGCGTTTCTGGTCGGGCAGATTCTGCTGCCGCAGTGGAGCAGCTTCGCCATGCTCTGCCTGGGGATGGGCGTACCGTTGTTTTTCGGTGCACTGGGCATGGCCAACCCGCGCATCGGCGCGACGGCCACGTCCTACTGCCTGCACTTTATTGTGCTGGTGTCGCCGCTGAACAACATGACCTTTGACGTCGCCGCCTTCCTCAACAACGGCCAGGCCATGCTGGTGGGCGTCGGCGCAGCGGTGCTGGCGTTCAAGCTGCTGGTCCTGCGCAACCCGGCATGGCATGGCCGGCGCTTGCGCGCCGCGACCCAGAGCGACCTGGTGCGCCTGACCCGACGTGACCTGCGCGGTGCCGAAACCTGGTTTGGCGGGCGCATGGCTGACCGTTTGCTGCAACTGGCACGTCACCACAACGCCTTGCCCGAGCACGAGCGCGGACAGTGGGACGATGGCGTGCACAGCCTCGACCTGGGGGACGAGTTGCTGCATCTGCGCTTGTGCCTGGCGGTTGCTCAAGCACCGCTCGCCGATGACCAGCGCCGTTACCTGGAAACCCTGGAAAAAGTGCTGGCGCGTGGGCCCGCCGGTGATTGCGCCGATGACCTGACAGCCGCCAGCGCCACGTTTATCCGCGCGCTGCAAGCGCAGCCGCCCAGTGATGCGCTGCGGCTGGCCGAAGGCGCGGTGTTGCAACTGCAAAACAGCTGGCGCACCTGGTGCCGCCGGCAGGAGGAACTGCATGGGATTGCGTGAATGGGCCCTGGGCGGCGTGCTGCTGAGCCCGTTTCTGGTGTACGTGTTGTTGGCCCTGGTGTTGACCGGCGTGCTGCGCCTGATGATCCGTGTGACCTCGCTGGGGCGCTGGATCTGGCATGAGGCGTTGTTCGACTGTGCGTTGTTCGTTTGTTTGCTGGCGCTTGTGACGAGCGTGCTGGGACCCTTATAGGAGTTTTGATCATGCGTACTTTCGTACGTGTCGCGGTAACCCTGTGCCTGGTGGCCGTTGCCGTGTTTGCCGGTGTTTACCTCTGGCAGTACTACATGCTCTCGCCCTGGACCCGCGATGCGCGGGTGCGGGCCGACGTGACCATCATCGCCCCGGATGTGTCTGGCTGGGTGCGTCAGCTCAAGGCCTATGACAATCAGGCGGTGAAAGCCGGCGACCTGCTGTTGTCCATCGACCGCGACCGCTTCCAGGCGGCGCTGGAAAAAGCCAATGCCGTGGCCGACACCCGCCAGCAGCAACTGCGCCTGCGCGAGCACGAAGCCTCGCGCCGCGCCGCCCTGAGCCCGCAAGCGATCAGCGCCGAGCTGCGCGAGAACGCCCAAATCAACGCGGCCGTGGCCCGCGGCGAACTTCGTGAGGCCCAGGCCGAGGTCAAGGTTGCCGAGCTCAACCTGGCCCGCAGCGAAGTCCATGCACCGCGTAGCGGCCACATCACCAACCTGCGCCTGGCCGAGGGCAATTACGTCAATGCCGGGCAGGCGGTCATGGCCTTGATCGACGATTCGACGTTTTACATTCAGGCGTATTTCGAAGAGACCAAACTGCCGCGCATCCGCGTGGGCGCGCCGGTGAAAGTCTGGTTGATGAGTGCCGGTGAGCCGATTGCAGGCCGGGTCGAAAGCATCAGCCGCGGCATCACCGACCGCAATGCCACGCCTGACGAGCAACTGCTGGCGCAGGTCGAGCCGACCTTCAACTGGGTGCGGCTGGCGCAGCGCATCCCGGTGCGGATCAAGCTTGAAAACGTGCCCGAGGAGGTTCAGCTGAGTGCGGGGATGACGGCGAGTGTGCAGGTGCAGGAATCCCGCCCATGAACAGGCGGTAACGAGCTTTTGTAGGAGCCGGGCTGCCCCAATGCCAGTCAGTTAAGGATCGGAACACAGACGTCCATGTAGGAGCGGACCCGGCCGCGATGGGCTGCGAAGCGGCCCCGGCGACTCTGAAACCATCCGCACTCCCAGGGCTTGTCGTTGATATCACCGGCCTCGGGGGCTGCTGCGCAGCCCATCGCGGCCAGGTCCGCTCCTACAAGGGTTGCGTCGTTCTATTCCTTAACTGACCGGCATTAGGGCTTGCCCGCGATAAGCATAGGTATCTACACATCTCTAAAGTCTTCGGCTGGCCACCCAGCCGATGGCTTCTTTCGCAAAACCCGCCAGTTCCTGTGGGGTGTATTGCTCCAGCGTTTCGCACATCGCCAACAACATGTACAG
>NZ_JAAAMT010000060.1 GCF_009905435.1 Pseudomonas sp. R5(2019)
GATCGTCGGGCATCGATTCTCATCGGGGCGCGGGGGTGACAACCCCCACTCAGACGCCGGATAGATGAAAGCAAGCCAACCACGCATCAACACCAGTATTGCAGAAAAGGGGGTAACCATAGATGTAGGAGCCTGGCTTGCGCGATCAGGCCGCCGCAAACTGCTCGCTGATCTGCGCCTGCGCATCGCTCATGGCCTTGGTACGCATGTCGTCACCGTAAGCCAGACCGTGGGCACGAACGATTTCAACGTCGGTGATGCCGATGAACGCCAGGAACACCTTGAGGAATTCTTCATGGCCAACACCCGTCGGTTGCCCTGCATGCAGGCCGCCGGAGGTGGAGACGATCACGACTTTCTTGCCACCGCACAGGCCTTCAGGACCCGCTTCGGTGTAACGGAAGGTCTTGCCGGCGACGGCGATGCGGTCGATCCAGGCCTTGAGCTGGGTCGGCACGCTGAAGTTATACATCGGCGCGGCAATCACCACGGCGTCGGCGTCCAGGAATTCCTGCAGGGTGTCGGCGCTCAGTTTGGCTTCGTGCTGTTGCGCCGCATCGCGCAGTTCATCAGGCGTACCGGCCGCCACCAGGGTGGCGGCGGAAAAATGGCTCAGGGCATCCGCGGCGAGGTCGCGGTAAGTCACCTGCACGGCAGGCTCGGCGACTTGCCAGGCATCCACCACGCTGCGGCTCAGTTGGCGCGAGGCCGAGTTGTCGCCGAGGATGCTGGAATCGATATGCAACAGTTTCATAATGAGTCTCCTGAGAGTGGGATCGCAGTGGCGGCGATCAAGCTGGAGACAATCCTACCTAACCTATCAATGAATGATTAGTCGGCATAAATGCGTTAGTTTGTCCTATAGATAGGACAATCGAGATCCGACATGCAAGACCTCAACGACCTCTATTATTTTGCCAAGGTGGTGGAGGCCGACGGCTTTGCCGCGGCAGGCCGGCTGCTGGGCATCCCCAAGTCGCGGCTTTCGCGGCGCATCGCCGAGCTGGAAGAGCGCTTGGGCGCGCGGCTGCTGCAACGCACCACGCGGCAACTGAAGCTGACCGCCGTGGGTGAACGTTACCTGCGCCATTGCCAGGCCATGCTGCTGGAGGCGGAAATGGCCGACGAAGCCGTCGCCAGCATGGCCAGTGAGCCACGCGGCCGGCTGCGGGTGTCCTGCCCGGTCGGGCTGGCCCACGAACTGCTGCCGCCGGCCATCAGCAGCTTTCTGACCGCCTACCCGCACGTGCAACTGGAGATGGTATTGCTCAACCGCCGGGTTGACCTGATCACCGAAGGCATCGATGTGGCCTTGCGGGTACGTGAACGGGGCGATGAAGACCCGATGTTGGTCACCAAGCGCCTGCGCCAGGCGAGAACGATTCTGGTGGCATCGCCCGACTTTATCGCCAAACACCCGATCAACAGCCCCGATGACCTGGCGTCAGTGCCTGTGCTGGGCGCCCTTGAAGCCGATCGCATGGTGCACCTGAGCATGCTCGACGCACAGGGCAACAAACGCGAGCTGGCCCTGGAAGCCCGGCTCGGCATCGATGATTTCGTGGTGCGCAAGGCAGCAACGGTGGCTGGCCTGGGCTTTACTCTGTTGCCGATCATGTATTGCGAAGAGGCGCTGGCCAGCGGCGAGCTGGTGCATGTGTTGCCGGACTGGTCGATGCCCGGCGGCTGGCTGCAGGCGGTGTACCCGCATCGACGCGGCATCTCGCCGGCGGTACGGGCCTGGATCGATCACCTGGAAGAGATGTTCAAAGGCTGTGGGGAGCGATTTGTATGAAGCAGGGACAGTCACTGAGCGAGCAGGAAGTGGTCGAGCTGTGCCTGAGCTTGCCGGGCGCGCGCGAGGACTATAAATGGGGCGGGATTCGGGTATTTTCGGTGGCGGGCAACAAGATGTTCGCTGTGCTCGACCTGGCGGGTGCCGGCCTGTCGTTCAAGGTCGATAGCGAGTTGTTTCTCGGTTACGTCGACCGCCCGGGCGTGCGCCCGGCGCCGTATCTGGCGCGGGCGTACTGGATCAGCCTGCAACCGCCCTACCCGCTGGCGCGGGCGGAGCTGGCCGACCTGCTGGAGCGCTCGCATCAGTTGGTGGTCAACCGCTTGCCGAAGCGACTGCAGGTCGGCTTGAAGCGTTAACCCTGGGCAGTTGCCCAGTTGACCCAGCCGAAGTACCAGGTCGCCAGAATCAGCAGACCGAAGGCAATCCGGTACCAGGCAAACACCGCATAGCTGTGGTTGGCGATGAACTTGAGCAGGCCCCGCACGGCGATCATGGCGAAAATGAACGACGTCACGAAACCGATCGCAAACACCGGGAAATCGGCCGGCTGGAACAGCTCACGGTATTTGTAGCCCGAGTACACCGCCGCACCGACCATGGTCGGCATGGCCAGGAAGAACGAGAACTCGGTCGCTGCCTTGCGCGACAGGCCGAACAGCAGGCCGCCGATGATGGTCGAGCCGGAACGCGAGGTTCCCGGAATCATCGCCAGGCACTGCACCAGGCCGATTTTAAGGGCGTCGGTCCAGCGCATGTCGTCGACGTGATCAACGCGAATCTCGTGCTTGCGCTGTTCAGCCCAGAGCATGATCACGCCGCCTACCACCAGCGCCATGGCCACAGTGATCGGATTGAACAGGTAATGGTGAATCAGGTCGGCGAACAAAACGCCCAGTACCACCGCCGGCAAGAACGCCACCAGCAGGTTGACGGTGAAACGCTGCGCTGTGCGCTGGGTCGGCAAACCTACGACGACGTCGAGGATCGTGCGTCGAAACTCCCATACCACCGCCAGAATCGCACCCAACTGGATGATGATGTTGAAGGCCATGGCCCGTTCGCCACCGAAGCCGATCATGTCGGCCACGATAATCTGGTGGCCGGTACTGGAGATCGGAAGAAATTCCGTCAAGCCTTCGACAATACCGAGAATCAATGCCTGTATGGCGGTCCAAAAATCCATCATTCCCCCATGAAGTCATGCTCCAAGCATGCCCCTTTTCAAATGTTTAACGCGCCCCCTGTAGGAGCCAGGCTTGCCTGCGATGGGCTGCGAAGCAGACCCCGGGGCCGCTGCGCGCCCCATCGCAGGCGAGCCTGGCTCCTACAGGGGTTGTAAGCAACCATTTCGCGGCCGGAATGCTAACAGACCTGTCTGGCAAACGCTGCGGTCTGTTCCGTGCGTTGGTGCACATTTCATGTTGCAGCACAGGTGACTCGACGCGCAGGCCTGAAACTGGCAAGTGTCCATTCCTGATACACAGCCTGAGGTGCAAACCCTTGAAATTGCGGGGCTGTGTTGCAGCTCAACCGAACTGTTAACAGGCTGATACACCCTCCCACTCCAGCCGGCGATGAGCGGCGTCAGGGGGTTGACGCCGTTTGCCCGGAAAAACCGTCTCAACGGCGATACAGTATTTTTTGACATCATCCGTCTAAAAACCCAACCCCTTGATTCCTCTGTTAAAACAAAAAGCGGCACAGCTCATGCTCTTGCTTAGTCATCGCTGAACAAGACCAGCGCACAGAAGAAGGAATTGCCGTCGTGGGGACTCTAATTAAAGGCGTGTTTCGCCTCCTGCTGATCGGATGTGCAACCAGTTCATCATTGAGCTTGCCAGTTCAGGCAGCCGGCGACGGCCTGGTGGTCCTGCAACGAGACGTACAGCCACGGGTCGCAACACGTCCATCCCAGTTTCCTGACCAGAACCCCAAGAGCGTCAACACCAATGCCGCCGAGCGGATCAAAAGCGTCACCACCAACGGCGAATTGAGCGACGGCGACTTTGCCGGCATCAACACCGGCGCCACCATCAGCCGCATGATCATGCCCGATGGCACTCACCTTCACGGCCTGAACAACGGGCCGTCACAACTGCCAGGCATGTCGGCCGGGCACGGCGGTGGCGGCGGCGGCGGCGGCACCAACAGTATCGCCAACTCCGTCAACTCCAACGTCAGCAAAGGCATGGGTGCGTTGAACATCCTGACCCAGGGGCGCTGAGATGAAAATGACTCTCTTGCTGGTGTCGATGTTCGGCAGCACCTGCGCCCTGGCGGCCAGCCCTGTGATCGACAACGCAATCATCAATGCCTCCGGCCAGAACTACCTGGGCAACACCGCAATCAACCAGGCCGCCGGCGACCTGCAACAACAGAGCAACAGCCGGGCGATCGCCATCGGCACTCATGCCAAGGCCACGACCCTGGATCGGCAAAGCATCAATGCCCAGGTCGATCTGCTTCGTGATGCCAGCTCGTCGATTCAAGGCAACTCTTTTACAAATGGCAGCGGCGTGATCGGGGTCAACCAGACCTCCGGGGCTGCCAACCAGCAAGTCAACGCCATGCGGATCGGCATCAGTGCCGGCCCGCAAGGCATCGATGACAGCGTCCTCGATCAACAGAACGTGGCGCTGCTCAAAAGCTCCGACGCAACTGATCCCACACCAGGCAGCCGCCAGGTCACTACCAGTGACCAGGCCTTCACCGGCAGCCGTGGCTTGATCCAGTTGAATCAGAGCGCCGGGGTGGGGAACCGAACGGCTAACACCCTGAGCGTACGGGTCGCAGACTGACCCGATTGGCACACAACACAACACTTGACAAACCAAAAATAAAGCACGGAGATACACCATGAAACCTACAATGGCACTCAAGCCTCTGGTTTTCGCTCTCGCTGCGGTCATGGCTGTTGCTGTACAAGCTGGTGATGGTGGCAAAGACAATAAAGACAAACACCGCTGGGATAAAAAGCACCACAGCCCACTGTGGGGCCTGCTGATCAGCGCCGGCGCAACCGCCAACGTGAACGACTACCAGTCGAGCAGTGGCAACTGGGTGCTCAACGAGGCCACCCAAAACGAAGCCGAAATGTCGTACTCGGCTGGCGGCGCCAATGGCAACCTGGGCGCCAACGTTGCAGCCGGTAGCGGCAACCAGCAAGACAATGTCGCCGCCATCGCTACCGCCGATGAACACTTCGTGTTTGGTACTTCCTACGCCTCTGCGCATTCGAATCAATACAGTGACTACAACCATGTAGACAACCACTCCTCCTCCAACACCGCGACCCTGGCTGGCTCCGGAGGTGGCAGCTCGGGCAACATTGGCATCAACGTCGCCGCCGGTGACTTCAACCAACAGAAAAACAACCTGGCCATCGCCGTGTCCGGCGGCCGCGTCGCCAACGCATACGCAGGCGCCTCGCAAACCTCCAGCGGCAACACCGTCAACAACTATGCTGATCGCACCTACAAAACCGACACCCTGTATGGCACCTTCTACGCTCGCGGCCACTATGAAGGTTACGGCGTAGGCTATGTTGAAGACGATGACTACAAAAAAGGCGGGAAGAAGGGCTACAACGATCACAAGGTCGACAAAGACAAGCTGAAATTCCGCGAAGAAGGAACCATTAGCCTGGCTGGCCACTTCTCTTACCAAGTCCGGACTCCGCATGGCTGGGCCAACCCTGTGACCAACACCGCTACCATGACCGGCTCGCTCAATCACGTATCGGGCAACGTCGGTGCCAACGTGGCGGCAGGTTCGGGCAACCAACAAGCCAACTCGCTGTCCATCGCCGCAGGCTGCCGCACCTGCATGTAACAACAACGTGTGACAAGGCCCCCTGCGGGGGGCCTTTTTCACCGCCGTCATGGAGTGACCACATGCGTCTTTCGGCCCTTGCATTGATGCTCTGCCTGACTGGCCCAACCTGGGCTGCGCAAATGTCGCTGCCTGCCCTCCCCGGCGGCAATGTCATTTACAAACAGGTTCAGAGTCTGCGTGAGCGCCGGTTTGCCGACCTGGTGCAACAGAAGACCGATTTCAGCTGTGGCGCCGCCGCACTCGCCACGATCTTGCGTCAGGCTTACTGGCTGGACGTGAACGAAGAAGACCTCATCAAGGGCATGCTCGCGTACTCCGCTCATGACCAGGTCCAGGTCCAGGGCTTCTCCATGCTCGACATGAAGCGCTACGTGGAAAGCATCGGCATGCGTGCCCGTGGCTACCGCATTCCGCCCGAAAGTCTGGAAAGCGTGAACATTCCGGTGGTGGTGTTGATGGACGTGCGCGGCTACAAGCATTTCGTGGTGCTGCAACGCACCGAGAAAGACTGGGTTTACATAGGCGACCCTGTTCTGGGTCACAAACGCTACAGTATCGACGATTTTGTCAAAGGCTGGAACGGTATCGTCTTTGCGGTCATCGGACCCGGTTACGACAAGGCCAATGCCCTGCTCGACCCGCCGATCCCCCTGAGCGCCAAGAATCGCATCAACACGTTCAGCCCGGTAAAAGACGCAGAGTTGATGGAGTTCGGGTTCCTCCAAAGCGACTTCTTCTAATGACAAGAGCGCACGAAACCCCAGGAGCAAGCAATGAAAACTTCGTACTGGTTGGTAGCCGCCTGCCTGGCCGCCAGCCTGCCCGTCCAGGCACAAGGCTTCAAACCGATTGAAATCGAAGACCAGGAACTGTCGACCCTGCGCGGTCGTTATGTGATGCCTGGCCGGATCATCAGCTTCGGCATCGTCATGAGCAGCACCTGGCAGAACGCCAACGGTGACGTGATCGGTGCTTCGACAACCCTGCAAATTCAACAGTCGACCATCAAGCCACAGTTTTATGTCTCGTTGGTCGATACCAGAGGCAGCGGCACCTCTACCGCCCAGGGCTACGGCAGCGTAACCGGTGGCGCGGGCCTGTCGGCGACTCAGGGTGTAACCCAGTCGGTGCGGGCTGCAGGTGACTACAACAGCGCCTATAACAACGTCGAATTAAATGTAAGAGAAAGCGCCCAGGCGCCGCAAATGGACGTGCCGCATGGCCAGGTGCTGGCCGCAGGTTACACCATTACCGGTTCCAACGGCGCTGGCTCACTGAGCGTGTCGCACAACGGCAGCGGTATCTCGATGGGGATTCAGGCCAACAATAACCAGGGGCATTCGGCCCAGCGTCTGGCCCAGGGTGGCCTGGTGCAGGCTACGACGCTTCTGGGCGGCGGTAATGCCGTCAACAACATGACCCAACTCAATGTCGTCCTGCGTGACAACCTCCCGTCTGTAGGAGCTTTGGACTGCAACCTTGACCAACTGAAGGGCCTTCGCACATTCGGATATTGATCTACGCTCAGTCTCATCAATGCAGTCAGAAGGGACGGCTCACCCATGCACCGATCGTTTACGTTCAATGCTGTCGTTTGCTTAAGCACCCTGGTCCCGGCAACCTTGCTTCAAGCCGCAACGGACCCCCAGGTTGACGCTTTGAAACAGGAACTAATGGAGCTCAAACAGCGATACGAAGTGCAACAGAACGCCCTGATGGTCCTTGAGCAACGTGTCCGTCAGGTCGAGGAAACACCCACTACTCCACCCCCCAATCGCTTGACCAAGACACCCGCCTCCCCCAACCGCAACAACAACGTTGCGTTGGCTGGGGGCAGTGCGCCGACCGGCTCTTCCTATGGCCAATCGCTGCAGGAAGACTCGCAACCGGCCCAGAGCGTGTCCAACCTCTATGATGAAGCCAGCGGCTTCTTCGGCGGCGGCAAGTTCAGCGTTGAAACCGGCTTGACCTACAGCCGTTACAACACCAATCAACTGGCGTTGAACGGTTTTCTGGCACTGGACTCGATTTTCCTGGGCAACATCAACGTTGACGAGATCAAGTCCGACACCTGGACCCTTGACCTCACCGCACGCTACAACCTGGCTCAACGCTGGCAGTTCGATGTGAACGCGCCCGTTGTGTACCGCGAATCCACCTATCAATCGGCCGGCGCCAGCGGCGGTTCCAGCTCTACTTTCTCGGAAGAAACCGTGACCCGCGACCCGACCATCGGCGACGTCAACGTCGGGGTGGCGTACAAGTTCCTGGATGAATCGGCTAACTGGCCGGATGCGGTCTTCACCCTGCGCGTCAAGGCTCCGACCGGCAAAGACCCCTATGGCATCAAACTGTTCCAGCCTGACCCTGACAACAGCAACCTGACCATTCCTGAAGAGCTGCCAACCGGCAACGGCGTCTGGTCCATCACCCCTGGCCTGTCACTGGTCAAGACCTTCGACCCGGCGGTGCTGTTCGGCAGTATTTCCTACACCCATAACCTGAAGGACTCCTTCAGCGACATCAGTGCCTCGCAAGGGGTGAAACAAGGCGGCGAGGTCGAACTGGGCGACAGCTTCCAGATTGGTGCCGGTATCGCGTTTGCGCTTAACGAGAAGATGAGTATGTCGTTCTCGTTTTCCGACATGGTCATGCGCAAGAGCAAGGTCAAGCCTGATGGTGGCGATTGGTCCACGGTCCAGGGCAGCGATGCCAACGCCGGCTATTTCAACATCGGCATGACGATCGCCGCTTCCGATAGCCTGACCATCGTCCCCAACCTGGGCATCGGCTTGACCGACGACGCCCCGGACTTCACCTTCAGCCTGAAATTTCCGTACTACTTCTAACCACCTTGGGGCCGCTTTGCGGCCCATCGCGGCCAGGTCCGCTCCTACATCAAATATATGCCCAATGCGGAAATTTGATGTGGGAGCGGACCTGGCCGCGATGGGCTGCGAAGCAGCCCCGGTTTTCGTTCAGCGGATCTGGTGCTTATGCAGTAACCGATAGAACGTCGGCCGCGACACGCCCAGCACCTTGGCGGCAATACTCAGGTTGTCGCTGTGGCGGTTAAGTACATCGCACAGTGCCTGGCGTTCGGCCCGGTGCTTGTAGTCTTCCAGGGTGCCCATCGGGGCGACGATCGCCAAGTGGCTTTCCAGGCCCAGATCCCGCGCCTCGATCTGCCGGCCCTCGGCCAGCACCAAACCGCGCCGCACGCGGTTGGCCAGCTCCCTGACATTACCCGGCCAATCATGCTTGCCCATCGCAACCAGCGCATCCTCACTGAAGCTGCGCGGCCGTCGGCCGGTTTCCAGACTGTAGAAATGGGCGAAATGGTTGGCCAGCATCGAGAGGTCGCCGTGCCGTTCACGCAGGGGCGCAGTGACCACCTGCAGAACGTTGAGCCGGTAATACAAGTCTTCCCGGAAGCGTCCGGTGGTGATGGCCGATTCGAGGTCAACGTGGGTGGCCGCAAGCACCCGCACATCCACCGCAATAGGCTGGCTGCCGCCCACCCGCTCGATGTGCTTTTCCTGCAGGAATCGCAGCAGGTTGGCTTGCAACTCCAGTGGCAGGTCGCCGATTTCGTCGAGAAACAAGGTCCCGCCATGGGCCGCTTCGATCCGCCCGACCTTGCGTTGATGAGCGCCGGTAAAGGCGCCCTTTTCATGGCCGAACAACTCGGACTGAATCAGGTGCTCGGGGATCGCCCCGCAGTTGATTGCCACAAAGGGCTTGGCATGGCGCTGGGACTGGCGATGCAGGGTTCGCGCCACCAGCTCCTTGCCAGTGCCGCTTTCGCCGCGGATCAGTACCGGTGACTCAGTGGGTGCCAACTTGCTCAGCAGCTTGCGCAGCTCTCGAATCGGTCGGCTGTCGCCCAGCAGTTCATGGGCGTCCTCCTCGACATAAATCGAGCCCTTGCCGCGCAATCGCGCCATGCCAAAGGCACGACCCAAGGTCACCTGGACCCGGGAGACGTCAAACGGCAAGGTATGAAAGTCAAAAAACCATTCACAGACAAAGTCGCCGACATTCTGCACCCGCAGCACTTCCTGATTGAGCACGGCGATCCATTCGGTGCCGCTGCGGCTAATCAAGTCCTTGACCGCTTCAGGGCGATCAAGGTGTTCGGGCTGCAAACGCAACAGGCCGACATCACAACGGCGTTCTGCCGCGCCGTCAAGGGTACAGCTGTCGACTTCCCAACCTACAGTGCGCAAACCCGGCAACAATTGATGGCAGTCATCGCAAGGATCGACGATCAGCAGACGACGGGTAGGTGCTATATCGAGCATGACCGTTCCTTGGCGCCAATTATTGGAAAAATGTTTGAAAACAGTAGTTTGGCGGGCCTGTTCGTAACAGTAGCAATGAACTTGGCGCGGCCCACTACCGTTGGTCTGCCCATGAGACACTTTGTCACCGAGGTTGGGAATTTCCTTTTCAATTCAACGTCTGAGGTAACGCCGCGAATGGCAGTAAAAAAAAATTTAAAAAACTTTCGTTATTGTGTGACTCGATGCACCATCAGCGACATCAGTACAAGTAACTCACCGCACACGGTAGTGCGGTGGTTCCACCACATGTTTGGGCCCACCAGAGAGAACTGAAACCCATGAACGCCCCGCTCCGTATCAACGAAGCACTACTGATTGCAGGCCACGCATTTGAACCCTTCCAGTGCGTCGCCTGGCAAGCTGCCGTCGGCAGCGAGTTGAGCCTTCGGGTCCTCGACAAGACCAACAATCCCTTGGGCTCCAAACAGATCTCCAGCAGCACGTATTCCGACCCTGTACAACTGGCCAGTCTGATCGAAGAAGTACGCGCTGAACTCAGTGGTAAAGGCTATGACCTGAAAAACTGGTCCATGCCAAAATAAGTACCGTCAATTGCACGGCGGCGCATTATGCGCCGCCCTTATTAAGCCCTGCCCCTCTTATATATAAAGCCCACCGGCAGCCTGACGATTAATAAGTTAATGTTACAGGCTATCCAGATGCCGGTAATCTGCCAGCAACTGTTCCGCCAGCTGGCGAGCCCGGCCCAGACGAATCGGGCCACTTTCAATATCCACGACCACCGTTGGGCAACCCAGTGATTGCAGGGTCTGCCACGCTTTGATGCGCCCATCGGTCAGCACAATGCAGCGGCGCTGTTCAGTGCCATGGCTTTTCTGTCGAATGCACAACCACTCCCGCGCCTGCTCCAGGGCCTCAATCAGCGGCGTGCCACCGCCCGCCCCCAGGCCGTCAAGCCAGGGCCGCAGCGCCGCTGACGCTTTCAAGCCGTGACGTTGCCACTGCGGTTGCCTGCCACTGGCGGTCAGCAGCGCCAGCCGTGCACGGCTGCGGTAAGCCAGGTCAAACAACTGCACCAGCAAGCCTTTGGCCTGGCTCAGCGCCTGATGACGTCGGGTGGACGCCGAAGCGTCGACAATCACCAACCACAGCTGTTGCGGGGCGGCCTTGCGGGTGCGCCAACGCAGGTCCGCTGCGCATCGCGGGCGCCCGCCGAACAAGGTCGCCAGCCAATCCACCGAGCCTTCGCGAGCCGCGCGAGCGCGGCCATGGGCACCTTTGTCGAGTTGGCCTACGCGGGGTCTGGCATCCATCCCACGCGTGATGCGCGGGTGGATGCTCAGGGCTTTTTTGGCCAGGTCGGCACGTCGCGGCGAGCGCCGATGGCGACCGGTTGAGGCGGCAATTCACCCCATTGGCCCTGGGCGGATTCGGCCTGTTCTGGCTGCTGCGCGCTCGGTGCCTGGCCACTGCTGCGCGGCGGTTGCACAGCCGGTTCGCGGCGGCGATGGCGCAAGGCGAATTCGGCCACCGCCTCAATATCCTCGGCTTCGATCGCCTGCGCCGTACGCCAGGCAGCATGCGCCCGGGCGGCCCGCAACCAGACCAGGTCAGCACGCAGGCCATCGACCCCGGCGGCGAAACAACGGCCGGTGATGTGCTCCAGCGCCTGGTCGTCCAGGGCAATGCCTTGCAAGCGCTCGCGGGCCGTCTGGCAGCGTTCGCGCAGTGCCTGCTGGGCCGGCAACCATTGCGCGCAGAAGCCTTCGGGGTCGCTGTCAAACGCCAGCCGGCGCCGGATAATCTGCCCACGGGCCTCCGGCTGGGGCTGGCTGTCCAGAGCCACATTCAAACCGAAACGGTCGAGCAGTTGCGGGCGCAACTCGCCTTCTTCCGGGTTCATGGTGCCGATCAGTACAAAACGGGCGCTGTGCCGGTGCGAGATGCCGTCACGCTCGATGCGGTTGACGCCGCTGGCGGCCACGTCCAGCAGCAAGTCCACCAAGTGGTCCGGCAGCAGGTTGACCTCGTCCACGTACAAGACGCCACCATCGGCCTTGGCCAGCACGCCCGGGGAAAACTGCGCACGCCCCTGACCCAGCGCTGCGTCAAGGTCGAGGGTGCCGACCAGCCGCTCTTCGGTCGCGCCCAAGGGCAAGGTCACAAACTGCCCGCTTGCCAGCAAATCGGCCAAGCCCCGCGCCAGAGTGCTCTTGGCCATGCCGCGCGGGCCTTCAATCAGCACGCCGCCGATTTTCGGGTCGATGGCCGTCAGGCACAGCGCCAGCTTCAAGTCGTCGGCGCCAACCACGGCGGCCAGGGGGAAATGCGGCAGTTCGTTCATTGCAGGGTCTCGTTCAGGCATCTTCTTCGCTGTCCAGCAACACATCTTCCAGCGCCTGGCGGTAGTCGCCCGGCGCCTGCCACAAGCCCCGTTGCTGGGCTTCGAGCAGACGTTCGGTGATATCGCGCAGGGCGTGCGGGTTGTGTTGCTGGATAAACGCCCGGGTATCGGTGTCGAGCACGTAGGCATCGGCCAACAGTGCGTAATGGTGATCGTCAATCAAATGCGTGGTGGCGTCGAAGGCGAACAGGTTATCGACGGTGGCAGCCAGCTCAAAGGCACCTTTATAGCCATGGCGCTTGATGCCCTCGATCCACTTGGGATTGACGGCACGGGCGCGCACTACCCGGTTGAGTTCTTCTTTGAGAGTGCGCACGCGCGGCACATCCGGTTGGCTGTGATCGCCGTGGTAGCTGGCGGCGGGGCCGCTGCCCAGGCTCTCGGCGGCGGCGAGCATGCCGCCCTGGAACTGATAGTAGTCGTTGGAGTCGAGCAGGTCGTGCTCGCGGTTGTCCTGGTTCTGCACCACCGCCTGGACCTGACTCAGGCGGCGCGCGAAAGGCGCACGCGCGGGCGTGCCTTCATCAGCGCCGCCATAAGCATAACCGCCCCAGTTCAGGTAGACCTCGGCCAAATCCTCGCGGCTGTGCCAGAGCCTGCCATCGATGGCGTTCTGCACCCCCGCGCCATAGGCCCCGGGCTTGGCACCGAAAACCCGCCAGCCGGCCTGGCGTGCGGCCTGCTCGGCAGTCAAACCCTCGGCGAGCAGTTGTTCGCGCTCCTGCCGGACCCTGGCCGCCAGCGGGTTCATATCGTCGGGCTCATCCAGCGCGGCCACCGCCTGCACCGCCGCATCGAACAGCCGTATCAGGTTGGCGAAGGCATCACGGAAGAACCCCGAAACCCGCAAGGTGACATCCACCCGTGGCCGATCGAGCAGGCTCAAGGGCAGGATTTCAAAGTCATCGACGCGCTGGCTGCCCGTTGCCCAGACCGGCCGCACGCCCATCAGCGCCATGGCCTGGGCGATGTCATCACCGCCGGTGCGCATGGTCGCCGTGCCCCACACCGACAGCCCGAGCTGGCGCAGGTAATCGCCGTGGTCTTGCAGATGGCGTTCAAGAATCAGGTTGGCGGAGGCAAAGCCGATCCGCCAGGCGGTGGCCGTGGGCAGGTTACGCACGTCCACGGTAAAGAAGTTGCGGCCAGTGGGCAGCACATCAAGACGCCCGCGGCTCGGTGCGCCACTGGGCCCGGCGGGCACGAAGCGCCCTTCAAGGGCCGCCAGCAGACCGCCGATTTCCGCCGGGCCGCAGGCATCCAGGCGCGGTGCGACGGTGGCCTGCAAGCCCTGGATAATCTCGCGTACCGGGCTCCAGTGTTCGCCTTCCGGGATAACCGCTTCAGCGGCCACGGCCTGCTCGATCAGCCGCGTCGCAAAACCCTCCAGACGCTCGCGGGTGTCGCCCGCTGTACGCCAGAGTCCATCGTCCAGCGCTTGCAGGGCGTCTGGCTGCGGCCCGCTCCAGGGCGCGCCCAGGTCACAGTCGAGCGGGTCGATACCCAGTTCGAACGCCGTGGCCAGCGCGCGCAACAGGCTGGCATGCGGGCCACGGCCGTCGCCGCGAGGCACCCGCAGCAGCGCCAGCAAGGTGTCGATGCGCAGCCGGCCCGTGGGCGATTCGCCGAACACGTGCAGGCCGTCACGAATCTGCGATTCCTTGAGGTCACACAGGTAGGTGTCCAGGCGCGGCAGCCAGATCGCCGCATCAGCGTCGCTGTCCAGGTCGCCTTCCAGCGCCAGTTCGCGGTCGATATGGGTCTCGCGCACCAGCGCCAGAATATCGCGCTGCAGGGCGCGGGCGCGCCGTGGGTCAAGCAGCTGGGCTTCGTAATACTCGTCGGCGAGCAGTTCAAGGTCACGCAACGGCCCGTAGGTTTCGGCGCGAGTCAGCGGCGGCATCAGGTGGTCGATGATCACCGCCTGGGTCCGGCGCTTGGCCTGGGCGCCCTCGCCCGGGTCATTGACGATAAAGGGATAGATATTGGGCATCGGCCCCAGCAACGCATCCGGCCAGCATTCGGCGGACAGGCCGACACCCTTGCCCGGCAGCCATTCAAGGTTGCCGTGCTTGCCGACATGAATCAGCGCGTCGGCGCCGAAACTGTGGCGCAACCAGAAATAGAACGCCAGGTAGCCGTGCGGCGGGACCAGTTCGGGGTCGTGATAGACCGCGCTGGGGTCGACTTGATAACCGCGTGCCGGCTGGATGCCGACGAAGGTCAGGCCAAAACGCAGGCCGGCGACCATCATTCGGCCGCTGCGAAACATCGGGTCGTGCTGCGGCTCGCCCCAACGCTGGCGCACGACGTCCTGATTGGCCTGGGGCAAGCGGGCGAACGCGGCCAGGTAGTCTTCCAGTGCCATGCTCTGGGCGCAGGGGCGCTGGTCGAGGCTGTCCAGATCATTGCTGACGCCACCGAGCAAGGCCTGGATCAGCGCGGTGCCGCTGTCGGGCAAGGCGCTGAGGGGGTAACCCTCGGCCTGCAGGGCGCTCAGGATATTCAGTGCCGCGGCCGGGGTGTCGAGGCCGACGCCGTTACCGATGCGGCCATCGCGGGTCGGGTAATTGGCCAGCACCAGCGCCACGCGCTTCTGGGCGTTGGGCAGGCGCGCAAGCTCGGCCCAGCGACGGGCCAGCTCGGCGACAAAGTCCATGCGCTCGGGGTGCGCGCGGTAGCAGACCACGTCCGACTGGCTGCGCTCGCTGCGCCAGGCCAGGTCCTTGAAACTGATCGGCCGGCTGATGATGCGCCCGTCCAGCTCCGGCAAGGCGATGTGCATCGCCAGGTCGCGAGGGCCCAATCCTTGCTCGCTCGCTTCCCAGCCGGGTTGGTTGTCTTGCGCGCAGATGGCTTGAATCACCGGAATATCGCGGCGAAACGGCCGCACATGCGGGGCTTCCGGGCTCGACTGGGCGAAACCGGTGGTATTGAGGATAACCGCGGCGTCGACTTCGTCCAGCCAGTCCTCGACCTGCGCCAGGCAGCCCGGTTCCTTGAGGCTGGCGACGGCAATCGGCAGCGGATTGAGCCCGGCCAGTTGCAGTCGCTGGCAAAACACATCGACAAACGCGGTGTTGGCCGCCTGCAGGTGCGAGCGATAGAACACCAGCGGTACCACCGGCTGGTCGGCCCGCCAGTCGCGGCGCCAATCGTCCAGCTGCGCCCGGGCGTGGGCCGGGTGATACAGCGCGGTGCGCGGCAACACTTCGGGCTCGCCCCAGGGATAGTCGCGGCCCAGCCAACGGCTGGCCAGGCAGCGATACAAATTCAGGGCATTGGCCTTGCCGCCCTGGCGCAAAAAGTGCCAGAGCCGCTCGGCGTCTGCCGGTTCAACGCTACTCAGTTCCGTCAGTTCCGGGTCTGGGCGGTCGTCGCCCGGCACCAGAATCAGCTGCACGCCACGCTGACTGAGCTCCACCAGCTGCTGGACACCGTAGCGCCAGTAACCGACCCCACCGTGCAACGACACCAGGATCACCTTGGCGTGGCGCAACACCTGGTCCACATACAGGTCGACCGAGGCATGATTCTGCACCTGCATCGGGTTGGCCAGGCGCAGGCTGGGGAAGTCGTCCGGCAGCTGCTGGGCGGTTTCGGCCAGCAGTGCCAGATGCGAATCACCGCTGCAGAGAATGACCAGCTCGGCAGGCGTCTGGCCGAGGTCGGCAATGCTGTCGTCCGGCACAAAGCCGCCGGGCTGGGTCCGCAGCAGGTGCATGGGTCAGACCAGCGCGGCGCGCAGTTGCTGTTCGATCAGCGCGGCATCGAGCTGCTGACCGATCAACACCAGGCGAGTGACGCGGGTTTCGTCGGCGCGCCAGGCGCGGTCGAAGTGCTTGTCAAAGCGCGTACCCACGCCCTGGATAAGCAGGCGCATCGGCTTGCCGGCAACCGCCGCGAAGCCTTTGACGCGCAGGATGCTGTGCTCGACCACCAGCGTGGTCAGGGCATCGAGCAGCTGGCTTTCGTCCGACTGCGGCACGTCGATGGAAATAGAGTCGAAGGCATCGTGGTCGTGATCGTCTTCTTCATGGTCGTGATGATCGTGGTGGGTGCGGCGGCCATCGATATGCGCTTCCGACTCGGCGCCCAGGCCCAGCAGCACGTCCAGCGGCAGGCGACCGCTGCTGGCTTCGACGACTTTGACCGCCGGCGGCAGTTCTTCGGCGACTTCGGCACGCACGGCCGCCAGGGCTTCCGGGGCGATCAGGTCAGCCTTGTTGAGGATGACCAGGTCGGCGCTGGCCAGTTGGTCGGCGAACAGTTCGTGCAGCGGGGACTCATGGTCCAGGTTCGGGTCGAGCTTGCGCTGGGCGTCGACCTGGTCCGGGAAGGCGGCGAAGGTACCGGCAGCCACGGCCGGGCTGTCGACCACGGTAATCACCGCATCGACGGTGCAGGCATTGCGGATTTCCGGCCACTGGAAAGCCTGGACCAGCGGCTTGGGCAGCGCCAGGCCCGAGGTTTCAATCAGGATATGGTCCAGGTCGCCACGACGCTCGACCAGTTCACGCATCACCGGGAAGAACTCTTCCTGCACGGTGCAGCACAGGCAGCCGTTGGCCAGCTCGTAGACGCGACCGTTGGCCTCTTCTTCGCTGCAGCCAATGCTGCACTGCTTGAGGATCTCGCCGTCGATGCCCAGTTCGCCAAATTCATTGACGATCACGGCAATGCGCCGGCCCTGGGCGTTGTCGAGCATGTGGCGCAGCAAGGTGGTCTTGCCCGAGCCGAGGAAGCCGGTAACGATGGTGACGGGGAGTTTAGCCAGTGTTTTCATGTCGATGCCCTTGGCAGGAATGGCGGGCATGCAGGACGAGAACCGCGCGTGCCGGGCACGCGGGCGCGTTCGCCACCGGATCACCCCGCCCGGTTGTAGTGAGAAGCTGTCCGAGGCAGGTCTCCTGGCTTGCGGCATGCCGTTCATTGGCGGTCAAGGCGCCTTCCCGCGCATGCGCAGTGGCCTTGCCCTAACCCTTGCCGCTTACAGTTGCGGGGGCAGCCGCGGCATTGACCGCGTTCCCGTCTTAGCTGCGACCTGGGCCGCAGAACCTCGAGGGTGCAAGGCTACGCAGTGCGTTGAGGGAGGTCAATGTCCTACATCCAAAAGTCTATTTACGACCGCGGGGCCTGATGAGTAAATTACTTAGTCTAGACAGATTGGGCTTGAGGAAATAAAAGTCGATAACCGTCAGCATCAAACCAACTCCCAACCCTATCAAGATCACAATCAATGCAAGGCCAGCCCCACCAAAAACCAACATCGAAGTTGCCAAGGGCATTACAGTCAATATCGCTAAATTATTAAACGTTTCGGCAATAGCTAAAACGACTCCTTTGTCTGGCCCTGCTCTTGCCGCCAGCACAACTGTGCTCAAGGGTGCTCCAGCGCCCAGTGCAGCGCCCCAAAATAATAAACACACAATCGATCCCCAAATAGCGAGTTCCAAAACCATAAAAATGGAAACAGCAGGAATCAACAAAGCACTGACAAGAACAAGTACTCCTTCCTCTCGACCACACACTTTTCGAAGCGGGCCTGCAGTCAAGTTCCCGAGGCCCAACCCGACACCAAAAGCCACCACCGTCAAACCTACTTCGGCAGGACCAAAACCATATCGTTGCCGAAGAACTTCACCGGAAAGGAGGAAGGCAGAAATGCTTGTTCCATTCCACGCTGCCTTTGCCAAAACAGGTCTCAGCACAAACCACTTACGAAACCCATCAAACGTGGGCTTCTTGGCCGTGGACGGGGGCGACTGTAACGGAAGATAATAAAATCCAACGACACACGTTAATAGACATCCCACAGAACTGAGCAAAAATGGCGCACGCCAATCGAGAATATCTGTGAGTACTCCAGCCAACGCCGGCCCACATGAAATTCCGACAGTCATACCCAGCATGACGACCCCCATGGCCCCAGCCTGACTATAAAGGGGGACAAGATCAGACAGTAATGAGAATACTGTTGGAATGAGTGCCGCCGACGCAATTCCACCGAAAACCCGGAACATAATGGCGACCTCCAACGTTGGCGTATATATTACTGCAAGCCCATCCACTGCAAAAAACAACAACGCCAGCAGCAACAACTTACGTTTATTCGTTCGATCTGAAAAATAACCAAACAGGGGCGCCGCCAAAGCGTAGGAAAGTGCGTAGCTAGACACTAGCCATGAAGCACCTACCGACGTGGTCTCAAACGCCACAGCAAGGGGCGAGAGCATAGACGAGAGCATAAATTCAGTAAATCCAACGAAGAATACTGTCACCGAAAGGACCAAAAGAAGTGAGCGGCCTCTATAGGCCGTCGCCGAAATATATTTGCTCATCCAGGCTCCATACAGTGTGTGCCGATCTTCCATCATGGGAGAGCGTGCAAAAGATTTTTCGGGAGAGAGTTGTGAGTGAGCAGAGTCGTTTGTTGGGCTTTACATGGAGAAGGCGAAAAATACTAGACGTCAAGCATCCCGGGGCCAAGGTCATGATAGTCGACCGGTTTTGTAGGATACTTCTACTAACATATTGCTGATGACAGGAATCAGCACTGCAGATTGCTACCAAGTCCTGTAGCCGCTGCCGCGGGCGCCGATGCGGTCTCAAGGCCCTGCGCTCGCTTCGCGGTCCTTCGCAGGCTGACGGCAGCGGCTACAGGGTTTGTGTCGACAATGAAATATTTTCCACCCCCCATCAAACACGGCAACAAAAACAAGGTCTTAGCACCACGCACGATGATCGACGTGCTTGAGGAGAAGACCGTGTTGACCCATTTGCCCAAGTTTGCCCTGGTGGCACTGTTGTTGAGCCTGTCCGGGTGCTATCACCACCATTACGATGACCGCGATGACGGCTGGCGCGACCGTGATCATCGCCATTCGCGCGATTATGATCGCGATGACCGGGATGACCGCCGCGACCGTGACCGTGACCGTGACGATCGTCGCTATTACCGTTGAGCGTGTTGCCTGGACGCCGTCCCGGTCTTACTGTGTAAGCCGGCGATCAGCCCGGCACACCAGGGTGACGGCCATGTGCGGCAGACTTTCCCAATACCGGGGCATCCACGATTTCGTCGATGCCCTGAGCATGCCCAACGCGCTGGTCAATACCGTCGGCGATGAGCCATTGAATCGCTACAACCTGCCGCCGACGAGCATGGCGGCCGTGCTGCGCTGTGAGGGCGTGCATCTGCTCGCCGCCGATGTGCGCTGGGGCTGGAAGCCGAACTGGGACAAGGGCACCGCCCGGCGCATCAATGCCCGGGTCGAGAAAGTCGCCCACGGCCCCTATTTCCGCCAGATCTGGCCACACCGGGCACTGGCCGCCATCGACGGCTGGTTCGAGTGGGTGGCCGACCCCGATGACCCGAAGCATAAACAGCCTTACCTGATTCGCCTGAAAAACGGCGAGCCGATCTTCTGTGCCAGCATTGGCCAGTTCAGCCCGCCCCACGCGGAGCCTGCGGCCGACGATGGCTTCGTCATCCTGACCGCCGACGCCGAGGGCGGCATGGTCGATATTCATGACCGTCGCCCGGTCGTGCTGGCCCCGGATCTGGCCGAGGAATGGCTGAGCCATGACACGCCCAAGGAGCGTGCGGAAGAAATTGCCCTGTTACAGGGCTGCCCGGTGCAGTGCTTTGAATGGTTCAAGGTCGATAAGGCGGTGGGGAATGTGCGTAATGGTGGCCCTTGGCGGCCATTGGAGTAAGCCCTTACCTCAGAAGTTTAAGGTTTGTGTTGGTTGTGCTGGCCTCTTCGCAGGCAAGCCTTGCTCCTACAATGTGGGAGCCGGGCTTGCCTGCGATGAGGCCCGGGAATTCAATCGCAAGTCCCGGAGTGTTATCCGGACAAGGTAAGCTCAGACTGACGCCACCTCAGTGCTTTCAGGACAGGCCCATGAAACCCGCCCCCCGCCTCCCCATCAGCGCCAGCGACCCGCGCTGGCAAGCCATTCTGGCCCGTGACCCAGGCGCCGACGGGCAATTCGTCTATGGGGTACGAACCACCGGGGTCTACTGCCACCCCAGCAGCGCCTCGCGCCTGCCCCGGCTTGAGAATGTCGAGTTCTTCGACAGCGCCGAGCAGGCCCAGGCCGCCGGCTACCGTCCCAGTCGGCGAGCCGGCGGCGACCAGAGCAGCCTTGCCCGCCAGCATGCGGCGCTGGTGACCGCTGCCTGCCAGATCATCGAGGCCTCGGAGCCGGCGCCAGGGCTCAACGCCCTGGCCGAGCGGCTGGGCATGAGCCCGTATCACTTTCACCGGGTCTTCAAGGCCTCCACCGGGCTGACGCCGAAGGCCTACGCCAGCGCACACCGGGCACGCAAGCTGCGTGAGCGGCTCAAGCACGGCAATACGGTGACCGAGGCGCTGTACGACGCTGGCTTCAATTCCAACAGCCGCTTCTATGAGTCATCCGCTGATGTGCTCGGCATGAAGCCCGGCGACTATCGCGCTGGCGGCGCCAACACCGATATCCGCTTCGCGGTCGGTGAGTGCTCGCTGGGGGCGATTCTGGTGGCGCAAAGCAGCCGTGGCATCTGCGCGATCCTGCTGGGCGACGACCCGGGCGCGCTGGTGCACCAGCTGCAGGACAAATTCCCCAAGGCGCATTTTATCGGTGGCGACCCAGCTTTCGAGCAACGGGTGGCGCAAGTGGTGGGCTTTGTCGAAGCACCTGCCATTGGCCTGGACCTGCCGCTGGACCTGCGCGGCACCGCGTTTCAGGAGCGGGTCTGGCAAGCGCTGCGCGAAATTCCGGTGGGCAAGACCGTCAGCTACGCCGAAATCGCCGCCCTGATCGGCGCGCCGACATCGTATCGCGCGGTGGCACAGGCCTGTGGCGCCAATAACCTGGCAGTGGCCATTCCCTGTCATCGGGTGGTGCGCAGCGACGGCGATCTGTCGGGTTATCGCTGGGGCGTGGAGCGTAAACGGCAGCTACTGGAGCGCGAGTCGAGCTGATGCCCGACTCGCCAGATTCACGCTAATCGGGCAGCATGGGTGATCCGCTTTTTTCGCTTCAGGAATTACCATGCGAACCTCGTTCGAGAGCCTGCTGAAAACCAAGAACATGGCTCATCTGGGTGGGCCTCAGCCCGGTCAACCCGCCAAGGCACAGCGCGTCGCCTTTTTGTTGTTGGACCACTTTTCGATGATGGCTTTCACCGGTGCGGTGGATGCGCTGGTCACCGCCAACCTGATGAGCCCGTCGCCGCTCTATCAGGTCCAGGTGGTCAGCGTCAGCGGCCAGCGCGCCCTCAGTGACCTGGGCATTGAAGTGGCCACCGACTGCAACCTTGAACACTTTGATGACCATGCGCTGGACATGCTGGTGGTCTGTGGCGGCTACCGGGTCAAGCTGCAGTCCTCGGCGCTGATCCGCAGTCGACTGAAATCGGCGGCCAGCCATGCCCAGATGCTGGGCGGGCTGTGGAACGGCGCGTATTTCCTCGCCGAGGCCGGCCTGCTCGACGGTTATCAGTGCGCCTTTCACCCCGATGGCCGGGCGGTAATGAGCGAGGACTTCCCGCGCACCCAGTTGTCGTCGCGCTCGTTCGTGGTAGACCGCGACCGCATGAGCTGCGCCGGGGCCAACAGTTCGCTGGGGATGATGCTGGAGGTGGTGCGGCGCAGTTTCGGCGATGGCTTTGTCAGCGCCATCGATGAAGTGCTGGGCTGCGACAAGTTGCAAGAGGTGCTGGACGTCTCGGTGGTGGCCATCGACCGCAACCCCACCCTGCCCCAGGCGCTCAAGCTCACCCTGGAGTTGATGAGCAGCAATATCGACGAACCGCTGAGCATGGACGAGATTGCCCGCTGCGCCGACATCTCGCGCCGGCACCTGGAGCGGCTGTTCATGCGCCACATGAATGCCTCGCCGACCCGTTACTACATGGAACTGCGCATGACCCGGGCGCGCCAGTTGCTGCTGCAGACCAACAAGAGCATGGCCGAGATTGCGGTGGCCACCGGCTTTGTCAGCATCGCCCACTTTCAGCGCTGTTTTCGCGAGTTTTTCCAGGTCGCGCCGGGGCGCTTGCGCAAAAGCGCCCAGGCCAGGCTGCAGACATGGGTAAATTCGCCAGTTCCCGTAGGAAATGAATCCGACGACCATTGATCGCTCAGAGATCCTGACTACAGTAAGCAGAGGCCTACTTATGCAGGATTGCACCATGAACATGGAAGCTGAACGTCGACACCGAGGTTGGTTATGGGCCTACAGGAAAATCCGGGGGCTGGATTGCTCGGTTATCACGGCCTTTTACCGGGCCACGCTGTTTGTCTGGCGTGGCGATACCGGGTCGTTCACCAGCGATCGTAGCTGGCAGAAGATTCGTATCAAACGCTGAGTCCCTTAGACGCATCGCGGGCAAGCCTTGCTCCCACAACGGCCTCCATAGCCATGGAATAACGGGCTTTTGTGGGAGCAAGGCTTGCCCGCGATGCTTTTAAAGCGGCAATTCCTATCCCACCGCCCTACAATTGCACACCCCTCGCCCGACAATGGAGCTCCTGTGCAGTCGGTGATTTCGGTTCAGAACCTGAACAAGACCTATGCGTCCGGCCACCCGGCGCTGAAGAACATCAACCTGCAAATCCACAAGGGTGAAATCTTCGCCCTGCTGGGCCCCAACGGCGCTGGCAAGACCACTCTGATCAGCATCATTTGCGGCATCGTCAATGTCGGCGATGGCCAGGTGCTGGTCGGTGGCAAGGACATTCGCGCCGATTACCGCGCCGCCCGCTCGCAAATCGGCCTGGTGCCCCAGGAGCTGGTCAACGACGTGTTCGAGACCGTCTGGGCCACCGTGTGTTTCAGTCGCGGGCTGTTCGGCAAGAAACCGAACCCGGCCTTCCTGGAACAACTGCTGCGCGACCTTTCGCTGTGGGACAAGCGTCACGCCAAACTGTACGAGCTGTCCGGCGGCATGAAGCGCCGGGTGATGATCGCCAAGGCGCTGTCCCATGAGCCCGATATCCTGTTTCTCGACGAACCCACCGCCGGTGTCGACGTCGAGCTGCGCCGCGACATGTGGGCGATGGTGCGGCGCCTGCGCGAGCGCGGTGTGACCATTATCCTCACCACCCATTACATCGAGGAAGCCGAGGAAATGGCCGACCGCATCGGCGTGATCCGCAAGGGCGAGATCATCCTGATCGAAGACAAGGCCACCCTGATGCACAAACTCGGCAAGAAGCAGCTGACCGTGCAGCTCAAACAACCCATGATCGCCGTGCCCGAGGCCCTCGCCGGTTACCCGCTGGAACTGCTCGATGACGGTCATGCCCTGGTGCTCACCTTCGACGCCCAGCGTGAACATACCGGCATCGCCGAACTGCTCAAGGACCTGGACCGCCTCGCCATCGACTTCAAGGATCTGCAGTCGAGCCAGAGCTCGCTGGAAGATATTTTCGTCAGCCTGGTGAGGGCTTCGGCATGAATCTGTACGCAATCCGCGCCATCTATAGGTTCGAGCTGGCGCGCACCTGGCGCACCTTGCTGCAAAGCCTGGCGACACCGGTGATCTCCACCTCCCTGTATTTCGTGGTTTTCGGTTCAGCCATCGGTTCGAGCATGACTCAGGTGCAGGGCATCAGTTACGGCGCCTTTATCGTGCCGGGGCTGATCATGCTGGCGCTGTTCACCGAAAGCATTTCCAACGCCTCGTTCGGCATCTATATGCCCAAGTATTCGGGGACGATCTATGAACTGCTGTCGGCACCGATCTCGTATCTGGAGATCCTGATCGGCTATGTGGGCGCCGCCGCCACCAAGTCGATCATTCTCGGTCTGGTGATTCTGGCCACGGCGCGCTTGTTCGTCGATTTCGAGATTCTCCACCCCTGGCTGATGGCGCTGTTTTTGGTGCTGACGGCCGTGTCCTTCAGCCTGTTCGGCTTCATCATCGGCATCTGGGTCAATGGCTGGGAAAAGCTGCAGGTGGTGCCGGCCTTGATCGTCACACCGTTGACCTTTCTGGGCGGCAGCTTCTACTCCATCGGCATGCTGCCGCCACTGTGGCAAAAGATCACCCTGTTCAACCCGGTGGTGTATTTGATCAGCGGCTTCCGCTGGAGCTTCTATGGGGTCGCGGACGTCAACGTCTGGGTCAGCATCGGCATGACGTTGGGCTTTTTGCTGGCCTGCATCGCTGTGGTCAGCTGGATCTTCAAGACGGGGTATCGGTTGCGGCATTGATGGGCAGGTGCGCCCCATTCGCACCGCTCAACGCGGCTGCGCATCCAACCCCATTTGCCAGAAGTCGGCCTCCAATCGGGACGCCGTGGCAAACACCCCGGTCAGCTCGACGAAACGCCGCTCGGTCATGGTCCGGGCAGCCAGCTCGTCCAGGTGCTTGCGCGCCTGGCTGGCCACTTGTTGGTAACCGTCCCCGGCGTATTCGCCAATCCATTCGCGGTACGGATGATCGCCCAGCGCCGCCACACCATTGGGGGCCAGGGCACGACCGATTTCGGCATAACCGATGACACACGGCGCCAGCGCCGCGTGCAGCTCCAGCAGATCACCCGCGGCGCCACAGTCGAGCACATAGCGGGTATAGGCAACCGTGGCCTGATGCTCCGGCGCCGATTCAATATCTTCCCGCGACAGCCCCCACCGCGCACACAAGCGCACGTGCAATTCGGTTTCGTCGAGGATCGCCGCCAGGCCCGCCTGAGCGGCACGAATGTCCGCCGGAGTGCGGCTCTTGTAGGCGGCCAGCGCCCAGGCGCGAGCGAACTGGATCAGGAACAGATAGTCCTGCACCAGGTAGGTCCGAAACGCCGCCTCCGGCAACGTGCCGGCGCCCATCTGGCGAACGAAATCATGGTCCACATAGCTGCTCCACTCGGCCGAGGCCGCGCTTTTGAGCTGGTCGAAAATATCCATCGGTCAACCCTCGATTGCATAGGCGGCGTCGAAAAACTCGCGTTCGAGTTTCACCGCGCGCAAGAAGAAATCAGTGCTCAGCGCCTCTTCGGCTGGCCCGACCCGGTCCAGCTCGGAGCGCAGGAAGGCGATGAAATCACGGAAGAACGGATTGTCGTGCAGGGTCACCCATTCGGCGTGCACAAAGTTGGGCGGCAGCGGCGTCGGTGCCTTGATGGCCCAATCCAGATACAGCCATTCGGCAACGTTAAGCACCGACAGCGCAGCGGCATAGGAACGGGTTTGTGCAGCTTCGCGCATGATTGCCTTGAAACCTGCGGTGGCGGGCGCATCCGGCGCCTCACGGCGCTGCGCCTCGGTCACGCCGAGGGCCTCGAAGGAGCGCAAGAAGTAAGTGTTTTCTTCGCCCGAGACCATGCCGGCAAAGCGGCCGAAACGCAGCCGCGCCTCAAAACTGTCCGCTGTGGCAATGGCCGCGCCGAGCAGGGTCAGGAAGCTGTCGAGGAAGCGATGGTCCTGGATCAGGTAGTTGGCCATCACCCGGTCATCGACGCTGCCGGCAAACAGTTCAGTGATAAAACGGTGCTCGACCGCCTCGGACCAGGTGGGCTCGCTCTTGCGGCGAAGGGTTTCGGTAAAGCGCTCGGTCATGGTGCTGTGCTCTCTAGATGGCGACAGCGAGACCGTGTTCAGCAGACAGGGACGGCCTCGCAGTGAGGCCGGCAAAAAGGCAGGTTCAAAGCCCCATCCCTTCGCCGGCATGATCCGGATCAGGTTCGAAGGGTCACCGCGCTGTGCCAGCGGTCTCTCAGCCCGTTGCCGGACTCCCCTTGGTGGCGTGATTCTATACAGGATGTGACCCTGAAAGTCACGCCACCTGATTCTGTAGGAGCACAGCTTGCTGGCGATAGATTCACCGCGGTGTGACAGATGCACCGCGGCGCCTGCATCGCCAGCAAGCTGTGCTCCTACGAGCTGAAGTGCCCCGCCCATTTTCGGCAGAAATAAAGATCGGTGTGGGAGCAGAGCTTGCTAGCGATGCAGGCTACGCGGTGTATCTGTCACACCGCAGCAAAACCATCGCGACGGTTCGGCGCCCCGACAAGCTTTACTCCCACACCCATCTCCATCCACGCCGGTTTTTCAGGCTTTGTGCGGTGTCTTCATTCTCGCAAAACCGACAACAGCTAAACCCCGCTCGAGCCTTCCAGCAACGCCTCAGTCAGCCCCAACGCCGCCTCAATGGCATGCAACGTCGCCCAGTGCAGCCCCTTCCCCGCCTGCGGCGTCAGCAAACACACTTCATTCGCCGTGGCATACGCCGCCTGCAGATACAGCGAAACATGCACCAGCACATCCTCCGCCATCACCCCACTGCGCACACTGAACATCGGCTGATCACAGGCCCCGAAATGCCCGAATGCCTTTTCGGCCGTCTTGCGAATCGTGCCGGGAATAAACACCCCGGTTGCATCCTTGGGCGGCAGCACCACGTCATCGGCACCGTTCAACAGCCCCTCGACCAACGCCCTGGCAGCCTCTACTGCCCAGACCGTGGACCAATGCAAGCCCGTGTCGAGCATGGGCGTGATGTTGTGGATCCGGGTGGAGGTTTCGAAGGCGGTTTGCAGGTGACGGGAAATGTGAGTCAACGCGTCTTCGGCGATAACACCACTGCGGACGTGGAAGAGCGATTCGTGAGCGTTGTTGCAGGAACTGAAGGGGGATTGAGCGGTTTGGAGGACGGTGGTGGGACGGAACGGTGGTGGGTCTGGAACGATCTTCATCATGGTGATACTCCTTTCGCCAAATGAAACCGCCAGCATCACTTGCAGATGATGGGTGGCGGCTACGTGCAGGTCTGCAAGACCGGGGCGAAAGGAACCCGGCAGGCCCGAAAGCCTCCCGCACGCAGCCACCATTAAGCGAATCACGGGCATAAAAAAACGCCAGCGATTTGGAGGTGGCGCTTTGCGCCTTTCACCATTTTGGGCTTGCAGACCCAGTCGCTGAATTTGCAGCGACGTGCGGGAGGTTAGCGTGATTGAAAGGGATGGGCAATAGCTGTAGGAGCACAGCTTGCTGGCGATAGATTCACCGCGGTGTGACAGATGCACCGCGGCGCCTGCATCGCCAGCAAGCTGTGCTCCTACGAGCTGAAGTGTCCCGCCCATTTTCGGCAGAAATAAAGATCGGTGTGGGCAGAGCTTGCTAGCGATGCAGGCTACGCGGTGTATCTGTCACACCGCAGCAAAACCATCGCGACGGTTCGGCGCCCCGACAAGCTTTACTCCCACACCCATCTCCATCCACGCCGGTTTTTCAGGCTTTGTGCGGTGTCTTCATTCTCGCAAAACCGACAACAGCTAAACCCCGCTCGAGCCTTCCAGCAACGCCTCAGTCAGCCCCAACGCCGCCTCAATGGCATGCAACGTCGCCCAGTGCAGCCCCTTCCCCGCCTGCGGCGTCAGCAAACACACTTCATTCGCCGTGGCATACGCCGCCTGCAGATACAGCGAAACATGCACCAGCACATCCTCCGCCATCACCCCACTGCGCACACTGAACATCGGCTGATCACAGGCCCCGAAATGCCCGAATGCCTTTTCGGCCGTCTTGCGAATCGTGCCGGGAATAAACACCCCGGTTGCATCCTTGGGCGGCAGCACCACGTCATCGGCACCGTTCAACAGCCCCTCGACCAACGCCCTGGCAGCCTCTACTGCCCAGACCGTGGACCAATGCAAGCCCGTGTCGAGCATGGGCGTGATGTTGTGGATCCGGGTGGAGGTTTCGAAGGCGGTTTGCAGGTGACGGGAAATGTGAGTCAACGCGTCTTCGGCGATAACGCCACTGCGGACGTGGAAGAGCGATTCGTGGGCGCTGTTGCAGGAACTGAAGGGGGATTGAGCGGTTTGGAGGATGGTGGTGGGACGGAGCGGTGGTGGATCGGGAACAATTTTCATCATGACGAAGCTCCTAACGTAAGAAAGGAACTACCGGCATCACTTGCAGATGATGGGCGGTAGCCGTGCGCGGGTCTGCAAGACCGGTACGTTAGGCACCCGGCAGACCCGAAGGTCTCCCACGCACGACCACCATAAATCGCAGGCAAAAAAAAGCGCCTGTTCAGTATGGGTGGCGCTATGCGCCTAACATTTGGGCTTGCAGACCCAGTCGCTGAATTTGCAGCGACGTGCGGGAGGTTAGCGTGATTGAGGGGGATGGGCAAGGCTTGCCTCAATGCCTGTAGGAGCGGACCCGGCCGCGATGGGCCGCGCAGCGGCCCCTTGGGCCTGTGACATCTACAAATCAGCGTGCGAGTGCCGGCGGTTTCAGAATCGCCGGGGCCGCTTCGCAGCCCATCGCGGCCAGGTCCGCTCCTACATGGACGTGCTCCGGTAGGGCTGCAGAGCAGCCCCAGGCCCTCGATCAAAGCCCCGAACGAATCTTCGTCCAGGCCCGGTTCATGTAGCGCTGCGAAGCCATCGGCAAATCCGCAATCGCATACAGCGTCGACAGCACTTGCTCCGGCGGGTAAGCACCCGGATCGGTGCGAATCTCTTCATTCACCAATGGCGTGGCCGCCGCGTTGGCATTCGGGTAGCCGACGGTATTGCTGATATCGGCCATCACCTGCGGGCGCATCAGGTAGTTCATGAACAGGTAAGCGCCCTCGACGTTGGCGGCGTCCTTGGGCATGGCGACCATGTCGTAGAAGCTCCCTGCCCCTTCCTTGGGAATGCTGAAGGCCACGCGCCCAGGCGCACCGGCTTCTTCGGCGCGGGCCTTGGCCTGGTGGATGTCGCCGGAGTAGCCGACCGCCACGCAGATGTTGCCGTTGGCCAGGTCCGAGATGTACTTGGACGAGTGGAAATAGGAGATCGACGGGCGCACCTTCAGGAACAACGCTTCAGCCTCGGCGATCTGCTGTTTGTCCTGGCTGTCGGTCGGGTAACCGAGGTAATGCAGGGCAATCGGCAGTACTTCGGTCGACGAGTCGAGGAAGCTCACGCCACAGGCCTTGAGTTTCTCGACGTACTCGGGCTTGAACAGCAGGTCCCAGGAGTTCACCGGCGCATCCTGGCCGAGCACTTCACGGACCTTCTGCGGGTTGTAGCCGATGCCGATGGTGCCCCACATGTAAGGGAACGCATGGCGGTTGCCCGGGTCGCTCGCTTCGACGTTTTTCAGCAAGGTCGGGTTGAGGTTTTTCCAGTTCGGCAAGCGCGACTTGTCCAGCTCCTGGTAAACCCCGGCCTTGATCTGCTTGGACAGGAAGCTGTTGGACGGCACCACGATGTCGTAGCCCGATTTACCGGTCAAAAGCTTCGCTTCCAGGGTTTCGTTACTGTCGTAGACGTCGTACACCACTTGGATGCCGGTCTCGTTCTCGAACTGTTTGATGGTGTCGGGAGCGATGTAATCGGACCAGTTGTAAACGTGCAGCACCTTGTCATCGGCCTGGGCGACGGCGGTGGCCGCCATCGCGCTCATAAAGGCAGCGGCCATCAGAGTCCTGCCAAACATCATCATGTGTACAACTCCACTTTTCTTATGGGTTCACGCGCAGACCGCTCTGAAGGGGACGGCGACGCAACGCTTTCTTCCATCGCCAACTGGATCGAGCGTTTACGGCTGATTTCGGCCCGGCGGCTGAACCACCAGACCAAAAAGGTCACGAAGGATACTGCCAGCAGAATCAGGCTGGCGACGGCGTTGATCTCTGGTTTCACGCCCAGGCGCACCGCCGAGAACACTTCCATCGGCAAAGTGGTCGAACCCGGGCCGGACACGAAGCTGGCCAGCACCAGATCATCCAGCGACAGGGCGAAGGACATCATCCCGCCCGCCGCCAGCGACGGCGCGATCATCGGGATGGTGATCAAAAAGAACACCTTCCACGGCCGCGCGCCCAGGTCCATGGCCGCCTCTTCGATCG
>NZ_JAAAMT010000061.1 GCF_009905435.1 Pseudomonas sp. R5(2019)
CGGCAATGAAGTGGCGGTACAGCTCGGCTTCCGGGCCACCCTGGGCCAGGTACCAGCTACGGGCCGCCTGGGCGTTTTTCAGGGTTTCGAGGGTGCTGAAGGTTTTCGACGAGACGATGAACAGCGTAGTCTCGGCGGCCAGCTTGGCCGACAGTTCATGAAACTCACTGCCGTCGATGTTGGCCAGATAATGACAGCGAACGCCTTTCTGGGCGTAGGGCAGCAGCGCTTCGGAGACCAGCTCCGGGCCCAGGAACGAACCACCGATACCGATGTTCACCACGTCGGTGATCGGCTTCTCGGTGTAGCCGCGCCACAGGCCATCGTGAATGCGCACGACCAGCTCGGTGATCTGGTTCAGGACCTTGTGCACTTCCGGCATGATGTTCACGCCGCCGACATTCAGCTTGTCGCCTACCGGACGACGCAGCGCGGTGTGCAGCGCCGGGCGACCTTCGGAGGCGTTGAGAATCTCGCCGGCGAACAACGACTTGATCGCGTCCTGCAGGCCGACTTCATTGGCGAGCTGGACCAGCATGTCGCGAGTCTGGCAGGTGATCAGGTTCTTGGAGTAATCCAGGAACAAGCCGCAGCTGCTCAGGGAAAACTGATGGAAGCGTTGTGGGTCAGCCGCAAACGCTTCGCGCATGCTGAAGTCCTGCATGGCTTGGCGGTGTTGGCTCAGCGCCTTCCAGGCGGGCAGGGTGGTAACGTCATGAGGGGTTCGGTAATACGCCATCGCTGCAGGTTTCCTTATTGCGTGAACGGCTTTGGACACGTAAAGCCCGCCCGGGTTGCGCCGGGCGGGTTGCCTTGATCAGGCAACTTGAACTGGAATCGCGTTGCTGGTGTGGCTCAGCTCGTTGCCGGGCGCCATATACAGCATGCGGGGTTTGAAATTCAGCAGCTCAGCTTCGCTGTAATGCGCATAAGCGCAGATGATGACTCGGTCGCCAACCTTGGCTTTGTGCGCGGCGGCACCGTTGACCGAAATCATGCGGGATCCTTCTTCGCCACGAATGGCATAGGTGGTGAAACGCTCGCCGTTGTCGATGTTGTAAATCTGGATCTGTTCGTATTCGCGGATGCCTGAGAGGTCCAGCCATTCGCCGTCGATGGCGCAAGAGCCTTCGTAGTCGAGCACGGCGTGGGTAACTTCTGCGCGATGCAGCTTGGCCTTGAGCATGATGGCGTGCATGAATGTCTCCTCTGTCAGGTCCTCGTACAAGGGCTGGGAACCACCCGCAGCCCCGCGAGCCGCGGCAGTGTGCCCGAAGCGCAAACCCCGGGCAATATGGGCTCAGGCCTTGCTGTCGAGATTCAGATGCAGGTTGTCGATCAGGCGGGTGGCGCCCAGGTACGCGGCAACCAGAATTACCAGGTCGCGGTCATCGACCGTGGCTGGGCGCAGGGTCAGGGCGTTGCGAATCTCCAGATAGTCTGGGCGAAAGCCGACGGTGCTCAGTTGCTGGTTCGCGTTGGCGATCAGCGCGGAAAAATCACGATTACCGCTGACAATTGCCTCGGCAATCGCGCTCAACGAACGGTACAGGGCCGGGGCGATGGCGCGCTGCTCTTCGTTGAGGTAACCATTGCGCGAGGACAACGCCAGGCCGTCAGCGGCGCGTACGGTCGGCTCGCCGATGATTTGTACCGGCAGGTTCAAATCACGCACCAGGGCGCGAATCACAGCCAGTTGCTGGAAGTCTTTCTGGCCGAATACGGCGAGGTCCGGCTGCACCATGTTGAAAAGTTTGCTGACCACGGTCGCGACACCTTCAAAGTGGCCAGGTCGGCTGGCGCCACAAAGGCCTTCGGAGAGGTGCGGCACACTGACGCGCGTCTGCACGCCCATGCCGTCGGGATACATCTCATCGACGGTCGGGGCGAACAGCAGGTGGCAGCCGGCCTGCAGGAGCGTTTCCTGATCAGCGGCGAGTGTACGGGGATATTTGTCCAGATCTTCGCTCGGGCCGAACTGCAGTGGGTTGACGAAGATGCTGGCGACCACGAAGTCGGCACGCTGCGCGGCCTTGGTGACCAGCGCCGCATGGCCCCTGTGCAGGTTGCCCATGGTCGGCACGAAGCCGATACGTTTGCCTTCGCTACGCGCGCGCGCAACGGCTGCGCGCAGTTCGCGGACGGTCTTGACAGTGTTCATGCGCTGAATCCGTGCTCGGTTGCGGGGAAAGTGACGTCTTTGACTTCTTTGACATAGGCGCGCAGGGCGCCCTGGATGTCGGCCTGGCCGACCATGAAATTCTTCACGAATTTGGGTACGCGGCCGCTCAGGGACAGGCCGAGCATATCGTGCAGGACCAGTACCTGGCCGTCCGCAGCGCTCCCGGCACCGATACCGATCACGGGAATCTTCACCGCCTGGGCAATTTCGGCTGCCAGCTCGCTCGGCACGCATTCAAGCAACAACATGGCAGCGCCCGCCTGCTCAAGGGCGATGGCATCGGCACGCATCTGTCGGGCCTGGTTTTCCTGGCGACCTTGAACCTTGTAGCCACCAAGGATGTTCACCGCCTGAGGCGTCAGGCCCAAGTGCGCGCACACCGGGATACCGCGTTCGGCGAGCAGTCGGATGCTTTCACCCAGCCAGCCGGCGCCCTCGATCTTGACCATGTGCGCACCGGCCTGCATCAGCGTGGCGCTGTTGGCGAAGGTTTGCTCGGGGGTGGCGTAAGCCATGAACGGCAGGTCCGCGAGGATCAGCGCGCCTTGATTACCCCGTTTGACGCAGGCGACATGGTAGGCCATCTCGGCAGTGGTCACGGGTAGTGTGCTGTCGTGCCCCTGCAGGACCATGCCCAGGGAGTCGCCCACCAACAGCACTTCCACGCCGGCCTGGCTGGCTGCATGTGCGAAGGTCGCGTCATAGCAGGTCAGCATGGTTATTTTCTCACCCTTGAGTTTGAGGCTCTGCAAGGTGGTCAGGGTAATGTCAGGCATGAACTGTAATCCTCAGTCGGGCGCCGTGAAACGCCTGTGTTCACCACAGGTTCTTGGGTTTTCGGAACAGAGCGCCAGTGTTACCGGTGTCTTGAAAGCGACCTGCTCCGGCTCGGCCAGCGCCGTTTTGCGTCGGTTGAGAGCAACGGACGCCTATAGTCGTGAGGAGGGGGCCTGAAGTCAATTCCCTGTGTTACTGCATTGTTACCGGTGCGGTGTTACGCGCGTTACCGGCTCCAATGCAGGATTTACAGGCGCTCGAGTCCGATAAAAGGGCAATCGGCCAGCATCTCGTGCAGGTACCGGCCGTCGGCCAGTTGCAAGGCGTCAGGCGCCAGCTCGGCCAGGGGATAGAGAACGAAGGGGCGAAGCTGCATCTGATAGTGCGGGACCTTCAGCCTTAGCTCATCGATCAGCCGATCGCCAAACAGCAGGATATCTAGGTCCAGCGTGCGAGGGCCCCAGCGCTCGAGGCGCTCGCGGCCTTGGCCGTTCTCGATCGCTTGCAGAGCATCGAGCAGCTGCACGGGCTCAAGGCTGGTATCCAGTGCTGCGACCGCATTGGTGTAACGCGGCTGACCGGGCAACAGCGAATCGCTGACATAAAACGAGGACACGCCTGTCAGGCTGGACAAGGGCAACTGCTTCAAGGACTGCACTGCCGAGCGAAGTTGTTCCTCTGGATCGGCCAGATTGCTGCCCAGGCCGATGTAGGCGCGTTCGCTGATCATTCGCCTGATGCACTCGAAGAGTCGGTATCGCTACGCTTGCGTTTACTGCTGCTGCGCCGACGTTTGCGCGGTGCAGCGCCGGATTCGTCCTTGTTACCCAGCTCGCGGATCATGTCGCGGCGCTCGCTGTCGTTGCACTCCTGGTAATCCGTCCACCACTGGCCCAGATCACCGGTTTCCTCGCCAGCGGATTCGCGCAGCAGCAGGAAGTCGTAACCGGCGCGGAAGCGCGGGTGGTCCAGCAGCTGGTCAGCACGCTTGCCGCTGCGGCGCGGCAGGCGCTCCTGCATGTCCCAGATTTCGCGGATCGGCAGGGTGAAGCGTTTGGGAATGGCGATCCGCTGGCATTGCTCGCTGATCAGCTCGTGTGTGGCTTCCTGCATGGCTGGAATCGGCGGCATGCCACGGCTTTGCAGGCGCAGCGCGCGCTCAGGCAAGGCCGGCCACAGCAAAGCGGCAAACAGGAAGGCGGGTGTTACCGGCTTGCCCTGTTTAACGCGCAGGTCAGTGCTGATCAGCGCTTCGCTGATCAAGGTGTGCGTGTACGTCGGGTGGTGCTCCAGGGCTTGTGCGGTGGCCGGGAACAGCGGGTCGAAGAGTTGCAGGTCGACCAGCATCTCGAAGGTGTCGGCGGCATGTCCGGACAGGAACAGCTTCAAGACTTCCTCGAACAGGCGCGCGGCAGGAATATCGCGCAGCAGCGACGCCATTGGCTTGATCGGCAGGGTGGTGTGTTTCTCGATGCCGAAATCCAGCTTGGCGGCAAACCGCACGGCGCGCAGCATCCGCACCGGGTCTTCCTGGTAGCGCTGCTGAGGGTCGCCAATCAGGCGAATCAGGCGATTGCGGATATCGTGCACACCGTTGGCGTAGTCGAGAATGCGTTCGCTGACCGGATCGTAGTAAAGCGCATTGATGGTGAAATCGCGACGCTGGGCATCCTCTTCCAAGGTGCCATAGACGTTATCGCGCAGGATGCGTCCGCTTTCGTTGCGGGAAGAATGATGGCTGTTTTCCTCTTCTTCCTGCGGATGGTTGGCGCGGAAAGTGGCGACTTCGATGATTTCACGACCGAAATGGATGTGGACCAACTTGAAACGCCGGCCAATCACACGGGCATTGCGAAACTCTGCGCGGACCTGCTCGGGGGTGGCGCTGGTGGCGACGTCGAAGTCCTTGGGTGTGATGCCCAGCAGCATGTCGCGCACGCAACCGCCGACCAGGTAGGCTTGGTAGCCTGCGTTTTGCAGGCGTTCGACAATATTCACTGCATGACGACTGAACTGGCCACGATGCAGTGAGTGTTGGCCGCTATTGAGCACCTCGGGCGTGGTGCGATGTTGTGCACGACGCACAGGTGTACGGAACGACTGGAACAGCTTCTTCAGCATGGGATGCACTGTTTGAAGGAATGTTCGGCCAATAACGAAGAATGACCGCATGATGGGCGGGGATTCTAGCATTTAGTCGGCGAATGGTGTAGGACGCTGCGCAGGAGGGTGTCGCAGAGGGGGAGAAGGCAGAAACCACAAGGGGAGCCGAAGCTCCCCAAGAAGTAGTTGCATGCTCTATTTTTGTTTTTCTTGGGCTTCTTGTTTTTGTTTGAGCGCCCTTCCACAAAGCCTAAGCTTGTGGACGGTCTCCCTAACGGGAGTCAAGAGCAAACGGATTGCTTTGGTCGCTGTGTTGTAATGATCAATTGATCCAATCAGTGCGGGCCCTGCTTTAGCGCAGTTTTTTATCGTTCTCTGCCTGATTGTGGGGCAAGCCCCGAGTACAACGCCTCTCCAAAAGAATCAGTTAGCTGCGCCTCCGCCGTGTTGTTTTTATTGTGCGTGAGTCGATTCGTCTTATTTTTATTGTCTTGTGCATTGCTTGTTATTGTTCTTGTATCAAACATATAGCAGGAGCTGTGCCAACTTTTTAGAATCCTTTAAATACAAGGGCTTGCGTGTTTTCGGGGGTGGTCGCAAGGCAAAAAAAAGCCGGGGATTCGTTACCGTAAGCCCCGGCTTTTGTTACGTGATGTGGTTGAGGTAACAGTTTGCAACCAATAGCGCCTGTTACCGCTACGGTGCGCCCAAGTCGCTGAAACGACTCAGCTTTCGCTGGTGGCTCCGGTCTTTCGGCGTGGGATTCCCAAGCGTTGACGACGTTCCCACAAGCACTTGCGGCTCACCCCCAGTTTGCGGGCCAGCTCGGTTTCGGTCATGTGGTCCTGATGCTCGAGCACGAAATGCTGGAAGTAATCCTCCAGAGACAAGTCTTCGGTCGGCTCGTGGCTGGTGTTGTTGGCATTGGCGGCTTGCGACGGCAAGCCGGCAAAGGCGTCGTCATCGTCTTCCAGGTCGCTCAACTCAATGTCGATGCCCAGCAGCTCGGCCGAGATATCCGGGCTTTCGCACAGAATCACCGAGCGCTCCACAGCGTTCTCCAGCTCACGCACGTTACCCGGCCAGGAGTAATGACGGATGGCCTGCTCGGCATCGGCGGCGAAGCGAAGATCGGTGCGGCCCACACGGGCGCTTTGCCGTGCCAGGAAGGCGTTGGCGATCTCGTTGACGTCAGCGCCGCGTTCACGCAGGGCCGGCAGTTTCAGCGCGATCACGTGGAGGCGGTAATAAAGGTCTTCACGGAACTGACCGACCTTGGCCAGGCTCTTCAAGTCCCGGTGGGTGGCCGCGATCAGGCGCACGTCAACTTTTTGTGACTGGACCGAACCCACCCGGCGAATTTCGCCCTCCTGCAGTACCCGCAGCAGACGGGCCTGGGCTTCGAGGGGCAATTCACCGATTTCATCGAGAAACAGTGTACCGCCATCGGCTGCTTCAACCAGGCCGGCACGGCCGGCGCTGGCGCCGGTGAACGCGCCTTTCTCATGGCCGAACAGCTCAGATTCGATCAGGGTTTCGGGGATCGCTGCGCAGTTCACCGAAATCATCGGCGCCTTGGCACGTCGTGAAAGGTTGTGCAGCGCCCGAGCGACCAATTCCTTGCCGGTACCCGACTCGCCCTGAATCAGTACATTCGAGTCGGTCGGTGCGACTTTTCGAATTTTGCCGTACAGGTCTTGCATCGGTGGGCAGGAACCAATAATGCCGATCTCGCCATTGGCACTTTCGCCAGCGGATTTTTCGCTGGCGCCATTAACCTTGCCATTGCCGCGCTCGGCAGCAGCGGTAGCGGGCATGGATTGCCGGTCACGCAGGATACGCGCTACGGCCTGGAGCATCTCGTCGTGATCAAACGGTTTGGCGATGTAATCCACCGCGCCCATTTTCATCGAATCCACGGCTGAGCGCAGGCTGGCGTAGCTGGTCATGATTAATACCGGTGTGCCCTGGCCCAGCTTGATCAGCTCAGTGCCCGGGGCGCCAGGCAGGCGCAGGTCACTGACGATCAGATCGAATGTCGGGATGCTGAACCGATCCTGTGCTTCTTGTACCGAGCCGGCTTCGCTGACCTGGTACTGGTTGCGTTCGAGCAGTCGGCGCAAGGCTGAACGAATGATGGTTTCGTCTTCGACGATCAGAATATGCGGCATTGATTCAATTCTCTCGACGGTCTCAGTTCACAGCGGACGTCGCTACGACATGGCGTGGCAAGGTCACACGGATGCGCGTGCCACGCTGGCTCTGGGTATCGGCCGGGCTGTCGATGGTGATTTGTCCATAATGCTCTTCAACGATGGAATAGACCAGAGCGAGCCCCAGTCCGGTTCCTTCGCCCGGGTCCTTGGTCGTGAAGAACGGTTCGAATAGCCGGTCCATGATGTTTTTCGGAATACCGCTGCCTTCATCTTCGACGATCAAGTCGACGGTATGTTCGCTCGCTTCGCTCTTGACCCGCACTGCGGTACCGGCAGGTGAGGCGTCGCGGGCGTTGGACAGCAGGTTGATCAGTACCTGGGCCAGGCGCTGTGGGTCGCCTTCTACCCAATGGTCCGGGTCGCACAAGTTGAAGAACTGTACTTCGAAGTTGCGCCGGTTCAACGCCAGCAGACCAATGGCATCCTGAGCGACTTCGGCCAGGCAGACCGGCTCGTCATTGTGCTGGTGGCTGCCGGCGTGGGCAAAGCTCATCAGAGACTGGACGATACGCGAGACGCGTTTGGTCTGTTCGATGATCTGGCTGCTCAATTCGGTGATTTCGCCATCGTCTTCGCGCTCTTCGCGCAGGTTCTGCGCCAGGCAGGCAATGCCGGTAATGGGGTTGCCGATCTCGTGGGCCACGCCCGCGGCAAGGCGGCCGATACTGGCCAGACGTTCGGAGTGCACCAGCTTGTCTTCCAGCATCTGCGTCTCGGTGAGGTCTTCGACCAGTAACACCAGGCCGCTGTTACCCGGTGCGAGCGGCTCATCGATGGCTGCCTTGTGCAGGTTCAGCCAGCGGGTCTGGCCATCCAGGCCCAGGCGCTGCTTGTGCAAGTGCTCGTCCGGCACATTGATAAAGCCCAGCAGTAGCCCGCGCCACGGTTCGCCGATGGTGGTCAGGCGCGAGCCGACCACGTGCTTGGCAGCAATGCCGGTCAGCTCTTCCATGGCCTTGTTCCACATCAGGATTTCCTGGTCCTTGGCCAGTGAGCAGACGCCCATTGGCAGTTCCTGAAGGGTTTGGCGGTGGTAGCGGCGCAGGGCGTCGAGCTCGGCGGCGAGGCCTGTGAGGCGCGAGTGGTAGTCCTCGAGGCGGCTTTCGATGAAGTGGATGTCTTCGGTGACATAGTTGTCGCTGCCGGATTTGTACGGCAGAAAGGTTTCCACCATGTCCTGGGCAACGCTTGGGCCCATCAGGCCCGACAGGTTGGCCTCGATCCGGTCACGCAGGCGACGTAATGCATAAGGGCGGCGTTCATCGAAGGGCAGATACAAATCGCGCAGAGCCTGCTCGACTTCCTTTTGCGCGGCTTTCGCGCCCAGCGGCTTGGCCAGCTGAGTGGCGAACTCTTGTGGCGAGGCGGCGTGCAATTCCCGCCGCTGTGGGCGGCGCACGTTATCCACGGCGCAGGCCTCGGCGGCGCTGACCTCTTCCGGGCTGGCATTGGTGAACAGTGAAATCAGGGTAAACAGCAGGACGTTGGCCGCCAGCGAAGCGATGGCAGCCATGTGCCAGCTGGTATCGTCGAGCACGTAGATCATGTTCAGCAGCGGGATATAGAAGCCCTGCAGATTGCCCACCAGCGGCAACAACATGGTGATCATCCACACGCTGATCCCGGCCAGCAGGCCGGCGATGAAGCCACGACGATTGGCAGTCGGCCAATACAGGACCGAGAGCACACCCGGGAGAAATTGCAGGGTTGCCACGAAGGCGACGATACCCAGGTTGGCCAGGTCTTGCTGAGCACCGAGCAGCAGGTAGAAGCCGTAACCGGCCATGATGATGGCGACGATCAGGGCCCGGCGCGTCCATTTCAGCCAGCGATAGATATTGCCTTCGGCCGGCGGCTGGTACAGCGGCAGCACCAGGTGATTGAGTGCCATGCCGGACAACGCCAGGGTGGTCACGATAATCAAGCCGCTGGCGGCAGACAGACCGCCCACATACGCGAGCAACGCCAGTGATTTGCTGTTGGCAGCGATCCCCAGGCCCAGGGTGAAGTACTCGGGGCTGGTGGTCGCGCCCAATCGCAAGCCGGCCCAGAGAATCAGCGGCACCGCCAGGCTCATCAGCAACAGGAACAGCGGCAGGCCCCAGCTGGCGCTGACCAGCGAGCGCGGGTTGAGGTTTTCGGTAAACGCCATGTGGTACATGTGCGGCATCACGATCGCCGAGGCGAAGAACACCAGCAGCAGGGTGCGCCAAGGGCCTTCTTGCAGCGGCGTGTGCAGGGCGGCGAGGGCGGTCTGGTTCTGCAGCAGCCAGAGTTCCAGCTGATGCGGGCCGTCGAACACCCCATACAGGGCATACAGGCCGATGCCACCCAGGGCCAGGAGTTTGATGATGGATTCGAAGGCAATGGCGAACACCAGGCCTTCATGCTTTTCCCGGGTGGCGATGTGGCGCGAGCCGAAGAAAATGGTGAACAAGGTAATCAGCGCGCAGAAGCTCAAGGCGACCCGGTGTTGTACCGGCTCGCGGGTAAGAATGCTGATGGAGTCGGCCACCGCCTGGATTTGCAGTGCCAGCAGCGGCAGTACGCCAATCAGCATGAACACGGTGGTCAGGGCGCCGGCCCAGGTACTGCGGAAGCGGAATGCGATCAGGTCGGCCAGCGAGGAAAGCTGGTAGGTCCGGGTGATCTTCAGGATCGGGTACAAAAGCACGGGCGCCAACAGGAATGCGCCAGACACACCCAGGTAACAGGCCAGAAAGCCGTAGCCATACTGATAGGCCAGCCCGACCGTGCCATAGAAGGCCCAGGCGCTGGCGTAGACGCCCAGCGACAGGGTGTAGGTCAGTGGGTGGCGAATGATTGCCCGCGGGATCATCCCGCGTTCACTGATCCAGGCGACGCCGAACAGCACCAGCAGGTAGGCGGCGCTGATCAGGATCATCTGGGTCAGGCTAAAGCTCATCGGCATCACGTTGGCTCTGCAGGATAAAGGTCACGACGATCAGAATCAGCCAGAGCAAGTAGGGGCGATACCAGGCGCCTGTCGGCTCGATCCACCAATCCATGATGGCGGGAGAGAACAGGTATATCCCCACTACCAGGAGCAGGACCAATCGATAGATATACATACTGGCCTCGTGGTTAACCCGCTGCGTGCTTCGACTTATTATTGTGTGAATGCGCAAAAAAAGTGCGGCGATGGTAACGGATGGCAGTCTGACTGCAAACGGACTTTGACGGTTTGACGCAAAGAACTGAAAAGTCAGGGTTTTTTGCAGCCTTTAGTGCAGATCCGCTTCTGCAAGTGTCAGGCTGCGGCTGATCGTGCCCGCATCCCAGCGGGGTGTTGCCCAGTGCAGCAATTCGCTGGGCGTTGCCTGTTCCAGGCCGGGTTCGGTGCTCTGCCCAAGCGCCCGTAGGGCGCGCAGCAACAGCTGTGTTGCTTGTTCCGGTTGCAAGGGCGGCGATCGATAGGATTTGCCGAGCTTGTGCCCGTCGGGCTGAACAATCAGCGGTACATGCAGGTAGCGTGGCTGGGGCAGGCCCAACAGCTCCTGCAAGTACAGCTGGCGTGGCGTGGAATCCAGCAAGTCAGCGCCGCGCACGATGTCGGTAACCCCTTGCCAGGCATCGTCGAGCACAACGGCCAGTTGGTAGGCATATAGCCCGTCGCGCCGACGGATCACAAAATCGCCCACCTCTCGGCCCAGGTGCTGCTCGAAGCGGCCCTGGACACGGTCATCGAAGTGATAACTCAATTCTGGCACTCGCACGCGAATGGCGGCGTCGTGCAGGGGATGACAGGCATTGCGGCACCAGCCCGGATAAATACCCTGCGTGCCTTCCAGTTGCTTGCGCGAACAGGTGCATGCGTAGGCAAGCCCTTGTCTGAACAAGCGATCGATGATTTCGTCATAGGCATCGTGGCGCTGGCTTTGGTAGACGACTTCGCCATCCCATTGCAGGCCGTAGCGCTCCAGCGTATGCAGGATGGCGGCCTGAGCGCCCGGCGCTTCACGAGGGGGGTCGAGGTCCTCCATGCGCACCAGCCAGCGACCGCCAGCAGAGCGTGCGTCCAGCCAGGAGGCAAGGGCTGCCACTAACGATCCGAAATGCAGAAAACCACTGGGCGTCGGCGCGAAGCGGCCGGTATAGGCGGGGGTGTTCATCACAAGGCTTACACAAGAGCGCAAATGAAATGGGGCGCCTGAGCGCCCCATCGGGACAGGTCATTTGCCGACCTGTTTCTCCTTGATCTCGGCCAAGGATTTGCAATCGACGCACATGTCGGCGGTTGGGCGGGCTTCCAGGCGCTTGACACCAATCTCGACGCCGCAGCTGTCACACCAGCCGTACTCTTCGTCCTGAATCAGCTGCAAGGTCTTGTCGATCTTCTTGATCAACTTGCGCTCGCGGTCGCGGTTACGCAGCTCGAGGGCGAACTCTTCTTCCTGGCTGGCACGGTCCGCCGGGTCGGGGAAGTTGGCTGCCTCGTCCTTCATGTGATCCACAGTCTGGTCGACGCTTATCATCAGCTCCTGTTTCCAGTTGGCCAGGATCTTGATGAAGTGTTCCCGCATGGGCTTGCCCATGTACTCCTCACCTTTGGATTCAACGTAAGGTGCGACGCCGTGAGCAAGTTGACCGCTGTTTTTTTCGTTGGTGGGCATGAATGACCGCCTCTCACTTTACTGATCCATTGCGCAGGATGCTCCATCTCCGACACCCGTCGGCCCTGCGACTGCAAGCCGCCGAACTTACCAGATCGAATCGGGGTGCGCTACTCCTGGTGATCGGGGCCTGCGCATTAACGATGGACCGTGGCCTTGCTCGCCCGTTCGGGGTGATCGTTCGGTAGAATGCCAAGTTTACACCTATTTGAAGGAAGGCTAATGGCCCAGCCCTACAGTGCGCGCAGTCGCGCCATCGAGCCCTTTCACGTCATGGCCCTGCTGGCTCGCGCCAACGAGCTGCAGGCGGCCGGGCATGATGTGATCCACCTTGAAATCGGCGAACCGGACTTCACCACCGCGCCGCCGATCATCGCTGCCGGCCAGGCTGCACTGGCGTCCGGGCAGACCCGTTACACCGCCGCGCGTGGATTGCCAGCGCTGCGCCAGGCCATTTCAGGGTTCTACGACCAGCGTTATGGTTTGTCGATTGACCCCGAGCGCATTCTCATCACGCCGGGCGGTTCGGGTGCCTTGTTGCTGGCCAGCAGCCTGCTGGTCGACCCCGGCAAGCACTGGTTGCTGGCGGACCCTGGTTACCCGTGCAACCGGCACTTTTTGCGTCTGGTCGAAGGCGCTGCGCAATTGGTACCGGTCGGGCCAGATGTGCGTTATCAGCTGACGGCTGACTTGGTGGAGCGTTACTGGGATCAGGACACGGTCGGCGCACTGGTGGCGTCCCCCGCCAACCCCACGGGCACGCTGCTGTCGCGCGACGAGCTGGCCAGCCTGTCTTCGGCAATCAACGCTCGCAATGGCCACCTGGTGGTGGACGAGATTTACCATGGGTTGACCTACGGAACCGACGCCGCCAGCGTGCTGGAGGTCGACGATCAAGCCTTTGTGCTGAATAGTTTTTCCAAATACTTCGGAATGACCGGATGGCGGCTTGGCTGGTTGGTCGCTCCGCCACAAGCCGTGCCTGAGCTGGAGAAGCTGGCACAGAATCTCTACATCAGTGCCCCGAGCATGGCTCAGCATGCCGCGTTGGCCTGCTTTGAACCGGCTACGCTGGAGATTCTCGAGGAGCGTCGTGCCGAGTTTGGCCGGCGTCGGGACTTCCTGTTGCCGGCCTTGCGCGCGCTGGGATTCGGTATTGCCGTTGAGCCCGAAGGCGCCTTTTACCTGTATGCCGATATCAGCAAGTTCGGTGGTGATGCCTTTGCGTTTTGCCGGCACTTCCTCGAAACCGAGCACGTCGCCTTCACACCTGGGCTGGATTTTGGCCGGCACCAGGCTGGACATCACGTGCGTTTTGCCTACACCCAAAGCCTGCCGCGTCTGCAGGAAGCGGTGGAGCGGATCGGTCGCGGATTGCGGAGCTGGCAAGGCTGATGCTATTTCCCGTTCTCGAAGAAGCCCGTCTGCTGCGCCGTTACAAGCGATTTCTTGCCGATATTGAACTGCCTGGGGGTGAGCAGATGACGATTCACTGCCCCAACACCGGCTCGATGTTCAACTGCATGCGAGAAGGCGGCAAAATCTGGTTCAGTCGCTCCAACGACCCCAAGCGCAAGTTGCCTGGCACCTGGGAAGTCAGCGAAACCCCGCAGGGGCGCCTGGCCTGTGTGAACACTGGACGGGCGAATGCCGTGGTTGAGGAGGCGTTGCGGGTCGGCAAAATTCCTGAGCTCGCAGGCTTTTCCGCGCTCAAGCGAGAAGTCGCTTACGGAGCGGAGGGCAGCCGGGTGGACTTTCGCCTGGATTTCCCCACGGGCCCGGCCTATGTGGAGGTCAAAAGTGTAACCCTGGGTTTTGACGGTTCGCCGATCGCCGCGTTCCCCGATGCGGTGACCCAGCGCGGCGCCAAGCATTTGCGCGAATTGGCGACACTGGCCAGGCAAGGTGTTCGTGCCGTGCAGTTGTATTGCGTGAACCTGAGCGGTGTCGAGGGCGTGCGCCCGGCCGTGGAAATTGACCCGGCGTATGCCCAGGCGTTGCGCAGTGCAGCGGCAGAAGGTGTAGAGGTGTTGGCGTATGCCGTGCATCTGGATGCCGAGCAGATCTACATCGACCGCAAGCTTCCCGTGTTACTCGATCTCTGACCCATCCAGCCAGATTCCCTGACTGTCTTCCCGGCAGTTCAGGGCAATCAGCGAGTCCCCCGCACATGGGCCGGCCACGCACTCTCCCGACTCCATCAGAAACAGTGCGCCGTGCCGGGCGCATTGGATCAGGCTGGCGCTGTCATCCAGAAATCGATCAGGTTGCCACTCCAGCGTCACGCCGCGATGGGGGCAGCGATTGCGGTAGGCATAGACAATGCCGTGGCGCCGAACCAGCAGAAGGTCGATGGCTTGCCCATCGAAGTCCTGAACGTGGAATCCTCGGCTTTGCGCTTCGCCAAGTGCATCGGAACCACAGAGAAAGTGCATCTTTATTTACCTGCCGAAACACTGAGCGCGCTTGACGCATTGAGTGAGTGGGTCACTGAGCTGGGTGGAGAGGCCAAGCTTGTAGGTGTCGACACCACGAGTCAGCATCCTGAAAAACTCACCACATTACCCAGTATCGGCTACCAGCGACAGCTGTCCGCCGAGGGCATATTGAGCCTGCGTCCGGACATCCTGATAGGGACCGATGAAATGGGGCCGCCTCCGGTGTTGGCGCAAATTCGTGGCGCTGGCGTAAAGGTCGAGCAATTTTCCAGCGAGGCCAAGCTTGAAGCGTTGCGCGGTAATTTGCAGTACTTGGGGGCATTGTTGGGAGACGAAGCGCGAGCAACGCAGCGTTTTACGGACTACCAGCAACAATTGAGCGCGCAACAGCAGCGGGTCGAGCAGGCACGAGCCAAACAGAAAGCGCCGGGTGTGCTGTTGTTGCTCGGGCACAGTGGCTCCAAGCCGCTGGTCGCCGGTGTTGATACCGCCGCTGATTGGCTGTTGACCCGGGCCGGTGGCAGAAACCTGGCGACCAATACCGGCTACAAGAATTTTTCTCTTGAGGCGCTTGCCGCCCTCAACCCGGATGTCATTGTCTTTGCAGATCGCACGCTCAAGGGCGAGGCCGCCAGAGCCGCGTTGCTCAAGGAAAACCCGGCGCTGGCGTCGACCCGTGCGTTGCGTGAAGGGCGCCTGATCGAGCTGGACCCAACGCTGCTTGTGGGGGGACTGGGCCCGCGCTGCAAGCCGCCGACATAACCCATCTGGTGGGTCGTAACTACCTGGCCCTGTCCGGCGGCGAGCGTCAACGTGTGCATCTGGCCCGGGTGCTGGCACAACTCTGGCCGGGTGATGGCGAGCGCATCCTGTTGCTCGATGAGCCCACCTCGATGCTCGACCCACTGCATCAGCACACAACGTTGAAAACAGTGCGTGAGTTCGCCGACCGGGGCGCGGCCGTGCTGGTCATCCTCCATGATCTGAACCTTGCTGCGCGCTACTGCGACCGGACTCTGCTGCTGGAAGCCGGTCGCGCCCACGCACTCGACACGCCTTCGCAAGTGTTGCAGCCTGATTCACTCAAGGCCGTGTTCGGGCTCGATGTGCTGGTGCAACTCCACCCTGAACGTGGCCACCCGTTGATCATTGCGCGCTAGGAAGCTGCTCATGTCCAGACTGATTCTCAAGATGGCCTTGTTGATTTTGCTCTCTGGCTGTCAGACGCAGGCGCCACTGCCGCCCTGGCAGAGCCTGGAAGGGCGCAATGACGCTGAATTGGGAGTGATCCGAAACCTGGCAGATGGGCAGGCGTTGACACCTGATCAGTTGGTCAAGCGCTTGGCCGCGGCACCGTGGGTGTTGGTGGGTGAGCAGCATGACAACCCCGACCACCACGCCTTGCAGCTATGGCTGCTCAAGGCTCTTGAGCAACGACGAGCGCAGGGCAGCGTGTTGCTGGAAATGCTGACACCCTCGCAACAAGCCCGTGTCGACAAGCTCAAACAGCCGGATGCCGGTGTCAATCCGGAAGGTTTGCCGGCCGCGCTGGATTGGCAGGAGAGTTGGGATTGGGCGATGTATGGCCCCATCGTGAAGGAAGCCTTGGCGCAACCGTACCCACTGCTCGCGGCAAATCTGGATGACAGTGAAATCCGACAGATTTTCAAGCAGCCACCGACGCTGAAAGGTGAGCATTCAACGGCCGCACCGGTCAAGCAAGCGCTGCTGGAAGAGATTCGCCAGTCGCATTGCGGCTTGCTGCCTGAAGCTCATTTGCCAGCCATGCTGGCGGTTCAACAACAACGTGACCGACGTATCGCCGAGCGCCTCGCCGCTGCGCCTCAACCGGCATTGCTGTTGGCCGGCGGTTATCACGTTCGAAAGGATATCGGCGTTCCTGTGCATCTGTTCGACCTGGGCGCGGGTGGAGGGGGGCTGGTATTGATGTTTGCCCAGGTCGGTGGGGAAAAGGTCACGCCGCAGAGTGCGGATTTCGTATGGTATACGGCTGCGCTGCCTGAGCAGGACTACTGCGCCACTATGCGCAAGGGCGGCTAGGGCATTTATGACAGGCAAAAAAAGACCCGGCAAAACTGCCGGGTCAAAAACCGTGATTAGCCTGATGAGGAGATAATCTGAGAGTCCGAACCAAGGTCTTTCAGATATCGGCCAGTCTCGCGACCAGTTGTGATAATCATAACGATTATCATTTAGAAGTCAACACTCGTTTTTCGACTTCTTCAATCAATCAGTTTTTGTGCCGCGCCGAGATGGCGTCGAGCTGCTTGTTGAGGGCTTCCTTGCGTTCGGCCGGAATGTCGTTCCAGTGCACATCGAGCAGCGCGCCTTCAATCGCATAGAGCAGCACCTTCGAGGCCCGGAACCCTCGAGTACGAACGGCGCGGTAGGCATCCACAGCGCCCAGGCGACGCAAGTCCGAAGCGCTGTGTATCCCGACGGCATGCAGCCACTGCGCCGAAGTCTTGCCGAGATTTTTCAGGTGCTGAAGTTCATCGTTCATCAAGCCTCCTTGCGACGCCTGAACTCATGGGGATGCTCGTTTGTGCACAAGTCTTTGAGCAGTGTAGCGGCAGTTGGAAAATGCGCGGCGAATTGCCATCTAGGGCGACGATGAACTGCTGCTCAACCGGCCAAGGGCGTGGCTCGCGCCTTCCAGGCGAGTTGCGCGCAGGTCCAGTCCGCGAAAATCGCCACCGCAGTAATCAATCAGCCCCTGAGGGGGACGCTCCTGATTGAAAGTGGCAACGTTCTCGTTGTGCACGAGGGTATACAGCGCAGAATCGAGTTGTTTGGGCACGCTCATGATACGGCTCTTTCTTGTATGAGTGATATTTTAGTGCCATCACTCAGAAAGAGCCGGATCCCGGCTGTGAAGTGTCGACTGCTTCACGCCGTGGCGGTTTAAAGGCCTGGCAGGCGCTTGCGAATCTGTTCGACCAGTTCGTCCAGGCTGCCGCTGGTATTTGTTTCAACACGTTTCACGTGCAGCAGTTCGTCTGCCTCCAGCGCTTCCCGACCGGCTTGCTGCGCAGCAATGACTTCCAGGGTTGCATCGGACGGGTCCATGGCATCGCGTTGACGCTGTTGCAGCCAGCTTTCGATGACGGCTTGTGGCGCAGTGCAATCGAGGATAAGGAAAGGAACGCCGGTGGTTTCGGCTACTGTGGCGGCGGCCTGACGGTGTGCGTGCTTGAGGTAGGTTGCATCGATAACTACCGGGAAGCCTGCGTGCAGCACAACGTCGCTGATCTCGTGCAGACGCTTGTAGGTGGCATCGCTGGCATCGGCGTTGTAGATGCCGTCTTGCAGTTGGCCTTTTGCTTGCGCTGGCTGCTCACCGAACAGGCGCTTGCGTTCAACATCGGAACGCAGGCGAATCGCACCCAGCGCCTCGACCAGGCGCATCGCCACATGGCTTTTACCGACCGCCGACACGCCGTGGGTAATGGCCAGGAAGCGCGACGGAATGGCGCTGTAGCTTTCTGCCAGGGTGGCGTAGTTGCGGTACTGGCGCAGGGTGGTGGCGCGTTGCACCCCATCAGCGTCGGCAGGCATGCTGAACAGGGCGACCTTGGCCCGGACCAGCGCGCGATACGCCTTGTAGAAATTCAGCAGCTCAAGTCCTCGATAGTCACCGGTCAGCTCCAGGTACTGGCTGATAAAGCGCCGGGCCAGGCACTTCAGGCCACGGTCCTCAAGGTCCATGGCCAGGAAGGCAGCGTCGGCATAGACGTCGGTGAAGCGGAACGGCTCGTTGAATTCAATGCAGTCGAAAATCACCACCTTGCCATCGATCAGCGTGGCGTTCCCCAGGTGAATATCACCATGGCATTCGCGGATAAAGCCTTCGGCCTTGCGTTCGACCAGCAATTTTTCAAGGCGCTGAAAACTGCTTTGGGCCCAGGCTTGCAGGGCGTCGAGCTGTTGCAGATCGGCCTTGTCGGTCAGGAATGGCCGAATCTGCTCGAAGTTTTGCTCGACCGGTGCCATCACCGCCTTCGGCGTGCCTTGCTCGTGCGACTGCGGGACATGTGGGGCATCGAGGTGGAAGCGGGCGATCTGGCGGGCCATCTCATCGATATGCTCGCCATTGAGTTCGCCATTGGCTTGCAACGTGCTGAGCAATTGGCTCTGCGGGAACTGACGCATTTGCAGCACATGTTCAATGGCCTCGCCCTCACCACCCAGCACGGGGGCCTCGACGCTGCCGGTAATCGGCAAAACCTGCAGGTACAGGTCTTGGGTCAGGCGCTGGTTCAGGCGCAGCTCTTCTTTACAGAAATGCTCGCGCTGGGCCAGTTCGGTGAAATTCAGGAAGCCGAAATTGACTGGCTTTTTGATCTTGTACGCATAGGGGCCGGTGAGCAGCACCCAGGAGATATGCGTCTCAATGACCTGGAACCCTTCTACGGGGTGCGGGAAGAGGGCCGGGTTTTGCAGGGCAGAGATCAGGGCTTGGCTCACGGGTGATCCTTCAGGGACAAGTGATACGAGGGCGCCATTATGGCTGCTTGAACCATCTGTGCAAACCGCCGGAGGGCGCCTGTCGACGACGAATAAAGTGCGTATAATCCGCCGCCATGACTCGTACCCAATCCCCCCGTACTCCTAAAAAACGCCGTACTGGCGGTCTGCGCACCTGGTTAGGCTGGGCTTTGAAGCTAAGCCTGGTCGGGCTTGTCGTGCTGGCCGGCTTTGCGATTTACCTCGACGCCGTGGTGCAGGAGAAGTTCTCCGGCAAGCGCTGGACTATTCCGGCCAAGGTTTATGCGCGCCCGCTTGAGCTGTTCGTCGGACAAAAGCTCAGCAAGACCGATTTCCTCACCGAACTCGATGCGCTGGGTTATCGCCGCGAAAGCGTGGCCGGTGGGCCGGGCGCGGCTGCGGTGAATGGCAACACGGTCGACCTCAATACCCGTGGTTTCCAGTTCTATGAAGGCATGGAGCCGGCTCAATCGGTACGCGTGCGGTTTTCCGGTGATTACGTGGCCGGCATGAGCTCACCCACCGGCGCCAAACTCGACGTGGTGCGCATGGAACCGCTGTTGATCGGCGGCCTGTACCCGAAAAACCTTGAAGACCGGATCCTGATCAAGATCGATCAGGTGCCGCCGTATTTGCTCGATACCCTGGTGGCCGTCGAGGACCGCGACTTCTATCACCACTTCGGTGTATCGCCCAAGTCGATTGCTCGGGCGTTCTGGGTCAACGCCTCGTCGGGTCAGATGCGCCAGGGCGGCAGTACCCTGACGCAACAATTGGTCAAAAACTTCTACCTGACCAGCGAACGCAGCCTCAGCCGCAAGCTGAACGAAGCCATGATGGCGCTGCTGCTGGAGCTGCACTACGACAAGCGCGAAATCCTTGAGGCCTACCTCAACGAAGTGTTCGTCGGTCAGGACGGCCAACGAGCAGTGCATGGCTTTGGTCTGGCCAGCCAATTCTTCTTCAGTCAGCCGTTGTCTGAGCTCAAGCTGCATCAAGTGGCCTTGCTGGTGGGTATGGTCAAGGGGCCGTCCTCCTACAACCCGCGACGTTATCCGGAGCGTGCCCTCGAGCGGCGGAACCTGGTGCTCGACCTGCTGGCCGAGCAGGGCGTCGCGACACCTGCCGAAGTCGCCGCAGCGAAGGAGAAGCCGCTGGGCGTCACCAAGCGTGGCAGCCTTGCCGACAGCTCATTCCCGGGCTTCCTGGACCTGGTCAAGCGTCAGCTGCGCCAAGACTATCGCGACGAAGACTTGACCGAGGAAGGCCTGCGAATCTTTACCAGCTTTGACCCGATTCTGCAGATGAAATCGGAAGCAGCCCTCAGCGAAACCTTCAAGCGCCTGGGCACTCGCAAGGGCGCCGATGAAGTGGAAGCGGCGATGGTCGTGACCAACCCGGAGACCGGTGAGGTCCAGGCGCTGATCGGTAGCCGCCAGGCCGGCTATGCGGGTTTCAACCGCGCGATCGATGCCGTGCGGCCGATCGGCTCGCTGATCAAACCGGCGGTATACCTCACTGCGCTGGAAAAACCGAGCCAGTACACCCTGACCAGCTTGGTTCAGGACGAACCGTTTTCGGTCAAGGGCGCTGACGGGCAAGTCTGGAAGCCGCAGAACTATGACCGTCGTCCCCACGGTACGGTTTTCCTGTACCAGGGGCTGGCGCATTCCTACAACCTGTCCACGGCCAGGCTTGGCCTGGAATTGGGCGTGCCGAATGTGCTCAAGACCCTCGGGCGCTTGGGCGTGAGTCGCGAGTGGCCGGCGTTCCCGTCGATGTTGTTGGGGGCTGGCGGCTTGTCGCCGATGGAGGTGGCAACCATGTACCAGACCCTCGCCAATGGTGGCTTTACCACGCCGATGCGCGGTATTCGCAGTGTGTTGACTGCAGAAGGCGAGCCGCTCAAGCGTTATCCATTCCAGATCCAGCAACGCTTCGATCCGGGCTCCATTTACCTGGTGCAGAACGCCATGCAGCGAGTCATGCGCGAAGGTACCGGCAGCTCGGTCTACAACGTACTGCCCAGGTCGCTGAACCTGGCGGGCAAGACCGGTACCAGTAACGATTCACGCGACAGCTGGTTTGCCGGTTTCAGCCAGGATCTGCTGGCCGTGGTCTGGCTCGGTCGCGACGATAACGGTAAAACCCCGTTTACCGGCGCAAGCGGTGCGTTGCAGGTTTGGAGCAGTTTCATGCGCAAGGCCGATCCGCTGCCGTTGGATATGCCGATGCCCGACAACGTGGTTCAGGCCTGGGTCGATGCAAGCACCGGCCAAGGGTCGGATTCCAGTTGCCCGAACGCCGTACAGATGCCGTATATTCGTGGAAGCGAACCTGCGCCCGGCGCCGCCTGTGGCAGTGCGCCGACGCCTGCCGAGGCCGTGATGGACTGGGTCAAGGGCTGGATGAATTAAGAGAAGAGGGTGTGAAGTGAACAAGTGGTTGTTTCCTGCTTTGACTGCGTTGGCGCTGCTCAACGGTTGCGCGAGTGTGCAGCGTGGTTCGATTCCCGTCGTCGACTCGGGCACCGCGGTGTCCAATAGCGAACGCATCCAGGCCAAGCGTAATGTTGCCACTCGGCAGTCCAACGGCAGCGCCCAGCCGCGAGCCGTGCCTCAGGATTCCGGTGTGACCGTGATGGTGCCGCAAGGCGCGGGCTCGACGCCGATCCAGACGTTCCCGGCGTCCACCGGCTCAGCGCCATTCAGTACGGGCCCGATCGACACGACACCGATCAATACCGCGCCCAGCAACACCGCACCGATCAGCACGGGTAGCTATTCGGCGCCTGTGACTGCCCCGAGTGTCAGCGCGCCAACCGGTATTCCGCGTGGCACCGGCGGCGGCCTGTCGGCCGACGAGCAACTGGACGGCCCGGTATTGGCCTTGCTGACCACCGCGCAGAAGCAGCAGAGCGGTGGTGACCTGAACGGTGCTTCGTCGAGTCTTGAGCGCGCTCAGCGAATTGCCCCGCGTGAACCTCAAGTGTTGTACCGCCTGGCACAGGTGCGCCTGGCTCAAGGTGATGGGCCACAGGCGGAGCAATTCGCCCGTCGTGCACTGACCTATGCGAACGGTCGCCCGGACCTGCAGGCAAGCCTGTGGAATACCATCGCCCAGGCCCGTGAGAAGCAAGGTGACTCCGCTGGCGCCGCGCTGGCCCGGCAAAAAGCGCGAGTGAACCTGTAATGGATGCGCGCTTTCCCAAGCTGGCAGATCACTTGCTGCTGATCGAACGCGAGTTGCGTCTGCAAGGCTGGTGGCGCGATGTTCAGCCAAGCGCCGAGGCTCTGGCCAGCGTAGAGCCGTTTGCCGTGGATACACTGGAGTTTGACCAGTGGCTGCAATGGATTTTCCTGCCGCGCATGAAGTCTATTCTGGAGCAGGATCTTCCATTGCCCAATGCGTCAGGAATTCTTGAAATGGCCGAAATGGTCTATCGTGACACCCCGCAGAGCCAAGGCCTGAAGCTGTTGCTCAAGCAATTCGACGAATTGATTACCCAGGCTCGCTAGTCACCATCGCCAGCAGGTCGATTACTCGCAATTCTGCATGATCGCCTGCTGCATCTCTGTAATCCTCGCCTGTCGGTCATCTTCCGACAGGGGACGAACACCGCCTTCGACCTTTTCCCGAACCCTTGGGTTGATCTTCAGCTGCGCCAGGTTGGTCCGCATCCGCTCGCAATACTCATCCAGCCGCGCTTGATCCGCATTGACCTGGGCCCGGACTTTGGCATCGATGGCGCGTTGCTGCGCAGCGCCCTGATTTGCGGGGGGTGACCGGGGTGTGGTGCTTCCGGGCCTGGGCGGGGGAGGCGTATCCAGTTGCACCGCGTCCTGCCCTTGTGGTGGTTGCGCGTCAAAGTGGGTGACGCCTTGTGCATCGACCCATTTATAGACCTGAGCGGCCATCGCCGGGGCGCTCAATGCCAGCAGCCAGCAGGTGGTCAAAGCCAGTAGGTGCATGCAGGGTCCTCCCGTTGTCAGCTGATTCTAAAACTACCACAGCGCAGATCAGGCAAACGTTTTTTTGCGCTAACCTGCGCATTGGATTGAAGAAAGCGTGAATGATGACTTGACTTGCGCAAGCCTAATCACAACAATCCGAAGTCCGCTGTACAGGGACTGCCAGAAGCAGACCCACACAGCAGATCATGAGGCGCACACCCGCGCCGACCTGTAACACCCGCAACGCGTTACCTCGCGCTGGGTGGGAAATCCCCGCAACACCTTGGGGCACTCCCAATACTTGCTCAGTTCAGTGCTGGCGCAGTCGGTAATTTACCGTCGCTCATGCTCTGCTGGCAGTAAACCTATTAAGACCCGTCTCCAGTGGACGGTATTCTGGCGTTTTAGAGGTGAACAACGTGGAGCTTTTATCTGGCGCTGAGATGGTCGTCCGCTTTTTGCGTGACGAAGGCGTTAAGCACATCTATGGGTACCCAGGCGGTGCTCTTCTTCATGTTTACGATGCCTTGTTCAAGGAACCGGAAGTCAGTCACATTCTGGTCCGTCACGAACAAGCAGCGACCCACATGGCTGACGGCTATGCCCGTGCCACGGGCAAGGCTGGCGTCGTTCTGGTGACTTCCGGTCCGGGTGCGACCAATGCCATTACCGGCATTGCGACGGCCTACATGGACTCGATCCCAATGGTAATCCTGTCTGGCCAGGTTCCTAGCACCATGGTCGGTACCGACGCATTCCAGGAAACCGACATGATCGGTATTTCCCGGCCAATCGTGAAGCACAGCTTCATGATCAAACATGCTTCGGAAATTCCTGAAGTCATGAAAAAAGCCTTCTATCTGGCGCAGTCGGGTCGTCCTGGCCCGGTTGTGGTCGATATTCCGAAGGACATGACCAACCCGGCCGAGAAGTTCGAATACGTTTACCCGAAGAAGGTCAAGCTGCGCTCCTACAGCCCTGCCGTTCGTGGCCACTCCGGCCAGATCCGCAAGGCTGCCGAAATGCTGCTTTCGGCCAAGCGCCCGGTGCTGTATGCCGGTGGTGGCGTCATTCTCGGCGGTGGCTCTGCCGCACTGACCGAAATGGCTCAGATGCTGAACCTGCCGGTGACCAACACCTTGATGGGCCTGGGGTCTTACCCGGGCACCGATCGTCAGTTCATCGGCATGCTCGGTATGCACGGCAGCTACACCGCTAACCTGACTATGCACCATGCTGACGTGATCATGGCGGTGGGCGCGCGTTTCGACGACCGCGTGATCAATGGCGCGGCCAAGTTCTGCCCGAACGCTAAAATTATCCACATCGATATCGATCCGGCCTCGATCTCCAAGACCATCAAGGCTGATGTGCCAATCGTCGGCCCGGTCGACAGTGTCCTGACCGAGATGGTTGCTACCCTCAAGGAAATCGGCGAGCAACCTGACAAGGCGGCGATTGATGCCTGGTGGAAGCAGATCGACGAGTGGCGCGGTGACCGCGGCCTGTTCCCGTACGAGAAAGGCGACGGTAGCGTCATCAAGCCTCAGACCGTTATCGAAACCCTGTGCGAAGTGACCAAGGGCGATGCCTTTGTAACCTCCGACGTTGGCCAGCACCAGATGTTCGCGGCGCAGTACTACCGCTTCAACAAGCCCAACCGCTGGATCAACTCTGGTGGCCTGGGCACCATGGGCTTCGGTTTCCCGGCGGCCATGGGCGTGAAGCTGAACTTCCCTGACCAGGACGTTGCCTGTGTTACTGGCGAAGGCAGCATCCAGATGAACATCCAGGAACTGTCGACTTGCTTGCAGTACGACCTGCCCGTCAAGATCGTCAACCTGAACAACGGTGTACTGGGCATGGTTCGCCAGTGGCAGGACATGTCCTATAACAGTCGTCACTCGCACTCGTACATGGAATCGCTGCCTGACTTCGTCAAGCTGGCCGAGGCCTATGGTCATGTGGGTATCCGCATCACCAGCCTCAAGGACTTGAAGCCGAAGCTGGAAGAAGCCTTTGCCATGAAGGATCGTCTGGTGTTCATCGACATCCAGGTTGATAACAGCGAGCACGTCTACCCGATGCAGATCAAAGACGGTTCCATGCGCGACATGTGGTTGAGCAAGACGGAGCGTACCTAATCATGCGGCACATTATTTCCCTGCTGTTGGAAAACGAACCGGGTGCCTTGTCCCGCGTGGTCGGTCTGTTCTCGCAGCGCAACTACAACATCGAAAGCCTGACAGTGGCGCCAACCGAAGACCCGACCCTGTCGCGTCTGACCTTGACCACCGTTGGCCACGATGAGGTGATCGAGCAGATCACCAAGAACCTGAACAAGCTGATCGAAGTGGTCAAGCTGGTAGACCTGTCTGAAAGCGCGCATATCGAGCGCGAGCTGATGCTGGTCAAGGTCAAGGCAACCGGCGCTCAACGTGCAGAGATCAAGCGCACCACCGATATCTATCGGGGCCAGATCGTTGACGTCAGCAGCAGTGTCTACACCGTTCAATTGACCGGTACGAGCGACAAACTGGACAGCTTCATTCAGTCCATCGGCACGGCAGCCATTCTTGAAACAGTCCGCAGTGGCGTCACCGGCATTGCCCGTGGCGACAAAGTGCTGAGCATCTAAACCAAATTAGCGAATGGCCTGATGGGCCAGGAAAAACAGGGGTATTTCATGAAAGTTTATTACGAAAAAGACTGCGACCTTTCGATCATCCAGGGCAAAAAAGTTGCCATCATCGGTTACGGTTCCCAGGGCCACGCCCAGGCGTGCAACCTGAAAGACTCCGGTGTTGATGTCACTGTCGGTCTGCGTAAAGGTTCGGCGACTGTTGCCAAGGCAGAGGCTCACGGCCTGAAAGTTGCTGAAGTAGCCGCTGCTGTCGCCGGTGCTGACCTGGTCATGATCCTGACCCCGGATGAGTTCCAGTCCCAGCTGTACAAGAACGAAATCGAGCCGAACATCAAGAAGGGCGCTACTCTGGCCTTCTCCCACGGCTTCGCTATCCACTACAACCAGGTCGTACCGCGTGCTGACCTCGACGTGATCATGATCGCGCCGAAAGCTCCAGGCCACACCGTGCGCTCCGAGTTCGTCAAGGGCGGCGGTATCCCTGACCTGATCGCGATCTACCAGGACGCTTCGGGCAACGCCAAAAACGTTGCACTGTCCTACGCTTCGGGCGTTGGTGGCGGTCGTACCGGCATCATCGAAACCACCTTCAAGGACGAGACTGAAACCGACCTGTTCGGCGAACAAGCTGTTCTGTGTGGTGGTACCGTCGAGCTGGTCAAAGCTGGTTTCGAAACTCTGGTTGAAGCTGGCTACGCGCCGGAAATGGCCTACTTCGAATGCCTGCACGAACTGAAGCTGATCGTTGACCTCATGTACGAAGGCGGTATCGCCAACATGAACTACTCGATCTCCAACAACGCCGAATACGGCGAGTACGTGACCGGTCCTGAAGTCATCAACGCTGAATCCCGTCAGGCCATGCGCAACGCTCTGAAGCGCATCCAGGACGGCGAATACGCGAAGATGTTCATCAGCGAAGGTGCTACTGGCTACCCATCGATGACCGCCAAGCGTCGCAACAACGCCGCTCACGGCATCGAAGTCATCGGCGAGCAACTGCGCTCGATGATGCCTTGGATCGCAGCAAACAAAATCGTCGACAAGGCCAAGAACTGAGTCTTGCCTTGATGCGATGAAAACGCGGCTTCGGCCGCGTTTTTTCGTTTAAGGGGTCAGCTTCTGGTATAAAGCCGTATCGTTGTGGTCTGACGGCGAACCCTCGTCGCAGGCACCTGTCAAAAAACTTTCCAAACCGTTGCAAGGTAAAGTCCATGAGCGAACGTCCCGAAGAGCCGAACCAGGCCTCTGACGCCGAAAGCCTGCTACCGATCGATGAACATGTCGAAGAAGGGCGCGATGCCGAAGGACGTAAAGTCCGGCACCGCGGCATTTACCTTCTGCCAAACCTCTTCACCACTGCCAACCTGTTTGCTGGTTTCTATTCCATCATCAACTCGATGAGCGCTCAGGCTGCCCTGGGGGCGGGTGATGCGCGTGAGGCAAGCAAGTATTTCGCCGTTGCCGCTATCGCCATTTTCGTGGCCATGGTGCTCGATGGCCTTGACGGTCGCGTGGCGCGCATGACCAACACGCAAAGCGCATTTGGTGCCGAATACGATTCGCTGTCCGACATGGTCGCCTTTGGTGTAGCGCCGGCGTTGCTGGCATTCAGCTGGGCGTTGGGTGACATGGGCAAGGTTGGCTGGATGGTTGCCTTCATTTATGTCGCGGGCGCTGCGTTGCGGCTGGCGCGTTTCAATACCCAGGTTGGCACCGCTGACAAGCGTTTCTTCATCGGCCTGGCAAGCCCGGCAGCCGCAGGTGTAGTGGCGGGTACCGTGTGGGCATTCAGTGACTACGGCATTCTTGGCTCGACGATGTCCTTCCTCGTTGCCCTCCTGGTGGCGGCGGCAGGCATGCTGATGGTCAGCAACATAAAATACAACAGCTTCAAGGAGCTTGACCTGAAGGGACGTGTGCCTTTCGTGGCAATCCTTGCGGTCGTGCTGGTGTTCGCGGTTGTGTTCAGTGATCCACCACGCATTCTGCTGCTGATTTTCCTCGCTTACGCAGCATCGGGGCCGGTGCAGTACCTCTTGCGCATGCGCCGCAAGAAGACTGTCGTATGATGTAATTTCCCCCGGGCTCCGTAGTCTATTGATGCATCAGACATCCAATGCTACGGAGTCACCATGCTGATCAAGCTGCCCAGGACCAGCGACTGCAAAGAGTCGCAGGTCACTCCCGAGTCTCTCTATCTATCGCGTCGCGCCATTTTGGGCGGTTCCCTGGCGACCCTTGCTTTTGCTGGGGCGCCGCGTTGGGCTGCTGCGGCTGACGCTGCTCGCTACCCGGATGTCGAGCCTGGCTCCGCTCCATCCTGGTTTTCCAGCAAGCTGCCCAATACCCGATGGGGGGCGGTGACGGTGCAAGGGGAGTCCATCACCCCCTTCAAGGATGCGACCCACTACAACAACTTCTATGAATTCGGTGCTGACAAGGGTGACCCGGCTAAAAATGCCGGTAGCTTGAAAACAGAGCCGTGGTCCGTCGTGATCGATGGTGAAGTAGCCAAGCCTGGGCGCTATGCCCTGGAAGACTTCATGAAACCCTATCAACTGGAGGAGCGGATCTACCGGCTGCGCTGTGTCGAAGCCTGGTCGATGGTCATTCCCTGGATAGGTTTCCCCATTTCTGCGTTACTCAAGCAAGTCGAACCAACGTCCAAGGCCAGGTACATCCGCTTCGAAACCCTGCAAGACCCGAAGAGCATGCCCGGTCAGCGCTCGGGTTTTGCGCTGATAGACTGGCCATACGTTGAAGGCTTGCGGCTGGATGAGGCCATGCACCCGTTGGCCATTCTCGCGGTGGGGATGTATGGTCGGGAGCTGCCTAACCAGAATGGCGCGCCGTTGCGATTGGTGGTGCCGTGGAAGTATGGCTTCAAGAGCATCAAGTCCATCGTGCGGATCAGTCTGGTGAGCGAGCAACCTAAAACCACTTGGCAGGCCATAGCGCCGGATGAGTATGGCTTTTATGCCAACGTCAATCCGACGGTGGATCATCCCCGCTGGACTCAGGCTCGCGAAAGGCGTCTCCCTAGTGGGCTGTTCAGTCCGAATGTCCGTGAGACGCAGATGTTCAATGGCTATGCGGGGGAGGTGGCCTCCCTGTACGACGGTCTTGACCTGCGGAAGAACTATTGATGCGTTATCCGTTCTGGCGAATTGGCGTCTTCATCGCTGCATCTATATGGCCGCTGCTCTGGTTGTATCAGGCGTGGATCTTCGCCTTGGGGCCAGACCCAGGAAAGATCCTGGTGGACCGCCTTGGGTTGGGCACTCTGATCCTTCTTCTTGTTACCTTGTGCATGACCCCCTTGCAGCGCCTGACGGGCTGGCCGGGCTGGATTGCAGTGCGGCGCCAGTTAGGGTTGTGGTGTTTTGCCTATGTGGTCTTGCACATGACTGCCTATGCCATCTTCATTCTGGGGCTGGATTGGGGGCAATTGGGTGTCGAGTTGCGCAAGCGGCCATACATTATTGTCGGCAGTATCGCGTTTCTTTGTCTTTTCGCGTTGGCGGTGACCTCCAATCGTTACAGTCAGCGCCGTCTGGGGGCGCGCTGGAAGAAACTGCACCGCCTTGTTTATGGGGTGCTTGGGCTGGGTCTTCTGCATTTCCTCTGGATCGTGCGGGCTGACCTTAAAGAATGGGCGGTTTATGCGGCTATTGGGTGTTTTCTGGTGGTGTTGCGTTTACCGCCGGTGGCCAGGCGAATTCCCAGGCTTATGAGCAAAAAACGGGTGTCTGTAACAAAAGTTTAAAGAAGGCCTTGACGCGCGTGCTCAGCTCTCTATAATTCGATCCACTTCCGGCGCAGTTGAAACGGAAAACTCCTTGAGATTCAAAGAGTTAACCGAAGTAGAGGATTTGGAAGTGTTTCGATCTTAAAGTCGAAAGCGGTGAAAAAGGTGGTTGACAGCGGTTTTAAACGCTGTAGAATTCGCCTCCCGCTAACGAGAGATCGAAGCGAGCCAAGTGTTTGAAGTTGTTAGAGAATCTCTGAAAAAACTTCAAAATAAACGCTTGACAGACACAGAGGAAAGCGTAGAATGCGCGCCTCGGTTGAGACGAAAGACTCTCAGCCAACCGCTCTTTAACAACTGAATCAAGCAATTCGTGTGGGTGCTTGTGAAATCAGACTGATTGTCAAAAAGATTA
>NZ_JAAAMT010000062.1 GCF_009905435.1 Pseudomonas sp. R5(2019)
TCGAGCAGGCTGTAGGTGCCGACGATGTTGGTCTGGATAAAATCCGAAGGGCCGTCGATGGAGCGGTCCACGTGCGATTCGGCTGCCAGGTGCATGATCGCGTGCGGCTGGAAACGCGCCAGCACGGTACTCACGGTGGCCTGATCGCCGATGTCGGCTTGCACGAACTCATAGCGGCTGTTGGACGCGATCGAGGTCAGCGACTCCAGGTTGCCGGCGTAGGTGAGTTTGTCGAGGTTGAGGACTTCGTGCTCGGTGTTTTCGATCAGGTGGCGAACGAGCGCCGAACCGATAAAGCCGGCGCCGCCGGTGATGAGGATACGCATGAGGAGTGCCTTTTTCCCTAAGGACAGTGGGCCGATGGCCCGGAGTGATTTAACTGGGGCAGGATTCTACCTGTATCAAAGTGGTTTGATCCAACTCCAACTCCTGTGATGGAGATGTTTTTTGAGAACTTAAAGTTGATAGCTTTTTAATATTACGGAAGTTGTATACGGTCTCAAACATAGTACGTTCATCCAAACAACCGTGACTTTCCCAGCATTTCGCTATTGCTGGCCGCGATGGGCCACACAGCGACCCCAGCTCCCCATTCATTGCCCCTCAAGCCCTTGCCGCGATCCACAACCGCCAGCAACTTCATCTCAGAATCCCTCGCAACACCGGTGAAAAGCGAGGGGTTAAGGAATCCATGGGAGCTGCCTTGCAGGAGCGAGTCGCCTGCGAAGCTCAGAACCTGTCTAAACCACCCCACTCCCGTGCCGCAATTGTCGCCCCAACACGTCCAACACATCACACCCATCCCGCAACAACAAGGCCGCTGCCTGGCTGATGCTCTGCAGGTCTCCTCCATCGGCCCCCATCATTTCATTACGGGCAAACGTCTCCAGCAGCTCGGTAGCCACACGAATACGCAGGAGGGCATTGTTGTGGAGATCAGCCAGCGGGGCGTGGCTGTCGATGGCCAGGCAAGGGAGGTCGCAGTTGTTGGTGAGGGGGATGTACTGAGTCATGAACAGGTTTCCATTTATGGGAGAGGAAACTACCACTCATCATCGCCAAACAATGGTGGCAGCTGTACGCAGGTTGGCGAACCGGAAATGGAGAACCGGCAGACCCGAAGGTCTCCCGCGCACAGCTGCCATAAACGCAGCTTTGCGGGTGCAACCGTGCGCTGCAGAACCAGCGTGATCACCGTTGCACTCCATTACCGGGTCGCCAAACCCGATCGCCAATGTGGGCGACGGGCGGACTATAAGCCTCGGGGGTCTGGCCGGGCAAGCGTGGAAAGCCTGAGGAATGCGTAGGGCACCTCTTGAAGTAGAGGTGCCCGTGATGTGATGGGGAAGAAGTTTTTAAGGCGAGGGTAGTTCCCAAAGCCCCATTTGCGGACCTGTTCCGGCGCATGATGGGTTGGCGGCAAGTACTCGTCGAGCATCCACACAATGATTTGCCTGCGACGGATGGTCAGGTCGGAGCCGTCGAACGAGGTGAAGGTATTGAGGTTCTCTCCGACCTGCCCTTGGGTCAAACTGAAAAAAATCCAAGGGGCTTGCCATCTTCACATAAATCATGAACTGCGTTTGATCCGCTGCGGGAGAACTGGCTAAAGCTTACGACCGAGCCCGAATAGCTGGTCTGGCGTGCGAGGTGGCCTATACGGCGCTGACGAAAAAGCAGCGAGGTGGAATATGAGCAAGTGGACCGAAATGATCGAGGCCGTTGAACCGATGATGTTGCTAGGCCTGTAAGCGAAGCGCCGGTACGACGAAGCCAAGGGCAATGCGCCGGTGGAGGAGGTCGAGCGCCTGCGCGTCGAAGCTGAGTGAATCATAGACGCCGTTCATGACTACCGTTTCCGAGCCTTGAGTGAGTCAGCCCAAACGCCCCACTGAGCGAGTTATTAGGTGACATGAGGCCGGCCCAGTGCAGTTTATTTTGGACCAACTTGGGCTTCAGTTGCTCGATCTGGCCATCGAACAGTTAAATATTGAAATGCGTTGCTGCGGCAAAAATCCATTCAGTAAGTCACTGGATTTAGCTTAAGCATTAAGATCACGCCCCAATTAGAGAGGCGTGATAATGAAGATGGAATGGTCTATTAAACCCCTGCATGTGTTTTTATCGTTTTCTTGATAAATTTTTTCTCCACAAAAAACCATGACATATTTGCAAGCAGAACCGTTATGAGCGCTGATGCAGCCAAGGAAGTCCAGAAGCCTAGCCCTGTTTCGTTGACCATTATTTGTTGTGTCGGGTAGGCGTAAATATATATCCCATATGAAATATCAAACCGCCCGTTGATTATGATATCCTTGAACGAGCTGCCTATGATAATGGTTAGTATGGAGATTGACGAGAAAAAAATAATACTTCTCTCATCGTCAGGCTGGGCAAGCATTATTCCTGTAACTCCTAGTGCGAATAGGAGTAGGCTGATTTTTCTGTTGTGCCAGTATTTTTTAGTAATGAATAGCAGGCCGCCAATCGCAAATGGAATGGTGAGTATAGTTGATCTGTCTATCCAGTAATTCGATGTCAGGCCTGCTTGCACTGCTAGTTGCAGAAGTATGCTTCCCGCTAGAAGTACAGTTAGGCTAATAATAGGTCTTGATTTGTTGAAGAGAAATAAAGCAATTAATATATAATCGAAGAACTCGAAGAACAGCGTCCAAAGGCTCCCGTTTAAAGCATCCTTGCGGATGTATGTCGAGCTGAAGTAGTTCATTTGTTCCGGCGTTGCGCTCGATCCAAGGGAGCTAAGGTGCAGAAAATTATATATTGCATCCTTAGATAGAAGATAGGATGACCATTCCCCGCTACCGAATATCGTGCAAACAAATGCAGTCATGATGAAAGAGCAGAGAATGAGCGCGGGAAAAATTCTTCTAGCTCTTTTCTTGAAATAGTCGATGCTCGAGCTGGCTCTTAAGTAGCTTTGTGTTATGAGAAATCCAGATATTGAGAAAAATACTACAACTGAAAGTGCTCCTAGCTTAGCTACTCCGAATGCTTTTGGCTCATCTAAACCGTTGAGTGCGAAATGGTGGCTGAATAAAACCGCAAGCGCTGCTATATGTCTGAGGATGTCAAAAATATTAGAGTTGTGGAGTGGTCCATTAATGGCAGTTAATGGTGGCAAAGCACTCGTTGATAGACTGGACATTTATGGCCGTTTTCCGGGGCTGTTAAGTGACATTTGTTTTTTCACAGGGTGCGGATTTGGTTAAGGTGAAACGGTAGCGATTCTCACACAAATAGCGGCAATATCATATAGCATAGGCAGCGCGGAGTCACAGCGTCTGGCTGCGGGCGCGTCTCCGCAGCTTGGAGCGGCCGAAGCCATCCCTCAAGACTGCGCCCAACTTCGGCAATGGCCTGGAGGTGGTATGGCGGGAACCGGTGCTGCTCTGTGAGGTCAAATTCGTCGAGATCACCCCAACCCAACGTCCGGCACGCGGTGTTCTCGGGGCTGCGCGAAGACAAGCCAGCCGTGGAAATTGGCTTGGAGCGTTAAGCAACATCCTGTCGCTCTGCCTCAATCTGCCGCCACAATTCTTCCTCAGTGAATTCGGATATTGTTCGGACAGCGCCGCGCAGGCGTTACGCCCGGCATCGCTGGGAACACCGCCTTCATCGTAGACCTAGCCGGAGACCACGGTGAATTCCAGTTCATGGGAGCCGTATGCATCCCAGTCGCTTGAGGTTATCCAGGGGTTGGGCGGCACGTCCGCAAGATAGGTCACTTCGCATTGCAGGCAGTATTGGTCAATCTTCACGTCATAAGTCATACGCGCCTCCCGACATTACGTAGCGCGCATAACTATTTTGATCGTGGGCCTGAGTGAAAGCGCGAAGGATTGTTCGCTGATTCCGCGCAGCACGCTGCGGAGACCGAGGGCGCTTATACTGCTCGGACCAAATGATGAATGGGCGAATGGAGTGACAAGATCAAAGCCGACGGACCGTTGATGGCGCAGGCCTTGGAAGCGGTGCGCCGCTACAACGAAGCCATGGACAGTACGTCGTCAGCGGACGTTGAAGGTCTGCGGACCGAGAGGCTGAATCGCTATGGAAGCTGTTTTGGAGTATCAGCTACTACGCGCGTGGGTGAGTGTTTACGGACGACCCCCTAAGCGAATTATTGGCCGTCATCAGGCCAGCCCACCGCAGTTGGCTCTTCATATGCGAATTCTCGACGTTGAGGGCGGATATCTCCCATACATCTTAAGAGACTAAAGCGCTAGCTACGCTCGATTACCGTGACTCAGCGCTTGGCGATCCCCCGTAACGGCAACGTTACCTGATGCTGACGATTCAAAAGGTTGAGCAGCAATACCACCCGCTCATTGCCGTCCATCCGCAGATAAATTGCCTGAAGCTCTGCAAACGGCCCCTCCTTGATTTGCACAGACTCACCGCTGACCAGCTGCAATTCCACGCCCCCTTGCTGCTCCTCCTGCAGGCGCAGTTCAACGATCAGCGCGTCGGCTATGGCAAGCGGCTGAGTACCGAACGCCACGACGCGAAGCACGCCACGGGTAGACCGTAACGGCCCCCAATTGTCTGAAAACGCCAGTTGAATAAAAAGGTAGCCTGGGAACAACGATTCCCTGCCCACCGAACGCTTGCCCTGCGCCAACCGCTCACGCAGGTACTGAGGCCGAAAACAGGTGTAGCCCTGCCGGACCAAATTCTCTTCTGCCCGCTCTTCCTGACGGGACTTACACTGGATCAAGTACCAAGCCTTGGTGTTAGATTCCATTTCCCTGACTCCACCATATCCCAACTTATCAATACTACATACGCCACATCTCCGTGGGCGCACACTCAATTTATCGCGAGGCAGTGAGTATACCAGCGACACATTTTTTTACCAGTTCATCGATTTGCAACAAACTCAACATAATCTGAGAAATAGCAAATACTAACCAACAATACTTTGACGTCAATCAACGCACCTTATACCGCTAGAGAATATTCTTAATTCAATTGGATAAAATCTTGTCCAAAAAGACCATGCAGGCACCATCGTACTAATTACCCGTAATGGAACAGGTGCCGCTCGTCGAAAAACAAATTGCCCATTTTTGGCCCTATCGACGTCTCCCTGCACCACCGTGCGACAAAGCTCGACCTCGCCTGGTGGTGGAGGACGCCAAAAAGACCGCAAAAGAAGAAATTGGTTCGCTTTTTGCTGCCACCGCTTCGCATACAGGTTTCAGAGGACACATTATCAGCGAGCGATCCCAAAAAGGTGATGATTAAACCAATAATGACCGACATGGAGATTCGCTAGAAGATAGCAAAATGATGGCGTTTTTTACTACTCAAAACGCCATAATTTAGATGAAAGCCCCCGCATTTTCGGGCTTTCGAGCTTGACACTATTGTCACAGAACCTTACATTTCGGCGCTTCTCACTTTAGCCAATGACTCCGCACAAGGAAGGTTGCTTTGTTCAAAAGGGTATTGATCGTGTGCATTGGTAATATCTGCCGTAGCCCTACGGCAGAACACCTCCTGCGTGGCGCAATCCTCAAAGCCAAGCCTGATTCTGACATTCAGATCAGCTCTGCTGGCTTGGGAGCCCTCGTCGACCACACCCTAGAGCAAACCGCTCAAGAAGTTCTCCAGGAGCGCGGCAACTCGCCAATGGAGCATAAGGCTCGCCAGCTGCGATCAGCCCTAGTCAGCGAAGCAGATCTTATTCTTGTCATGGAAAAGCGTCATGTTGATGGTGTACTGCGGATCGCCCCAGAGGCCAGAGGCAAGGTGCTTCTGCTTGGCAAATGGCAAGACAACCGTGAAATCGACGATCCGTATAAACGAGGCAAACCAGCATTCGTTCATGCTTATGCGTTGATCGAAGAAGCTGTAAACGCCTGGGCTCAGCGTCTTGCACGTTGATAGCCATTTTCTCGAATAGCAGCACAGATAAAGACAACTGACTTATGCAGCAAGCGCCAGTAGTAAATACACACGAAAATGACAAAGAAGACGAAATAGACCTGCTTGGACTAGTGGGTACAATTGTCGATCATAAATGGGTTATTACCGGTATTACCTGCGCCTTTATGATAGTTGGTGCTGCATACGCGATCTTAACTACCCCTGTATATCAAGCAAATGCGCTTGTTCAAGTTGAGGCCAAGAAAAATGACATGCTTGGTTTCTCTGACGTAGGAAGCATGCTTGGTAAAGAATCACCCTCAGCAACAGAAATTGAATTAATTCGCTCTAGAGCGATTATTGGTAAGGCCGTCGACAATCTAAATCTTGACATAACTGTTGAGCCCGGCCGTTTTCCAATTATCGGCGACTTTATTGCTCGCAATTACAAACCTGAAAATCCGGGAGAAATCTCCGCACCTTTGTTTGGGCTAAACAGCTTTGCATGGGGAGGCGAAAAACTAGATGTTTTTCAGTTAGAACTTCCGAAAGATTTGCTTGGGAAAGAGCTAACTCTAATCAGCGGTGAAAACGGTCAATTTACTGTTTATGATGATAACAATGAACTTATAGCAAGCAGTTCAATCGTAAACTCTTACAATCAAAATGGCGTTAAGATTCAGATAAAAACACTGAATGCCAATGCCGGCACGAAATTCATCATCAAACGAGCCCCCCGACTTAGTAGCATCTTAGAATATCAAAAGAATCTTGGTATAATCGAAAAGGGAAAAGAGTCTGGAATCATCGGGCTGTCAATTGAAAGCACGGACCCGGAGCTCGCGATAAGTATACTTAATGAAATCGCCAATCTTTACGTTAGACAAAATGTAGAAAGGACTTCTGCAGAGGCGGCGCAGAGCCTAGATTTTTTACGCGAGCAACTGCCACAAGTACGTAAAGATTTGGAAAAAGCAGAAAACGCACTTAATAAATATCAAACTCAAAGCAAATCTGTTGATATTAGCCTCGAAACTAAAGCAATTCTTGATCAAATCGTCGCACTTGACACAAGTATTTCAGAGTTAAAACTGCAGCAAGCCGAGATGGATCGTAAATTTACGCGCCAGCATCCTGCATACCGCGCGCTATTAACCCAAATCGGAGAGCTCAGCTCGAAGCAAAATGGCTTAGCCAAAAAAGTTGAAGGCTTACCATCAACGCAACAAGAACTGCTCAGCTTAACTAGGGATGTTCAAGTAGGAACAGAAATTTACACCCAGCTTTTGAATAAATCTCAAGAGCTTGATGTCATGCGCGCGGGAACTGTAGGCAACGTTCGTTTAATTGACGTTGCAGATGCTGATCAGTCTAAACCTGTTAAACCTAAAAAAGCTCTAATTGTAGTCATAGCTACTTTGCTGGGTGTATTAATAGCTGTCGCAATTGTACTATTGCGAAAAGCTTTAAATAAGGGCCTAGAAAGCCCAGAGTTGATCGAGCAGATGGGACTGCCAGTTTACGCATCCATTCCCTATAGCTCGTTACAAAAATCTGAAGAAGACAAAAACGCACACGGTAAAGGCCGTGCAAATAGAGCTGCTCCGCTTTTGACAACCAGTCACCCAACCGATCTAGCCGTTGAGGCATTACGTAGCCTACGCACCAGTTTGCACTTTGCGATGTTAGAAGCAGAAAACAATCGCTTGATGATATCTGGTCCGAGCCCTCAGGTAGGTAAGACGTTTGTTTCCGCCAACTTAGCAGCAGTTATAGCGCAAACGGGACAACGGGTCCTTTTGATAGATGTGGACATGCGTAAAGGCTATCTACATAAACTCCTTGGTACAACAATAGAAAACGGTCTTTCTGAAATACTTGCTAACCGCACCAGTTTTGACCATGCAATACACAAAACAGAAGTTGAAAACTTTGACTTCATCAGTCGCGGGCAAATCCCACCGAATCCTTCAGAACTTTTAATGCATCCCAACTTTAGTAAGTTGCTTGAGCAGGCTAGCGCGAACTATGACTTGGTAATTTTAGATACTCCCCCAATTTTAGCCGTGACTGATGCTGCGATAGTTGGACGCCAATCCGGTACCAATATGATCGTGACGCGCTTCGGATTAAATCCTGCACGAGAGGTGGAGCTTACAATCCGACGCTTCGTACAAAACGGCATTAACTTGAAAGGAGCAATATTCAATGGAGTTGAAAGGCGTGCTTCTGCTAAGTACGGGTATGGTGGTTACGATTACTATCATTATGAGTACAAATCCGAACAAGCTTAACTAATCACTTCTATCGAATAACCACCTGCGCGCCTACAAGCACAGGTGCTTTTCCCAATTAGTTAGAACGTCATAGTGCCTAAATAACCACACGTGCTCAGGATAGTCACGTCAAATCCTGGGGCGGTAGCGTGCCTCTTTGCCTCTCGTTCGCGAATTCACAAACCTAGAATGATAAAACTATCCCAATCAGTTGCCTCGACGATCACGAGAGCACTTTCCGCACTATTAATAATAGCTCTATTCTCAAAATCATTAAATCTCGAAAGTTTTTCCTACTACGCTCTTGGCTTACTTGTAGCTCAGATATCCAGCGTATTTATCGACGCAGGCGTTAATAATGAGATATTACGGTTTGCGAGATTAGAGAAAGACGATATCAGCAATTTAAGACTTAACCAAAGTACGATAGTAAGACTGATTTTAAATTTTGCAATTTTTTTATGCTGCTCAATATATCTAATCCGTGTCGACGGCACCGAAAACAAATTAATCTTCATCAGCTCATTTATCGCAGGAGCCCTAACTTCAATTACTGAATCGTATCTTATCAACATGAAATCCAAGGGCTTTTTTTCAAAAGAGCTCTCTATAAGCTTTCTCCAGGCCATCGTCGCAATTGGATTTGCATATTCAAGCAAACTTTCAAGCTGGGCCACTCCATTGTGCATAGCCCTACCACGATTAATGTTTTTTTATTTTATTGCCATCAGAAACAACAGCATATTTTCATCACTAACAAATTTCAATATTAGCGAAATCAAACAATACTACACAAAGCTAAAACATTACTCGATTGACTCTATATTTTCAAATATTAGCACTCAGATTGACAACCTTCTCATACCAATACTGTTCGGAAAAGAAGCGTTTGCTCTTTATCAGCCATTATCCAAATTACTATCCTCCGGATTAACATTTTCAGGTGCGATAGGTGCCTTCGCCATCCCCCTTGCAAGCACATATAAATCCAACATCAAAAAACTAATATTTCTTAATTCTATATTTATTGGATTTGGATTGGCTGCCGGCATTACATTTTTTTCTTTATCAAAGATTTTTATTTCTTACTTTTTCGGAGAAATGTTCGTCCTCGATGAGAGTATAATCTTACTGCTCTCCTTAACCCTCGCTGTTCGCTTTTTCTCTGCAGGATCGGGTTCTTTTTTAACTCTAACAGGCAAACAGAAAACCCGAGCAACAATCAACTCCATTATTACAAGCATCAGTATTTTTGCTGGAAGCTTTTTTTCAAGTTCAATATCAGAACTCTTAACGATTCTTTTGGCATCTCAACTCCTCATCCTTACTGGCTATATCGCTACATCTATTGCTACTACCTTAGAGACCAAGCCCAACAGTTAGAACTAGCTTAAATAAAAACTCTCCATCATAAGAGAACACCCTTCATGACTGACGTAAAAAAAATCTGTTTAGCCTGGCACAACTTCAACTCATGCAATTACGGCGTAAGCGCACTTGCCATAGCACACCTAAATATGGTTCTAAAAGCAGCGGGCGAAACTGGAGCCAATATTGAGATACAAACATTAGGCACACACAACGTGGCTAATCTAAGCATAAAAGAAGAGCTAGAGAACAACAATAATATCAAGATAAGCCATGTAAACTATTCCACAAAGCAAATCGCAAAAGATTTTCTCAAATTAAATTTCAGTGCAGTTAAATCATTTAAAAAATACGATTTAGTGCTGGATATTGGCGAAGGTGATAGCTTCACCGATATATATGGATTAAAAAGGTTTTTAAACTTATCTTCCACCAAGTTTATCTCCATTATATTTGGAAAGAAGCTTTGCTTATCCCCCCAGACAATTGGTCCATTCAACCACAAACTCTCCAAAATAGTTGCTGCATGGTTGATGAAACGTTCGAAATATGTATTTTCCAGAGATGGCAAGTCCACTCATTATGCAAAAGAGTTAGGCGTCAACGCTATTGAGGTATGTGACGTAGCTTTTTCGCTACCTTACCAACCACAAACGAAGATCCCCAACTCAGTGGGAATAAACGTATCTGGCCTGTTGTGGAATGGAGGGTATTCAGGAAACAACCAGTTTAATCTGAAAGTAGACTATAAATCCCTCATCCAAAAAACAATTGAAGGGTTTCTTACGAGGGGAAAACAAGTTCACCTCATCGCACACGTCATCGCAGATGATATTCCTGTTGAAGATGACTTCAGGGTTTGTGAAGAGATCAAAAAACGGTTTCAAGAGAACCACAACGTTATATTAGCTCCAAAATTCAAATCTCCGACAGAAGCAAAAAGCTATATTAGTTCTTTACACTTTTTTACCGGTGCAAGAATGCACGCTACAATTGGCGCGCTTTCATCTGGCGTCGTCACTATACCGCTGGCATATAGCCGAAAATTCGCAGGAGTATTCGACTCTTTAGGATATCCTTACACTTTAAGTGCATATGACCTCGACACAGAGTCCATATTAACGAAAACATTTGAGCTACATGACCATGTCTATGATGAAATGGAAGCAGCTATGGCCAGGGCAAGAGCTTTATCTAAGCAGAAAAACTTAGAGTACGTCAATTACCTAAAGGAGCTAATTATAAATGCATAACATTGAAAAAGTTATCCAAGATAATATGTGCTCAGGCTGCGGCCTCTGTGTGAAGACAGAAAAGGAAATGTGCATAAGCGACTCAGGTTTTTTACGCCCACTTATTCCTATAAACGATGTACTATCAGCTAGGTCATGTCCCGGCAGCGCAGTTGATCACCATAATGGAGAGGCCCCCTATGATGTACTTTGGGGGCCCATTTTTTCGTCTAACGTAGGTTATGCTACTAACGAAGAGATCCGAAATAGTGGCTCTTCCGGTGGCGTCATTTCTGCTCTTCTTGATTTTTTGATAACTTCTGCCACTGTAGACGCAGTGATACATACAGGAGCATCTGATCAAGACCCTATTAGAAATAAAACCTACATTTCAACTACTCCAGGCGAGATACTAAGAAATGCAGGATCACGATATGCACCGTCCTCCCCACTTTCGGTAATCCGTTCGCTCATTGGAAACAAAAAAAAATATGCTGTAGTAGGTAAACCTTGTGATATTGCGGCTATGAGGAGCTTAACGTCTAGTGACATAGAGTTAAAAACACAATTCCCTTACCTTATCTCATTCATGTGCGCTGGAGTTCCAAGTGAAGAGGGGACTCTACGAGTTCTTAAAAAACTTGGAATTAAAGATAGGCGAACAGTATCGCTATTCCGTTACAGAGGAGACGGGTGGCCAGGATTGACAAAAGCAATTACTTCCTCGAATGAGGAACATACTATGACTTATAACGAGTCTTGGGGCACAATCCTTAATCGACACCTTCAAGCCAGATGCAAGTTATGTGCGGACGGTATAGGTGAAGCTGCTGACATTGTCTGCGCAGATGCATGGCACGAATCTGAAAATGGATATCCTTCATTTGAGGAGGCCGAGGGGCGTAGCTTAATACTGTCCAGAACCTCTGCGGGAGCAAATCTTTTAAATCAAGCTATCCAAGCGAAAGTTATCGCAACAGAGAAATTTGAAACTAGTAAAATATCCGAAATCCAACCATATCAATCAAACCGAAAGAAAACCGCTCTCGCTAGAAAGCTCGCAATAAATCTAACAGGCTCAATCACGCCAAAATATGATAAGAAATACAGACTTATAACTGCGGCTAGCCAATCGAATGTCACGGATCTTATTAAAGCATTTGCCGGCACTTTCCGCAGAAAACTCAAAAAAACCCTTTAATCGTAAATTTCTATGTAGGGGATAAAAGATTGAAAATCTACGCCATTTTTCTTTCTTTTTACAAAGACTACGAAGAGTCTGGAATCAATGAATTTACAAGCCTTGTGGAATCGCTCGGCCTTGAATATGAGCTTTTTATTGTTAGTAACCGAATAGATAATAGCCTATCCCAAAATAATTTTATTCTTGGTGATAATTCAAATTGGGAGTTTTCAGGATGGGACAAAGGTATAGCGAAAATATCGTCATTTGCCGATGAGGACATATTTATTTTTTGCAATGACACTTTTTGTTTTCACCGACAATGGGGGGTCGCGGAACGACGACGTTTTTTAAAAGCATTCACTCGACTAATAAACTCTGGAGAACAGGGTATGTCTGGTGAGGTAAATAACGTTAACAAAACATTTAATCTTTTTGGTCACTCAACCGACCGTTGGATAAGCACCTATCTTTTTGCAATGACTGGCGGCTTATTGAAAAAAAATAAAAATAAGCTATCACTGCCAGAATCCCAATTGGAAAATGCCGTGATTTCCGCTGACCAAGACAAGGCAGTATGGGGAGTAGGCGTATGTGAAACATTAACCGCGCATATTCAAGACTGGCTCTATCCTGATAGCATAAACTCTGGTTGGTATAAAGCAAAAGATGCCCCCCCCGCTATAAAGCTAAGAAAAGCAAAAACAATTCTCAATGAAAAATATTTAAGCGCTTTTTGCACATCGTTCAACGGCATGCTATTCCCTGCCAACTCAAATTTACTGTTTCGCGCTTTTAAAAGACTACAAAACATATTGAAAAAACCAAATCACTTCTAAGCCGACTACAGCCCTAAAATGTTACTTACTAGCTTGCTAACAAATTCTCTAGCTCATTTTCCTTTGGTTCTAATAACTGCATGAATATAAAATTTCGAGCAGAGCCTATGATAGTTTTTATCATATTAGTTTTTCTTCCTTTTGAAGACTCTTGGCTCCAAGCCACTCCCCTAGGCTACGCCGGTGCTAGCCTAGCTATCATCCCAATCCTTATACTGCTCGTACTAAAAACTGTAACCGGACAAATATCAAAATCATTCATTCTTTATTTAGGCTATTCGATACTATTATCGTCGCTGTTTGCCTTTGTTTACCAAGACCTTCCAGTTGAGACATTGATAGATCGAGGCTCAAGAGCTTTTATTTTGTACAGCCTCTATTTTTTTGCATTTATTTACTTCAAACACACCAAGGTTGACATATCAAAAGCTTCAATTGCGCTTGTTTCCATAATAGGTTCTTCGCTGCTGTTAACATTAGTTGCACCCGACTATCTAAACTCTATATCCCCTCTTCACTACTCGGATACATCAAACTATAGGCCACGAGGATACTCCATTGAAGCAAGCACTTTCGGGTATATAGTTATTAGCTCAATACTTTTGCTATGCTGGTTAAAAAACATCAATACCTACATCGGACTTGGACTTTCATTAGGTTGTGCTCTTCTTGTAAACTCGAAAGGTGCGATGATCGGGTTATTGTTAGCCTGGTTTGTTTATTTGATGCTTAGCGGTAACAAAAATCTAATTTCTAAGGTTATAGGATTAATTTTCGTCACTATTGCTGCCTTCATCGCGGTACCTTTGCTCGCTGCTATTTTCCAATCGGACTTTGATGAATATACATCAACCGCGACCCGCAGCACCATGGCGATTCTTTCCGTAATGTCAATTTTTCACTCCCCACTGGGCCATGGATTTACTGGATATCTGCCATATATTAACTACAATGGCCAAGACTCCATTTATATTTCAAAAATAATTTCCCCCATACCTTTAAATTATAGCGAAGTGAGCAACTATTTTACCGCGGGCGCTTACAAAAGCGTGGGAGCAAAAAGCTTCGTATTTGACTCGATTATAATATTTGGTATGCCGTTTTTGATATATTTTTTTAGCGCAATAAAAAAAGGCAGAAGGCTATCAATTATAATAAATAGCCCTTCTAGAGACATATTATTTTATTACACAATAATATCGCTGGTGTTCTACATCCCAGGTATAGGCGGCTATATATCGGCTGTTATTTTAGGAATCTGCTTGAATCGTCACATAACCAAGGTTTCCAAATGAACATACTTATTGTATCTCCAGATTTTCCTTACCCACCGAACCATGGTGGCAGGGTCGACATTTGGAAGAGAATTGAATTACTTCACTCCCAAGGTCACGCCCTCGAACTGATAGCAACAACAAACTCCACAATAAGCGAGACAGACTTAAACCATGTAAAGCGCTACGTCAAAAACACAATAATAGTTCGTAGAGAAACTTCAATATGGAAGCTGCTCACTCCCTTTCCTTATCAAGTTTTGAGTAGGGAGAACTTATCAAAAACCACAATATCCAAATCATATGATTGTGTGATATTAGAATCTGAGTCTGTCTCCCCAATTATAAAGTCAATACGCGGAAAAACGAAGGCGCTATTCCTTCGAATACACAACAATGAAACTGCATATTTTCGATCACTACGAAAAAGCACAAAAAACATTGTGCTTAAGATTTTTTACCTTCGCGAGCAACTACTATACTCTAAGCATAGTCGTGAAGTTAAGAAACAGTGTGATAAAATCTTACACATATCCAAAGATGAATACGAGACCGATAAACTAGGACAAGAGCATAAAACTGTTTTTCTTCCTTCCCATGTTTCCCCTGGTGACTTCAAAGACTACTCAAGTAAAGAGACGTCTAAAGTTTTATTTGTGGGGAACTTATTTACCGAAAACAACCTCGCCGGATTACATTGGTATGTAAAAAATGTCCATCCTGCATTGATAGCAAGATCAAAAGCCTATGAACTTATAGTTGCAGGGAACACACGAGGAACCAAACCTCAATTCCTCGACAACGTTGATGCTGTAAAATTCATAGACTCTCCGGCAGATCTCAACCCACATTACGCCGAAGCTGCGGTTTTTATTAATCCCATGCTTAGCGGAGCTGGAGTAAAGTTGAAAACGATCAATGCCATCCAAGAAGCGATACCCGTAGTTTCGACGACAACAGGCGCTGAGGGTATTGGTTTGGTTGACGGGCTTCATTTTATGCTCGCAGACGACGTTGAAAGTTTTGCCAACGCAGTACATTCTCTTTTGGAAAACTCTGAGCTAAGAAAAAACATTGCTATAGAAGCTCAAGAATATGTAAAAAAACACTTCAATGCAACCCAGACCTACGGCACTTTATTAAATGACCATCCAATCATCTGAGTCTTTTCGCTTGGCAAAGCGAACATTGAAAGTTGCGATAATCCATGACTGGCTAGTAACAATAGCGGGTGCGGAGAAAGTTCTTGCAGCCATATTGGAAATTTATCCAGCCGCAGACCTTTATTCTATTGTAGATTTTCTCAGCGAAGATCAAAGAAGGCAAATTGGCGGCAAGGTAGCAACTACTTCTTTTATTCAAAAGTTGCCCAAAGCGAAGTCAATGTACAGAAACTATTTACCTCTAATGCCTTTGGCTGTAGAGCAGTTCGACTTATCCACCTATGACCTTGTAATAAGCAGCAGTCATGCCGTTGCAAAAGGCGTAATTACGGGGCCAGATCAGTTACATATATGCTATTGCCACTCACCAATAAGGTATGCCTGGGATCTACAAGCGCAATACCTCAAAGAGTCTCGCCTGGATAGAGGATTAAAGAGTTGGATAGCACGTATACTGCTACAAAAAATACGCAACTGGGACTTTAGGACATCAAATGGTGTAGATCACTTTATTTCCAACAGTGATTACATTGCAAGAAGAATCTGGAAAGTTTACAGAAGAAATGCGACAACCATACACCCTAATGTATCTGTAAATGATTTTAGCTTAACAAACACCAAAGATGAATTCTATCTTACGGCGTCACGTATGGTGCCATATAAAAAGATGGACTTAATTGTTCAAGCTTTTAGTTTAATGCCAGATAAAAAACTTATTGTCATCGGCGACGGCCCTCAAATGGATGTCGTTCGACAGTCAGCAACACAGAACATTACAATTATGGGCTATCAACCATTTTCTGTGCTCCGAGATCATATGCAACGGGCTAAAGCTTTTGTATTTGCTGCCGAGGAGGACTTTGGAATAATTCCTGTAGAAGCACAAGCCTGCGGAACACCGGTAATTGCTTTTGCAAAAGGCGGAGCTCTGGAAACCGTGATAGAGGGGAAGACTGGAATTTTTTTTGAAGAGCAGACAAAAGAATCAATTCAAGAAGCCGTAATACGCTTTGAACAAAATTTCACATTAAATACAGTATTAATCCGAAATCACGCTGAGAATTTCTCTTCCTCCATTTTTAGAGAGAAATTTGAAAAATTCGTAGTCGACTGTATTGCCAAAAAACTTAATTATTCATCGGACGAAATTAAAGGTATCGAAATATGAACAATTCTGTTCTTCCAATTATAATGGCTGGTGGTTCAGGATCACGGCTCTGGCCTTTATCTCGGCAACTAAACCCTAAGCAGTTTCTAGCTTTAGGGAACACAGATGAGTCCATGCTTCAAACGTCGATTAATCGATTAGAAAATTTGAACTTGCTAAACCCGTTGATCATTTGTAACGAAGAGCATCGATTTATCGCTGCAGAACAGCTTCGTCAGTTGGGAAATAATGACAGTTCGATAATCTTAGAACCCGTTAGTCGAAACACTGCGCCGGCTATCACGCTTGCTGCTTTGCATTCGATACAAAATGGAAATGATCCATTTCTATTAATTTTAGCCGCAGATCATCACATAGAAAACAATAAAGCGTTCGAAGCAGCTGTCTCCAATGCTTTTAAATTAGCATCCACCGGAAAATTAGTAACTTTTGGGATTAAGCCTACACACCCGGAAACGGGCTATGGATATATTTCAATGGGTGAAGAGTTGGAGTATGGAGGTTATGCTGTTCGATCTTTTGTAGAAAAACCAGATGCATCTACCGCCCAAAAATATATTGCCAGTGGCGATTATCTTTGGAACAGTGGAATGTTTATGTTCAAGGCTAGCCACTACCTTGAAGAGTTAAAAAAATATCATGTTGATATTTTTAACGCTTGTGAAAAATCCTTGAACAGTTGTAGCACAGATTCGAGTTTTATTCGAATAGACAGCGACTCATTTAAATCATGCCCGGACATATCAGTCGACTATGCCGTGATGGAAAAAACCACATCAGCTGCAATGGTTTCTCTTGATGCGGGGTGGAGTGATATTGGTTCGTGGTCCGCTCTTTGGGCTATTAGTGATAAAAGCGATAGTGGAAATGTTCTAAAGGGCGATATTCTAGCTCATGACACAAATAATACCTACGTACACTCCGACAATCGCCTAATTGCAACAGTCGGAATTGATAATCTCATAGTAATCGAAACCAAAGATGCTGTGTTGATTGCTCACAAAGACAAAGTACAAGACGTCAAAAAGATTGTTGATCAACTCAAAATTAATGGGCGAACAGAGCACTTGCTTCACCGCGAAGTCTATCGGCCTTGGGGCGCGTATGATTCTATCGACAAAGGCGAAAGATACCAAGTAAAACGTATTACAGTTAAACCTGGAGCAAAACTTTCAGTTCAAATGCACCACCATCGAGCTGAACACTGGATAGTAGTGAGCGGTACAGCGAAGGTAACTAATGGGGAAAACACTTACCTCGTGACTGAGAATCAATCTACCTACATTCCTATCGGACAGGTTCATGCACTAGAAAACCCAGGAGTAATACCTTTAGAGCTTATTGAGGTCCAATCCGGATCTTATTTAGGAGAGGATGACATCGTCAGATTCGAAGACAAATACGGAAGGGCATAATTTATTACTGCAGTGTGAGCTCAAACGACTCACACTGCCTGCTTATACTTTGAGTCAAATATTTTACTCTGGTACCAGTAGCACCATGCTTACCCGCCGCAAAGGCCGTGACCTCGCAGCCCAAAAACAGAAAATTAAGTCAATACCACATTTTCGCCACCCTCATCCCAAAGGTTTTTAATGAAAGGCATTGTGTGCGAGACGGTACTATATTATGCGCGGTTCTAAACAACTACACCCTGTCTACATTACCTTCTATCGGTATTAATGCTCACTGAAATTCGAGCATCTCATAATCTCCCCTCCAAAAGACCTGCCATACTTTAAAAAGATTTTAAGTGCCAGCTCCAACTTCGGTATATCTTTAAGCTATGCCGAACAACTTTTTCCTGATGGATTAGCTCAGCCGTTCATTCTTGGACAAAAATTATAGGGAATAGCGATGTTGCATTGATTTTCGGAGAGAGTATATTTTCGGCTAGGGCTTTGGCAGTCTACTAAAATAATGCACTAATCGAAAAGTGGCGCAACAATATTTGGTTACATGTGACTGACCCTGGGCGCTTTGGCTTGGTCACGTTCGGTGAAGCTGGCAAAACCACTTCAATTCAGGAAAAGCCTTCCAGCCCACAATCTAACTACCTAATTACGCAGTCACGGGCTTTTATTTCTACGAATGTCATCCATATCGATTAAAATGTTAAGCTCTCTGCACGAGGCGATATAGAAATAACAGGTATTAATAGTACATATTTTTCTCACTGTGATATGCATGTTAGCTTGCTAGATCGCGGCTTCGCTTGGCTCGATACTGGCACCCATAACCAACTTATGAAAGCAGGGCATCTCGTTCAAGCAATAGAAGCGGGGCACGGGCGAAAAATTGCTCGCTTAGGTTCTGTACTAAAATCTTTGAAACATCGAAATGGGTAGAATCATCGCTATCAAAGGCAGGAGCCCTGATGGCCAAGCGATACGAACTCAGCGATGCGTCTGGGGAAATGATCGAAAATCTTATCACCCAGGATCACGCGGTACGACAAGCTGGCGAAAAGTTTCCGAGCAATGGTGCTGCCTTACCAGCGAACAGCTTTCTAAAGAAGCAGCTGCATTAAACAAGACGTTATGGGGTGTGCCTAGCAAGGCTTTTGCCAAGACAAGATAAGTAAACTAAAAAATAATATTCCAGCGGGTTTTGCCAAAAAACACCACAAAGAAAGCTCACGCCCACCATTCAATAGTTTCCTGCCATTTTTTTGTCGCCTCCTCCGTGGTAGTAATCGGCAGCAGCTAAACGTGTGGATCCGCCATGACATGCACTCGAATTGCGGTACGCTCAAATGAATAGTCTTCCATATCCATTTAGGACATGATTACTTCAACCGCCTTTTCGCTTGCCCTTGCCTGCTGGCTACCTTACTATTCCTTCATCTACGAATCAAAATCCACAAAAGGACTTTCTCTATGAACAAGCTCCTAGTAACCGCTCTGATGGTCGCCCTCAGTACGTCGGCAATTGCTGCCGAGGCGCCTCCTGCATCCTCTGCTGTCCCAAAAGAAACCGCTGCCGAGACGTCCCTTACCAGCGCTGCTGAAACTGGCGGTCTCATTGGTGGCGTAAGCACAACTGCTATTGTAGGTGCAGGCATTGCCTTGGTCGCGGGTGGTCTCGCTTTGTCGAATAGCGGTGGAGGCGGTAACGGGTCGGGTGGCACCACCGGCACGACTGGTACCACCGGCACGACTGGTACCACCGGCACTACGGGCACGACCGGAACAAACTAAACTTCATGTAGGTTTCGGTACCTTAACCACCCAGAACATCTGGGTGGTTTTGTTTTGACTTGTACTTTTAAAGCGTCCTTCATTATGATTCGTAGCACTTCACTCGCAGTGCTTGCAGGCTTTGTCTTGCAAGGTTGTATGTTTTCACCGGGCCAGAATATGGACACCAGCCAACTCGTGCGAAACGGTTCACTTGAGAGCAGTCGAGTAGAATTGATTCCGATCACACCGAAGCTCATCGCTCAGAACGCCGCTACTAAGTTGACGCCTAATGTGTCTTCAGAATTACTGAACTATAGACCAGACGCCTATCGTATTGGTGCCAACGACGTGTTGTATATCACTGTTTGGGATCACCCTGAGCTCACAGCGCCATCAGGCGCTCAACAACAAATCGATGCGAATGGCCGTTTGGTCCGTCCTGATGGCACTCTCTTCTACCCTTATGTCGGCAACATTCAGGCAGCGGGTAAAACGATCGAAGAGTTGCGCAAACAAATCTCCGAAAGTTTGGCCAAGTTCGTTGAGAGCCCTCAGGTTGATATTAGTGTACTGCGTTTTGCCAGCCAGAAAGTGGTCGTCACTGGGGCAGTTTTGAAAGCAGGCCAACAACCGATCACCACCTCCCCAATGAGCGTTCTCGAAGCTATCGGTACAGCTGGGGCCGACCCGGTGAACGCAGATTTTTCTGGTCTCATATTGACTCGTGATGGCCGTGACTATGTACTGGACCTTGACGCACTAAATAACCAGAACTCGCAGCTGCAGGACGTTTATCTGAAAGGCGGGGATCAGCTGTTCTTGCCTTATAACGATCGGAAGAAGGTGTACCTGATGGGCGAAGTGAACGCACCAAAGGCCATCACATTCAAAATGAGTCGTTTGAATCTGGCTGATGCAGTAGGTTCTGTGGGTGGCTTGAATCAATCTACGTCGAACGGTAATGCACTGTACGTTATTCGCGGAGCTGAAAATCTTGAGACTGCTCCTGCCAAAGTGTTCCAGCTTGATGCTGAATCGCCTACGGCTTTCGCTCTTGCTACTCGCTTCGATCTTCAGCCCCAGGATATTGTCTATGTTGGCCCAGCCGGCGTAACACGTTGGAACCGCCTGATTAGCCAACTGCTGCCTTCCGCCACCGTTCTGGGTACCGGTGCTGCTTCGATGAATAATCTTAGTGACGCCAGCTCTCGATAAGGCCAAGTTGACTCGTGAAAATCTTGCGCAACATCGCACTGCTGGCGCTGCCGGCGGTGCTGTCTGGCTGCAGCCCGCTGATGTCGGCATCAGTAGACACTTTCAAAGCAGCTTTCCAAGGCCCCCAGCCAATCGAGCTAACCCAGACTCAGGTCGATGCCCTCCCTTATGCACAAATCAAAGTCACAACACCTTCAAGTGAAGGTGTTATGGCTTTGGTGCGTCAGCGGGGTGATCTGCAGTTCTGGATTGCCTCGGGCAAGCAAACGCTTTTGATGCGCAACGGCCTGGTTGTCCGAAGCGTTGGGTTGCTGGGTGGTACAGACGGTACTCGCTTTGAGGGTGAATCGCCGTTTAAGCACGGACTGCATCAGTTGCCGGTCGGCTACACCAGCACTCGTTGGATTGACTTGTATGAAGGCCAACGCACCGGGTTAGCGGTTCATAGTCGCTTTGTGCGCAAGTCGCTGGAAACCGTAGAGATCCTAGATAAAAAGTACACACTTCTGCGCGTTGATGAGCGTATGGAGATTCCGGATCTGGGTTACAGCGCCACCAACCGCTACTGGCTCGACCCTCACAGTGGTGTGATCCACGTCAGCGTGCAACACCTCAGCCCGGACCTCGCCTTGAGAATCATGCAACTGCCCCAAAGCCGAGAGATTGCCCGGTGAAAGTTACTAATCTGTTGTGGGCAGGCCTGATGTTGGCCTGCCCGATGATCGGCCACGCTGATGTTACGGTCAGTGGCGATGTTCAAAAACCGGGTCAATACGAGATAAGTTCGGGCGCACGCTTGCTCGATGTTGTCCGCCCTTCCCGCCCGAATGCCGAAAGTTATTGGTTGGCAGCTGCTTGGCTGCACAAGCCGGAGTTGGAGAAGCAGCAACGACTAAAAATTGGTGTGCTATTTGACCTGAAGATGGTAGAGCGCGGCGCTTTACTTGAGGGTAAAGGCAGTCGCGCGGCGCTTGCTGCTCGCCTTTCCAGCGAAGTCAGCCGTTTGCCAGTAACGGGGCGCAAAGTCGCAGTGCTCGACCCGGTGGGCCTCGAAGTGTCATTTGCCCGAAACTATCCAGTGGCTGACGGCGATCAGCTTATCTACCCGTTACGCCCAACGACAATCGAAGTTCTGGGTGCTGTGGCAGAACCATGTGAAGTCCCTTTTAAGCCGATGCAACAGGCTCGGGACTACCTAGAAGGCTGCACAACTCTGAACGATGCTGATGGCGACTTTATCTGGCTTATCCAGCCTAACGGTGAAGTGCGACGCATCGGAAATGGCGGCTGGAACCGCGAAGACGGCGTGACGGCTGCTGCAGGCAGCAAGATTCTGGTCCCCATCAAAACCAGCGATATTGAGCCGCCGACCCCTGATCTCAATCAGCAACTGGCCGAGTTTCTTGCCACCCAACCGTTGGCGGAGATGGCCCGGTGAAGTTTCGTATTGCAGCTGTACTGATTGTTCCCTGCGGTCTCGCTCACGCTGAACCGCAGTACACCCAAAGCGACTTTGGCGGTGTTGGCCTTTTGCAAACACCAACGGCACGTATGGCACCCGCAGGAGAGTTGAGTTTTAACGTCAACCGTACTGACCCCTACAGCCGATACAGCTTCTCGCTTCAGCCTTTCGAATGGCTTGAGGGCAGTTTTCGTTATACCTCGATCAGCAACCGTGATTATGGCCCCTCCTCGCTCAGTGGCACCCAGAGTTACAAGGACAAGGCGGTCGACGCCAAGGTCAGGCTCTGGCAGGAAAGCCACTGGCTGCCTCAGGTTGCACTCGGCTTCCGAGACATCGGCGGTACCGGCCTCTTTTCCAGTGAATACTTTGTCGCTAACAAGCGTTACAACGATCTCGATTTCAGCTTGGGGATCGCGTGGGGCTATATCGGCAACCGTGGCAATTTGGACAACCCCTTGGGATACCTTGGTGATCGCTTCGATACGCGTCCAGAGGCGATCGGAACGGGTGAAGTCAACACCAACAGCTATTTCAGAGGTGCACCTGCCTTATTTGGCGGCGTGACCTACCAAACCCCCTGGAAACCCTTGAGCTTGAAACTGGAGTACGAGGGCAATGACTATCAGAACGAACCGCAAAACAACAACCAGATTCAGGACTCGCCGGTCAACATCGGTGCAGTATTCAAATTGGGTGATTCGGTCGATCTGAGTGCGGCATGGGAACGTGGCAACACTGCCATGTTTGGAATTACCGTCCATACCAACTTTATTAGCCGCAAAGCACCAGTCAAGACTTACGATCCGCCCGCTGAACCTTTGCCCGCCAAGGCGCCCGATACCCCGCCGGATCAGGTCGACTGGGCAGACGTCTCTACACGCCTGAAAAAGAACGCAGGCTACAACGTCGAACGCATCACTCAGAAAGGCGACGAGCTCCTCGTCTACGGCGAACAAACCAAGTACTACTACCCCGCCAAGGGCGTCGGTCGTGCCAGCCGCATTCTCGACAACAGCGTGAACGACGACATCAAGTGGTTCACGATGGTTGGCGACAAATACGACATGGCCGTCGAAGAAATCAGCGTGCCTCGTGAGCAGTTCCGTGCGGTCGTCAACAACGACATGGACCTGAAAGACCTGCACCGCACCACCGAATTGAATCGACCGGTACCCCACACCGAAACCACGCTCTACACCCAGAAGCGCGATGCCTTCGACGGTGGTTTTGGCCTGGGTTACAAGCAGAACATCGGTGGCCCGGACGGCTTCATCCTGTACCAGGTATCGGCGGACTACGGTGCGGAATACCGCTTCACGCCCAAGACCTGGCTGAGCGGCGGTGTGAGCCTGAACCTGCTGGATAACTACGATAAATTCAACTACGACGCCCCCAGTAATATGGAGCGCGTCCGTACTGACTTGCGTAAGTATGTGACCACTTCCGATATCACTATGCCATCACTTCAATTGAACCATGCCACTCGTTTGGATCAAGATTGGTACGGAATGGTATATGGCGGCTATTTAGAATCAATGTTTGCCGGTGTGGGGGGTGAAGTTCTTTATCGCCCTATGGGTCAACGTTGGTCCGTGGGCGCCGACTTGAACTATGTTCGCCAGCGCGACTTTGATCAGGGCTTTGGTCTTCGGGATTACAAAACACTGACCGGGCATATCACCACCTATGCAGACCTCGGCTATGACATCCAGAGCGCAGTCAGCGTCGGGCGTTACCTGGCCGAGGACTGGGGTACCACGATCGACCTCTCCCGCCTGTTCAACAACGGGGTTCGGTTCGGTGCCTGGGTCACCCGCACCACGGCGTCGGCTGAAGAGTTCGGTGAAGGTAGCTTCGACAAGGGCATCTACATTTCCATCCCATTCGACGAAGTGTTTGCCGTTTCTACCCTGCGCCGTGCCAACATGGTCTGGGCCCCGCTGACGCGTGACGGTGGCGCTCGCCTCGGCCGCCAATACTCGCTGCAGAACCTGACTGACGGGCGTTACAGCGATTTGTTCTACACCAACTTCGAGAAGATCACCGAGTGACAAACCTATTCAAACGGCTAGCCCAACTACCCTTTTGGATACGCGCGTCGATCTTTATCGTCGTTAGTCTTGTGCTGTTGGATGCGGGCTTACGCCCGCAACCCATCCCGCAAGTGTTCGAACAGGAAGATAAAATCCACCATTTAGTGGGGTTTATGGTCTTGTCTTTTACTTGCGTGTTGGCCTTCCCCAGGATCCGTCTGCGTTGGGTAGCCCTGAGCTGCCTGACCGTCGGCATCGCCATAGAAGCCGCGCAGGAGCTGATGCCGCTGCGTACGGCATCCCCCTACGACATGCTCGCCAACAGCGCTGGTGTGCTGTTGGGCGCAATGATGGCATTAAGATGGCTCCGCTAGCACTTTGTGCGGCTTTTCAAAGTTTGAGAAAAGTTCGGCAATATTCAGGTGACTCTGAATATTGCGCGGGTTATAGTCCCGGTCACAAAAAGAAATGAACCTTTAGGAAATGCAGAGTTCTTACTCTCGCTGGCCTCCCGGTCGGTTGTTTCCTGCTTCGCAACTTCTGCCTTGGCTAATGCACACTCGGTGCCTTAGAAGGCGTTGTACGGGCGTCCTGAAGAGCAATTTAGACATTTTTTTGACGAGTTTCAGGCGCAACTTTCTGACACCCGCTAAAGCATTGATTGGCAATCGCCAACTGCGCCTTATATCTCGCCCCCGGTTTTAACGGCGGGCTCGTTATATGGCGGTTGGTTAACGGAAGATAACGAAAGGGAATTCCGCCATGGTACACGTACGCGTTAATCGTAATAGCGTCCATAAGGGGCTGACCTTCTGGACACAGTGGGCCCTGGCGATCGCCATGGTCATCGTCCTGCTGTTCGTGCTGGCTTACAACCAGGACGGCGATGTCGACTCTTCATATCGCGTGCTGGCCGTGCTGGCCCTCCTCGGCTCGGTGCCGGCCTATTCGATGATGCAGGTTTACCACAAGCGCCTGGGCTACCTGTCTGGCCTGGCGCGTTTGCTGTGTGGTTGGCTGATTACCCTGGGCGGCATGGCGGTTATCGGGTTTGTCAGCAAGACCAGCGAAATTTTCTCTCGTGAAGTGATCCTGCTCTGGGCTTCGCTCGGTTATGTGCTGCAAGCCTTGCTGTATGTGCCGATGCACTGGCTGGCGCGCTTCTACAGCAACCGCATCAATAACCGTCAAAAGATTCTGATCGTCGGCACCAACGAGCTGGCGGTGAACCTGGCCGACAAGCTGGCCAAGGTGGAATACGCGCCGCTGGTGGGGCTGGTGGGGTCGAGCACGGACGAGATTGCCTTCAGCAACACCCACCGGATCGTCGGCCAGCTGGGTCAACTGCGGGAGTTGATTGCGCTGCATGATATCCGCCGCCTGTATATCGCCCTGCCCCTCAAGGAAGCCGAGAAGATCGAAGAGCTGTACATCGACCTGCTCGACTCCAGTGTGGACGTGGTGTGGATTCCGGACTTCAACAGTTTGACCCTGCTGAACCACTCGGTGAGTGAGGTGGATGGCCTGGCGGCGATTCACTTGAACGAGAGCCCGCTGACCAGCTACCCGACGGCGGCCTTGAGCAAGGCCGTGCTGGACCGCGCGATTGCGCTGGTGACGATTGTGGCGATCAGCCCGGTGTTGCTGGTGATTGCGGCGGCGATCAAGATGACGTCCGAAGGGCCGGTGCTGTTCAAGCAGAAGCGTAACGGCTGGAACGGCAAGGTGATCAAGGTCTGGAAGTTCCGCTCCATGTATGTGCATGACGACAAGCACGTGCAGCAGGCCAGCCGTACCGATTCGCGGATTACGCCGGTAGGGCGGTTTATTCGCCGCACCTCGCTGGATGAGTTGCCGCAGTTCTTCAATGTGCTGCAGGGGCATATGGCGCTGGTAGGGCCACGGCCGCATGCGGTGGCGCATAACAACTACTATGCGGACAAGATCAGTGCCTACATGGCTCGCCATCGAATCAAGCCGGGGATTACCGGGTTGGCACAGATCAGCGGCTGCCGGGGCGAGACGGAGACCATTGAGAAGATGCAGAAGCGGGTTGAGATAGACCTGGACTACATCAACAACTGGTCGCTGTGGCTGGATATCAAGATTCTGTTCAAGACGCCGTTCACGTTGTTGGCCAAGGATATTTATTGAGGTTGGGTGGTCGGTAGCGTTCAGCTTTATTCGCGGGCAAGCCCGCTCCCACGGGGTGTTGTTGTGGGGGTGGGGTTGCCCGTTTTGGTTTTTGGGGCTGGGGGGGCTTGCAGGCCTCAGGTTGCTGCCCCCCTGAGCACGGCTTGTCGGAGCGCCGAACCGCTGCGATGCCAGTCAGTTAAGGAATGGGCCGCCGAAATCCATGTGGGAGCGGATTTACCGGATCGCCGGACCGCCGCGAATGAAGGCGCCGCGCAATGTCTGAAAAACCGCGGTGTCTGGATTCGCGGATAAATCCGCTCCCACAGGGTTTGTGTCGTTCAATACCTCAACTGACTGGCATCGCAGCGGTTCGGCGCTCCGACAAGCCTTGCTCCTATGTATGGATTTGGGTTTGTCGGGAGTCTGAGGCCTGCGCAGCAGGGCCAGAAGCTGGGGGCGTTGCGCACCCCTTCGCGGCTTAAATGGCTTCTACGATGTGCTGGGTTAGTGGTTTTGGAGATAGGAATATGACCTTGGCGCAATTGGCCTTGTATGGCGGTATTACGGTGATGCTCCCGGCGGCGTTGGTGATTGCGGTGTGGGTCTGGTATTCGGGCTCCAGGGCGGCGGTGGCGTTGTGGGGGCTGATCTTTTTTGTGGCTTATGCCGTGGTCGGCGGCAGCAAGATTCTGTTCAAAGGCTGGGGCATCGGCATCGAGCCTCTGGATATCGCGGTGATCAGTGGCCATGCGATGAACACAACCCTGATGACCACGGTGTTGCTGAGTTTGCTGGCGCAGCAGATCAAGCCGCGGTTTCGCTGGCCGGCGGCGCTCGCGGGGCTGGGGGTGAGCTGGTGGTTTGCGATCATGTGCGTGGCGCCGTTTATTCATCCGGTGTCTGAGGCCATTGCCGGGGCGGCGGTCGGGTCGGTGGGCGCGGGCGGGTTTGTTTATCTGTTGGGGCGGTTGAAAACTCGCCGCATCAGCCCCGGTATTTTGGCGGTGGGGGTGGTGTTTATTGGCTTGAACACGATGACCAGCAAGTACACGGCCGAGCATGCGCTGGATCGGGTGGCGATGATGTTGTCGGGGCAGGAGAAGGCGTTCAAGCAGCCGAAGTGGCGGGTGGAGGGGGATCGTTCATAGATACCGTGACTTCAGTACCCCAGAACGACGCAACACCTGTAGGAGCGGACCCGGCCGCGATGGGCCGCGCAGCGGCCCCCGAGGCCAGTAATATCTGCGATTCAGCCAGCGAGTGCAGGTGATTTCAGAATCGCCGGGGCCGCTTCGCAGCCCATCGCGGCCAGGTCCGCTCCTACAGGTTTGCGCCAGATCACAGGCAAGCCTTGCTCACATAAAAAGCAAAGCGATCGATTTTATCGATCATTTGCATCCGGATTACCCGCTAATCTATCGAGTCTTCTCCGTATAGCATGTGCCTCATATGAATCTGTTGAGGAGCTATGCCCATGTCTTCATTTCGCAAGGTGCTCGGTATGCATGTTGGCCAGCCGACGTCGGACGGCGCCGGGGTGCGGCTGACACGTGTGTTTGGCGGTCAGGGGGTGGAGCGGTTTGATCCGTTTCTGATGCTCGATGAGTTCGGCTCGGAGAACCCCGATGACTATATCGCCGGCTTCCCGCCGCACCCGCACCGGGGCTTTGAGACCATTACCTATATGCTCGAAGGCCGCATGCGCCATGAGGATCACCTGGGCAATGTCGGCCTGTTGCAAGGCGGCGGAGTGCAGTGGATGACGGCGGCGCACGGGATTATTCACAGTGAGATGCCCGAGCAGGAAGAAGGCGCGATGCGCGGTTTTCAGCTGTGGCTGAACCTGCCCGGCAAGCACAAGCTGGGCAAGGCCGGGTATCGGGATATTCAACCGGAGGAGATTCCGCGGCTGACCACGGCGGGCGGTGTCGGGGTGGTGGCGATTGCGGGGACCTTCGATGACGGCCAGCTGAAGCAGGTTGGCGTGGTGCAGCGCCCGGATACCGAACCGCATCTGTTTGACCTGAATATTCCGGCGGGTGGCCAGGTTTCGCCGCGCCTGCCCGAAGGGCATCGGGTGATGGTGTATGTGTTTGATGGCTCGATTGAGCTGGAAGGCCACCCTCAGGCGATCGAGGCCAGCCGCATGGTGCGGTTGGGCGATGAGGGTGAACTGCGCATCAACAGCCAACAGGGGGCGCGGGTGTTGTTGATTGCCGGCAAGCCGTTGAATGAGCCGATTGTGCAGTACGGGCCGTTTGTGATGAATACTCGGGAGGAAATCGAGCAGGCGTTGCGGGATTTTCGGGATGATCGTTTGACTGAGTGATTCGTCTCGGGGCCTGGGCAGGTAGCCTCGGTGTGGGTGTGGCTTTGTAGGAGCAAGGCTTGCCTGCGATGGCACCGGCCCGGCCCCAGCGTTTCCACCAACAGCCGCGTCTACTCCGGCAAGATTTCCGTCGCCTGCACCGACGTCATCGCGGGCAAGCCTTGCTCCCACACATGTTCGGCTCAGCTTTGCTGGGGTTGCTGACACAAAAGCTGCGGCGTACACCTGTGGGAAAGCTTGCTCGCGATGCAGGCGCCGCGGTGTATCAGATATTCCGCGGTGAACCCATCGCGGGCAAGCCCCAATGCCAGTCAGTTAAGGGATGAACCGCCGAAATCCATGTAGGAGCGGACCTGGCCGCGATGGGCTGCGAAGCGGCCCCGGCGATTCCGAAACCGCCCGCACTCCCAGGG
>NZ_JAAAMT010000063.1 GCF_009905435.1 Pseudomonas sp. R5(2019)
CTGGGCAAGTCCCGATCAATACCAGCAATACTGATTTGGCTTGGTCGAGGTCCCTAGAGACCTCCAGCGCAGCGAAAAACTGCCAATTACTCAACTCTCTGCAGCCATAGCGTTTTTACACACTCTGGGTCATGAGCGGCCAGGTCCGGTGGTGCTCAAAGTTATATAGATGAGCTCTCAGTGGAGGTAATTGAGTCCGAACTGGATTCAGCAGCCAGCTTCAATCGGTCAGTTGTCTGGCAGGACAGTCAACGCGGATGACTGAAGCCCGATTTCGCTGCATCCAGCGCATACGCCGTTGCTGCCCGCGTGCTCTCGCCGGTCATTGCCGGTCCTCTGCCTGCCTGCACGAAGCGCGTAACCCCTCCCAGCCTCCCTTCCGTGATTCCCGTCCCCGTTCATACATTTGTACAAGCCATGTCCTCGGCCTGCGAATCTTGACGATGTTCAGCCCCGGCTGAGCTCCATACCCTTCAGAACAGGCAGTGTCGATTACTAAAACAAAAGGAGACGAGCAATGCCTATTCAGTCGGAGCATGATCCGCGCTTGAAGCGTGCACTCAAGACGCGACACATCAGCATGCTGGCCCTTGGCGGGGTCATTGGCGCAGGGCTTTTCGTAGGCTCCAGCGCCGTCATCGCTTCAACCGGCCCGGGCGCCTTCATCACCTACGCCATCACCGGCCTCATCGTCGCCCTGGTGATGCGCATGCTCGGTGAAATGGCCGCCGCGCATCCCGCAAAAGGCTCGTTCGTGGACTACGCCCGCATGGCCTTCGGCCGGCCGGCTGGCTACATGACGGGGTGGCTCTACTGGTACTTCTGGGTCATCGTGGTCGGCTTCGAGGCGGTTGTCGGCGGGCAGATCATCAATGGCTGGTTCCCCGACCTGCCGGTCTGGGTCATAGCCCTCGGGCTGATGGTGGGCATGACCCTGCTGAACCTGATGTCGGTGCACTCCTTCGGGGAGGCCGAATACTGGTTCGCCGGCATCAAGGTCGTGGCCATCGTGGTGTTTCTGGCGGTGGCCGGCGCCTATGTCTTCAACCTGTGGCCAGGTTCCACCGCAAGCTTCGGCAACCTTACCCAGCATGGCGGCTTCCTGCCCCATGGCGTGAAGTCCCTGTTCACCGGGGTGGTGGTGGTCATCTTTTCAATGACCGGCGTGGAAGTCGCGACCCTCGCCGCGGCCGAGTCCGAAGACCCTTCGCGCAACATCCGCAAGGCCGTCAATACCGTGATGGTCCGCATCCTGGTGTTCTTCGTGCTGGCGACCTTCTTCATCGTGGTTGCGCAGCCCTGGACCGACATCACCCCAGGCAAGTCGCCCTTCGTCACCACCCTGGAACACATCGGCATCCCCGGTGCCGGCGACATGCTCACCGTAGTGATCCTGGTGGCGGTGCTGTCGGTGTTGAACGCCGGGCTGTACACCTCGTCGCGCCTGCTGTTCGTGCTGGCCTCCCATGACGAGGCGCCACGCTGGATCGCCGCAGTCAGCGAAAGGGGCGTGCCGGTGCGGGGCGTGCTTGCCTCGACCCTGGTGGGCTATGGCTGCGTGGTCATCGCGGCACTCTGGCCCGACACCGTGTTCCAGTTCCTCATCAACTCCTCCGGCACGGTGTTCCTGTTCGTCTACCTGGTGATCTGCCTGTCGCAGATCAAGCTGCGCCGCAAATGGGTGAAAGAGGGGACGCTGAAGTTCGCCATGTGGGGCCACCCGTGGCTGCCGCTGCTGGTGACCGCCGCGATCCTCGCCGTGCTGGTCAGCATGGCCTTCGACCCGACGATGCAGATCAGCCTTGTGCAATGCCTGCTGGCGATTGCCGCGATAGCCGCCTCGTACGTACTGCTGCGCCTGTCCCGCGCCCGTCAGCAGGGCACCACGGCGAAGGCCGGGCCGGCCAGCAGCCTCTAGCGAAAAAAGCCGTATCAGACACGACCCCCTGTTCAGGGTAGTAATGGGAAGCCAACAGCATGTCAGCGAAATTTGATTTGACCCAGTTACCCAACCGGCCACTCTGGTTCGAGCCAGGCCTGCCTCGGGAGCGCCTGGAAGCAACGGAGCAGGCCGATGTGGTCATCATCGGCGCGGGGTACACCGGCCTTTGGACGGCGTATTACCTGCTCAAGAGTGACCCGTCACTGCGCGTGGTGCTGCTGGAAAAGCACCAGGTCGGCTTCGGGGCCTCCGGGCGCAACGGCGGGTGGGCCTCGGCGATCTTCCCGATTTCCCTGACCAGGGTGGCGCAGATGTACTCGCACGAAGCAGCCCTGAACCTGCAGGCCGCCATGAACGACACGGTCGATGAAATCGGTCGGGTGCTCGCTCTGGAAGGCGTCGAGGCGGACTACGCCAAGCAGGGGTTCCTTTCCCTGGCCCGCAGCGCACCGCAGCTTGCCCGGGTGCGGGCGACGGTCGAGGCATCGGCACGCTTCGGGCTGCCGGACCAGTGGCAGGCCCTGGATGATGCGCAAGCCAGCGCCAGGCTTGGTGCCCAGGGTGCATTGGGCGGGTTGTATACCGAACATTGCGCGCTCATTCACCCCGGGAAGCTGGTGCGTGGCCTGGCGCAACGGGTCGAGCAGATGGGGGCGAAGATCTATGAGCGCTCCGCCGTCACGGAGCATGCGCCAGGGGTCGCTCACACCGCGCACGGCTCGGTCAGGGCGGAGGTCACGGTACGGGCCACCGAGGCGTTCACCTCGCAGCAACCGGGTTACTCGCGCTTCGTCATCCCGCTGTATTCGCTGGTGCTGGCCACGGAGCCGTTGCCCCGTGACCTGCTCGCCAGGCTGAAGCTCGACCATCGCCTGGCCTTCAATGACATGCGTCACCTGCGCGTCTACGGGCAGGTCACCGCCGAAGGGCGATTGGTGTTCGGCGGTCGCGGCGCGCCCTACCAGTGGGGCTCGCGGATAACCGAACAGGCCGATCTGGTGGACAACGTCCATCACAAGATCCACGAGACGCTGGTCGAGTTCTTCCCGGCCCTGGCCGACGCGCGCATCACCCACCGCTGGGGCGGCGCACTGGGCGTTTCCCGCGACTGGTGCCCGACGGTGAGCATGGACCGCAAGAACCGCATCGCCTGGGCCGGCAACTATGTCGGCGACGGCGTCGCCACCAGCAACCTGGCGGGGCGCATCCTGCGCAACCTGATCCTGGAACAAGACGAGGACATCAACACGCTGCCCTTCGTCAATCACCGCTCCCCATCGTGGGAGCCCGAGCCACTGCGCTGGCTGGGTATCAACAGCGGGCTGGCCGCAGCCTCGTTGAGTGATATCGAAGAGCGCTTCACCAAACGACCATCCTGCACTGCGAAGTTGCTCGAGAAGCTGACCGGTGCGCATTAACAGGAGTACGCCGTGACAACGTTCACCATCATCAAGGCCGCCGCCATCGCGTCGCTGCCACTGGACCCCGCCGGCCAGCGTGCTGGCGCGGACAAGGGCGATCCGCAGATCGCGATCCGCAAACTGGCGCCCGGGGCGACCGGCAACCTGGGGGTCTGGGAATGCCAGCCGGGTGGCTGGCCGGTGGTCGACCGGCCCGATACCGAGTTCACCTACATCATCTCCGGCCGCGCCGTGCTGACCGATGACGCCAGCGGTGAAGCGGTTGAGGTCACAGGAGGCGACCTGATCATTCTCCCGCCCGGCTGGACGGGGCGCTGGGATGTGCTGGAGAAGGTCAGGAAGGTCTACGCGATCTATTGACCTGCGCCGTTTCCCCTGCGGTGGCTTTAGCAAGCCACCGTACTACCCAAGATTGAGAAAATATCCATGACCAACACGATCACGAACTGGATCTCCGGCGCCCCTGTACACGCAACCAGCGGCCAGCAACAGCCGGTCTACAACCCGGCCACCGGTGTCGTCACCGGCCAGGTGCAACTGGCCAGCCATGCCGATGTGGACGCTGCGGTGGCCTCGGCCAAGGCCGCGTTCCCGGCCTGGAGCAACCTGTCGCCGCTGCGCCGCTCCCGGGTGCTCAACCGCTTCCTTGCGCTGCTCAACGAACACCGGGACGAGCTGGCCCGGATGATCACCGCCGAACATGGCAAGGTCTTCACCGATGCCCAGGGCGAGGTCATGCGCGGCATCGAGATCGTCGAGTTCGCCTGCGGCGCGCCGCAATTGCTCAAGACCGATTTCACCGACCAGGTCAGCACCAACATCGACAACTGGACCCTGCGTCAGCCACTGGGCGTGGTGGCGGGCGTGACGCCGTTCAACTTCCCGGTGATGGTGCCGATGTGGATGTTCCCGGTGGCCCTGGCCACCGGCAATACCTTCGTGCTCAAGCCCAGCCCAATCGACCCGAGCCCGAGCCTGTTCATCGCCGAGCTGCTCAAGCAGGCCGGCCTGCCGGACGGCGTGTTCAACGTGGTGCAAGGTGACAAGGAGGCGGTCAACGCGCTGCTCGAACACCCCGACGTGCAGGCGATTTCCTTCGTCGGTTCCACGCCCATCGCCAACCACATCTATGAGGTCGGCGCCCGCCACGGCAAGCGCGTCCAGGCCCTGGGCGGTGCCAAGAACCACCTGGTGGTGATGCCCGACGCCGATATCGAACAGGTCGTCGACGCCCTGATCGGCGCGGCCTACGGCTCGGCGGGCGAGCGTTGCATGGCGATCAGCGTGGCGGTGTTCGTGGGTGACGAGACGGCCGACAAGGTCATGCCCAAGCTGATCGAGCGCACCCGGACGCTGAAGGTGCTCAACGGCACCAACCTCGAAGCCGAGATGGGGCCGATCGTCACCCGTGCCGCGCACGAACGCATCACCGGCTATATCGAGCAGGGCATCAAGGAAGGCGCGACGCTGCTGGTCGATGGTCGCGGCTTCAACGGTGAGGTTGCCGGCGAGGGCTGCGGTGACGGCTTCTGGATGGGCGGTACGCTGTTCGATGATGTCACCCCCGACATGCGTATCTACAAGGAGGAGATCTTCGGCCCGGTGCTCGCGTGCATCCGGGTCAAGGATTTCGCCGAGGCCGTGCAGCTGATCAATGACCACGAGTTCGGCAATGGCGTGAGCTGCTACACCCGCGACGGCCACATCGCTCGCGAGTTCGGCCGCCGGATCCAGGTCGGCATGGTCGGCATCAACGTACCGATCCCGGTGCCCATGGCCTGGCACGGCTTCGGCGGCTGGAAGAAGAGCCTGTTCGGCGACATGCATGCCTACGGCGAGGAGGGTGTGCGCTTCTACACCAAGCAGAAGAGCATCATGCAACGCTGGCCGCAGTCGATTGCCAAAGGCGCGGAGTTCGCGATGCCGACCAGCAACTGACGCTATCGGCTAGCTGAACGCAAACGGCCCCGCCCACGCAGCGGGGCCGTTTGCATTTCAGCGGTTGCCCTCGAACAGTTCGGTGTTCTTGCCGGCCTGGATCGCAATCCAGAAACGCGCGATGCCTTGGGTGGTGGTGGGCTTGATGCCGGTCAGCTGCTCCACCAGCTTGAGCCGGTAGACGAGGGTCTGGCGGTGCACGTCGAGGTCGATGGCGGTGGCTTTCCAGTTGCCGTCGTTTTCAAGGAAGGTCATGAGCGTCTGCAACAGCGCAGCGCCCTGGGTGCGATCGTGCTCGATGAGCGGGCCCAGGTAGCGACCGACCAGTGCCCGGGCTTCCGCCAGGGATTTGGGCGCCATGATCAGCCCGGTTTCGGCTTCCCCATAACGCAGTGCCGATGTGCCGAGTTCTTCGGCCTGGGTCAGTGCCAGGCGCGCTTGCCGGACGCTTTCACGAAAGCCGGTTGCCGTGGCGATTGCCCCGCTAATGCCGATCACGGTGCCTTCGCCGATATTTGCACGCAGGGCATTTATCGCGTCGATGTCGTCCCGGCAGAGCGCCAGCAGCAGGCCTTTGTCCGTCAGCAGCAGTGGGGTGGAACTGTGCAGGGCAGGGGCCTGGTGTATCTCGTCCGCAGACCAGGGGCCGTTGGCGCCAGGCAGGATCGCGAGGCTCACCAGTGTGCCGGTGAGGCCCCGGCGTTCCAGCAGCGGGCGGGCGAGGGTGAGCTCCGTCTCGCTCTCCAGCAGGCTGCGCAGCAAGGCCGAGCCTTCTTCGCGTTGCTGGTCGCGGTGGATCATCAGCCGTTCAAGCTCGACGCCGAGCAGGCCGACCAGCGAGCGCATGAGGATGGCGTCATCCTGCGTCCGCTTGCCGGTGCGGGCCATCGTCAGATTGGCTCGGGTACGGCCACCGATCGGGATGCGCTCGACCTGTTCCGTAGCCTGCTTCGTGGTCGATCCGGTGTCGAGGATGGTGGCGCCGCTTTGCGTATCCTCGATGGCCAGGTTCAGGTTCAGTGAGTTGGCCAGGATGGACAGGCGGCCGGCCATGTCGGGTGCCTTGCGCAGCGCTTCGGCGTAGGTCTGGAACAGGCGCTCGCTGGCATTGAAGCGTTCGCGCTGGGCCTGGAGGACGCTCTCGATCACGTAGTGGGAGAGCTTTACGAACTCGAGTTCGAAACTGGCTTGCAGCACGGGGAACAGAAGACGGTCAGCGGCCTCCAGCAGTTTGCGCGAGAGCTTCGGCGCATCCGGGCGGGGAGCGACTACCAGCGCGCTGGCATTGCTCTGCACCAGTTGTTCCAGCCAGGTGACCTGGTCCTGTGCGTCGCTTGGCATGCCCAGCCCGGTGGTCATCACCAGATCGCCGGGGGAGATCCAGCGCCATGGGTCCGGCAGGTCGACGGCGTGGGCCCAGGTGATCTGCCTGCCGGTGCCGGCCAGGCCGGCGACTGCCTCCAGTTTCAGCAGTTCGATGTTGATCAGGTCCTGCACCGTGAGCATAGGGGTACCGGTCTGCGGGTTCGGAGGGGGCATGTTACCGGGTGGGGGCGGAGGGGGCCATGTTTAGGGTGGAGCGATTGCGCAGGAGCCCAACGTTGCTGATGAAATCAGTAGTCGAGTCACTTACCCTCGAGTCGTTCCTCTGTGCCTGGGGCGTTCGTTTCAATAATCGAATTTATGTGATTTTGGTATCAGTGCTATGTGATTGGCATGGTTTATCGATTAATGGTTGAAAGGTAATTTGCTTCTCTGCGATATCAAATCGAGAGCAACCATGACTCAGTGCTTCATCCACCAATGCGTGTCCGCCGTTGCAAAGGCGGGCACTCTTGTTTTCGCTTTGTGCGCCGCTGCGGTCGTCGATGGCTCTGAACGCCCATCTCTGGTCATCAAGGATCAGGGAAGCGTGATTGCCGGCGGCAGACAGATCACCCAGCCCGGTACTTTTGATCCCTACAATCCGACCAGGCCCGATGGCCAATCCATTCACGGCGATCATTTGTATGCGTTCTATCAGGTTCCCATCGATGCTCGTCCGCTCCCGATTCTAATGCTGCACGGCGCGGGGCAATCGGCGAAGTCCTGGGAGACAACAGTCGACGGCCGTGAAGGGTTCCAAAACATTTTCCTGCGTCGCGGATTCTCCACGTACTTGGTTGATCAGCCGCGCCGTGGCGACGCGGGACGCAGCCTCGTTGAAACGACGATCAAACCGGTGGCGGACGAGCAGCTATGGTTCAACCAGTTCCGCATTGGTCTGTGGCCCGAGACCTTTGAGGGCAGCCAATTTCCGCGCGGGGAGGCGGCACAGGAGCAATTCTTCCGTTCGATGACACCCAACACTGGGCCTTACGACGTTGACGTCGTATCCAATGGCGTTTGCGCTCTGTTGGAAAAGACGGGGCCGGCCATCTTGTTCACCCATTCCCAGGGCGGCGGCCCCGGTTGGATGGCGGCGATCAAAAGCCCTGACGTGCGGGCCATCGTAGCGTTCGAACCAGGCAGCAGCTTCGTGTTTCCAGAGGGGGAGGTGCCCGCGCCGATTCCCAGTGCATTCGACACTCTCTCGGGCCAAGGGGTATCGAAGGAACAGTTCAAAGCGCTGACCCGAATCCCCATCGTCATCTTCTATGGCGACAACATCCCCGACCAACCGGTTCGGTTACCTGCTCAGGACAGTTGGCGCGCGCGACTTGAGATGGCGCGCCTGTGGCGGGATACGGTGAACCGCCATGGTGGTGACGTCAGGCTCGTTCACTTGCCGCAGATCGGGATCAAGGGCAATAGCCATTTCCCGTTTTCGGACATGAACAACATCGAGATCGCGGATCTGGTTTCGAAGTTTCTCGCTGAAAAAAATCTGGATTGACCGCGTGCGCGGCGATATCGGCCACACCTCTCACACGCTTGAATTGTCAGGAGTATTCATAGGATGCGAACCACGTTGAAGGCCACTTTCATGGCTGTCATGATCGGGATGTCGGGCGCCGAAGTCGGGGCTGCTGACTACAAGCAGAATCCATTCACATTGACCTACGGTGGCGCACTGACGAAGAACGAGCCGGGCCAGGTCAACATCCATCCGGTGACGTACAAACTCAACGGCCTGGATATTTCCGCCAACGTTTACACCCCGGCAAACTATGACGCGGCGAAGAAATACCCGGTCGTGGTCGTAGCGCACCCCAATGGCGGGGTGAAGGAACAGGTCGCGGGTCTGTATGCCCAGCGTCTGGCGGATCAGGGCTACATCACGATCACGGCGGATGCGGCGTATCAAGGGGCCAGTGCCGGTGAGCCGCGCAACGTCGACAAGCCGGCGCATCGCATTGAGGACATCCATGGCATGGCGGACTTCATCACCGGTTATCCCGGCGTCGACAGCGCACGTCTGGGCCTGCTCGGTATCTGCGGCGGTGGCGGCTATTCATTGGCAGCGGCGCAAACCGATAAGCGCTTCCAGTCGATTGCGACTTTGAGCATGTTCAACTCAGGTCTGGTTCGCCGTAATGGCTATCAGGATTCGCAAGTGGCCACGATCCAGGACCGCTTGCAGCAGGCCTCGGCCGCCCGTGCACAGGAAGCGGCAGGTGGGGAAATACGTTATACCGGCGATGCCAGACTGACCGATGAGCAGATCACCAAACTACCGTTTGAGCTGTATCGGCAAGGTTTTGAGTATTACGGCAAGACCCACGCTCACCCAAACTCGACCTTCAGATACACCTTGAGCAGCCTGTTGGATCTGATGAGCTTCGACGCCACGGACCGCATCGAACTGATCGAAAAACCTTTGCTGATGATCGCGGGCAGCAAGGCCGACAGCCTGTACATGTCGGAGCAAGCCTTTGCCAGGGCTACGGGTGCGAATGACAAGCAGTTGTTCAAGATTGATGGGGCGTCCCACATCGACACCTATTGGGTGCCTGCTTATGTGGACATCGCCATGGATCAATTGACCGCGTTTTACGCCAGAACGCTCTGAATCGAGGGAACTGTCATCATGAACAAAACCCTTTTAGGCATTGCGATGTGCGCCGCGACGCCCTTCGCCAGTGGCGCCGGACAGGCTGACAATGTCAGTGAGTCCCAGATCACTCAGCAGATCCGCCGTTCAGGCACCCAGGCTTCAGCAGTCGGGCCGGCGGATTATTTCTCGGGACGGGTGCGCGTCGATCCTTTATTTCCCGCATCCAGCGAAGTCAATGCCTCCGGCGCTTATGTTACCTTCGAGCCGGGCGCGCGTTCGGCTTGGCACACCCACCCGGCGGGTCAGCGCTTGGTGGTGGTTTCCGGCATCGGACTGACCCAGGAGTGGGGCAAGCCCGTACAGGAAATCCGTCCGGGGGATGTCATCATCTGCCCGCCGGGCGTCAAGCACTGGCACGGTGCTGCACCCGCCAGCACCATGACTCACTTGGCCGTAACCGGCGCAGTGGACGGCAAGAGCGTGCAGTGGCTGGAAAAAGTCACGGATGTTCAATACAGCGCGCACAGCACGGCGCAGCCGTCAGCGGTGGCCGTCGAGTCTTCTGCTGCCCAGATGCTGTCCGCCAAACAGCAGGCCATCCCGTTGATTGCAGCCGCCATGGCCACGAGCAACATGTCCGGGCTCAATGCTGCCTTGAATCAGGGACTGGATGCGGGCCTGACCGTCAGCGAGGCGAAGGAAATTCTGGTTCAGCTCTACGCCTACAGCGGTTTTCCACGCAGTCTCAACGCGCTCGGCGAGCTGATGAAATTGGTGGAGGCACGCAAGCAACGCGGCGTTCAGGATAATCCGGGGCGCGAGCCCGGTCGCGTCATTCCCACCGGCGACGAACTGCTGGCGGTGGGCAAGGCCAATCAGACGCGCATTGCCGGTACTCCCGTCCAGGGTCCGTTGTTCGACTTCGTCCCTGTCATCAATCAGTACTTGCAGACGCATCTGTTCGGCGACATTTTCGAGCGTGACAACCTGGACTGGCAAAGTCGTGAGCTGGCGACGGTTGCAGCGCTGTCTGTCACCCCTGGCGTGGAGTCACAACTGCGCTCGCACATGGCTGCCAGCCTGCGGGTCGGCTTGACCGCTTCACAGTTGCGTCAATTGATTCAGCTGCTGGCCGACCAAGGCGATGCCGCTGCGGCCAAGCGTGCCGGCGAAGCGTTGGACGCCGTCCAGGCGAATTAACCCAAATAGCGCAAGGCTTCGCGCAGCAACGTGAAGGCCGGTGAACTCTGGCGCCGGCTCGGATAGTAGAGGTGGTAGCCAGAGAACGGTTCGCACCAATCCTCGAGCACGCGAATCAACCGACCTTGCGCCACATGTTCCTGCACCAGGTCCTCCGGCATGTAGGCTAACCCCAACCCTTGGAGGGTGGCCTGAAGGCGCATGGCGATGTTGTTGAACACCAGTTGGCCTTCGACCCGGACTTTCAGTTCTTGCCCGTCTTTCTCGAACTCCCAGAGGTAGAGACCGCCGTAAGTCGGCATGCGTAGGGTGATGCAGTTGTGCATCATGAGATCACTGGGGATGACCGGCTTCGGATATCGGGCGAAATACGCAGGGGATCCAACAACTGCCATGCGCATGTCAGGGCCGATACGCATTGCAATCATGTCCTTGGCCACCTGCTCACCCAGCCGTACACCAGCGTCGAAACCTTGCGCCACGATATCGGTAAAGCCGTAGTCGACGATGATTTCGATATTGAGATCGGGATTGTCAGGTAGCAGCCTGCAGAGGACGGGTTGCAAGATCGTGATTGCGGAGTGCTCGCCAGCCGTGATGCGCAATTTACCGGCTGGCTTGTCGCGAAATTCGCTGAGCAATGCCAGTTCGTTATCGATCTCTTCGAATCTCGGGGCAAGAATCCTTAGCAAATGCTCACCTGCTTGCGTCGCAGATACACTGCGAGTGGTGCGAGAAAGTAGCCTGACGCCCAGGCGATCTTCCAACTGACGCATTGCCCGGCTCAAGGCGGGTTGTGACATGCCGAGTTTGGCAGCGGCGCGGGTAAAGCTGCGCTCCTGTGCCACGGCCGAGAAGATTGCGAGTTGGTCATAACTCTCAGTGGTCATTGATCCGCCCCTGTTATAAACGGTTTGCGATTATGCCATCTGTGTGACTAATCGTCCGATCCCTTAGGGCGCGAAGATAAAATATGTCCGACCAAAATCGTCCGCTTCTGGCCCAGAGTTTGTAAAAACGCCTCCGTGATCCCTTGCTATGACTTCTGAGGGTTTCATCGCAGGGATCGCCCATGAAGCGCTTTATTCAAGGTGAACACTGAGGTCAAAGCACCTTGCTTCCCGAAAGCCTCGACGACTATGTCAGCGATACCAATCCGGTGCGCGTGGTCGACGTCTTTGTCGACGGACTTGACCTGGTCAAGCTGGGTTTTGCAGGCGTCACTCCCGCAGATACAGGGCGACCTGCTTACCACCCCGCGGTCCTGCTGAAGATCTGCATTTACAGCTACCTCAACCGCATTCAATCAAGCCGGCGCCTGGAGCGAGAAGCCCAGCGCAACATTGAGTTGATGTGGCTGACTGGTCGCTTGATGCCGGACTTTAAAACCATCGCCAATTTCCGCAAGGACAACGGCAAGGCCATCCGCGGAGTCTGCCGTCAATTTGTGGTGCTGTGCCAGCAACTGGCATTGTTCTCGGAAGCGCTCGTTGCCATCGATGGCAGCAAGTTCAAGGCGGTCAACAATCGGGATCGGAACTTTACCAGCGCCAAGCTTCAACGGCGAATGGAGGAAATTGAGTCCAGTATCAATCGCTATCTGACAACACTTGATACCGCAGACCGTCAGGAGCCTTCCGTTGCCCAAGCCAAAGCCGAACGCCTCCATGCCAAGATCGCGGCCTTGAAAGCCAAGATGCAGGAGCTCAGCGAAGTCGAGGTGCAGCTAAACCAAACACCGGATAAACAGATCTCGCTAACCGATCCTGATGCTCGCTCGATGAAGACGCGCGGAACAGGAATGGTCGGCTACAACGTCCAGACGGCGGTCAATGCGAAGCACCACCTGATCGTGGCGCACGAGGTAACGAATGATGGCGTTGATCGAGACCAACTGAGCTCGATGGCCAAGCATGCACGAGCGGCCATGGGTGTCGATGAACTGTCGGCAGTCGCAGACAGAGGCTATTTCAAGGGCGAAGAAATCCTGGCGTGCCATGAGGCTGGAATTATCGTTTTCGTGCCCAAGACGCTGACCTCGGGAGCGACAGCGGCTGGCCGCTTCGGCAAAGATGATTTCATCTATGATGCCTCAACGAACGAGTATCGGTGCCCAGCCGGGCAAAGCTTGATCTGGCGTTTCTCAAGCGTCGAGAAAGGGCTGAAGCTGCATCGTTACTGGAGCTCGCACTGTCAGAGTTGTGCCCTGAAGGAACGCTGCACGCCCAGCGCTGAGCGGCGAGTTAGCCGCTGGGAACATGAGTCGGTACTCGAGACGATGCAAAGTCGTCTTGATCAAGCACCAGAAATGATGCGGATCCGCCGCCAAACGGGTGAGCATCCCTTCGGCACACTGAAGTCCTGGATGGGGGCCACGCATTTCCTCACCAGAACCCTTGACCGGGTGAGTACCGAGATGAGCCTGCATGTACTCGCCTACAACCTCAAACGCGTGCTACGGCTGTTGGGCAGCGATGGCTTGATGGCGGCGATGAAGGCCTGAGGCCTTCTTGGCGGTGCGATATGTGCATCTGGCAGGCCCTCGCTGGCCCAAGACCCGATCAATACCAGCACCACTGGTTTGGCTTGGTTGAAGCTCCAAGAAAGCTCCAGCGCGGCGAAAAACTACCAATTACCCAACTCTCTGCACCCATAGCGTTTTTACACACTCTGGGCCAGCTTCTGCCGCTCGTCCGCGCGTACGAAAGGGCATTCAAACGTCAGCTACGCTAAAAAGTCTTCCATCTGGACAGGCATCCACCTCATCGGAAACCTGCGCGTCGCCCGAATCCTGAACGGGCGTGTTAGTCAATGCGCGCCGTGCGCTGTATCAAATCAAAGAAGTCGGCTCCAGGTAAACGTTTGACCTTGTCCGGTGCAAATCCACTGGGTTACTGGTTAGATGTAATACCGAAGTCGGAGGTTACCGCAGAGGTGAGTTCGTTCGCTTTGCTAGTAGTTTCCGATGTTCCAAGGAGTGCCCCCCCATGTTTGACGATCACAGAGAGCGTGGCACCGCAAATGAATTCTCTTTAACGAGTTCGCAGGATACGGAGCTCGGGTCGGCCCTTCCTGATGGCCATCCGCGGGATCACGATCTTGAGGCACATTCAAACGACCTAAGACGCTTCGATGAAGTACGAGAGCAGAGTGCCGACCTGCAAATCAAGGGAAAGAACGCACTCGCCGGTCTAATAAAAACAATGAACGGTTCGTCCGGTCGGAACGCTTCCGAGTACGAGCAGGTGAAAGCACTTCGTGTCGTGTTGCAGACCAATGCAATGAGTCTGGACAAAAAAAGCTTCGAGAGCACGTTCAAGTACGTAGCAGACTTGAACACATTGAGCAAAACGCCTCGCTCGGTACTCATTGCCGCAGAGTCAATGCGAGCGCTGGTGGCCACCAACGTGCACACGCTTTGCCCCGAAGTCATGAGGTGCTGGTATTGGATCGTGAGGGAATTTTTCACGGTTAGTGGGCCCGACTGGTCTGTCGGAGGCAGCCGAGCCGGTGTGGGAGGATGGGCGTCAGGATTTGTGACGGCTCAGTGTGTGCATGCGGTACTGGAGCTATCCGACTCTCTGACTGCAACGCATGACTTTTGCAGACATCTGCACACTGCAGCTATCACGCTGAATTTAATCGAGCAGCCAGGAATTCCGGAGGAGTGGCGGGCGACTGACAAGGCCCGCATCGCGTCCTCGCTCCAAAATACACTAACGAGGCTTCTTCCTAGACTCCCATTTCAGGTTGAAAACATTAAGTTGATCACAGGTGAGAACGTCAAGTCCTACGTTAGTGATTTGTATCCTGGTCAGTTGAAAGTGTCTTTGGAAAAAGCGGCTAAAGGTCTCCTCAATCTCCGTACAGAAATCAACGATTTCAGAGAAATGGAAAAGAGCGAACTCGCCTCCCTGGCCAACGCCCCGCATCGAAGGAGGCTCGAAAAGCGCTTTGCCGAATCAACCCCCGGTCATGGCATTGCCTATGCCGCGATCAAAAAGGCCCGCACGCTAGTCAGGATTGCCATCAGAAAGCTGAGGCGTAAAGATAATCCCTGGGCGGCTCTCGCCAGCGTGTTTCAGACGGCGTCGACAAGATCGCGAGACGGGTTGCAAGCAACCCGCAGGTTTCTGTCCAGAACGATTGATGAACAGCTCACGGCTAGCGGCTTGGCCGATGGTCGGCAATGGGAACCTGCTGAACTTGCGTTTGCCGCCAATGCGTTCACAGCGCTCACCCGTGACGAGGCCACCTGGGACGAGGAGCGGATCAGACTCGCAGCCTCTCGCGTGCAGAGAAGTCTCACACCCGATGGAACGCTGGTCATCCGGAGCCCGTACCATACTCAGGAACATCAGGAAAAAAAAGTGCACTTTTTCGTGCCGAGCAATGCGGCGTTGGCCGCCGCGGCGAGTCTTCTGCGCGCAACCAAGATACCGCTGACGGAATCGCTCGTCCGGCGTCTTCTTCCAGGCCTGATAGAACGGTCAGTTATCCGTGGGTTGAACCTGAACGGATGGAGAATCGAGTATTCCGTCCCGACAGATAATGAAGATGTATTGGAGACGGCGTGCGCGGTTGAAGCGCTGGTTTCGGTGAACAGGCTACTCGATGATGGCATCAACAGCATTATCCTCCCCCACTTTTCTGTCCGCCTTCCGGATAAAAAACGACTGGGTCTGGACGATCTATTTTATCCCGATTACGGCTTCGCTCAGGAAGTGACTCATGCGGAGACAGCGGGTGTCGTTCGTCCGAGTTGCGCCATGATGTTTCAGCGCTTACGCGCCCATGTGACCCAGACCCGTTTGAGCCCACTGCATTCTTTGGTGCTCTACGGGCCTGCGGGGACCGGCAAGACGACACTCGTCGAAGCGCTGGCTCAAACATGTGATGTACCGATGATTGAGGTGACGCCCAGCGACTTGGCAAAGGGCGGGGAGGTTGCACTCGAGCGCAGGGCACGCGCGGTATTTGAAGCCCTATCGTTGCTCACCCACGTCGTTATATTGTTCGATGAATTCGATCCCATATTGCATCGGCGTGATACCAGTGGGCAGAAGGAGTTCAATTACTTTTCGTTCCTCACACCCGGCATGCTGCCGAAACTGAAGAACCTGAGCGAAAAGGCCAATAAGCGCTCAGTCGCCTACGTTTTGATTACTAACCTGCTTGGCACGCTGGATCAGGCGGCGGTACGCCGCGGACGATTCGATGAGCGTCTCGCAGTGTTCTCTCCCGATCCACTTGCACGCCTTGGACGGTTGGCGTTCGTCGCGCACAAGCGTGCACAAGCCGATACTCTCAATGCTCTGAAAGCAGCACGGGAAGCGAACGCGAGCTCACCGCAATTACTGGACGCAGCTAAGCCGTTATATCCAACCGATTTCCTGATACGACTTCGAGAAGTGGCTTATCGCACTGCCGGGCTGGGTATGCCACAGATGACTTCGAAGGGGTGGTATCGAAGCGATGGAGACTTTGGTGTAGACACGCCACTCGGTTACATTTTTAACAAGGAAAAAGTCGAGGCAGTGTTTACTTGTCAAGCGGAAGCAGAAGACCCCTACGATTCGGAACTGCGAGGGACCGGCGAGCCAGCAGAGTGGGAAGCAGCGCAATGGTGGTGGTTGCATGAATGGGATACCCACGTTAGTAAATTATCTGCTAATGGCGACGAGCAGGACGTCCTGGCTAAACGGCCCGATGAGATCGGTGAGACGGTGGGAAACAGATGCGTCGGAAAACAGGAGGCGGCGAGAATGAAAACAGCGGCGTCCAAATAATGGTAGTCACTTGTTCCAATTCTCAAAGTTTTAGCATGATGGACTCGCACAGGGTGGGTGGCATGCCTTGGTCAGAGTCGGCTACGGGCCCAGGCTGTGTGAAAACACACTTGATACGTTCAACGCTGAGATTTTTATTTGGATTGCCTGCGAAGTCGGTAGTAGAAAGTACAGGTTGGTCCATGCGGCCAACATCGGCGCTCATATGGCTGTTGGGGCCGCGTCAGCGGCCCCAACAGCCACTTACCGACGATCCAGCGGCATGATCACGCCCTGATCGCTTCAAGCAATCCCAAAATGCCAAAGATGTTCATCATTCGCTTGAGGTTATAGGCAAGCACATGAAGGCTCATTTCAGTGCTCACCTTCGGCGTATGCGTCCTGCCATCACGCCTTGCGTAACTAAACCGGTTGCCACTTATGCGGCAGTAACTGGTCGATTTCACTCGCCCGCTGCATCGGCAGGCGCGTGAGAACATCCTTCAGATAGGCATACGGATCATGACCATTCAGCCGCGCAGACTGGATCAAGCTCATGATTGCGGATTCCACGCCATCCGGCCGCAAAGGTCGGCCAAAAGCAGTCCATGACCAGGGTTCGCTTTGGGCCGATACGCGAGCGGTAGCTACGGATCGAGCAATGGCCCTGGTCGCCTAAATTCGAATGCACGACGTTGCTCGACAGAATCGTGCCCCGATCCGGCTAACGGTGCCGGACGTTCGTGGTGAAAAGGGGCAACTGGGCCTGTGCGGTGAGCGCAGTGGTGCTCATTGAGTGGCCATCAGCCAGACGAAGGCCCTAATGATGAGCAAGCAAGGCTAGTTCTTGCGCTTTCGATCAGGTATCGAAGTCACGTTCTACGCAGGAGCTGAGGGCGGGAGACGTTTGTTCTCGAGTGTTAGCAACTCTGATGCGGCGCGGCGCTGCATGACAGCAAACTATGGGGACCATCATATATCCGGATTGCGGAAGCGGGCTGGGGCCAACCAGAGTGAACGTATAAAACCCCCGAAAGTGAGCTAGATACCCTAGTCCGCCAAGCCATAGCCGAGGTGTTTCCATTTTTTTAGCCACCGCTCAGCCATCACGCTCAGTACATCCACCCCAATGATCCACGTTCCTGCAGTTGTAGCATCTTCTGTAGACTTCGGTTGCTCCCTGATGGCCAAGCGATACGAACTCAGCGATGCATCCTGGGAAATGATCGAAGATCTGATCACCCAGGATCAGAAAACGGGACGCCCAAGAAACAACGACCGATTGATGCTCAACGGCATCCTGTGGGTGCTCTGCTCAGGCGCCGCCTGGCGCGACATGCCTGAGCGCTTCGGCCCTTGGTCGACGGTTTATCATCGCTTTCGCGACTGGCGAAATCGAGGCACGTTTGACCAGATGCTCAAGCGCTTGCACATCAAGCTCAATGAGCAAGGGCTGATCGATCTGGACACCTGGATGATCGACTCCACGGCGGTACGCGCAACCCGAGCCTCCTCCGGCGCCGGGGGGGGCCTGAAGAAGGGGGCCTGAAGAACCGCTAGATCATGCGCTGGGGCGCAGTCGCGGCGGCCTCACGACCAAAATTCATATGCTCTGCGATTCGAATGGAATCCCCCTGTGTTTCAACTTGTCGGGGGGACAGGCCAGCGACATTGCGCATGCGCAGCCGTTGCTGGACCAGATTCAAATTCCAAGCAGTCAGAGAGGGCGACCTCATAAGCGCTGCCGCTGGTTGCTGGCGGACAAAGGCTACGATGCCGAACATCTGCGGTGCTATTGTGACCGCTACCGGATGCAGCCGGTGATTCCCTTGCGCAGCATGAAGCGCAAGCCAAAGCCTGGCCTGTCCAGGCTGTTCGACAAACCCAAGTACCGACAGCGCAACATCATTGAGCGCATGTTCGGGTGGCTGAAAGAGAACCGCCGAATCGGTACCCGGTACGACAAGTTGGCGAAAAGTTTTGGGGCAATGGTCTCTCTGGCTTGCACCATGCGGTGTTTGCGACATTACTTTTCGTACACTGCCTAGGTGCCGCCGTCAGTCCCATATCGCAAATAGGCTCCCGCTTTGACACTGGTAACTCCGGTCGGCTGACTCAGTGACGCATGTGCAGAACACCAGGCTACAGCATATTTCCCGTTCAGCGGGAAAGGGCCAGGGTCAAGCTCATCCAGTTCAAGACACCCATTGTTTCTGTTCAGATGACAGGAACTCTTCTTTTGTTTTCCCGGCTGAAGCATTAACGGTCGGTAAAGTTTCGATATGACAGGCTGAATCGAAAATAAGAAAACATAGCAACCACGGCTTGTTCATTCAGATGGCCTCCTATGTGGATCGTCATAGGCTCCTAGCGTTCACGCACCTCATTGACGATCAAGTGGACCACCAAGTTTACTAGTTCCGCAGACGTTCGGCCTTGGGTCATTAGATCGGCTTGCCGCACACGATCAATGAATTCCGTAACCCCCATTTGCAACAGTTCTACAGCACCATCTGCCGTGCGTAGCTGCAATTGAGTAATCCCTTCTATACCCTGCCCTCCTGCACCCATAGGTAGGCCCACCATCGTTGGATAATGGATCTGCTGCGTTCCGCTGACTAGGTTTCGAAAGGCACTCCACAACTGCAGCCGATCGAGGATGCGTGCCTCGACTTCGAGCACACGCAGCGGCTTCGCGCCGAGACGGCTGCGGCGGGCAGAAAAGCGAGCCTCCAGCGCAGCCAGCACATCGGCGCGCAGTTCGGGTCGCTCCAGAATTTCCCAAGGGTCAGGTAACTCGTCCAAGCTGAAGATCTCTTGGCAGTACGAGCTTTCGTTATGCGCCGTCACAATGATCCGCAACAACAATTTGACCTGTGCCTCACGGAGCGCGCCACCGGCATCGATGCCATCAGCCAGCGCGCGCAGTGCCAACAATTGTGGTCGTATGCCTGGTACAGGTCGCTCAAGACAGCTGCGCAGAATCCGGTGAACGGCTGACAAATGTTTCTCACGCTCCATGGCGGCCAGCAGGGCGAGGGCATAGGGATGGCGTTCGCCGCTATGCTGCATAGCCTGCTCGACACGGGCCACCAGCGCGCTGTCATCCCCGCAATTACGGACTTCCCATTGGGCGGCGAGTGTTTCGATGAAGGAGCGGTGTAGCCACTGGAGCTGTTCCTGTTCGTCGATAGCAAGCACCGGCGCCCTGCCCGGCAACTCATCCATGATGAATGCTAAGAGCGCCTGCAAATCACTCATCCAAGGTCGGCAGGCAGTACCCACGCGTACCTCGGCGAAATGTTCGCGCAAGTTTTCCCGGGTCAATGACCAGGACTCTCTTATTGCCTCGCGGGCCAAGTAACCGAGGATGTCGTCACGAAACAGCGCAAGGCCCGTGCCGGGGCCTAGCTCTCGTTGTGCCGCGTTAAGCATCAGCTCAAGGACGTTGGAGATCAGGTCGCTGGGGCGTTCAGGCAGTTGCGCACCGAGCGCGAGAATCGTAGCAGCAATCCTAACCTGGATAGGAGAGGCCCCGCTTTTGTACCACCGTAATCGCTGCAACTCGTTAAGGAAATCGGCTTGTCTCTGCATGTCGGGATATAGCATTACCGCCAACGCGTGGATGCGCTGCGCATCAAACGGCATGACTTGGAACACATGATGCCCACCCGGCGTGATGTTCTCCTGCACGGTCCTAATCGCCTCGCTCGGACGCGACATCACGAGTACCGAATGGATCAGCCGATCCAGCGGCCGCAAGCCATGCCGCGCTGGCCCTTTTGCTTGCAGCGATAGGTGCGCAAGCACTTGCTGCTGATCCACCAGCCTGACCTCGTCCAGGCCGTCGAGCAGCAAAACGAGACGCGCATCATTTTCATGCAAAGCCGTAATGAAGGCCTGGGCATCCGTGTGGTTTACGCCTAGCCGGCCGCCGGCAGTGTCGAGGACTTTACGCAGATCGAAGCGAGCCGCCACGAACGCAGTGGCATGGACGATGAACGGCACCAGCCGCCGCCCCGCGACGAAGACATTGGTCTCTAGTAGACTACGGCAGAAAGCCTGAAGCAGCGTAGACTTGCCACTGCCGGCTTGCCCGGTCAGGATGATACCGCGCCCTTGCTGGACGCAGACGTCCAACAGTTGCAATGCCGGCACCACGCCCTCGCCGCCTTGCGTAAGCGGATCGCCATTGCGCACAGCGCGTAGCTGCGGCTCGACGAAGCCGCTCCCCGAAGTCCACTCAACCAAGGTTGAATGGCGATGGGGCATCGCCGCCTCTAGTTCGGCGGCCGCAAATGCAAGCGCTTGGCGCAGCGGCCGATCCGCGACCAACACGAAGCCAGGGCACACATCGAGTGCTCGCACATCCGTAGAACCGATCTCGGAAGTACCTGCTGTCAGATGCTGACGTACCATAGCGACAACCAAACGCCTTTGCTCATCCCATAGGGGCGACCCGCTGTAACCGGGGCAAATTTCCTCAGAGCGGACATGAACGAGACGATGGCGGCTGTGCGCCAGCCCTTGGAAGGCGGCCTGAGCCTGCTCTATGACAGGTGCACCCGACTCCCAGACACCTCGCCACGCCAGCAGCCGACGGCCAGGCGCGGAATATCCGGGAGGTCCCGCAGGAAGTGTCCTAGCGTGGGCAAACAACCATTGTTCTGGCTCTCCGATCGGCAAAAAGCGCCCTCTTGCGTCTCTGGGCGGATCATCACCTTCACGTATAACATGGGCCCGTGCTGACCCTGGGATGATCTTAAGCAACGCCAAGTCTTCGCCCAGCACATCGTCTCTCTGGTCGAGCATTTCGCCGTAAACCGGATGCCAACGATGGGCGACCGGCTCCTCCCAGCCGATGCCGGCGGAACCAGCAGCTAACACCTCAGCCTGTACAGTGATGGGCAACTCGGGCGAAAGCCCGTATAGGCGTACCTGATCCCCGGGGCATAACTCAAGCGCATCAATGACATGCCGACAGGTCGCAAGGACACCTTGCGGGGTAACCAAGAACGCCATTCCAGTGGCCGACTCCGGCTCCGGCATTCGCACGACGTCGTAGCCATCTACGAAACTTGATGGCGACTGCAAAAAGAAGATCCCAAGGCTCGGATCCTCATCTTCGCCTAGTAGACTCAGGGCTAAGGCAGTCATGGCGTCATGAACTCCTCTTCAAAGCTCCCGGCGAACCCTCGTGCCTGCCCTACGACTTGAAACAGCTCGGCGTAGGCTCCCAAGTGTTCGTGCTTGGCGAAGCGCGATAAGGTCTCGGGCGACTCGAACAGGATCACTTCGACGCAATGCTCAGTGATCAGCACATCGAAGACTCCATTGGTCCCGATAGTGTCCACTCGGTCGAGGAACTTCCAATGCCAGCGATCACCAGTCTTTAAGTGAATGTTCGTCTGTACCAATGCCCATTGTTCATCTCCCGTTTCCAGGACGATAGCCGCGGGTCCTCGATAGGGATCGTCCATCAGCGTAACTGCGCCACGCGCGCTAGCCGCCTCCCAGCCGTGAATGCCTTCCAATTGGCAGTAAATAGGCCGGAAGAGTTGCGGGTCGATGAGCTTCATCAGCTGCGAACGGTTTAGCATGTGATCGGAAGCTGGTACTACTCGGCCATGGTCGATCAACGCCCAGATCTCATCCAAACCCTTACCGACGCTAGCCACCAGAGGCTTGACGCCACGGCAGGCATGGCAGAGGTCATCGACAGTCAAAGTGCGGTCGTCCGCGAAAGCAGCATACAGGCCGTCGAGTACCGCTTGCTCCAGTTCTGCGCCGGTAAACCCTTCGGTGAGATCGAGCACCGAGTCGAGCGCCGCTTCGGATAACTCGCAATTACGCATCTCCAGGTGTATCCGCAGGATCTCGCGCCGGCCTTCAGCACCTGGGCAACCAAAGAAGAAGCGGCCATCAAATCGCCCGGCACGGGTCAGCTCCGGCGGTAGCCCGTCAAAGCGGTTGGCTGTGGCCACGACGAACGCCGGTGCCCGCGACTCCTGTAGCCACGTCAGCAGGGTGGCCCGGACGTTCTGAGCCGCCGTGTGGGTATACTCCTGCCCCATGCCCTTGTCGATCTCATCGATCCACAGAATACAAGGGCTCATGGCATCAACGATACGCAGGGCGCTACGGATGTTGCGCTCAGATTCTCCGATATATTTGTCCTGCAACGCGCCCATGTCGAGACGGACCAGGGAGAACCCCCATTGCCGGGCGATCTCCTTGGCGGCCAGGCTCTTTCCCGTACCTGGGATACCCAGTAGTAGCACTCCACGAGGGGCACGCCCGATTCCGGCATCGCGCGCTCGATCTGGATGTTTGAAGACCTTCTCCCGCGGCTGCAGCCAGGTCATGAATCGCTCCATACCGCCGAGTGAGGTTGCCACACCGGCAGTATCGACAACCTCTAGCGCTGGGTTGGCGCGGACCCCGGAGTGTTTTGCACGCCGCACCGCCTGCAGAAGGTGTTCAGTGTCTCCATTGCTGGCCCTCAAACCGGAACGGATTGCCTCGGTTGCCTCACTCAAAGACATTCCGGCCGCCGATTGCGCCAAGCGCAGTAGGTCATCGTTGGTGGCATAGAGATCATTCGGAAAAGCATCGCCCCAGCCGAAATGGGGAGGCAAGATCTGCCTGAAACGCGCGGTGAGCTCACGAGTTGTCGGCAACGGTAATTGCAACTGCACCACGTCACGGGTGAGGTTGGCAGGTGCGGTTAGGTCCGTTCCTAGCAGAACCAACTGAGGTCCATTTTCCAGTCGCCCCAATCGGATACTGGCGTCGCGCAACACACTGGCCGTGTGGCTGGCGATTTGGTTCATTGACTTATCCAAATACTGGTCGATGTCCTGGATAACGATCAGCGTATTACTTGGCCGCTTTTCGACGATATAGCCGATCAGCTTCGCGAGGGCATAGAGATCAGTTGGGTCGCTGCCAGGAAAAGGTTTGTTGACATGCAACTGTGCAACCTCTTGCAACCGCACGTTCAGTGCATCCTGCGCCACCTCCCCCAAGACGCCGTCGAATGGCAGGTACTGACCATTCTCGTCTACATCATCGATGAACAGATAGACATCGGTGCAGGCAAATCCGGCAACTACATCCATGATGAATACCGATAGCCCGCCTTCGGTGGTACCGATACGTCTCTCATCTATCAATTGCAGAAGGTTCAGCCTTTGCTCGGGGTCATCGATCCGTGACGTGAATGCATAATGTTCGCGAATCCGGAGCGGCGTCGCCGGCAGGAAGCTACGCGTGCCCTTATCGTCCCATGTGATCTCGAACAATCCCGAGGCGAGTGTCCAAACGAATACCGTGCGTTCCTCGGCGCGAGCCGCATCGATCAGCTCACGAGCCTGGCGTCGCGGCTCGCTCGTCGTCGCTAAAATTACCGGGTGGTGCCGGCCCACCGCCTCATGCAGGTCCGCCGAACTGCGCCGGTAATAACTCAATCGCTGACCAAGCAGACGACTCGTACCGATCGGACCGGGGTCACTCCGATATGGCGCGTAGTAGTGCCTACCAAGCAACTCACCGATCAACTCCTCCACCTGCGCAATGGCAGCAGGTGAAGCATCGGCCAGATGAGCGTCCAGAAGTGGTGCCAAGGCATCCACGGGCACTACGCGTCTGTCGGCATCAGCGATCAGCCCGGACAGACGTTCTTCAATCAGCGACGAAACCGTATCAAACCACATCAGAAGCTCCTTGCGGGCCAAAGGCCCACGACGAAAAGCGTCGATGAAGGGCGGCCCATTGCTGGGCCTGAGCTGTGTAATTCAGTCCGGCCGCTAGAGTGAGACTCGCGCGTACGGATGGCCGTAAACCGTATAGGCCAACCATGAGGTATCTAGGTCGCTCTTGGCCTGCTCACGGGCGGTACGCAACGCTTGGCTCACGCTACGGCCCTTCTTGAGCTGACCATAGAACTGCGAGGCGAAGCCCAGCGCGGGACTGTCACCGATCGACCAAAGCGTGCCGACGAACAACCCAGCGCCACACTGGACAAAGGCTTGGGCCAGCCCACCAGCACCGGAGAGGGCGCGGCCGGGAACCCCGGACTGGCAGGCATTTAGGAAGATCAACGGCCTATAACCATCGACAGCCAAGTTGGCAAAGGTCTGCACGGAAGCGACCGACAACTGCATGGTGTTGGTGCTGCCAGCGACATTAAGCAGCAGTCCGGCGTTCCAGACCTGCTTATAGTCGGTACTACCATGACAGGCGAAATGCAGCGCATCGAAATCCTCACCGTTACTGCGCGCGAGCGCGGCCAGGACCGGCTTGATCTCGTCGCCGATAGACACAGCTCCCAGCAGTTCGCCAAGCATCTTCGCTTCTTCCTCTACATGAGCCAGGTTCAACCGCTCGTCGTGGTAGCGAGGAATGCAGTAACGAGCTTTACCGGGGCGCAATCTAAGCCGTGCCGGCGCTATTCCGACGTTGCTCATCCAGCGAGTCAAACCGAGTTCTGCCAAGAAAACACCGCCTTCGAGCGGCACTGGGACTTCTGGGGCCACTACATGCACGACTTCCCAAGGAATCGAAGGCTCGTTAGCGATTACCTGAAAACTGCCAATGGCGGCCCGGTGTTGCCAAATCAGGCGCTGCAGTTCCAGAGGGAATAGCGCCCGGAACATCTGTACACCTTGGGCTCGGACATCCTGCATCAATTGCTCGAACGCGGCGTCCTCAGTCGACCAGCAACTCTCCAGGCTGGCGTACAAGGCGCCGACATAGGCCTCCTTGTCGACATTGAAGTCGTGGGTGACGAACTCGTGATTAATTTCCAAATCGTCGCAGCGGGCGATAAAGCGAAGCCTCCATCTGTCCGGCGAGCCTTCCTCCATGATGCGCAAGTCTACAAGTGGAGGATCTTCTTCAGCACCATCAATCACCACAGACGCGGACTGGTTGCCCTTTGCAACGAAAACTGGTTGCAGGATCAACCGCGTAAGGCGACGCGCGCCCTGCAACACGTCCACCCAGACCTCCGCCGGACCAATGCTCAAGCCGCGCAGCTTAAATATCAATACCTCCGGCGCCCCCTTACGCGGTGGAGGAATCTGCGCCTCGGTGTCGCCCTCCACCTCGCAGTTCGTTCTAGGGCGTACTTTTATCTGTAGCGATTTCCAGTCCTCAATGGCGACGATGTCGTTGATATGGGTCTTGCCAGCTATCTGGACAATGTCCTCAAGTGATAGGGTTACCTCGAGCTCCGCGGTTTCGCCGACTACCGGAGACTCAGGGAGGGAGGCGTTGATGTGGCAAGGTGTCAGCGCATCCAGCCTCGGAGCGATGGCCGAATCGGGGGCAGCCGCAAAGGTCTCGCTGACCGGTAGCTTGTCACCTTTTCGACGTGGCAACGTCACCGATGATGCAGGTATAGCCGGTGCCGGCGGTGCTGCCAGTGCCGGTTTAGTTGAGACGGCCGGTTTTGCCGGCAACTTGCCGGAGACGCCCGACCTTTTGGCAGAGTAGCGATTAGAGGTTGGCTTAACCAACGCATCTCGGCGTCGACGTTCCTCGCCGCGCGGTAGGCCCAACCAGTCCGACAACCTGTCACAGGTTCTTGGCTGAGCGAAGTAGATGGTGTGATAGATCACATCCTCGTCTGCATACGCGAAGACGGAGGACGCTGGCAGCATGGCAGATTGGCCGAAGGTGGTCATTGAAGCAGTGTCAACTACCAGATCATTAGCTTCGTTTTGCCATAACCGATCAGTCAACCGATCGGCAAGGAAGCCTGCCAACGCCTTCGTTATGCCGTTGTCAATATTGAAACTGCCAGGCTCGAAATTCGCAGTGATCGCGCGATAGGCATCTATCTGCAACGTCGGGCTTCCTGCACGATTGAGCCGCGTAACCGTCTTACCACTAGGCTGCATCGAAGCGAGCCCTGGAACCCTTCGTTCGCTAATGGCGACCTGGGCTAGCAGTTGCATAAACTCGCCCAGAGTCTTGACCGCAAGATTCACCATCGGTGTAATTGCAACGCCGCTGGTAATCACCCCTACAGCACGTGCGCCGGCCATCACCACATTAGTGTAGAGGTCGACGAGCGCATCCCAATTTTGGGGCTCGGCGAGGTGGGTGCCTGCGTTAGTGCAACCGACGAAAACAGTATTACGGAATATGATGTCGGGGCGTTCGATGGCAAACGACTCCTGCGCCAATATCCGCCAAACTAAGCCTCCGCGGCTGAAGGCCAAGCTATCGATGATAGTGCCTTTGGGCAACATCCTTAGGGCAGCGGCCAATGCCTGGGCATTAGTCTCAGCATCCTCAGCCAATGTTTTATGATCGAAGCCGATGACCGCGTCGTACTTGGCGTAGGCTGCAGTCAGGAACTCGCGCCCGGCGGCATGGGTGCCTAGCGCGCCGAAGCTGCCCGAGGTGGAAGAAAACGTACCATGGACCAACAATAGGACCTGCATAGTACTTTGTCTTCCAACCGCTGGAAGTCCATCGCCCCGGGGTGTCCAGGTGGACGGGTCCATGCCGTTTAAGCGCACCAGCCCAGTAGGGTTACCCGACTCGATCCGCGATACGATGAGATCAACAGTCTTCTGCGCGAAAAACTTCAGCACCAGCACGCGGATGGGCTTGATCAACTTGTCAGCCACCCAATCGGTCAACAGCCCCCGCCGGCTCGGTGTGATATCCCCTGACCCGCTTGGCGTGAGTGTGAAGGTCAATGTTGTAGAGGTTTCTCTGCGCTGGGCCAAGGCAACGGGTTTGGGATCCGGTTGCTGCCAAGCAAACACGCCACCTTCCCCCTCCAACAGGATCACAGCTAGCTCGTCGGACTTGACATCGATCTGAACCTGGATGACTTCAGCCTGGCTACTGCGATGCGTATTTTGCGCTCCACTGCGCAGCTCGACATTGGCGCGGATATCAAATCCAGCATCGGTCAGGGCATTCTGCAGGGCATCTACTTGCCAGTCCGAGGTGGGCGCGGTTTTGCGTTGCACCGAAGGACGGGCTCGCCCTGATGCCTCCCCAGTAAAGACCTCGACCTCTATACCAGTGGGTAGATGAAGGATGACGTCACGCTCAGCGGGTGAGCGTCCAGTCCGGACAACACGCATGATGTTCTCCCCAGCAAGTGGTTGAAGCTCCTGAAAGTCCGTCCTCAGCAGAAGCCCACAACCAGCCACCTGGTAAAAATCCTTCCAGGAAACTGGGGCGTTTTGCGCATCGGTGGGTGACCTAACCTAGCACTACAAGCATTGGAAATGTGTGATGTTAGTTAGCCTTCTCGCAGCATAGAAGCTATTTACAATTTGTGCGAGGCGGCGTTTTTCAAGGTACTTGTCGCTTCAACCGTCTAACTATGCCGCTCTTTTGTAAGCGTACGGCCAACCCGTCTTGCCTAACTAAGCTGGTTGCCACCTGTGCGGCAGCAGCTCCGCAATCTCACTTGCCCGCTGCGTAGGCAGGCGCGTCAGCACATCTTTGAGATAGGCATACGGATCATGCCCATTGTTGCGAGCCGTCTGTATCAAGCTCATGAGCGCAGCAGCGCGTTTGCCACTGCGCAGCGATCCAGCAAAGAGCCAGT
>NZ_JAAAMT010000064.1 GCF_009905435.1 Pseudomonas sp. R5(2019)
GATATCACCGGCCTCGGGGGCTGCTGCGCAGCCCATCGCGGCCAGGTCCGCTCCTACAAGGGTTTCGTCGTTCTATTCCTTAACTGACCGGCATTGGGGCTTGCCCGCGATGAACGATGACGCGCAATGCCTGAAAAACCGCGGTGTCTTCATCGCAGGCAAGCCTGGCTCCTACACGGGTGTGGCGGCGGCCATCAAGGCCGGTACTGGGCGGCAGCCGATTCCAGCGTCTGGGCAATCTGCTCACGCAGGCTTTCAGGCGCTTCGACGATCAGCCCGTCGCCCTGGCTCAACAGCCACCAGCGTAACTGCCTGCTGTTGCTGACGGTGGCCTGCAGGCAATGGCCGTCCTCGAGCGGGGTCAGGGTCATGTCGCTGGACAGCGGCGTCTCGCGGATAAACCGGGCCAGGCTGTCGCTGACCCAGGCCTTCAATGCGATCTTTTCCCGGGTGCCGAATTGCAGGGCATCGGAGTTGAGGTATTCGTGCAGGTCGAACGTGTCGAGGCCGATCACCGTGCTGGGCAAGACGCTCGCATCGCGCAGGCGGTGCACGGCGAACTGGCGCACGTCGGCATACGACTGCGCGGTGGCGATCAGGTAACTGATGGTGCCGCGCTGCACCAGCGCCAAAGGGTTCAGGGTCAGCTCGCTGGTTTTGTCGGCATGCGCCGAGTAGTAGCGGCAGCGTAGCTGGCGTTCCTGCAGCAGGGCTTCCTGCACGGTTTCCAGAATATTGTCCGGCACTTCCGGGGCTTGCAGGTTGATGTCCGGGCGTACGCTGGCGACCTTGTCCAGCCAGCGCGCCGCCTTGTTCTGCCCGGCCATGTGTTCGAGTTTTTGCCGGGCATGGGCGAAGCGTGCATCCAGTACTTTGAGCATGCTCGCCGGCAGCAGCGGGCGGATCGCATCCTCGACCAGCGCCAGGCTCAACGCTTCTGTCACGCTGATGCCTTGCAGATCCACGCAGGCGCCTGGGCGCCAGTGCCAGCCGTAAGGGATGCTTCTGTCATTGCGCAGGATCGGGAAGATCAGCGACAGCTCGTTCAGGTCGCGCTCGATGCTGCGCTTGCTGATGGTAAATCCGGCGTCGAGCAGGCGATTGACCAGTTCGCTGGTCGTCAGCCCCGGCGAGCGGTTGGGCAGTTGGCGCAACAGCTCCCATTGGCGGCTTAGGGTGGTGTGAGCTTTGGCGGATGGCAAATCGAACGTCCTTGTCTAGTTTTGCAAGACAAGCATGGCGACACATGAGCGTTATGGCAAATGGCCATTTTCCGCGCTCATCAAAGGAATGCGTTTGCACGGCTACCTGTTCGATCGCTTGCGACAGGTTCTGTCGTGGCATTGAGCACAATGCAGACGCTCGCCCCATGAGGATGGGGGCGACACAACGAGGATGACCATGTCTGCCGCTTCGAATATCTACCCGTTGCTCGAACACCTGTTGCCGGCCCGGGTGCTCTTGCCCGATCACCGGCCCACTCATCAACAGCGCTTGCTCGCGGGTATCGGATTGCCCTCGCAGCAGGGGCGCGGTGGCGAGTCCTTTCCGCTGGCCACTTGGCTGGACGAAGAACCGAGCGTGCAGACGGTGTACCGGCACTTGCGCAAGCAGGCGCTGAAGGGCGATGTCGATGCGCTCAACGACCTGGGCTGGGTCTGGCTCAACGGCAAGTATTGGCGGGACGACCCGGACATGGCCCGGCAACTGCTGCGCATGGCAGCGCTGCAGGGGCATGCCGTGGCGTGCTTGAACCTCGGTCAGCAACACTATTTCGGCAAGGGTGGCCCGGTGGACTACGCCAGGGCTGCCGAGTGTTATGCCCAGGCGTTCGAGCGGGGCCTGGTGTCGGCGGCTGCGGCGCTGGGCGATCTGTATGAAGAAGAAGTCTGTGTGGACACCCCGGCGTATCCCTGGCCGCTTCAACCGCAGCGTGCGTATCGCTGGTTTTATCTCGGCGCCCAGGAGGGCGATGCCCGCTGTCGCTTTGAAATCGGCTTGCGGCTCTTGCATGGTCAAGCCGTGGCGCGCGACCGCAAGGCCGGCGAGCACTGGCTGGAACTGGCCGCACAAATGGGTGTGATGCAGGCAGCGGAAGAACTGGCGCTGCATTTTCATGCGGTCGACAGGGTGCTGGCCTACCTGTTCTGGCGAGACCGGGCGATTGCCCTGGGCAGCCAGACGGCGCTGGACATGAAGCTTGCGGACCAACTCCGACCGTAAAAAACCTCTCGCGACGCCCTGGCCGAGTTCGACCCGGTATCAAGTCGAACTCGGCGGCTTCTCCATCAACCCCTTGAGCAACTCGATCGGCATCGGAAACACAATCGTCGAGGTCTTGTCCCCGGCGATCATCCCCAGCGTCTGCATGTACCGCAGCTGCATCGCCCCTGATTGACGCCCAAGCATTTCAGCCGCCTGCATGAGTTTCTCCGAGGCCTGCAGTTCACCCTCGGCATGGATCACTTTGGCCCGACGTTCGCGCTCGGCTTCGGCTTGTTTGGCGATGGCGCGGATCATCGACTCGTTCAGGTCCACGTGCTTAATCTCGACGTTCGCGACCTTGATGCCCCAGGCATCGGTCTGGGCGTCGAGCACTTGCTGGATGTCCAGGTTCAGCCGTTCACGCTCGGCCAGCAGCTCATCCAGTTCGTGCTTGCCCAGCACCGCCCGCAAGGTGGTCTGTGCCAATTGGCTGGTGGCCATGAGAAAGTCTTCGACCTGAATGATCGCCTTTTGCGGGTCCAGCACGCGAAAGTACAAGACCGCATTGACCTTCACCGACACGTTGTCGCGGGTGATCACATCCTGGGGCGGCACATCCAGCACCACGGTGCGTAAATCGACCCGCACCATTTGTTGCACGGCCGGGATCAGCAGGATCAGCCCCGGCCCCTTGACCTGCCAGAAGCGGCCGAGCTGGAATACCACGCCACGTTCGTACTCGCGCAGGATACGGAAGGCCGATAACAGCACCACCAGAAACAACGCCACCAGGGCGCCAAAGCCCAACTCGATAAACATCATGGCTCTCCTTGCGGCGACGGCTCGTCAACCGCGCTGACATCCAGCAACAGGCCGTGGCGACCGACCACCTGAACCGCTTGCCCCAAGTGCAGTGGCGTGGCGCAGATCACTTGCCACTGCTCGCCTTGCAGTTGCACCCAGCCGCCGCGCGGGTCATCGGGGTTGAGTTTGCAAATGGTGGTCCGGCTGTCGACCAGGCCCGCGTCGCCACTGACCAGTACCCGGCTTCGGGCTTTGATCGCCATGCCGACCAGCAACATCACCAGCAGCGCGCTGACCACCGCCAGGCCGATGATCAGTGCCAGCGGAATACCGAAGCCCGGCAAGTCGGTGTCCATCAGGATCACCGCACCGACCACGAAGGCGACAATGCCGCCAAAGCCGATCACACCGAAGCTGGGCATAAAGGCCTCGGCAACCATGAACGCCAGCCCGAGCAGAATCAGCCCGACCCCGGCAAAATTCACCGGCAGCAATTGCAAGGCGTACAGTCCCAGCAGCAGGCAGATGCCACCCAACACCCCGCCCACCCCGGAGCCCGGGTTCATGAACTCGAACAGCAGGCCATACACGCCGATCATGAGCAGCATCAACGCCACGCTCGGGTTGGTGATCACCGCCAGCAGGCGCGTTCGCCAGTCCGGCTCATGCTCGATGATAGGGCTGCCTGCGGTGTGCAGCGTCACGGCCTGGCCGCCGGCCTGCAGGGTTTTACCGTCCAGCTGCTTGAGCAGGGCAGGCAGATCGCTGGCCAGGTAATCGATCACCTTGAGCTTCAGTGCCTCATCGGCCGGCAGACTGACCGACTCGCGCACGGCTTTTTCCGCCCAGTCGGCATTGCGCCCGCGCAGGTGCGCGAGGCTGCGGATATAGGCGGTGGCATCATTGATCTGCTTGCGGGCGAGGGTCTCGTCATTGCTGGGGGCAGCGGGCTTGTCCGGTTCGGGTTTGGTGCCGGGGATGCCGCCGATTTGCACGGGCGTGGCCGCGCCCAGGTTGGTGCCCGGCGCCATCGCGGCAATGTGGCTGGCATAAATGATATAGGTGCCGGCACTCGCGGCCCGGGCGCCGCTGGGGGCGACGAAGCTGGCAACCGGCACGGGGCTGGCGAGAATCGCCTTGATGATTTCCCGCATCGAGCTGTCCAGACCGCCGGGCGTGTCGATCTGAATCACCACCAGTTGGGCGTTTTCAGCCTTGGCCCGGTCCAGGCCGCGGATCAGATAGTCGGCGGTGGCCGGGCCAATGGCATCATTGACCGTCAGCACCGCGACAGGGTTCGCGGCCATCGCCGAGCCAGTCCCAAGGCCAAGCAACAGCAGGCACAGCACCAGGCAGCGCCAGCCACGACTGTTCATCGGATCCTCCGTATGTTCGACATCGGCGATTATCAGTTAAAGCTTAGTAGATCGTACCTGCGCGGGGCTTTGGCAATCAGTTAGGCCAATTGCGACTATCGGCGAGGTTACATAGCGTCAACTGTCATTGAAGTGGGCCACTACAGGCCACCGCCTCTGCCTAAACTACAGCTGAGGGGAAAAACCCGTGGCGCCCTGCACCCAAGGGAAAGCAGGGACTGGAGGTGTGTCATGCGTATGGCTAGAACTGTCCAGGAAAGCCTGGACAAAGCGCATTGTAGTTACGACATCGTTGCCCACCCACACTCGGCAACCAGCCTGGAATCGGCCCGTACGGCCGGGGTGCCTGCCGAAAGAGTGGCCAAGGCGGTGATCCTGGATGACCGGCACAACAACTACTTGATGGCTGTGCTGCCGGCCAATCGGCATTTGGATATGAGCAAACTGCCCAAGGACAAACCTTGGGACCTGACCCGCGAAAGCAACTTGCCGCACTGGTTCAGTGATTGTGAACGCGGTGCGATTCCAGCGCTCGGCGGGGCCTATCAGATGTCCATGATTGTCGATCCATCGTTGACCCGCGAGAAAGAGATCTATCTGGAGGCAGGCAACCACAGCTACCTGATTCATATGGACATGGAGCAATACCTGAAACTGGTTCCGCACGCTGAAGTGCGCGAGCTCAGTTGATGAAACGCAAGCATGCGGCCGGGTTCAGCCCGGCCCGAGGAGTGTCCCATGGAGTCACCGACGCATACCCTGCCGTCGCTTTTCGAACAATTGGGGTTGCCGGCTGACCCTGCCGGTATCGAAAAGTTTGTCAGCAGCCATTCGCCGCTCAAGGCCAACTTGATTCTGCACGATGCCTTCTTCTGGACGCCTGCCCAGGCGGCGTTCCTGCGTGAAGGGATCAGCCAGGATGCCGATTGGGCGGAGGTGGTCGATCAACTCAATTTGATGTTGCGCAAAATGGGCTGACATCGGCGCAGTATTCGCTGCGAGCGTTGCTATGCTCAGACAAAACAAGAAACGGGGGGTTTCCAAGATGAAAGATCCCTATGCGCTGGGCTTCTGGTGCTCCGTGACGGCACTCGTCCTGCTCTCGGCGACGTACTTCTACGGGGTCATGCAGACCCATCAGATCAACGCGGCATTGACCTTCCTCGGCGAAGCGGTCGCCCTGATCGCGGCGCTGTCGCTGGCAGTGATGGCCTGGGCGTCCTACCAGGGGTTGCAGGTGAAAAAACGCCAGTTGGCCCAAGGCCGAACGCTGGTTGCCATCTGGAACACCAAAGTCGCCCTGCGCCGCGTTGAAACTGTGTTCGACCGCTATTTCTGGGGCAGCTATTGGCAACCGGGAAGGACCTTCCAGGAAGTCATGGGCGAGCTGACTGGCACCCCGCTGGAAAAAAGCCTCGAAGCGCTCAAGCTGCAATGCCAGGCCCTCGACCAGGAAATCCATAGCCGCGGCTGGCACTGGCTGAACAACGCCCGCGAGCTGTCGACGGTGGCCGTGGCCATGGCCCGTGAACGTTATCAACTGGACTTGTGCGACCCCCAGGCCGGCTCTACCGGCGGGGCGGTGGTCAACCGCGACCTGGAGGTTTTGGTGTACACCTGGTCGGCGCGGCTGCGGACCTTCGACCATCAGCTCGATGAGTTGGAGGAGGAGTATCACTGATGTGCGCAGCTGGTATCGCACCCTTGTAGGAGCAAGGCTAGCCTGCGATGGGGCGCGTAGCGGCCCCGGGGGTCTGCTATGCAGCCCATCGCAGGCTAGCCTTGCTCCTACAGTTTTAGACTGGCCAATTATTCGCCGCGAATGTACTTCTCCAACTGTTCAATCAGGCTCGCCTGCTCGGCAATCGCCTCTTTGACCAGGTCGCCGATCGACAGCAGTCCCACCAGTTGCCCATCCTCCACTACCGGCAAATGCCGCAGGTGCTTGTCGGTCATGATCCCCATGCAGGCCTCGACCGTCTTGTGCCGGTCCACGGTAATCACCGGTGCGCTCATGATCGCGCTGACCGGCGTGCCAATCGAAGACAGCCCCTTGAGCACCACCCGGCGCGCGTAGTCGCGCTCGCTGACCACCCCCACGACCGCACCATTCTCAATCACCGGCAAGGCGCCGACGTCTTTCTCTGCCATCAGCTTCAAGGCTTCCACGACCATCTGGTCGGGGCCGATGGTGTGCACTTGCTGGTTCTTCTGGGCTTTCAGCTTCAGCAACTCTGCCACGGTTTTCATGGGCCAACTCTCCGGAGTGTCGTCCCTCAAGAATCGTGGAGAGATGGCCGAAGGGCAAGTGAGAAAGCGGCATTCAGTGCATAGAAAAACGTCATGACGGCTCAACCGTGGTTTGAGTCAACCAGTCGATGAACTGCGCAAACAGCTCCGCCTGTGAGCCGATCTGCAGTTTGGTGTAAAGATTCTTGCGGTGCATGCGCACGGTTTCCGGCGAAATTTCCAGCACCTGGGCGCTGGATTTGGCCGAGTGGCCGCGCAGCAAGAGGTGGCAAACCTCCTGTTCACGCTCGGTCAGCACATGGGCGCCAAAGCTCTGAAAGGCCGCGGGCAGGCCCGGGTTCAGCCGGTCCAGCTCCTCGCTGGCGGCGGTCGGCAGTTGCTGATCCCAATGCTGATGGGCGACTTGGCGCAGCAAGGGGTCGATCGCCCGCAGGGTTGCCAGCTGGCATTCGTGAAAGCGCGTGGTGCTGATGCCATTGAACAGGCTGATGGAGATTTTCGCCTGTGCGCCCACATCGAGGATGAAATAGCAGTCTTCCTCGGAACCGGCCCCCAGGTAATAGGCCTTGTAGTACTCGCTGTTGAAGAAGTCATCGGGGGCGATGTCTGCCAGGGAGTAGAAACCCTCCGCCAACCCCTGATCCACGGCCAGGCAAAACGGATCAAGCAGGTAGCCGCGGGAAAAATAGCGACGGATCACCGTTTGCCGATACTCGGCCGGAATCCCTCGGTCATACAGCAGGGTGGGCGCCAGGCCCTTGCGCTCCAGGCTGATCATCACCGATTCGACCGGTACCAGCGTGTCGATGGCATCCACCAGCGCGGCGGCAAAGTCCGCGCCGCGCCGCTGCATCAGGGCACTGGCGATGGCCTGGCTCCAGCGTTGCAGGGACAATAGGGAAGCGCCGTGCATGGGTGACCTCCTCGGTGGGCGTTCGCTCGCAGCGACGAGGATATCAGCCTCTGCGGCGCTGGCGAGGGCTTACCCCCAAATGGGTTATTGCTGCACAAGGGCTCGAATTCTTAGGCTGCACGGCACGTCCTGAGAGGAAATCCGAACCATGCACGCATTCGACTCCCGCCCTCGCACCACAATTGACGACGCCGCTCTGGTGGCCGCCGACAAAGCCCACTACATGCACGGCTACCACGTGTTCGACGATCACCGCGTCAACGGTTCGCTGAATATTGCCGCAGGCGAAGGTGCCTATATCGTTGATACTGCCGGCAATCGCTATCTGGATGCGGTGGGCGGCATGTGGTGCACCAATATTGGCCTGGGCCGTGAAGAAATGGTTGAGGCCATCGCCGAGCAGACCCGCCAGCTGGCCTATTCCAACCCGTTCTGCGACATGGCCAACCCGCGCGCGATCGAGCTGTGCCAAAAACTCGCGGAACTGGCGCCGGCCGACCTCGATCACGTCTTCCTGACCACCGGTGGCTCGACCGCCGTGGATACCGCGATCCGCCTGGTGCACTACTACCAGAACTGCCGTGGCAAGCGGGCGAAGAAGAACATCCTCACTCGCTTCAACGCCTATCACGGCTCCACTTACCTGGGCATGTCGCTGGGTGGCAAACAGGCGGACCGTCCGCCTGAGTTCGACTTTCTCCATGACGGCATTCATCACCTCAGCTGCCCGTACTTCTACCGCGCGCCGAAGGGTATGAGCGAAGCAGACTTCCTGGACAGCCTGGTGCAGGAGTTCGAGGCGAAGATTCTGGAGCTGGGTGCCGACACCGTGGGCGCCTTTATCTCTGAGCCGGTGTTCGGTTCCGGTGGTGTGATCGTGCCGCCCGAAGGCTATCACCGACGGATGTGGGAAGTTTGCCAGCGCCATGACGTGCTCTACATCGCCGATGAAGTGGTGACCTCGTTCGGCCGCCTCGGCCATTTCTTCGCCTCCGACGCGGTGTTCGGCGTGGTGCCCGACATCATTACCACCGCCAAGGGCCTGACTTCCGGATATCAGCCGCTGGGCGCCTGCATCTTCTCCGAGCGCATCTGGCAGGTGATTGCCGAGCCCGATCAAGGCCGCTGCTTCAGCCATGGCTTCACCTATTCCGGCCACCCGGTGGCCTGCGCGGCGGCCTTGAAGAACATCGAGATCATCGAACGCGAAGGCCTGCTGCAGCACGCCGATGAAGTGGGGCGTTATTTCGAGGAGCGCCTGCAGACCCTGGCCGACCTGCCGATCGTGGGTGAGGTGCGTGGCCGCCGCTTTATGGCCTGCGTCGAGTTCGTCGCCGACAAGAACACCCGCGAGCTGTTCCCCGAAGCCGTCAACATCGGTGAATGGGTGCACTTGCGGGCGCAGAAGCGCGGCCTGCTGGTGCGCCCCATCGTGCACCTGAACGTGATGTCGCCGCCCTTGATCCTCACCCGCGAACAAGTGGACTTTATCGTTGAGGTTCTGCGAGAAAGCATCCTTGAAACCCTGGAGGACCTGAAACAGGCCGGCCACTGGTAAGCCCAGATTTCGCCATGCGCGCCCGGGGCTCCCGGGCCCGCCGCTCCCCGCAGAGGAAATCCCCTGATGGACACAAACAACAAAAACAAAGTTCTACGACTGCGCGATGTCACCCTCTACACCGTCTCGGCGATGCTGTTCATGGACCAGATCGCCCTGGCCGCCTCACTCGGCTCCACCAGCCTGTTCTGGTGGGCCTATGTGCTGGTGGTGCTGTTTATCCCCATGGCCATGATGACCTCGGAATTGGGCACCGCCTTTCCCGACAACGGCGGCGTTTACCACTGGGTGCGCACCGCGTTCGGCTTCAAGTGGGGCGCGCGGGTGTCGTGGATGTACTGGATCAACAACGCCTTGTGGATGCCCTCGGTGTATATCCTGTTCGCCGGCATGCTCAGCGCGTTCTATTTTCCCGAGTTGAGCCTGTGGGCCAAGATCGCCATCGGTGTGGTGCTGGCGCTGTTCACGGCGGCGGTCAATGCCCTGGCCCTGCGCATTGGCAAGTGGCTGCCGAACATCGGCGCGATCCTCAAGCTGATTGCGGTGTTGGGGCTGGGCATCGGTGGTATCAGTTATGGCCTTCGCGAAGGCTTCGCCAACCCTTTTACCCTTGAAGCGATGCTGCCCACCTCCGGGCATGAGATCGCGGCGCTGGGCATCATGGTCTACGGCATCATGGGCACGGAACTGGCGTGTTGCAGCGCGGCAGAAATGATCAACCCCAAGCGCGATATTCCCCGTGCGGTGCTGATCTCCGGAGTGATCATCGCGGCCTTCAATGTCTTTGGCACCCTCGGCGTGCTGGCCGCCGTACCGCCGGACAAGACCGACGTCACACAGATTTTCGCCGGCTCCCTGTTCGCCATGTACGGCCACGACGGGCTGGGCGGGCTGTTCGCCAATATGATCGCCTGCTTTGTGCTGTTCACCCTGTTCACCAACATGGTGACCTGGAGCATGGGCACCAACCGTGCCGCCGTGGCGGCGGCTGCCAGCGGCGAGTTTCCGGCGCTGTTCGGGGTGGTGCATCCGCGGCACAAAACGCCGATTGGCTCGGCCCTGATGGCCTCGCTGGTGAGCGTGGTGCTGATGGTGGTCTACGGCCTGGTGGCCGACAGCGCCGAAGCCCTGTTCTGGACCCTGCTGTCGATCTTCGCGATGATTTTCATGATGCCTTACGTGCTGATGTGCCTGGCTTTCATCAAGTTGCGCCTGACCGACCCGACCCCGCGCCCGTTTCGTATGCCGCTGGGCAACCGCATGGCTTGCTTGTGGGCGGCGATTGTGGGGCTGCATGTGCTGGCGGGGATTGCGCTGTTCGTGGTGACACCGGGTGAGCCGATCAGTTGGGGGCGCACCGGGCAGATCCTGATCGGCGTGGTGTTGGCGTTGTTGATCGGTGAAGCGGTGATTCGCCTCGGTGGCAAGCCACAGACCGCAACAGTGCCGGTGGCCTGATATTTTTCAGGGAGGCCGCCCGGGAACAAGTTAACATGTGAATCACTTGTTCCCGAACGGCATGTTCCCGGCCATGACTAGCACTGCTTCCACTCGTTGGCCCGCCTCGCTGCGGGCTCTGCAGCACCCCAACTTTCGCCTGTACTTCATCGGCCATGCCATCTCCACCCTCGGCACTTGGGTGCAGATGGTGGCGCTCTCCTGGCTGGTCTACCGACTGACGGACTCCGCCGCGCTGTTGGGCCTGACGACGTTTGCGTCGCTGCTGCCGCAATTGATCGTCGGCCCCATTGCCGGAGCCTGGATCGATCGTCATGACAAGCGCCGATTGTTGATTGGCACGCAAACACTGCTCGGCGTGCAGGCGGCCGTACTGGCGTTGCTGACCTGGAGTGGCCATATCAATGCCGGCTTGATCGTCGCCATGTCGGTGCTGCTGGGTGTGCTCAATGCCGTTGACACGCCGCTGCGCCAATCACTGCTCAGCCGCTTCGTCGAAGACCCCAAGGATCTGCCCAACGCGTTGGCGCTGAACGCCATGCTGTTCACCTGCTCGCGCTTTATCGGTCCGCCGCTGGCGGGGCTGATCCTGGGGATGACCGGCGAAGCCGTGTGCTTTGCCTTGAATGCTCTGTCTTATTGCGCCTTGATCTTCAGCCTGCTGGCGGTGCGCATGAGTGTGGGCCTCACGGCCAAGGGCAGCATGCGCAGCGTCTTTCGCGAAGGCTTGAACTACGCCCTGCAGACCCCTTCAGTGCGCACGATGATGATCGGCGTGCTGGTCGTCAACGTCACCGCCTCGAGCTACGCCGTGTTGCTGCCCGTGTTCGCCCGCGACATCTTCGCCGGCGATGCCAGAACTCTGGGCTGGCTCTGGGGGGCGGCAGGCTTCGGTTCCCTGGCTTCGACTATCGTGCTGGCCGGGCGCCAATCCGTGACCGAGCTGCACCGGCTGATCTACGCCTCAGCCGTCGCCTGCGCCCTGGCGCTGATGGTCTTCGCCGCCAGCACCCATTTGGCACTGTCACTGGCCGCCATGGCCGTGCTCGGCTTTGGCGTGACGGTCAACAACGTGGGCACCAACATCCTTTTGCAAAGCCAGGCGCCGGAAGTGCTGCGGGGGCGGGTGGTGTCGATCTATACCTCGACGCGGTTCGGCTTTGATGCGATTGGCGGGTTGTTGGCGGGGTTGCTGGCGGCGCGGCTAGGGGGGCCGTGGGCGATGCAGATTGCGGGTGGGGTGTTGATGGTTTATTGCGTTTGGCAGGGGGTAGTGCGGTATCGCACTGACACCCCATGACCTTTACTGGCGAATCGGCGGACACTTTTTGACTTGGTCGATGGGCAGATCAACTCGTAGTCTGGAAGGAAAAAGTGGTTGGGAGCCGATAGGATGGTCTCAATTTCAAAAAAACCGCCATCTCAAATTAGGCATGATGCAAGTGCTTTCAGCCGGAAGGGTTCGATTGTTATGAGTGAACACCAGCAGCGGGAATGGAAGGCCGCGTGGCGAGATGATTATCTGAAATGGATATGCGGTTTCGCCAATGCTGAAGGCGGTGTGCTGGAGATCGGACGCAGCGATGCTGGCGAGCCGGTGGGCGTGCCCGATGCTGCTCGTCTGTTGGAGGAGATCCCCAACAAGGTGCGTGACGTACTAGGGATTATGGTCGATGTAAATCTGCGCGAGGAAGCCGGCAAGTCGTTGCTGGAAATCGTTGTGCCGGCTTACCCAAGCCCGGTCAGCTACAAGGGGGAATACCACTATCGGAGTGGCAGCACCAAGCAGGAGCTGAAAGGCCTGGCACTTTCGCGTTTTCTGTTGCGCAAGCAGGGGTTACATTGGGATGGTGTGCCGCTGCCTGGCCTATCTCTAGACGACTGCCTACCTTCCGCGTTGCAAGGCTTTCGCGCCAAAGCAGCCAGGAGCGGGCGAGTTGATGAAGCTGTGCTGCACGACAGTGACACTGTCCTGCTGGCCAGCCTGCAATTGGAGGAAGGTCAATTCCTGAAGCGCGCGACCGCACTTTTATTCGGCGCACAGCCTGAGCGCTTCGTACCCGGCGCCTACATTAAAATCGGATTTTTTGTCACTGATGACGATTTGCGCTATCAAGATGAAGTTCACGGCGATTTGTTCGCTCAAGTAGCAAAGACCCTGGAACTGCTCTACAGCAAGTACCTCAAGGCTTTCATCCGTTATGACGGTGTGCAGCGTGTGGAGCGTTATCTGTTCCCGTTACAAGCTCTTCGCGAGGCATTGCTCAATGCGGTGATTCACAAAGATTACGCCAGTGGTATTCCGATCCAGATCAGCGTTTACGAAAATCAGATTGTGATCTGGAACCCTGGTCAGTTGCCCGAACGCTGGACGCAGCAGCAACTATTGGCCAAACACCCTTCCCATCCCTTCAATCCGCTGTTGGCTTCGGCATTTTTCCGTGCGGGTTATGTGGAGGCCTGGGGGCGTGGTATCGAGAAAATCCTCAGTGAGTGCCGCGGTCACGACATTCCTCCACCTCAGTTCGATAGCAGCTTGTCAGGATTGATGCTTACGTTTCAGGTCGATCAGACTCAGGCCCAAGAAACTACCCAAGAAACTACCCAAGAAACTACCCAAGAAACTACCCAAGAAATCAGTCCGGGCACTGTGACGGGTAAAATTTTAGCCCTATTGCGTCAGCACCCAGTGATCACCAGGCGCGAGCTGGCTGCGCGGCTCGGACTAAGCCCTGACGGCGCCAAGTATCATCTGAACAAGCTAAAAGCGGCCGGGGTGATCCGTCATGTTGGTCCAACAAAAAGCGGACACTGGGAAGTATTGAAGTAAGGCGTGGAACAGCAGACCGTATGACCGAAATCGGGGATGTCATCAATAAAAAAGGCCCCAGGTTTGCACCTGGGGCCTTTCTCTCTATATGGCGCACTCGGCGGGATTCGAACCCACGACCCCTGCCTTCGGAGGGCAGTACTCTATCCAGCTGAGCTACGAGTGCAACGCGGGCGCCATCATACCCATCTACGGGGCGGTCGTCCATGCCGACAATTTGTAGTCGATTTCGCACGGTGGCGGGGCTATAACTGACGTTTATCCGAAAATCCGTCCGCTCAGCCGCTTTTTGTTCTTTTTTTTGAACAGCCTATTGTCCTTTACCCCCATTGATCCTAGGATTCGTTTGAGATTTCAAACGCTCGACCGCCCTTGGGGCTCCTTTTTTAAAATCAACAATTTGCTCCGTGCGTGCACGGTGCTGTTAAGGAAGCCGACATGCAGCTTAAAGATGCCCAATTGTTGCGCCAACAAGCCTATATCGACGGTGTATGGCTGGACGCGGACAATGGCCAGACCATCAAGGTGACCAACCCGGCTACCGGCGAGACCCTCGGTACCGTTCCGAAGATGGGCGCGGCTGAAACCCGCCGTGCCATCGAGGCCGCCGACAAGGCGCTGCCGGCCTGGCGTGCACTGACCGCCAAGGAACGTGCGGGCAAGCTGCGTCGCTGGTTCGAACTGATGATCGAAAACCAGGACGACCTGGCACGCCTGATGACCCTGGAGCAGGGCAAGCCGCTGGCCGAAGCCAAGGGCGAGATCGTCTACGCGGCCTCCTTCATCGAGTGGTTCGCTGAAGAAGCCAAGCGCGTGTACGGCGACACCATTCCTGGCCATCAGCCAGACAAGCGCCTGATCGTGATCAAGCAACCGATCGGCGTGACCGCGGCCATCACCCCGTGGAACTTCCCGGCGGCGATGATCACCCGTAAAGCCGGCCCGGCCCTGGCCGCTGGCTGCACCATGGTCCTCAAGCCCGCTTCGCAGACCCCGTTCTCCGCCTTGGCCCTGGCCGAGCTGGCTGAGCGTGCCGGCATTCCGAAAGGCGTGCTGAGCGTGGTCACCGGCAGCGCTGGCGACATCGGCAGCGAGCTGACCAGCAACCCGATCGTGCGCAAACTGTCCTTCACCGGCTCGACCGAAATCGGTCGTCAGCTGATGGCTGAATGCGCCAAGGACATCAAGAAGGTGTCGCTGGAACTGGGTGGCAACGCACCGTTTATCGTGTTCGACGACGCGGACCTGGATAAGGCCGTCGAAGGCGCGATCATCTCCAAGTACCGCAACAATGGCCAGACCTGCGTCTGCGCCAACCGCATCTACGTGCAGGACGGTGTGTACGACGCCTTCGCCGAGAAGCTGAAAGCTGCGGTCGCCAAGCTCAAGATCGGTAACGGTCTGGACGAAGGCACCACCACTGGCCCGCTGATCGACGAAAAAGCCGTGGCCAAGGTTCAGGAACACATCGCCGACGCCCTGGGCAAAGGCGCCAAGCTGCTGACCGGCGGCAAGAGCATCGAAGGCAACTTCTTCGAGCCGACCGTGCTGGTCGACGTGCCGCGCAACGCCGCGGTGGCCAAGGAAGAAACCTTCGGCCCGCTGGCACCGCTGTTCCGCTTCAAGGACGAAGCCGACGTGATCTCGATGTCGAACGACACCGAATTCGGCCTGGCGTCCTACTTCTATGCCCGTGACATCAGCCGCATCTTCCGTGTGGCCGAAGCGCTGGAATACGGCATGGTGGGTATCAACACCGGCCTGATCTCCAACGAAGTCGCGCCGTTCGGCGGCATCAAGGCTTCGGGCCTGGGCCGTGAAGGCTCCAAGTACGGCATCGAAGACTACCTGGAAATCAAATACCTGTGCCTGAGCATCTGACAGCACGGTAAGGCTTTACCTCCCCGGCAGGACGCGAAAGCGACGTCCTGCCGGTTTTTTACTGCAAGCCCTTACCCCGCGCGGCACGGAGGCTGCAGCAGTCGATCATCGTATGCTGCTGCAGTTGTACCGGCCGCTGATCCTTGAACCACGCCGCCCGATGAGCGGCGAATGAGGAAATGAAATGAGCAAGACCAACGAATCCTTGATGCAACGCCGTGTAGCCGCCGTTCCACGTGGCGTGGGCCAGATCCACCCGATCTTCGCCGAGTCCGCGAAGAACGCCACCGTGACTGACGTTGAAGGCCGCGAGTTCATCGACTTCGCCGGTGGTATCGCGGTACTGAACACCGGTCACTTGCACCCGAAAATCATCGCTGCCGTAGAAGCCCAACTGAAGAAGCTGACCCACACCTGCTTCCAGGTGCTGGCGTACGAGCCGTACGTTGAGCTGTGCGAGAAAATCAACGCGCGCGTTCCAGGCGACTTCGCCAAGAAAACCCTGCTGGTCACCACCGGCTCCGAAGCTGTCGAAAACGCCGTGAAAATCGCCCGCGCCGCCACTGGCCGCGCTGGCGTGATCGCCTTCACTGGCGCTTATCACGGTCGCACCATGATGACCCTGGGCCTGACCGGTAAAGTCGTGCCTTACTCCGCTGGCATGGGCCTGATGCCAGGCGGCATCTTCCGCGCGCTGTACCCTTGCGAGCTGCACGGTGTGAGCATCGATGATTCGATCGCCAGCATCGAGCGCATCTTCAAGAACGACGCCGAGCCAAAAGACATTGCAGCCATCATCATCGAGCCGGTTCAGGGCGAAGGTGGCTTCTACGTCGCGCCGAAAGAGTTCATGGTTCGCCTGCGTGCCCTGTGCGACAAGCACGGCATCCTGCTGATCGCTGACGAAGTGCAGACCGGCGCTGGCCGTACCGGCACCTTCTTCGCCATGGAACAAATGGGCGTTGCCCCGGACCTGACCACTTTCGCCAAATCCATCGCCGGTGGTTTCCCGGTGGCAGGCGTGTGCGGCAAGGCCGAGTACATGGACGCCATCGCGCCAGGCGGCCTGGGCGGCACCTACGCCGGTAGCCCGATCGCTTGCGCCGCGGCCCTGGCCGTGATGGAAGTGTTTGAAGAAGAAAACCTGCTGGACCGCAGCAAGGCTGTCGGCGAGCGCCTGGTCACTGGCCTGAAGAACATTCAGAAAAAGTACCCGGTCATCGGCGAAGTCCGTGCCCTGGGTTCGATGATCGCGGTCGAGCTGTTCGACGACGGCGATGCGCACAAGCCAAACGCTGCCGCCGTTGCACAGGTGGTCGCCAAGGCGCGTGACAAGGGCCTGATCCTGCTGTCCTGCGGCACCTACGGCAACGTCCTGCGCGTACTGGTTCCGTTGACCGCTCCGGACGAGCAGCTGGACAAAGGTCTGGCAATCATCGAAGAGTGCTTCGCTGAGCTGGCCTGAAGTGTGATCGGCTAGACAAAAAAACCCGCTTCGGCGGGTTTTTTTTTGTACCAAAGTGTCTGGCGGGCGTTAATGTTTGTACAGGAAGCCGCCCGGGAAGGCGGCAAGCGTGATTTTGGAGAACACCGTATGACCGCCGTTGACACATCCGCCGCACCCAAAGTGCTGATTGCGGAGGCTGATCCGTGGATGCGCGAATTGTTGGTGCAGACCGTGCTCAGTGTGCGCTGCGATGCTCAATTGACCGTCTGTGCCGATGGCCTGGAGGCGCTGACAGGGCTGGGTCAGACGCCGGACCTGATTCTCGCGACCTGGGAGCTGCCGGGCCTGGACGGCCTGGAGCTGTTGCGCCGGGTGCGTCAGCGCAGGATGCAGCCGGTGGTGCCCTTCATCTTGCTGAGCGCGCGCAGTGACGGTGCCAGCGTGCGTGAGGTACTGCCGTTTTCGCCCTCTGCCTATCTGACCAAACCCTTGAACATGGACTCGCTCAAGCAGCGGCTCAATGCGCTGATGCAGGCGTTCGGTCAGGAAATGGCCTGCGAAGTGCCCCCGTTGCGGCCGGGCATGACCCTGCACAAGTTTCTTGAAGGCCGCCGAGCCTCCACCGATGGCGGGCCGTTGCTGGCGGACGTGCAGGTGGCGGTCAAGCGCAGCCTCAATCCCCATGGCTTGAACCTGAAGGTGTTGGAAGAAGAATTGCGCACCGACCCGCAGATCACCGCTGTCTTGATCGCGGCCGCCAACAGTGCCGCCCAGCACCGCGACGGCATGGTGCAGACCTTGATGCAGGCGCTGCTGACCCTGGGCACCACCCAGAGCATGAACCTGGTGCTGGGCCTGGCGCTCAAGCGCAGTGCCAAACTCAGCGACCCGGCCTTGGCCGAGCACGCCGAGCGTTATTGGAAGGCGGCGTTGCACACCGCCGAATATGGCCGGACCCTGGCGCGGCAGTTGGAGATCGATCAAGAACGTTGCTACTGCGCAGGCCTGCTCCATTGCCTGGGCGACCTGGCGCTGCTGCGCTGCTTGCAGGAGTGGTTGCTGGCGGGCGGGACGCTGGAAGAGGGGCAGATTGCCAAGGCGCTGGATGAGTTCGGCGCAGCCTATGGATCGGCGCTGCGCACGCGCTGGCGCTTGCCGCTGGAACTGCGTGAGTTGATTGCGGCGGTGTACCAGCTGGGCGGTGGGGTGTATTCACGTGATGAGCTGGCGATGAATCTGGCAGCGCAAATGGCGCGGCTACCGGCGGACGCAGGGCTTGAGGGTGTGGCGGACAGCAAGTCGGCGCGGTTGCTGAAGATGGCGGTGTCGGATCTGGGGCGGTTGCGCCTTCGCGGGCAAGCCGCAATGCCAGTCAGTTAAGGCGAATTACATGTGGGAGCGGATTTATCCGCGAATGATGACGACGCGCAATGCCTGAAAAAACGCGGTGTGCTCATTCGCGGATAAATACGCTCCCACATCAATGACTTAACACAATGGCCTTGGGGCAAGCCTTGCTCCTACCCCAACACAATCTGATTCTTGCCCAGACGCTTGGCCTGATACATCGCCGCATCCGCCCGTGAAAACAGGCTATCGAGCACCTCATCCGCCTCAGTCATGCTGGTCAGCCCCTGGCTCACGGTAATGCCATAGGTTTGACCGTCGTGCTCGAAACTCAGGCGCTGAATTTCTCGCTGCAAGCGCTCGGCTACCTGTTTGGCCATCTCCAGTGGGCAGCCGGGAAAGACCGCGGCAAATTCTTCCCCGCCGATTCGTCCGAACAGGTCGCCGCGACGCAGCACGGCCTTGCCGCTGTCGGCCAGGCGTTGCAGCACCTGGTCGCCCTCGGGGTGGCCGTATTGGTCGTTGATCAGTTTGAAATCGTCGATGTCCAGCAGCAAAAACGAGAGGGGTGACCCATCAAGGCGGGCTTTCTCGAATTCCCGGTGAGCGCATTCAAAAAAGTGCCGGCGATTGCTGCTTTGGGTCAACACATCGGTGGTGGCCAGGCGATGCAGCTCGCCTTCCAGCTGCTTTTTCTCGGTGATGTCTTCGGCAATGCCGACCACGATGGTGTGATCGCCGGCTTCGCTTTGCTGGCTGATAAAGCATTTATCACTGAGCCAGCGGATCTCGCCATCAGCGCTGATGATGCGGTACTCGCGGTCCTCCACTGCACCTTGGGTCAAGACCTGCGCAAGGCTGCGTTCGGCGTATTCCAGGTCGTCGGGGTAAATGCTGTCGCGCCATTCGTTGTAGTCGGCCAGTACCAGGCCCACCGAACGGCCGAAAATTCGCTCATAGGCGGGGCTGACGTAGAGCATTTTCTGGGATTCCCAATCGAAGGCCCACAGCACGGCGTTGACGCTGACCAGCAGGGAGCTGAACAGCTGTTCGCGCTCGCTCAGGCGCGCCACTTCACCCTGGGCATGCATCAAGGCCAACAGGGTTTCTGCCGCTTCGGGCATTCGATTGAGGGGGAACGAAAACGAACTCTTGTTGACCATACACTACTGCTCGAAAGGCTCGGCTGAATCGCTACGCAAGGCGCCTGAAAACGAGCGGGCACAAGCCAACCCGCCGCGCAGACGATATGGCATCAGAAAGTAGTATGGATGCGAAGTTCCGACCGGCGCGCCCCGGAACAGAGCGCGCCGATCAACGGCTTCAGGCGGTGGCGGGGCGCAGCGAGTAGGTTTTCAGCTGGGTCGCGAAGTCGCGCAGCGACTGGATGCCACTGGCCTCGGCTTCATGTACCCAATCCTTGATGGCAGCGAGCATGTCGTGGCCATTGGAGCTGGTGCGCGCCCAGATCTGCTGCAGGGCCAGGCGTTTTTCGTAGATGACTTTCAAGGCCTGGCTGTGTTCGAGCATGGTCTGGATCCGCGCGTGATGGCGGTCTTCGAGCAGGCTCGGCTCACGCGAGAGCAGGCGCTTGGCGCGGTGGAACTGGTGGCGAACCGAATGATCGACCTTGGCCAGCTCCTGCTGCACCAGCGGTGCGATCACCAGCTTGCGGTATTGGGCCATGATCTGGAACCGGTTGTTGAGGATGGCCATGGCGGTGTCCATGTCCAGGTGCCGCTTGCCCTCGACCCGGTGGGCAATTGGCGCCACGCGCTGAACCTTGGCCAGGCGCAGGAAGCTGAACACCTGGATCCATGCCCAGCCCATGTCGAACTCCCACTTTTTCACCGAGAGCTTGGCCGAGTTGGGGTAGGTGTGGTGGTTGTTGTGCAGTTCTTCGCCACCAATGATGATGCCCCACGGCACCAGGTTGGTCGCGGCGTCGCGGCATTCGAAGTTGCGATAGCCGACCGCATGGCCCAGGCCGTTCACCACGCCCGCGGCCCAGAACGGAATCCACATCATCTGGATCGCCCAGACGGTGATGCCGATCACGCCAAACAGCGCCAGGTCGATCACGGCCATCAGGGCAACGCCTGCCAGCGGGAAGCGCGAATACAGGTTGCGCTCAATCCAGTCTTCGGGGCAGTTCTTGCCGTAGATACGCAGGGTGTCGGGGTTCTCCGCTTCCGCGCGGTACAGCTCCGCGCCTTTGCGCAGCACGGTCGAAAGGCCTTTGACCACCGGGCTGTGGGGGTCGTCGACGGTTTCGCACTTGGCGTGGTGCTTGCGGTGCACCGCCGTCCATTCGCGGGTGTTCTGGGCGGTGGTCAGCCACAGCCAGAAACGGAAGAAATGCTTGAGCCCGGCGTTCAGCTCCAGGGAGCGATGGGCGGAGTATCGATGCAGGTAAACCGTGACGGCGACGATGGTCACGTGAGTCATCAACAGAACGACAGCCACCAGTTGCCAGACTGACAGGTCGAGTAAACCGTTGTACCACATAGGCGGTGGGGCCCTCGGAAAGAGTAGGAACAGCAAAGGGCATTATCCCCATGCCTAGTGAGAAAACCAGTCACGCTTTTAGATAAAAGTCGCTGAATGTTTCTGCTTGCGACCGACTTGGCGACTCAGGTCAGGAAATGGCGCGGCCTTGCCCCCTATAATTCGTTTCTTTTGAAGCGGCCATACACGACCTTCTATGTCGATTTCTTCTCGAGACGCGCTGCGCACTGCGCTTTTCTATCTGCTGGCGGCGGTCCTGTGGCTGTCACTGTCTGATCAAATATTGAACAGTCTTTTCGATGATTCCGCCGAACGCGCCTGGTGGCAGGCGATCAGTGGATACCTTGGGGTGGCGATCACTTCGGCTCTGATCTTTGTTTCTCGCACCCGACTGCTGCGTTTCATCGGCCTGGGAGCGTTGATGCGGCGTGAGGACCGGGAGCGGCTGCGCATGGCGGCCGCGGTGTTCGACAGCTCGCTGGAAGGCGTGCTGGTCACTGATGCCGAGAGTCGCATCGTGCATGTGAACAAAGCCTTCATGGACATTACCGGCTATCAGGTCGAAGAAGTGCTCGGCCAGCCGCCGAGCAAATTCAAGTCCGGCCGCCATGACGGCCGCTTCTACCAGCACATGTTCAACAGCCTTGCCGAGCACGGCCAGTGGAGCGGCGAGATCTGGAACCGGCGCAAGAGCGGGGAGATCTACCCGCAATGGCAGACCATCAGCGCGATCAAGGACGACAGCGGCCGGGTCAGTCATTACGCCGCGGTGTTCAGTGATATCAGCGCGATCAAGCACTCGGAGCGCGAACGCGCGCACCTGACCCACTACGACCCTTTGACCGATTTGCCCAACCGCCTGCTGTTCAACGATCGCACCGCCCAGGCGCTGGTCGTGGCCAAGACCCACAAGCGCGGCTGTGCCTTGCTGGTGCTGGATCTGGACCACTTTCAGAGTATCAATGACAGCCTCGGGCACACTTTCGGCGACCAGTTGCTCAAGGCTGTCGCCGTGCGCCTCAAAGGGCTGCTCGATGACGGTGTGACCCTGGCTCGGCTGGGCGGCGACGAGTTCGCCGTGCTTTTGGAAAACTGCCCGCAGCTGGGCCTCGCTGCGAGCCAGGCGCAAGCGTTGTTGGACGGGCTCAGGGAGCCTTTCGTGCTGGACGGCCATCAGCTGTTTGTCAGCGCCAGTATCGGTATCAGCCTTTACCCCAGTGATGCGCTGGACGCCGTGCAGCTGTTGCGCAATGCCGACTCGGCCCTGTTCAAGGCTAAAAGCTGCGGCCGCGCCGGGTATGCCTTGTACACCGAAGAACTGACCACCCATGCCCAGCACCGGGTCGAGACCTCAGCCGAGTTGCGCCGGGCACTGGAACAGGAAGAACTGCGAGTGTTCTACCAGCCGGTGCATGACCTGCTCAGCAACCGGATGATCGGTGTCGAGGCGCTGGTGCGCTGGGAGCACCCCGAGCGCGGGCTGGTCCCGCCGGGTGAATTCATCCCGATCGCCGAGCGTACTGGCTTGATCGCCGACATTGACACCTGGGTCATGCGTCAAGCCTGTGCGCAGATGGTCACTTGGCAGCGTAACGGCAAAGTGCTCGACTTTGTTGCGGTGAATGTCTCCAGCCGGCTGTTTGCTCATCGAGAGTTGTACCGGCAAGTGGCCCGGATACTCGACGAAACCGGGCTGGCGCCCGCCTGCCTGGAACTGGAAGTGACCGAAAGCGCGGTCATGGACGACCCCGACAGCTCGCTGGAACAGATGCATCGATTGCGTGAACTGGGCCTGCAACTGGCCATCGATGATTTCGGCACTGGCTACTCATCCCTGCTTCGCCTCAAGCGACTGCCGGTGCAAAAGCTCAAGATCGACCAGGGCTTCGTCAGCGGCTTGCCGACGGACGAAGACGACGTCGCCATCGTTCGGGTCATCATCGCCCTGGCCAAGAGCATGGGCATGACGGTGCATGCCGAAGGCGTCGAACAGGCCGAGCAGGCGCGCTTTCTGCTGGAGCAGCAGTGCGATGTGGCGCAGGGCTGGTGGTTTGGGCGGCCGGTGCCGGCTGAGCGGTTGGTGTTCAAATAAAACTCAAAAGCATCGCGGGCAAGCCCTGCTCCTACAAGCAAACAGTAGGAGCAGGGCTTGCCCGCGATGCTTTCAGCGCTTCTCGGTAAATTCGAAAATTCAGTTATATAAACATTCTTAAACAGTATTTTTAAGAATATCTCGGCCTCACTAAGATGAGCTCCAAGCCAATCGCAGTCGCCGGGCACCGACCCTACGGCACGGCATTTCTCATTCTTCAGGAGCACGAGCATGAGCGCATCTCTGCGTAGCGTTGACGGTCAGGACGAAGCCACCATTCTGCGCGAGATTCAGAGCGCCTTGCGCGACCTGCGTTTCGGTGCAGTGGAAATCACGGTGCACAACGCACAAGTCGTGCAGATCGAACGCAAGGAAAAGTTCCGCCTGCAAAACCCTGGCAACAAGCCCACCTGAAGCCAAGCCTGCCGCACACATATTAGAAAAATAGCCAATCGGGAGCTTCACCATGTCCATCCGCCGTTATGCCCTGGCTGCACTTGCCAGTGCTGTTTTTGCCGGTTCCGCCATCGCCAAGGACTACGAACTGCTGAACGTGTCCTATGATTCGACCCGCGAGCTGTATCAGCAGTACAACGCCGAGTTCATCAAGCACTGGCAACAGGCGCACCCGGACGACAAGGTGGATATCAAGCAATCCCACGGTGGTTCGGGCAAACAGGCCCGTGCGGTGATCGATGGATTGCGCGCTGACGTGGTCACCCTGGCCCTGGCCGGTGACATCGACGAAGTGGCCAAGCTGGGCAAGTCCCTACCGGCGGACTGGCAGACCCGCCTGCCGGATGCCAGCACCCCCTACACCTCGACCATCGTGTTCCTGGTCCGCAAGGGCAACCCAAAAGGCATCAAGGACTGGGGCGACCTGATCAAGAAAGACGTCTCGGTCATTACCCCTAACCCGAAAACCTCCGGCGGTGCCCGCTGGAACTTCCTCGCCGCCTGGGCCTATGGCCTGCAAGCCGGTGGCAGCGAAGCCAAGGCTCAGGAGTACGTGAAGGAGCTGTTCAAGCACGTTCCGGTGCTGGACACCGGCGCCCGTGGCTCGACCATTACCTTCGTCAACAACGGCCAGGGTGACGTATTGCTGGCCTGGGAAAACGAAGCCTTCCTGGCCCTCAAGGAAGACGGTGGCAACGACAAATTCGAAATCGTCGTGCCGTCGCTGTCGATCCTGGCCGAGCCACCGGTGGCCGTTGTCGACAAGAACGCCGTGAAGAAGGGCAATGAGCAGATCGCCCAGGAATACCTCAAGCACCTGTACAGCCCGGCCGGTCAGAAGATTGCAGCCGAAAACTTCTACCGTCCGCGCGACGCGAAAGTCGCTGCCGAATTCGGCAAACAGTTCCCGAAACTGGATCTGGTGACTATCGACAAAGACTTCGGCGGCTGGAAAACTGCCCAACCCAAGTTTTTCAACGACGGTGGAGTGTTCGACCAGATCTACACGGCACAGTGAGTTCAACCGCCCGTAGAAACGCCGTTCAGTAGCCAAGCATGGGCCCGGGATTCGTCCCGGGCTTTTGTGCGTTAACCAAGGACTCTTATGTCACGTCGTATCTCCCCCGTCATACCCGGCTTCGGGCTGACGCTGGGCTACACCTTGGTGTACCTCAGCCTGATTGTGCTCATACCGCTGGCCGCCATGTTTGTACATGCCGCCCAGCTCACCTGGGAGCAGTTCTGGAACATCGTCAGCGCACCGCGGGTGCTGGCGGCCCTCAAGCTGAGTTTCGGCACCGCCCTGTACGCCGCCATCATCAATGGTGTGATCGGTACGCTGCTGGCCTGGGTGCTGGTGCGCTACACCTTCCCGGGACGCAAGATCATCGATGCGATGATCGACCTGCCGTTCGCACTGCCCACCGCCGTGGCCGGCATCGCCTTGACCGCCCTCTATGCACCGGGCGGCCTGGTCGGCCAGTTCGCCACCGACCTGGGCTTCAAGATTGCCTACACCCCCCTGGGTATCACGCTGGCGCTGACCTTCGTCACCCTGCCGTTCGTGGTGCGCACGGTGCAGCCGGTTCTGGCCGATATTCCCCGAGAAGTTGAAGAAGCCGCGGCCTGCCTGGGCGCCAAGCCCCTGCAAGTCTTTCGCTACATCCTTGCTCCCGCGCTGTTGCCGGCCTGGCTGACCGGTTTCGCCCTGGCGTTTGCCCGCGGCGTGGGTGAGTATGGTTCGGTGATTTTCATCGCCGGCAACATGCCGATGAAAACCGAGATCCTTCCGCTGCTGATCATGGTCAAGCTCGACCAATACGACTACACCGGCGCCACGGCCATCGGCGTGCTGATGCTGGTGGTTTCCTTCATTCTGTTGCTGCTGATCAACTTGTTGCAGCGGCGCATTGAAAAACCTTGAAGGGGGCCTGAAGCATGTCTGCATCTTCGATTTCGGCCGCTGCATCGGCCAACGCCGCACGCCGCGGCAGCGCCACATCACGGCGTATCCTGATCAGCCTTGGCTGGTTGATCTTCGCGCTGTTTCTGCTGTTGCCTTTGTTTATCGTGGTGTCCCAGGGCCTGAAGCTTGGCCTGGGGGCTTTCTTCACCGCGATCTTCGAGCCCGACGCGCTCTCGGCCCTGAAGCTGACGGTCATCGCGGTGTTGATCTCGGTACCCCTGAACCTGATATTCGGGGTCAGCGCGGCCTGGTGCGTGAGCAAGTACTCGTTTCGTGGCAAGAGTATCCTGGTGACGCTGATCGACCTGCCGTTCTCGGTCTCGCCGGTGATCGCGGGCCTGGTCTATGTGTTGATGTTCGGCGCCCAGGGCCTGTTCGGGCCATGGCTGCAGGACCATGACATCCAGATCGTCTTCGCCTTGCCTGGCATTGTGCTGGCGACCATCTTCGTCACCGTGCCGTTCGTGGCCCGTGAGCTGATCCCGCTGATGCAGGAGCAGGGCACCCAGGAAGAAGAAGCGGCGCGCCTGTTGGGCGCCAATGGCTGGCAGATGTTCTGGCACGTGACCGTCCCCAACATCAAATGGGGCCTGATCTACGGCGTGGTGCTCTGTACGGCCCGGGCCATGGGTGAATTCGGCGCGGTGTCGGTGGTCTCCGGGCACATCCGCGGGGTGACCAACACCTTGCCGCTGCATGTCGAGATCCTTTACAACGAATACAACCACGTCGCGGCCTTCAGCGTGGCGAGCCTGTTGCTGATCCTGGCGCTCTTCATCCTGCTGCTCAAGCAGTGGAGCGAGTCCCGCATTAACCGTCTGCGCAACAGCGCAGCGGAGGAATAATTCATGTCGATCGAAGTTCGTAATGTCAGTAAGCGCTTCAACGCTTTCCAGGCCCTGAACAGCATCAATCTGGATATCCAGAGCGGTGAACTGGTGGCCTTGCTCGGCCCGTCGGGCTGCGGCAAGACCACCCTGTTGCGGATCATCGCCGGCCTGGAAACGCCTGACCAGGGCAGCATCGTGTTCCATGGTGAAGACGTGTCCGGCCACGATGTACGCGACCGTAACGTCGGTTTTGTATTCCAGCACTATGCGCTGTTCCGCCACATGAGCGTGTTCGACAACGTCGCCTTTGGCTTGCGCATGAAGCCCAAGAGCGAGCGCCCGAACGAAACCCGGATCGCCGAGAAGGTCCATGAACTGCTGAACATGGTCCAGCTCGACTGGCTGGCGGACCGCTACCCGGAGCAGCTGTCCGGCGGCCAGCGTCAACGGATCGCCCTGGCCCGTGCGCTGGCGGTGGAGCCCAAGGTGCTGTTGCTCGACGAGCCGTTTGGCGCCCTCGACGCCAAGGTTCGCAAGGAGCTGCGTCGCTGGCTGGCGCGGCTGCACGAAGACATCAACCTGACCTCGGTGTTCGTGACCCACGACCAGGAAGAAGCCATGGAAGTGGCGGACCGCATCGTGGTGATGAACAAGGGCGTGATCGAGCAGATCGGCTCACCGGGCGATGTGTACGAAAACCCGGCCAGCGATTTCGTCTACCACTTCCTGGGTGATTCCAACCGCCTGCACCTGAGCGATGATCGCCATGTGCTATTCCGTCCTCACGAAGTGTCGCTGTCGCGCCATGAACTGGAAGACCACCACGCCGCCGAAGTACGCGACATCCGCCCACTGGGCGCGACCACGCGGGTGACGTTGAAGGTCGAAGGGCAGAGCGATCTGATCGAGGCCGAAGTGGTCAAGGACCACGACAGCCTGATCGGCCTGTCGCGTGGCGAGACCTTGTACTTCAAGCCCAAGGTCTGGCAGAAAGTCGAGAACCTCTAAACCCTGAAAAACATCGCGGATAAATCCGCTCCCACATAAAGCAGCTCCTCAAATGGTGAGTGGGGAGATTTTAGGTGGGAGCGGATTTATCCGCGAATAGCGTCTGTGCAGTCAAAAAGCCGACCGCTTGTCCCGCACCTTCACCGGGCCAACCCGCCGCTCGATCTCCCGCTTCAACTCCCCGCGCATCCCCAGCAAGAACCCCAACTCCGCCACCACGAACAACGGCCCGACGATCAAGCTCATCAGATCATCGACAAACGCCGGTTTGCGGCCTTCGAAGTAGTGGCCGACAAACTGAATCGCCCAACCCAGTACAAACAACCCAAGCCCCGCGCTGAGCCAGACCATCGTGCTCTGGTTCGCCAGCAGTTCGCCGGCCCACAGGCAAAGCCCCAGCGGTATCGATATCAGCACACCGAATTGTTTGTCCAGTCGCAGGCGGCGTTTTTCAAGGTAGTTGTCGCGTCAGCCGTCTAACTATGCCGCTCTTTTCTCGACCTGTTGCTCTCGATCCGGGTTCAACAACACGGTACCGATCGGCTCCCAGTTACGCGTCCGGCCTGAC
>NZ_JAAAMT010000065.1 GCF_009905435.1 Pseudomonas sp. R5(2019)
GATGGGCTGCGCAGCGGCCCCGGGGTCTGCAGCGCAGCCCAACGCGACCAAGGTCGGCTCCTACAAGACCTCGCGGCGCCCCGGATTTGCACAGCCGATCCGGCTGCCCCGCCCCACTTTTCAGCTATCCCCGCTGCCACACGCCAGCGCTTCAGCCGGGATTGAACCGCCATCCAGCGGAAAATGGCACCACTGCCAACCCCTGGATGCGTGCCCGATGCAAACCACCAATACCGTCTTGATGATCCGCCCGGCGCGGTTCGCCTTCAACCCGGATACTGCCGTCAACAACCGATTCCAGCAGGCCGTGCTCTGCCCTGAGCAGGCCCAGCAAAAAGCGCTGGAAGAGTTCGACGATTATGTCCAGACCCTGCGCCAGCATGGCGTGGAAGTGCTGGTGGTTCAGGACACGCCGGCCCCGCATACGCCCGACTCGATCTTCCCCAACAACTGGTGGAGCAGCCATGCCGACGGCAGCCTGGTGCTGTACCCGATGGAAGGCCACAACCGGCGGCTGGAACGCGACAAGGGTGTGCTGCAGACCCTCGAGCAACGCTTTGCGATCAACAAGACCATCGACCTGAGCCACCTGGAACAGCAAAACCTGTTCCTGGAAGGCACGGGCAGCATGGTCCTGGACCGCGAGCACCAGATCAGCTACGCCTGCCACTCAGGCCGCACCCACAGCGAAGCACTGCGCCAGTTCGCCGAGCGGCTGGGCTACCGCGTTTGCGTGTTCCACGCCGTCGACCGCCACCAGGCGCCGATCTACCACAGCAACGTGATGATGAGCGTCGGCCGCGACCTGTCGGTGGTCTGCCTGCAAGCCCTGCCCGACGGCCAGGAACGCCTGACCCTGGAGCGTTCACTGCGCGACACCGGCAAGGACATCCTCAGCCTTGACTACGACCAGCTCGAAGCCTTCGCCGGCAACATGCTCGAAGTCCACGACAAGGACGGCAACCCGCTGTTGGTGATGTCACGCAGCGCCTGGAAATCACTGTTGCCCACCCAGCGCCAGCATGTGGAGCGCTACACCCGCCCGGTGGTGGTGAGCATCGACCATATCGAACGCATCGGTGGCGGCAGCGCCCGCTGCATGCTCGCCGAAGTGCACCTGCCCGTGCGCCACTGAACCTCGACTGCAAGAAGGAAATGACCATGACCCGCTATATCGACGTCAACGACCTGAGCCAACTGGTACGGCGCAAAGGCTTGCCCGCCTGCCTGAGTGAAATGGCCGAATACATTCGCCAGGACTACCTGCGCTGGGCGGATTTCGAGAAGTGCGCGCGCCTGGCCAACCACTCCCCGGACGGCGTGATCGAGCTGATGCCGGTCTCGGACGCGGCCCTGTACGCCTTCAAGTACGTCAACGGTCACCCGAAAAACACCCAGGCCGGGATGCTCACGGTGATGGCCTTCGGCGCCCTCGGCGATGTCGACACCGGCACGCCGGTGCTGCTCAGCGAAATGACCCTGACCACCGCGATCCGCACCGCCGCCACTTCGGTGCTGGCCGCCCGCTACCTGGCCCGCCAGGACGCGCGCAGCATGGCGCTGATCGGCAACGGCTCGCAGAGCGAGTTCCAGGCCCTGGCCTTCCACACGGTGCTGGGCATCAACGAAATCCGCCTGTTCGACATTGACCCGCAGGCCACCGACAAACTGGTACGCAACCTTGCCGGCTACCCCAACCTGAAGCTGATCAGGGCAAGCTCGGTGGCCGACGCGGTGCGCGGTGCCGATATCGTCACCACGGTCACTGCGGACAAGGCCAATGCCACCATCCTTACCCCGCAGATGATCGAGCCGGGCATGCACCTCAATGCCGTGGGCGGCGACTGCCCGGGCAAGACCGAACTGCACCGCGACATTGTCGAGCGCGCGCGGGTGATCGTTGAATACGAACCGCAAAGCCGCATCGAAGGCGAGATCCAGCAGATGCCGGCCGACTCGCCGACCACCGAGTTCTGGCAGGTCGTCAATGGCCAGGCAGCGGGCCGCGAGAACGACGCGCAAGTCACCCTGTTCGATTCGGTGGGGTTTGCCCTGGAGGACTATTCGGCGCTGCGTTATGTGCTGGATGTGGCCAGGGCGCTGGAGATTGGCAGCGAGATCGCGCTGGTGCCGGAACTGGATGATCCCAAGGATCTGTTTGCGCTGTTGCGCCAGCCTGCGCCCCTGAAAAAAACCGCCTGAAACCCACTGGTAGGAGCCGACCTTGGTCGCGATGGGCTGCGTAGCAGACCCCGGGGCCGCTGCGCAGCCCATCGCGACCAAGGTCGGCTCCTACAGCGTCGCGCAAAGCCGAAACAGGAGGTCCAACAGCCGATTCGGCTGACAAAACCGCGTTTACAGCGGATTCCGACAGCTGCACGGCAGCCAAACGACAAAAAAAACTTTCGGGTATCCCGCATTCTGTTGCCCGACTGCAGCGTCACAACAAGACCAAGACACACCTACGACTACCACTGCCCTAAACCTAAACCAAAAACACAGGGACCTTCCTATGACTTCGCTGCGAAAACTCTTCGGCGTGCTGATCCTGCCACTGTGCGCCAGCATGGCTCAGGCCCAGGAATGGAAAGAAATCCGCTTTGGTGTCTTCCCCGAATACCCTCCCTTTGAATCCGTGGCCGCCGACGGCAGCCTGCAAGGATTCGACATCGAGTTGGGCAATGCCATTTGCGCCAAGCTCGAGGTCAAGTGCGTGTGGGTCCACAACGAATTCGACGGCATGATCCCGGCGCTGCGCGCCCGCAAGTTCGACGCGATCATGTCGTCCATGGCGGTCACCCCGGCACGGCAGAAACAGATCGATTTCTCTGACCGCCTGTTCCTCAGCCCCACGTCGGTGATTACCCGCAAGGGCGCCGACTTCGGAGACACCCCAGAGTCGCTCAAGGGCAAGCAGGTCGGCGTGCTGCAAGGCTCGCTGCAAGAAGCCTATGCCCGCGCCAAACTGGCGCCGCTGGGTGCCCAGGTCAAGGCCTACCAGGCCCAGGATCAGAACTACGCGGATTTGATCAACGGCCGCCTCGACGCGACCCTGACCGACAAGCTGGAAGCTGAACTCAACTTCCTGTCCAAGCCCGAAGGCGCCGAATTCAAGAGCGGCCCGGCGATCAAGGACCCGACCCTGCCGCTGGACATCGCCATGGGCCTGCGCAAGAACGATGAAGCGCTCAAGGCCTTGATCAACAAGGGCATCGCCGCCGTGCATGCCGACGGTACCTTCGAAGCGATCCAGAAGAAGTACGTCGGTTCGCTGGACATCTACAACGAGTAAACCGCTTGCCCGGCCCGCTGCTCAAGCGGGCCGGGGCAGGTACTCGCCTCCCGCCCTTGCGAGACTTTTCCCGTGAATGACTTCCTTTCCTCTCTCGGCCTGCAGGCCTTGAGCCTGCAAGGCTTCGGCCCGCTGTTGGCGCAAGGCACCTGGATGACGCTCAAGCTGGCCATGCTGTCGTTGGCCTTGAGCCTGCTGCTGGGCTTGCTCGGTGCCAGCGCCAAGCTGTCGCGCCTGCGCATCCTGCGCCTGCCGGCCACGCTGTACACCACGCTGATCCGCAGCGTGCCCGACCTGGTACTGATCCTGCTGATCTTCTACACCCTGCAACTGTGGCTCAACGATCTGACCGAACTGCTCGGCTGGGATTACTTTGAAATCGACCCCTTCACCGCCGGTGTGGTGACCCTGGGCTTTATCTACGGCGCCTATTTCACCGAGAACTTTCGCGGCGCGATTCTCAGCGTGCCCGCCGGCCAGCTGGAAGCGGCCACCGCCTATGGCCTGAGCCGGGCCCAGCGCTTTCGGCTGGTGCTGTTCCCGCAGCTGATGCGCTTTGCCTTGCCGGGTCTGGGCAACAATTGGCTGGTGCTGCTCAAGTCCACCGCGCTGGTGTCGATCATCGGCCTGTCAGACCTGGTCAAGGCCGCGCAAAACGCCGGCAAGACCACAAACAACACGCTGTACTTCCTGATCGTTGCAGCGCTGGTCTACCTGCTGATCACCACCCTCTCCAACCGCTTCTTCAAACGCCTGGAGCGGCGCTACAACATCGGAATCAAGGGGCTGGCGCAATGATCGAACTCATTCAACAGTACGGCCCGGCGTTTCTCTACCACGATGGCGCCGGCCTGTCCGGGGTGGCGATGACCCTGTGGCTGTTTATCCTTTCCATTGTGCTGGGCTTCTTTATCTCGATTCCGCTGGCCCTTGCCCGCGTCTCGAGGCATTTCTGGCTGCGCTGGCCGGTGGAATTCTACACCTACGTGTTCCGCGGCACGCCGCTGTATATCCAGCTGCTGATTTGCTACACCGGCCTGTATGGGCTGGAGGTGGTGCGCAACACGGCCCTGCTCGATGAGTTTTTCCGCAATGCACTGAACTGCACGGTGCTGGCCTTTGTGCTGAACACCTGCGCCTACACCGTGGAAATTTTCGCCGGGGCCATTCGCAATATTCCCCACGGCGAGATCGAGGCGGCCCGTGCCTATGGCCTGTATGGCTGGCGACTGAACCTGTTCGTGGTGGTGCCGGCGGCCTTGCGCCGTTCGATTCCGGCCTACAGCAATGAACTGATCCTGATGCTGCACGCCACGTCACTGGCGTTTACCGCGACCGTTGCCGACATCCTGAAAGTCGCCCGCGATGCCAACGCCGCGACCTTCATGACCTTTGAGGCGTTCGGCCTCGCGGCCCTTTTGTACATGTTGCTGTCCTTTGTGCTGGTCGGGCTGTTTCGCCTGGCTGAACGGCGCTGGATGCGTTTTCTGTCCCCTTCCCGAGGCTAACCCATGAACCATTGCGCCAAGGCCTTGCCCATCGTTTCCAGCGTACACACCACCCAGCTCGGCGCAGTGCCCGGAGCCGCCAACGTCAAGCTCAAGGTCCAGGACCTGCACAAACGCTATGGCGAGCACGAAGTGCTCAAGGGCGTTTCCCTCAATGCCCGCAACGGCGATGTGATCAGCATGATCGGCGCCAGCGGCTCGGGCAAAAGCACGATGCTGCGTTGCATCAACTTCCTGGAAACACCCGACGCCGGCGCCATCACCCTCGACGGCCAAACCATCGAAATGCGCCAGGGCCGCACCGGCAGCCACGCCCCGCACCCGGCGCAGTTGCAGAACCTGCGTACGCGCCTGGCCATGGTGTTCCAGCATTTCAACCTGTGGAGCCACATGACCGTGCTGGAAAACATCTGCCTGGCGCCGCGGCGGGTGCTGGGTGTCAGCGCCAGGGAGATCGAAGAACGGGCCCGCGCCTATCTGGACAAGGTCGGCCTGCCCGGACGGGTCGCCGACCAGTACCCGGCGTTCCTGTCCGGCGGCCAGCAGCAACGGGTCGCCATCGCCCGGGCGCTGGCAATGGAGCCGGAAATAATCCTGTTCGACGAGCCCACCTCGGCGCTGGACCCGGAGCTGGTCGGGGAAGTGCTCAAGGTCATACAGACGTTGGCCGAGGAAGGTCGTACCATGCTGATGGTCACCCACGAGATGGGCTTTGCCCGGCAGGTGTCCAGCCAGGTGTTGTTTTTGCACCAGGGTCGAATCGAGGAGCAAGGCAGCGCCGCGATCCTTGACCAGCCGCAAAGCGAACGCCTGCAGCAGTTTCTATCCAACCGCCTGAAGTGAAAGAACGCACGATGGATACCAAGGCCAACAACCCGCACACCTCGCCGCCGCTGGACCGCATCGACGAGGCCATCATCGAGGTCTTGCGTCACAACGGCCGCATCACTTACGAGAAGCTTTCGTCGCTGGTGCACCTGACGCCACGCCCGTGCCTTGAGCGGGTGCGCAAGCTGGAGCGGCGCGGTGTGATCCGCGGCTATGGCGCGATCATCGATGTGCAGGTGGTCTCGCCGGGGTTATCGCTGCTGGTGCTGGTCGCCCTCTCGAACCAGAGCGGGCGCGCGGCGCAGAGGGCTTTCGAAGCCTGCATGCGGGCTTGCCCGCAGGTGTTCGAATGCCAACTGATCAGCGGCCACTTCGACTACAGCCTGCGCATGCGTTGCCGTGACATGGAGCATTACCGGGTACTGACCGAAATCTGGATGAACAATGACGAATTGCACATCGACAAGTTGGTGGCGCATCCGGAGTTGGCGGTGGTGAAGAGTACGGTGGTGTAATTGGCCAGCGCGCCCTGAAAGGTCCAACTGGCAAGACCGCTGAAACCCCTTCACACTATGAGGAGCGCCTCTCTATCTCATTGCACGGAACGATCAGTGGTTACCTCATCCACCGTAGTGAATTCGGTCGTGGAAAAATTACGCAACGCCTTGGCCCGCGGCCAGTGGCGTTGCGGTGACATGCTGCCCGGTCAGCGCGAGCTGGCCGAACAGCTCGGCATCAGCCGCCCGAGCCTGCGCGAAGCGGTCATTGTGCTGGAAACCCTCGGGCTGGTTCGTTCGATGCCCGGCAAGGGTGTGCTGGTGCTCGATGGCAGTGTTCCGAACGAGGCTGCACCGCGCAGCGATCACTTTGTTGCCAACGCCAGCCTGGAAGATGTGCTGCAACTGCGTTACACCCTGGAGCCGTTCATCGTCGGGCTGGTGGCCCAGTCGAGCAGTGCCAGCGATGTCGGCCAGCTGCGCCTGACCCTGATGGACATGCGTGAAGCACTGGAGGCCGGCGACAGCGACGCCGGGGTCAATGCCTACCTGGCCTTTCACGAAACCTTGTTCGCCCTGAGTTCCAACCCGATTTTCCAGAACGTGGTGCAACAGACCCGCGACGCCCTCAAGCAAAGCGCCGAAGCCCTGCGCAACTCGCCGGAGCACCTGGCCGAACGCTTGAAGGAAAACGAAGCGGTGGTGCGCGCCATCCGCAACAGGAACAGTGCCCAGGCCAGTGCCGAAATGCGCCGCCATATCCTTCGCGAAGGCCTGCGCCTGGGCATTGAACTGACCATCCCTGAAGACCCACAGGGCCAACCGGCCCCATGAGCAGGGGGTTACCCCCGATAGCGAGGCATTTGCCCCACGTGTGGTGATGGCTCAGGTGCCACTTTTGTCGTCTCCCGGTTCGCCGCCGACGTGTACACCACGGTCATCGCCAACCTCGCCGGCCCGGTGAACGCCATGGTCATCGCCAACCTCGCCAGCGCGATGAACACCATGGTCGTCGCCAATTTCACCGGAGCGGTGAACACCATGATCGTCGCCAATTTCACCGGAGCGGTGAACACCATGATCGTCGCCAATTTCACCGGAGCGGTGAACACCATGATCGTCGCCAACTTCGCCGGCATGGTGAGCGCCGTGAGAGCCGTGAGAGCCGTCGTGTCCCGAGTCGTGGCCGGCGCTGTCGCCCGAATGCCCCAGGCCGCCACCGGAGTTGCCACCATGGCCACCGCCCGAGCCGCTACCATGACCACCCCCGCCGCCGTGACCACCGCCGTGACCACCACCACCACCACCACCACCACCACCGTGACCGCCACCGCCACCGCCACCGCCACCGCCACCGCCACCATCTTTAGCGTAGGCACTGGAAAAACCCGCCACGGTGTCTGGAAGCAACACTGTCGAAGCCGACAGCACCGCGCCAATTGCCACTGCCAACAAGGCTTTGTTGATAGACATCTCTGACCTCCACTGTGACGCAAGAATGAGTTACCGCCGAGGTGGCTATGCAAACCCGGGACCAAGCTTGTAACAAGATGTTAAACAATAGCCACAGTGACTCGCTGGGCAAGGCGCATCGCCAGGATCATTGCCCAGGCTTGCAGCATCCCCCCCTATCCCCTACCATCGCGCCCGCCGGTTTTCGATAGAAATCAATAGGGAATCCGTAAGCCTTGATTCAAGGCCTCAATCGGAACTGCCCCCGCAACTGTAGGTGCCGAGCCTGTTCCATCAATGCCACTGGGGCACACCCGGGAAGGCGGGAACACGGCGATGACGCATCAGTCAGGAGACCTGCCGGCGCTGCAAATCAACTCACCGGCGGGGTGTCCGGGAAGGACATCCGTGCGCAGGCGCCAGCCTGTTGCCCTGTGCCTGGCCTCGTCTCCAGGTTGATGGTTCGGGATGTGTTTTCCAGGCTGTGCACCTCTGCCCGTGCATTGTTCGAATGGAGATCACCGCACATGTCACTGCCTCGTCTTACTGCGCTGCTCACCGGTCTCGGCCTGTCCAGCCTGAGCCTCGCCGCCACGTCCACGCGCTACCCGCTGACGGTCGAAAACTGTGGCATGCCGCTGACCTTCGCCCAGGCGCCGAGCAAAGCCGTGACCATCGGCCAGGCCGGCACTGAAATGCTCTACGCCCTGGGCCTGGGCGACAAGCTGGTGGGGACCTCGCTGTGGTTCAACACTGTGTTGCCGGCGTACAAGGCGCAGGACGCCAAGGTTGAGCGTCTGGCCAACAATGAACCAAGCTTCGAGTCGGTCATCGGCAAGCGCCCGGACCTGGTCGCGGTGCAGCTGGAATGGATGGTCGGCCCGCAAGGCGCGGTCGGCACCCGCGAGCAGTTTCATGAGTTGAAGATCCCGACCTACATCCTGCCCTCCGACTGCGAAGGCAAGGACAACCTGGTCGGTGCCGACGGCACGCGCCTGGAAGCCTTTCGCATCGACAGCCTCTACAAGAGCATCCACCAACTGGCCGCCATCTTTGATGCGCAGGACCGTGGCCAGCAGCTGGTGACGCAGCTGCAAGGCCGTCTGGAAAAAGCCGTCGGGCAGGTCAAAGGCAAGCACGTGAACGAGGTTTCGGCGCTGTTCTGGTTTTCCAGCGCCGACCTCGACATCGACCCGTACGTGGCCGGCCGCAAGGGCATTCCGGACTTCATGCTCAACAGCCTGGGGATGCGCAACGTGGTCGAATCCACGGAAGAGTGGCCGACCGTGGGCTGGGAAACCCTGGCCAAGGCCAACCCGACGATGATCGTGATTGCGCGCATGGACCGCCGCCGGTTCCCGGCCGACGACTACCAGAAGAAACTGCAATTCCTCAAATCCGACCCGGTCACGCGCAACATGGAGGCGGTAAAAAATGACCGCATCCTGATCCTCGATGCTGACGCGATGCAGGCCGGCACGCGCCTGTTCGACGGTATTGAAGCACTGGCCGACAGCGTCGACCGGTTCAAGCTCGCCCAATGAAGCCACTGAACCTGTTGGGCCACAGCCTTTGGGTCGTCCTGTTGCTGCTGGTCACGCTCGCCGCCGGCGTCGCCATTGGCGAGACCTCGATCAGCCTGCCGGTGATTGCCCAGGTACTGGCGAACAAACTCTGGGCAGCGGGCTATGTGCTCGACCCGATCGACGAAGGCATCGTCTGGAACTACCGCCTCACCCGCGCCCTGGTGGCGGCAGCCTGTGGTGCGGGCCTTTCGATTTCGGGCGTGGTGCTGCAGTCGCTGTTGCGCAACCCGTTGGCGGACCCGTACTTGCTGGGCATTTCCGCCGGTGCCTCGACCGGCGCGGTGCTGGTGGCCATTATGGGCCTGGGCGCCGGGGCGATCTCGCTGTCGCTGGGGGCCTTTGCTGGCGCCGTCGCCGCATTCGCCCTGGTGGCATTGCTGGCCAGTGCCTCACGCGGTGCCAACAGCGCCGGGCAGATCATCCTGGCGGGCATCGCCGGTTCACAATTGTTCAATGCCCTCACTGCCTTTCTGATCACCAAGTCAGCCAGTGCCGAACAGGCCCGCGGCATCATGTTCTGGCTGCTCGGCAACCTCAGTGGTGTGCGCTGGTCGTCGGTGACCCTGGCGCTGCCGGTGGTGCTGGTTGGGCTGCTCGTTTGCCTGTGGCACCGGCGTGCGCTGGACGCCTTCACCTTCGGTTCAGACGCGGCGGCATCGCTTGGGGTTCCGGTGCGCCAGGTGCAAGGGGTGCTGATCGCCACGGTGGCGTTGGTCACTGCGGTGATGGTGTCGATCGTCGGCTCCATCGGTTTTGTCGGGCTGGTGATTCCGCACGCCGTGCGCCTGCTGGTCGGTGTGCGGCATGCCCGGTTGCTGCCGCTGAGTGCACTGTGCGGGGCCTTGTTCCTGGTCGCAGCCGATGTGCTCTCGCGCACCTTGATCAAGGGCCAGGTGTTGCCGATCGGGGTGATCACCGCACTGGTCGGCGCGCCGGTATTTGCCCTGATCCTGATCCGTGGGAGCCGCTCGCGATGACGGCACCGACGACTGCGATGCTGGCCTGCAGCGCACTGAGCTATTCAGTCAAAGGCGCTGCCCTGCTCTGCGATGTCAGCCTCGCGGTCAGCGAAGGTGAAACGCTCGGCATCGTCGGCCCCAACGGGTCGGGCAAGTCAACACTGCTCAAGCTGCTGGCCGGGCTGCTCAAACCTGCGTCAGGGCACGTGCAGCTCAAGGGGCAACCCTTGGCGAGCCTGAACCGGCGCGCCATTGCCCGCCTGCTCGCAGTGGTCGAACAACAGGCCGACACCAGCGACTCGATCAGCGTGCGCGACGCCGTCGAGCTGGGCCGTACGCCATGGCTTTCGGCGCTGGCGCCGTGGAGTGCTGTCGACGATGCGATCGTGCTCAAGGCGCTTGCAGACGTCGACATGGCGCACCTGCTCAAGCGCGCCTGGCACAGCCTGTCCGGTGGCGAGCGCCAGCGCGTGCACATCGCCCGGGCGCTGGCCCAGCGCCCGCAAGTCCTGCTGCTGGACGAGCCCACCAATCACCTGGATATCCAGCATCAACTGGCGATCCTCGGGCTGGTGCATGCCTTGCCGGTGACCACTGTGATCGCCCTGCACGACCTCAATCAGGCACTCGCCTGCGATCGCCTCGCGGTGCTGGATCGCGGCCGGCTGGTGGCGCTGGGTTCTCCCTTCGAAGTACTGACCGAACAACGCCTGAACGACACGTTCGGGGTCCGCGCGCACTGGCTGACCGATCCGCTGGACGGTACGCGGCTGCTGCGTTTGCGCGCTTATTAATCTGCAACCAGGGACACTCCCGATCATGGGTAACGCTTCAACACTGGCCCTCATGGCCCTGGCGCTCGGCGCCGTCACCCAGGTTTCGCTGGCTCAGGCCGAGTCGGCCCAGGCGCAGTCCAACGGCGGCTACGCCTACCTGGGTTATGGCAAGGGTGGCAAACACTGGGAGCGCGACCTGGAAGCGCGTTACGTGGTGCAAAACGGCGCCGCCAAGGGCACCACGCTGTCACTGCGGCACAACGTGCACCGTGGCAATGCGGCACAGGCAGAGCTGGACACCGACCAGATTCGCCTGGCCATCGAGTACCCGCTGACGGGTCGGTTCTGACCCGTACCCGATGCTGCAGGAGCCGAGCTTGTCGGGGCGCCGAACCGTCGCGAGACAGGCACTGAGGTGTCTTTGGCCCACCGCGTTGAATTCATCGCAGGCAAGCCTGACTCCTACATCTAGATCAAAAGCACCACGTGCAATTTTGGCAGGACTGGAGATAGGTGTGGGAGCAGAGCTTGCTAGCGATGAGGCCAGCAAGGTCGCCCTCAAAAATTTCTTACAGGGCTGCTCATTGAGGCTGCAATTGTACAAAAATCATCCAATAGCCTTTCGCGCTAAGCAGGCCGCTGCTTAGCGCGATTGGGAATGGAGTTATCCACAGGCTAACCCACAGTTATTGTGGGAAACCTTCACCTGCGAGATCACTTGACAAAAAAAACCCGGCAGGTCGGGGAACCTGCCGGGCCAAGACACAACGGTCCAAGCATTACCGTTGCGGGTATTTTCTGATCAGCGTCCGGCAGCGCGCAGGGCGTCCGGGGTGTACATCTGGGCGTTGAACTTGCCCTGGTTGAGAATCGGACCTTTGCGTGATTCGTTGGTCATGTTGTAGCCCATGTACTGGCCGGTACTCAGGTCTTGGAAAAAGGCCACACCGGAGTGCCAGGCGTTCGAATCCGGGTGGTAATAGTAGTTGGTGACCCCGTGCTTCCAGAGTTGCCCGCGGGTGTCATAGGCATCGCCCAGCACCGCATGCCAGGTGTCCTCGTCGAGGAACAGCACGCGCTTGCCGTAGAGATGCCGGAAACCCGGTTTCAAGGTGGCCTGCAAGACCCAGACACGGCGCAGCTCGTAACGCATGTAGGCTGGGTTCGGATGATTGGGGGTCAGCAGGTCCTTGTATTTGACGTCGCCGCCGTTGACCTTGTAGGCGTTGGCCGGCACGTAGATTTCGCGCTTGCCGAGCATCTCCCAGTCGTAGCGTTCAGGCGAGCCGTTGAACAGCCGGTCTTCGTCGATGATCATGGTGCCGTTGCTGCCGGTCATGGGCTGGTCGTAACCGTAACCGGGCAACTGGCGCACACGCCGGGTACCGGGGTTATAGGACCAGGCCTGGCGGGAGTGGGTCTTGAAGTTGTAGGGTTCCTGGCTGACGGTGCTGGTGCCGCTCTCGCGCGCGGGCAGCAGGGTCTGGGTCCAGCTGTAGGCCTGGATGCCGGCCTCGGTTTTCGGTGTGTTGTGGGGGTCGTTGGACGGCGCAAAACCACGGGTGTAGGTACGGCCCCAGCCGATATCGCCGCTGGGCAGCACCGAAGCCAGGTCGCGCACGGCGTCTTCCGTCCAGGCTCGCGCCGGCAGTTGGTGGTTCCACAACAGCTCCATGGCGTTTTGCGGAATCGGGAACGGCACCTGGCCAACGCCGTCCACGCCCATGCCGTCGTTGGCCAGCTGTGCGTGGGTGGCGTTCCAGCGGGCACGCTCGCAGACCACATCGCTGTAGCGGTAGTCGCGGTGGCCGGGGTAGATGTTCATCGTGTAGGTCTGCGGGTACTGCTTGAACATCGCCAGCTGCCCGGGAGTCAGGTGCTCGGTGTAGTCCTTGGCATTGGCCGCGGTGATGACCAGCACGGGCTTTTCATCGGCGTAGGGATCGACCGGTTGACCGCCCGAGTGCAGCACATGGTTCCAGCCTGGCACCTTGCCCTGGTACTTGCCGGTAAAGGCTGGAATGGTGCCGGCGGCATTACCCGCCTTTTCGGCACCGACGCAGGTCAACTCCTGCCCCAGTCGCTTTGCCTGTTCTTCGCTGACGCCGGCAAACGCGGTTTGCCCGAGCATCGGCATAACCACTGTCATGCCAAGCAAGGCCTGCTTGAATCGCATTGTTGTTATCTCCGTCGCTATCAAGGGTGTCACTCGATTCTCGAGGTTGATACGTGCGTGTTCATCGTCTGGAGAGACTAATTCGGTTGTAGGAGCGGACCTGGCCGCGATGGGCTGCGAAGCAGACCCCAGGGCCGCTGCGCGCCCCATCGCGGCCAGGTCCGCTCCTACAACGACCGAGATGAGATCAGCAGGGTCGCGTAGCGGCCCCGCCAGTCGTGTGACTTAGCGCCCTGCCGCGCGCGCCGTGTCCGGGGTGAACATGTCGGCCGTGTAGTTGCCCTTGTTCAGGATCGGCCCCTTGCGCGCTTCGTTGGACAGGCTGTAGCCCACGTACTGGCCGGTGGTCAGGTCATGGAAAAAGGCCGCGCCCGCCTCCCAGGCGCTCATGTCCGGGTGGTAGTAGTAGGTCACCTGGGCGTACTTGTAGATGTTGCCCCGGGTGTCGTAGTTGTCGGCCATCAGCGAATGCCAGGTGTCTTCATCGATGAACATCACCCGCTTGCCATAGAGATGCCGGCTGCCCTCCTTCAACGTCGCCACCAGCACCCAGACCCGGCGCAGCTCATAGCGCATGACGTCCGGGTTGGGGTGGTTCGGGGTCAGCAAGTCCTTGTACTTGACCTCGGCGCTGTTGACCTTGTAGCTGTTGATCGGCACGTACATCTCGCGCTTGCCTTCGATCTTCCAGTCGTAGCGCTCGGGGCTGCCGTTGAAGATGCGGTCGTCGTCGATGGTCATGACGCCGTTGGTGCCAATCATTGGCGAGTCGAAGCCGAACGCCGGGTTCAAGCGTACTCGCCGGGTGCCGGGGTTGTAGGTCCAGGCCTTGAGCGAATCGCTGGAGAAGTTATACGGCGTCTGCGCCACGGTAATGATGCCGTTGTCGCGCTGCGGCAACACCGTGGTGTACATGCCCAACGACTGCACGCCCGTGCTGCTGTACGGGGTCTCTTTCGGGTTGTTGGCGTTGGCCAGGGTTTTCGAGAACGAGCGACCCCAGGCGACGTCCCCGGATGGGGTGACCGCGCCGTTGTCGCGCTGCATTTCTTCCGTCCAGGCACGGGCAGGCAGCTGCGAGTTCCACATCAGTTCCAGCGCCGTTTTCGGGATCGGAAACGGCACTTGGCCAATCGCGTTAACGCCCAGGCCGTTGTCGACCAGCTCGGCGTTGAGGGCATTTTCCCTGGCCCGCTCGCAGACATAATCGGGGTAACGGAAATCACGGTGGGTGGGGTAAATGGCCATGCGATAGGTGGCCGGGTATTTTTCGAACATCGCCAATTGCCCCGTACTCAGGCGTTCGGCGTGTTGCTTGGCATTGCTGGCGGTGATCACCAGCAGCGGCTTCTCATTGGGCCAGGGATCGACCGGATGACCGCCGGAGTACGGCGTATGCGTCCAGCCGGGCACCACACCCAGGTTCTTGCCGGTGAACGGCGGAATACTGCCATCGGCATTCCCGGCCTTTTCCGCCCCGGTGCATGTCAGGTCCTTGCCCAACCGCGCCGCTTCTTCTGCACTGACCTTGGCTTGCGCCGAGGAATACCAGCTCAGGCCCGCAGCCAGGGCCAGCACCACCGCAACAGACTTTTGCATTGTTGTTTTCTCCGAGGGTGAACGGACTCAACCAGTCCGTCTTCATTGTCTGCCCATGGTGGCCGGGAACATCGTCCGGGTGGACTACGCCTGCAAATAGCGCTGTTTCAATCCGGCCTTGAGCACCTTGCCGCTGGCATTGCGCGGCAGCGGTTCGCCGCTCATCCATACCCGGGTCGGCACCTTGTAGGCCGCCAGGGCGCGGGCCATCCAGGCCTTCAGGGCCGCTTCGCCCAGGTCACTGCCCGCTCGCAGGTGCACCGCCAGGGCGACGGTCTCGCCATACTGTTCGTCGGCCAGGGCGAAGGCGGCGGCCTCGAGTACATCCTCATGGCCACAGGCACAGTGCTCGACCTCGACGGCGGAAATATTCTCGCCGCCACGGATGATCAAGTCCTTGATGCGATCGGTGATGTGCAGGTAACCGTCTTCGTCGACAAAGCCCACGTCGCCGCTGAACAGCCAGCCGTCGACCAGCACCTGGGCACTGTCTTGCGGGCGTTCCCAATAGCCCTGCATCAGGGTCGGCGATCGCAGCCAGATGGCCCCGCTCTGCCCGGCGGGTGCCTTGTGGGGGTAGTCACCGATGTGCACTTCGACAATCGGCAACGGCCAACCCGCGCTGGCGCTGCTGCTGACGAACTGATCGCCCGAATGGGCCGCGCCGATGCCGTTGCTTTCGGTCAGGCCATAACCGCTGCCGGCCATGGCCGTCGGCTTGTCGCGGGTCAACTGCGCCAGCAGGTTGCTCGACGCCGCGCCGCCGCCCAGTCCCAACCCGAACAGGCTGGCCGTGGCCTCCGTGTTGAAGCGCGGGTGGGCCAGCAATTGCTGCATCATCACCGGCGCGCCGCTGAATTGGGTGCAGCGCTGCTGCTGGATCAAGGCCAGGGCCTGGTCGACGTCCCACTTGTACATCATCACCAGGCGCTTGCCGGTGCGCAGGGCATTGAGAAACTGCGCATACAGGCCGCTGACATGAAACAGCGGCACCGCCAGCAACGAGGTCGACTGCAAGCCGGCCTCGATCATCGGCTTGATCCGGCTCGGTGACACGCCGGCGGCAAACGCGCTGACAAATTCCAGCCCGAACAATGCCTGGCACACGGAACGGTGACTGCAGACCACGCCCTTGGCGCGGCTGGTGGTGCCCGAGGTGTAGAGAATCAGCGCGGATGAGTCGGGGTCTGGCGAGGCCAGTTCGACCGGCCGTACAGACTGTTCCTGCAGGCGCATATAGGTCAGGCCCGGCCCCGGTTCGTGGGCCGAATCCTCGACCAGCACACGCTTGATCGCCAACTCATCGTCGGCCACCAGTACCATGCGCGCCAGGTCGGCGATCAGCAGCACGGGGCGGCTATCGTGCAAGGCGTGCAACAGCTCATCGCGCAAGCCCCAGCTGTTGAGCAGCACCGGCACCGCACCGGCCTGGACCACAGCGACAAACGCCACCATCCATTCCGGCCGGTTGCGCATGGCAATCGCCACCCGCTCGCCGGGTCGTACACCAAGGGTGCGGACCAGGTGCGCGGTCAGGCGGTCGGCGGCCTGATAGAACTCACGGAAGCTCAGCTGGCGGTCTTGCCAGTAGACAAAAGGCCGCTCGGCAAAGCCACGACCGACCTGCAAGGCGCTGACCAGCTCACCGGGTGCCTTGGCAAAATAACGGGCCTGGCCGGCGGGTGAGACCACTGCATACGGCGAATCGGGAGCGATCAGTTGCTCCCAGTTCTGCCGCCATTGTTGAATCTGCTCGCTAGGCATGCGGGCTCCTCAGTTCAGGGTTTCGCCATACAGGCTGCACAGGTAATCGCTGTCGCCAAGGCACGCCTGGGCTACGCGAATTCGCTTGAGGTACAGGCCCAGGTCATATTCATCGGTCACGCCAATGCCGCCGTGCATCTGCACCGCTTCATTGCTGACCAGCTGCGCCATTTCGTTGGCTTTCCATTTGCCCAGGCTCACCCGCTGACACCGCTCGCTGGCGCTGATGTCGGCCAGTTCCAAGGCTTCGAAGGCGGCCATGACCGCGCTGCGAGCCAACTGCAGCTGCACGTATTGGCGTGCGGCGCGGTGTTGCAAAGCCTGGAACGAGCCAATCGGCGCATCGAACTGCACGCGGGTTTTCAGATAGTCGAGCGTCAACTCAAAGCAGCGCTCGGCCATGCCCAGCAGCTCGGCCGCCAGGCAAGCGCGGCCGCTTTCCAGCGCCAACTCCAGCGCCGCACACGCATCGCCACTGACCAGCCTGGCACTGGCCGGGACCTGGACCTGCTCAAACTGCACCCGCGCATGGTTACGTGAATCCACCAGCGCCAGCGCTTCGATGCGCACGCCCGGTGCCGTGGCGGGCACCAGGAACAGCGCCAGCTCGCCACTCGGCGTGCGGCCGACGGTCAAGAACTGATCGGCGCCCAGCCCATCAAGGACCCAGCTCTTGGTGCCGTCGAGCACAAAGCCGCTGGCATTCGCCTGGGCCTGCAGCGCCACCGGCTGCGACGCGTGGCGCGCACCTTCTTCAAGCGCCAGCGCCATGCGCTGCTCACCGCTGATCAACGCAGGCAGCCATTGGGCCTGTTGAGCTTCGCTGCCACAGCGTTCGATCAGGCTGCCGCACAGCACCACGCTGGACAGCAGCGGCGAGGCACACAAATGCCGACCGATCTGCTCGAACAGCGGTGCATAGCCCTGCAAGCCAAACGCCAGGCCGCCGTGGATTTCAGCGAAGGCCACCGCGCTCCAGCCGAGCTCGCGCATGCCAGCCCAGACCTTCGGGTCAAAACCCTCGGCCACGCCGTCGTCACGCAGACGCCGCGCGGCCTCGACTGGCGAACGGGCGGCCAGAAAGTCCTGGGCACTGTCGTGCAACTGCTGTTGTTCGTCGTTATAAACCAGGCTCACGATGAGATCCTCACTTGGCGTCAGGCAGGCCAAGCACACGCTTGGCGATGACATTCAATTGCACTTCCGACGAGCCGCCGGCGATGGTCTGGGTGAAGCTGCCCAGCCAGGCATGGGTCAGCGCCAGTTCGCGCTCGTGGTGAACATCGCCACCGGCTCCCAGGCCCTGGTGGCCCATCAGGTCCAGCAGCAGTTCGAACTTGTCGCGCTCCTGCTCGGTGTGCACCAGCTTGGAGATCGCCATCAGGCCGCCGACGTCCTGCCCGGCTTTGGCGGCCTCGGCGAGGCGCCGGTTGCTCAAGCCGTAGGCATGCTCGTCCATCAGGCAGGCGACGGCGCGCTGGCGCAGTACAACGTCCGCCACGGTGCTGGCCGTTGGCAGGTACTGGTTCAGAAGTTCGGCCAGGTCGAAATGGGTTGGCAGGGCGGATTCGCTGAAGCGCGACATGGCCCGACGCTCATGCTGCAAGAGGGCCTTGGCCAGCCCCCAGCCACCGTTGAGCGTCCCGATCAGCTGGGCCTTGGGCACTTTCACGTCATCGAAGAACACCTGGCAGAAACTCGACTTGCCACTGATCAAATCAATCGGCCGCACACTGACGCCCGGGCTGCGCATATCCAGCACCAACAGGCTGATACCGGCCTGTTTTGGCTGTTGCGGGCCGGTGCGCACCAGCGCGTACATCCAATCGGAGTCGCCGGCATAGGAGGTCCAGATCTTGCTGCCATTGACCACGAACACCTCGCCCTCCTCCCGCGCACTGGTGCGCAGTGAGGCCAGGTCAGAGCCGGCATTGGGCTCGGAGAAGCCCTGGCACCAGCGCACCTCGCCGCGCGCCATGGGCGGCAGCAGCTCGCGTTTTTGCGCCTCGCTGCCGTATTCGAGCAGCAACGGGCCAAGCATCCAGATGCCGAGGTTGATCTGTGGCGGGCGGCAATGCAGGCGACGCATTTCGCTTTCGAGAATCTGCGTCTGCTCGGCGCTCAGGCCACCGCCACCGTATTCGCGCGGCCAATCGGGGCAAAACCAGCCCTTGTCGCGCATGCGGGTGAACCACAAGCGCTGGTCTTCACTGTGAAAGCGCAGTTGGCTACCCCCCCAGACCATCTCGGCCTCGGGCATCGGCGTGCGCATGGACGGCGGGCAATTGTCCTGCAGCCATTGGCGGGTCTGCAGGCGAAACGGTTCGAGATCGCTCATGGGGCTACCTGTAAGTCGAGAGAAGAGCCGGCGGCGTGGCGCCCGGCCTGACGGCCGAAGAAGGTCGAATCACCCAGCGACAGCCCAGAGCTGTAGCCTTCGCCCCAGCGCGGCAGGCCACAGGCGGTGCGCCCGGCGGCGTACAGGCCGGTGATCGGCTGGCCATCGGCATCCAGCACTTCGCCGCTGGGGCGGGTGGCCAAACCGCCGAGGGTGAAGGCATGGGCCTGGATATCGCCGGGGCAATAGCTCAGCGCGGCAAAGGGTGGCTCGCTCAAGGGCCGCAGCCATTCGGCGCTCTTGTGAAAGAGTGGGTCCTGACCTTCGGCGGCGGCGCGGTTGAAGTTGTCGACGGTCTGTACCAGCGTGCCCGTGGGCAAGCCCAGCTCCTGCTCGACCTCGGCCCAGCTGTCGCCTACGGCCGCGATCTGGATATCCGGCTGGATCACCGGGCGGTCGAAGATCGCGTTGTCCACCAGCAACCAGACCCGTTGGTCCGGCTGGCGCAGCACGTAATGGGCCACCCGGCCGTGGTAGGCGTCTTCGTTGATAAAGCGTTGGCCACGCGCGTTGACGAAGATGCCCTTGACCAGCGACGCCGGCGGGAAGAACGGCAGCGTGGCGAAAAACTCATGCATGTTCAGCGTAGTGGCGCCGACGCTGATGCCCATGCGTATCCCGGAGCCATCGTCGTTGCCGGCGCTGACCTGCTGATCGCACACCAGTGCCTGCGGCGCATAGCGCTCGACCATCGTTCGATTGGCGATAAAGCCACCGGCACAGAGGATCACCCCGCGCCGGGCGCGAACAAAACATGGCTGGCCTTCCCGGCGCACCACCAGGCCGCGAATGCGCTGCTGGGCATCGACAATCAGGCACAGCGCCCGGGCGTTGTAATGCACCGTGGCACCGAGCGCTTCGGCGCGGGCGCAGAGGGTGTCCATCAAGCGCTTGCCGCCGCCCCACCCTTCGAACTGCACCGTATGACCGCGTGGCGCCGGGGTGGCCTGGGCACTGAAGGGCCAGGCACTTTCGCTGCCCGACCACAGCAAGGTGTCGTCGGTGGTTGGCTCCATCCACTTGCCGGGCAAGTAAGTGCCCTTGAACGGCACGCCCTGGGCCTGCAACCAATCGTAATGCTCAACGCCTCGCTGCGCGTATACCGCCACCCGCTCGGCATCCGCCGCCGGGCCACCGGCCAGGCTCAGGTACCGGGCGAAGGCCTCGGTAGAGTCCTCGAACCCCGCCGCGCGCTGCACCGCCGTGCCGCCGCTGCCGCCGACATAAACCTCGCCGCCCGACAAGGCGGCGCTGCCCCCGGCGGATGCGGCCACTTCGAAAATATCCACCCGCGCATCCGCATGGCGCGCCTCGATGGCCGCGCAGCTGCCCGCCGCACCAAAACCGACGATCGCCACTTCGGTGTCAATGTCCCAGTGGCTCACCTGCTCGAACGGGTGCGCACGCCCTGGCGTGAAAGTAGAACTCATCGGTGCCTCCCCTAGCGCGAGGTGCGCGGCAGACCCAGACCGAACTGGGCGATCAATTCACGCTGGATTTCGTTGGTGCCACCGCCAAAGGTCGAGGTCACCGCCGCGCGTATTTCGTACTCCAGTTCTCCGTGCAAAAACGCGGCAGCGGAGCCAGCGCGGACCAGGCCGCCGGCGCCCACCACTTCGCTGAGGTTGCGCAGAATCTCGATCACCGACTCAGAGCCGTAGACCTTGGTGATCGACGCCAGCGCAATGTCCATGCGGCCCTGCTCCAGGTCCGCGGCAATCCGGAAGTTGATCAGGCGCATGGCCTCAAGGCGCGCATAGCACTCGGCGAGCAGGCTGCGTACCCATGGCTTGTCCACCGCCCGCTGGCCGTGGGCGTCCGCTGCTTTAGCCCACAGGTAGACTCGCCGAAACAGGCCCACCACTTTGTCGGCCCAGGCGCCAAGGCCGAGGCGTTCGTGGTTCAGCTGCGAGGTCACCAGCGCCCAGCCCTTGTGCAGTTCGCCCACCAACAGGCTCGATGGCACCTCGACGTTGTCGTAATAGGTGGCGGCGGTCGGGTTGCTGCAGGTCGGGATCACCGTGTGGGCAAAGCCTTCGCTGCGGGTGTCGACGATCAGGATCGAGATCCCTTTGTGTCGGGCCTCGGCCGGGTTGGTGCGGGCGGCCAGCCAGATGAAGTCGGCCGACTCCGCGCCGGAGGTCCAGAGCTTGTTGCCATTGACGATAAAACGATCGCCCTCCTGGCGCGCCGAGGTCTTGAGGGTGGCCAGGTCACTGCCGGCACCCGGCTCCGAATAGCCGATGGAGAAGTGAATCTCGCCCGCCGCGATGCCCGGCAAGAAGCGCGCTTTCTGCGCCTCGTTGCCATGGGCCATGAGCGCCGGGCCGACGGTGCTGATCGTCACAAAAGGCAACGGCGCACCGGCGATATTGGCCTCTTCGAAAAAGATCAGTTGCTCGGTCGCGGCATAACCCTGGCCGCCGTATTCTTTCGGCCAACCCACTGCCAGCCAGCCGTCGCGGCCGATCTGGCGGACCACCTCGCGGTAGGTATCACCGCCCTCCTGGCCGCGCAATTCAAGGCGCAGCTCGGGGGTCATCAGCTCGCTGAAGTAGTCCCGCACCCGTAGGCGCAGCGCCTGTTGTTCCTTGCTCAGATCAACGAACATCGCAACCTCCTCAAAGCGCGCCCAGGATCAGGCCGCTGGTCGGCACGCCGGTACCGGCGGTGACCAGCACGTTTTCCACATCCGCCACCTGGTTGACCGCGCTGCCACGCACCTGGCGCACACCCTCGGCGACGCCGTTCATGCCGTGGATATAGGCCTCACCCAGCTGCCCGCCATGGGTGTTGATCGGCAGCCGGCCGCCACGGGCATGTTCACCTGCGCGGATAAAGTCCTTGGCCTGGCCCGTCTCGCAGAAGCCGAACGCCTCCAGCTGCGGCAGCACAAAGGGGGTGAAATGGTCGTAGATCACCGCGGTCTGGATCGCCTCCGGGCCCAGGCCCGACTGGCGATAGACTTCTTTGGCGACCACGCTCATCTCCGGCAGGCCAGTGATCTCGGGGCGGTAGTAGGAGGTCATCACTTGCTGGCCGCTGGAGATCCCCTGCGAAGCGCCCTTGATCACCACCGGCTTGTTCGGCAGGTCGCGGGCCCGCTCGACCGAGGTAATCACCATTGCCACGGCGCCATCGGATTCCTGGCAGCAGTCGAGCAGGTGCAACGGCTCGCAGATCCAGCGCGAGTTCTGGTGGTCTTCCAGGCTGATCGGCTTGCCGTAGAAAAAGGCAGCCGGGTTGCTGGCGGCAAAATCGCGCGCTGCCACGGCGACACGACCGAAGTCTTCACTGGTGGCGCCATAGGTGTGCATGTAGCGCTGGGCAAACATGCCGACCCAGGCTGCCGGGGTGTGAAAGCCGTGGGGCATGTACCAGCCGTAGTTGACGTTCTCGAAGATCGGCGTCGAGGCAAAGCCGTACGTACCGGTGCCGAAGCGGTACCAGGAGCGCTCGTTCATGGCCCGGTAGACCACCACGGTTTTCGCCACGCCAGTGGCCACCGCCATGGCCGCGTGCATGATCGGCCCGCACGCGGCGCCGCCGCCATGGGGTACCTGCGAGAAGAAGTTGACGTTCTTGCAACCCAGCAGCCGGGCGATTTCGTATTCGGGTACCTTGTCGACCGAGTAGGAGCTGAAGCCGTCGACTTCGCTGGGGTCGATACCGGCGTCACGCAGGGCCGCCAGGGTCGCTTCCATGGCCAGGCGCAATTCGGTGCGGCCGGAGTTCTTGGAAAACTCGGTGGCCCCGAGCCCGACGATCGCCGCCTGGCCCGATAGGGATGGTTGACTCATGAAGACTGCCTCCGCTTGCTCAGTGCAGGACCAGGTTGACCGTACCGGTCACGTGGTTGCCCATGGAATTTGTGCCTTTGAGGCTTAGGGTCACGCGCTTGGCGCTTTCATCCATCTCACTGACCTGGGCGCTGAAGGTCATGCTGTCGCCCGGGTAGTTGGGCGCCCCGAGCTTGATGCGCAGATCGTTGAGCGCGGCCAGCGGCCCCGCCCACTCCTGCACATAGCGCTGCACCAGGCCGGTGGTGGTGAGGATGTTCATGAAGATGTGCGGTGAGCCGAGTGCCTGCGCCGCTTCCTTGTCGTGGTGGCCGGGGAAGTAGTCGCGAGTGGCGATGGCGCCACCGTTGATCAGCGTCACCGTGATTGGCACCACCAGCTCTGGCAGCGCCTGGCCCAGGCTCACATCAGCAAAGGCCAGCGTTTTCTTCGAGGTCATATTTCCATCCCAGATTGTCGTGGTGGGCCAGCCAGTCGCCCAGGCGTTCGAGGCTGGCAGCGCTGCCGCCCAGGGTCAGCCCCAGGTCGCGGCTCCAGTAGAGGTAGCGGTGAATCGGGTAGGTCAGGTCGACGCCAATGCCGCCGTGCACGTGCTGCGCCTTGTGCCCGACCCGGTGGCCGGTGTCGCAGCTCAGGTAACGGGTCGCCAGCGCTTCGGACTGGCAGCCCAGGCCGGCGTCGAGCCGGTAGCAAAGCTGGTAGAGCGACGAGCGCAATGCCTCGACCGCGATGCGGCAGTCGGCCAGGGTCATTTGCACCGCCTGGAAGCTGCCGATGGCGCGGTCGAATTGGCGACGCTCGCTGACGTATTCCACGGTGCGACGCAACTGCGCTTCGCTGATGCCCAGCTGCAGGGCGGCCACGGCGGCAATCGCGCGCGGCTCCAGCCATTCCAGCGCCGCTTGCGGCAACACGGCATCGGCGTTCAGGCGCAGGCCGCTGCAGTCGACATCCGCCACGGCCAGGCCGTGGGTAGCCACCGCCGGGATCAGGCTCACGCCGCTGGCCGCCGGGTCGATCAGCACCAGCCGGGGGCCGTCGCTGCTGTTGGTGAACACCAACAGCGCCCGGGCCTGGGCGGCCAGCGCCACGGCACCGGCATGGCCATCCAGCCGCCAGCCTTCGCCGTCGGCGCTCAACGTCAGGCCGCTGTCACGGTCAAGCGACAGGCCCAGCAGCGCTTCGCCAGCGGCGCCCTGCGCCAGCAAGCTGGCGTGGGTGTGGGCACCGAAACGCTGCAGCGTCAGGCAGGCCAGTTGCTGCTGCCACAACGGCACCAGCGCGAGCGCCCCGCCCTGGGCCTGCAACACACACATCAGATCGGTCATGCCCAACCCGCTGCCGCCCTGCGCCTCGTCGATGGCCAACGCGTGCAGGCCAGTCTCGATACAGGCCTGCCAAAGGTCCTGCATGAACGGCTGGCCGCTCAGGTCGAACGCCCGCAAGGCATCGTCGTTGCAGTAATCGCGAAACAGACCCTCAGCCATCTCGGCGATGGCACGCTGGTCGTCACTCAAGGAAAAATCCATGACGCCTCCTCAGGCACCCAGCGGGCGAAATTGCGGCAGGGTTTGCTGATCGTCGAAGCGCTGGAATTCCACCTGTACGCGCTGGCCGATCTGCCACTTGCCAGGTTCGCCCCCGACCAGCCCGGCAATCATCCGCACACCTTCGTCCAGCTCGATCAGGCCGATGGGGTTGGGGTGATCGAACGGCGCCACTTCGGGGTAATGCATCACCACGAAGGAATACAGTTGGCCGCTACCCTTCGCTTGCACGGTGTCCCAGTCGAAGGAGTGGCACTCGATACACACCGGTGCCGGCGGATGGCGCAGGGTCTGGCAGGCGGTGCAACGCTGGATCAGCAACTGGCCAGCCTCGCAGCCTTCCCAGAAGAATCGGGTGTCGTCACTGACGCCCGGCAGGGGGCGCTTGGCGGTGGGCTTTTCGGCAGGTACGGAGCGTTCGGCAGGCTTGAACTTGAAGACCCGGAACAGCTGCTCGCCGACTTTCTCGTCGGTGCCGCCAGCGGTGGCTTCGACGAAGTAATCCATCACCAGGGTGAAGAAAAACCCCGTGCCCAGGCCCGTGGTTTTTTCATCGGAAATGGCATCGACCCGACTGGTGTAATACAGCCGCTCGCCGACCGTGACCGGCCGCACAAAGCTCAAATCGGAGTTCACCGCCACCACCGCGGGGTAGCCATACGACTCGATGATCTTCAGGGTTTCGAAACTGTTTTCATCGGTGGAACCGGGGGCGTAGTTTTCGTTGTCCAGCCCGCCCATGCACCAGACCTGCAACATGCCGGGCGGTGCGATCACGTCGGGGTAACCGGCATCGCGGGCAAAGCCCGGGTCGGTATACAGCGGGTTGTCGATGCCCATCTGTTCGCACCACTGACGGATCATCGGCGCGTTCACGGCATCCCAGGCGTAGACGCGGCCGTATTGGCGCCCGAGCATGGCCCGCACTTTTTCAATCAATTCTGGATCAGCCAAGTTCGTCTCCTGATTAAGTAGAGAGCGGCGGCGCCGCCCGATGGGGGTTCAGGCGCTGTGCGCGGTGGCGGCGCCCAGGAACGCCGGCTTTTCGCCGCCGCCGTGCAGCAGCAGATTGCTGCCGCTCAAGTAATCTGCCAGCGGCGAGGCCACATACAGGCAAGCACTGGCAATATCGCCCGGCTCGCCCAGGCGGCCGGCCGGAATGGTCGAACCGACCGCCGCGATGCCGGCCTCGTCGCCGTAATGCAGGTGCGACTGTTCGGTGCGAATCAGCCCGGGGCTGACCGCCACAACCCGCACCTTCGGCGCCCACTCCACGGCCAGCGAACTGACCAGCGCCAGCACCCCGGCCTTGGCGGCGCCATAAGCGGCGGTGCCGGGCGATGGCCGCAGGGCGCTGATGCTGCCGATAAACACGATGACCCCGCCGCTGGCCTGCTGCTGCATCAGCCGGTTGGCATGCTGGGCCACGTTCAAGGGCGCGATCAGGTTGAGTTTGATGATGCCTTCGCTAAAGCGTGGCGAGACGCTGGCAGCCTCCACCGCCGGGCTGCCGCCAGCGTTATTGACCAGCACGTCGAGGTGCCCGAAACGGCTTTCGATCTCGGCGAACAGGGCCGTCAGCGAGTCGTTGTCACGTACGTCGGCGGCGATGAAATGTGCCTGCTGGTCATTGGCCTGCGGCAGTTGCTCCGGCGCCTGCCGGCCGCACACCACGACCTGGGCACCGGCCTCCAGAAAGCCCTGGGCGATACCGGCGCCGATGCCCTTGGTGCCCCCGGTGACCAGCACGGTCTTGCCGCTGAAATCCAGCCTGTTGCACTCACTCATCGCACGCTCCTCCTGCAGTGTCGTGCTCCCACTCTAGGGGCTCGCCACGCAGGGCTCGTCGTCTGAACGGACGATGAGTTACAGCCCCCTGCCACCAACAATCGCTACAATCAACCAGCCTGCGGAGCCCCTGCCCATGAGCACCAGCCAAACCGTCGTCCTCGACCTGCCCGCCCCGGGCGTCGCCCGCCTGACCCTCAACCGCCCTACCGTCTCCAATGCTCTGAGCCTGGAGCTGCAATCCGCGTTATCGGCGCACTTTCGCGAGCTGGCTGACGACCCAGAAGTACGCTGCATTCTGTTGACCGGTGGGCCCGAAGTATTTGCAGCGGGTGGCGACATCACCAGCATGGCGGGCGTGGGGCCGATCGATATCTACCAGCGCCATACCGAACGCGTCTGGGCGCCGATCCAGCGTTGCCCAAAGCCTGTGATCGCGGCGGTGTGCGGCTATGCCTATGGCGGTGGTTGTGAGCTGGCGATGCACGCCGACATCATTATTGCCGGAGAAGGTGCACGCTTCTGCCAACCGGAAATCCGCATCGGCATCATGCCCGGCATCGGCGGCACCCAACGGCTGGTGCGTGCGGTGGGCAAGGCCAAGGCCATGCAAATGGCCCTGACCGGGCGGCCGATCAGCGCCCATGAAGCGTGGGTGTCGGGGCTGGTGAGTGAGGTGGTGGCGGATGAGCAAGTGCAGGCGGTGGCACTGGAGCAGGCCACCCATATTGCAGCCATGCCGCCGTTGGCCGCTGAGCAGATCAAGGAAGTGATCCTGGCGGGGATGGATGCTTCGCTGGAGGCGGGGCTGGCGCTGGAGCGCAAGGCCAACGCCCTGCTGTTTGCCTCCCTTGATCAGAAGGAAGGCATGCAGGCGTTTATTGAGAAGCGCAAGGCAGTGTTTGAAGGGCGTTAGCGCCAGAACAGCTGCTGGGCAGACACCAGCGGCTGACCTTCAGCCTGCGTCCCACGCACATGCGAGAGCGAATGCTGCACCTGCACCATCCAGGTCAATGCCAGGCACAGACCCAGCACCGCTAACATCCACCTGATTGTTTTTCTTGTTTTCATGGTGATACCCATCTTCGAAGGCCACCGGGGGGTTGTGTGCACAGGCTACAAGCAGTGGCAGCGGACGACCTCATCCAAATGGACTAGATGCAAACCCTGAAGGCTCACACCATCAGATGTAGGAGCGGACCTGGCCGCGATGGGCCGCGCAGCGGCCCCGGAGGCCAGTCATATCTGTGATGTAGCTTGCGGTTGTGGTGGTTATGGAATCGCCGGGGCCGCTGCGCAGCCCATCGCGGCCAGG
>NZ_JAAAMT010000066.1 GCF_009905435.1 Pseudomonas sp. R5(2019)
GGCTCTCGGGAAGCAGGGTGCTTTGACCTCGATGTTCACCTTGAATAAAGCGCTTCATGGGCGATCCTTGCGATGAAATCCTCAGAAATCATAGCAAGGGTTCACGGAGGCGTTTTTACACACTCTGTACCGTTAGCAGCCTTTCTCCAGCTAGAGGTCTGGTCAAGCCTGCTGCATCCTAGGAGTGAGCAGCCGACTTTTTGGCAGCGTTTTGAAAAGCGTCGGAGTGAGGTCTGAATTCAGCTTGGCGACCTGCACTTGAAATATTAATTGCACAGGAGGTATCACTCGGTTGCTCACGCGCTTGGGCAGAGGAGAGCATCTCATCGGCCTACCTTCACCCCGCGGTGTGTGGGAACAACAACGGGTGAATTTTCGATGAAGGAGACTGTTGGACCTTAGGCTGGGGGCATCCTTTTCAAACCATCCAAAGCATGCCCTCAGATGTGCCCCCAATGTAGCAATCCACCGGAAGTGAATGGAACTCCATGGTTTGTGGAAAGGCAGAAATGATCAGCCGAACAGCCTGCCAGACGACGTCTAAAGACTCTCAGGGTCGCCGAAAAACATCTGAATCCTCGACCGCAGCCACCGTTCCCCCGGGTCATTATCCTGCGAGCCACGCCAGGCCATATGCAGCTCAAACGACTGGGTATCAATCGGCAAGTCTTCAGCCCTTACCCCACCGGCGGCAGTGAGGGCGTCCGCGGTGTAGTCCGGCACGGTAGCAATGATGTCGGTGCCGCTGAGCAAAGTGCTCAAGCCATTGAACTGCGGCACGGCCAGCACCACGTGGCGCTTGCGGCCGAGTTTCTCAAGCTCTGAATCGATAAAGCCGCTGAGATCGCCGGCGAACGATACCAGCGCGTGCGGGCGGGCGCAGAAGTCGTCCAGGCTCATGGGGCCGGGCATGCTGTCGGCGCGCAGCAGCCTGGGCTGGCTGCGGCGCAGCACCTTGCGCTTGGCATTGGCAGGCAGGTCGCTGGTGTAGCTGACGCCGACGGAGATTTCACCGGAGGCCAGCAGCGCCGGCATCAGGATATAGTTGACCCGCCGCACCACCAGCACCACTCCCGGCGCCTCAGCGCGCACGCGCTTAAGCAGCAGGGGCAACAGGGCGAATTCGGCGTCGTCGGAGAGGCCCAGGCGGAACACCGCGTTGCTGGTGGCCGGGTCGAATTCGGCGGCGCGGCTGACGGCGGTCGAGATCGAATCCAGCGCCGGGGAGAGCAGGGCGAAGATTTCTACCGCCCGCGCCGAAGGCTCCATGCTGCGACCGGTGCGCACGAACAGCGGGTCGTCAAACAGGCCGCGCAGGCGCGACAGCGCGGCGCTGATGGCTGGCTGGCCGAGGAACAGTTTCTCTGCGGCCCGTGTCACACTGCGCTCATGCATCAGTGTTTCGAACACGATCAGCAGGTTCAGGTCTACACGACGCAGGTCATTACGGTTCATCGGTTCGCTTCATAGGGTCAAAAGAAGGCTCGGCGTGAATCTTAAGGGCAAAGGCTGGTAGGCTGCACCGCATAAATGGTGTTTTGCCGGATTGATCGCAATCACGCGGAATCAATGGCAAGCATGGTGACTATTAATAGCCGCTGATGGCCTAACCGAGAAAGCCCGGATAGAGTTCAGGGCATAGAGGTTCAATAGACGAGGTTCGCGATGTCCCGCTCGATCCGTTTTCACAAGTTTGGTCCGGCCGAGGTGCTCAAGTGCGAAGAGCTTGTGTCCGCGTTGCCTGCACCGGGTGAAGTGCAGGTGCGTGTGGAAGCGATCGGCATCAGTTGGTACGACGTGCTCTGGCGCCAGAACCTGGCGCCCTCTCAGGCGCGCTTGCCGGCCGGCCTTGGGCATGAAATGGCGGGCGTGGTGCTGGCGGTGGGCGAGGGTGTCGATGATCTGGCCGTGGGTGACAAGGTGGCCAGCTTCCCAGCCGCCAACCCCAATGAACACCCGACCTATGGCGAAGTGGTGGTGCTGCCGCGTGACGCCGTGACCCGCTACCCCGGCATCCTCACCCCGGTCGAAGCCAGCGTGCATTACACGCCGCTGCTGATGGCGTACTTTGCCTATGTCGAGCTGGCGCGCGCAAAGCCCGGGCAGTTCGCCCTGATTACCGATGCCAGCCATTGCGCCGGCCCTGCCTTTGTCCAGCTGGGCAAGGCGCTGGGGCTGAAGGTCATCGCGGCCACCAAAACGGCCGACGAACGCGAGTATCTGCTGTCGTTGGGCGCTGAAAAGGTGATCGTGACCGAAGAGCAGGATTTGCTCATGCAGGTCAACAAGTACACCAATAGCCGCGGCGTCGACATGGTCCTTGATGGCTTGGGCGGCCCGCAAATGTCACTGCTGGGCGACGTGCTGGCGCCACGCGGCAGCCTGGTGCTCTACGGTTTGCAGGGCGGCAACCAGACGCCGTTCCCGGCCTGCGCCGCCTTTCAGAAGAACATTCAGTTCTTCGTGCATTGCCTGGGTAACTTCACCGGCAAGCCGGAACTGGGCATCACCCAGGACCAGGTGGCCTTGCAGAAGGCGCTGCGCGACATCAACCAGATGACTGCTGATCGGGTATTGGTGCCACAGATCACGAAGGTGTTCCCATTCGAAGACTTTGTCGAAGCCCATCGCTACATGGATGAATGCCCGTGCGGCGGCCGGGTTGCCCTGCAGATCAACGCCCAGTAGTGGGCTTCCCTCCGGGCGCTTGTGCCTTCAAGTGCCCCCGCGTGATTGTCGACGTTTAAACTCCCCCACTTTACGTCCTACAGAAACTTACCTAGTGGCTTTGGGAAGTTTCCGATTGAAAATACATAAATATAAACCTGGGTCTCGCATTACACTGTGCGAATGAAAGTTTCAGCCGTTGATTTGTTCAACTTTGTTCTGTTGTTGAGCGTACTGCACTGATTTTTCGCGGAATTCTGCATCTTTTAATCAGTTCGCAACTGCCGATAATAGCCCGCAATTGGTTTGCTCAAGGAACGGCGAATGCTCGGGTATCAACGCGTTATGTGTATGTTTCACCCTTTGGATGTGCGGTGCGTCCAGTCTGCTGGCCGCTTGTGCGGCGGCCCGCGTGGAGCGCAGGCGTTGGCGCAATCGGTGGCGGGATTGTTGGATGGTGGTTCCACTTCTTGTGAGAAGTTGTAGGAACTTGTTGGAAGTTTCTTAAGACCACGTAATCAATAACGTGACGAATGGAATTGTTCTCGGCGTTGATACGATGTCTTGTGATGTTTTTATTGGGTGGCCGCAGGAGTGTACGCACACCTGTCCGGCTGCCATCGAATTTCAGGTAAATGTTATGAGCGTCCTCCACGACCAGGCCATGAGTTCTGTCTTTCAACAGGTATTGCGGCGCTTGCTTGAGTATTTATCCCGAACACAGCGTGCCGCCTTGCAGTTGTTGATCCATCGCTTGCTGGTCATGAGCGGGGAGGACAGCCGCATTGGCGAGTTGCGGATTCTGCACAGCCATGGCGGCGGCAAGGACAGTTCCCTGGCACTGGCGTTGCTGCGCGCTGCGCAGCTGAGCATCGCCCAGCGCGCGCCCGATACCTTTCGCCTGCGGGTGGTCACCAGTCGCCACGCGGGGATGACACCTGCGGTCATGCATAACATTCACCGAAGTTACTCGGCGCTGTTTCTGTACGACGACCCGCGTGTTGAGCTGCTGGTGCTCGATAATCACCAGCTTCAGCCCTTCGAGCCCCTGGCGGCGCCCTGCGCAGAGGCTCAGCAGTGGCAGCGCACGGATGTGCTGATGACCGGCCACCTGACGGCAGGTGATTCGCGCGCGATGTTCTGCAACAGCTGTTACCTGTCTCGGACGCGCGCGGTTCGGCGGGCGCTGGCGCTGGACGGCGAGGTGAACCTGCTGGCCGATTTCGATCCGCTGGATGAGCGCCAGCGCTACCTGGCCTGGGGCCGGCGGCTGGTCGGCGGGCGGATGGGCGTGCTCGGGCGTTCATTGCTCGATGCCCTGGAAATGGTCGGCGATCGCTATTACCGCCAGTTGCACGGTGCCGAGCATGCCGGGCCGCCGCTGGATTTGCCGATTCATGTTCAAACGCCTGAGTGCTTGAGCCTGCAGGACCTGATGGAAATCCCCGAGCAGGGTCAGAGTCGACTGCTGCTGGAGTTTCTGGGCTTTCGTTACGACGATCTGTCGTTCGGCTTCAGCGAATCCGACTGTGCCAACCCCTTGCTCATGGCCCATTTGCGCGGCCTGCATTCGCAGCATGTGCAAGGGCGCAGCTACCGCGAAGGCGTCGAGCAATACCTGCAATTGGCGACCGCGATGATGCAGCGCAAACAGATGCCGGCCGTCTTGATCGAGGCGGTGTTGGCGACCTACGAGGGTGATGAGCGCCTTGAACAGCGGCGCCTGGCGGCCTCGCAGTTTGCCCAGAGCGCCTATGGCCTGGGTGAAGCACAACTGGTGTGCCTGCTGTTTTCGCCGTTTACCCGCCGGGGGGCAGGGCTTGAGCACTGGCTGCGTCAGTTCCACCGCGGCATGCTGGTGGCCATGCCCTACATGCACCGAGCCTTGCAGGGCAGCCACGCGCCGGAGCCGGTGGCGCAATGGCTGGTCAAGACCAGCGGCTTGTCGATGCCGCACCTCAAGCGCTTGTATGCCATGGGCCGGGCCGAGCTGAACAACAGCACGGCGCTGATTGCCCGGGCGCGCGATGCCGATCCAGACCGGGCCTTTATCCGGGTGTGTGATCCGCAGACGGGCATCGTGCGCCGCGAACGTGTCCGTGGTCGCTGACGATGAGTAACGATAAATCCGGCTTCGCCTACCAGGCGGTCTATCAGTATCTGACGACGCTGATCGGCCAGCCCCCGGACGGTACCCCGCAAAAATTGCCGTCCTTGCGCCACCTCGCGCAGCGCTTGGGTGTGTCCATTTCCACCATTCAGACCGCCTATTCATTACTTGAAAATGAAGGGCGGGTGTATTCGGTGCCCAAATCCGGCTATTTCGCCAGTGAGTTGCCCGAGACCGAAGCCAGCGAGCGCGAACACGACCTGCTGCACCGTATGCACCTGCAGGCCAATCGCCCGGACATGCTGGTGTTGAGCCGTGGTGAACCGTCTTCGCTGATTTCCCTGGAAGGCCCGCTACTGACGGTAGAGCGTGAACTGATGCGCCAATACCCCAGCAAGCCGGGCAGGAGTCGGCAACCCTGTGGTGAGCTGGAGCTGCGCACGGCGTTGGCGGCGCGTTACACCTGTTCGGCAGAGCGCCACTGGTGCGCCGATGACGTTTACATCGGTGCGGATGTGCGGGCGGTGCTGGAGACTCTGTGTGCCGCAATGGAGCTGGCCGGGAGCGCGGTGCTGGTGGCGTCGCCTTGCTCGTGGCTGGTGCTGCAAACCTTGCAAGCGGCCGGGTTGCGGGTGATCGAGCTGCCGCTCTGTGCCGCTGGCACGCTGGACCTGCAAGTCTTTGGCCAGCTCTTGAGCGAAGAACCGGTGGCATTGGTGCTGCTGTGTTCGCGGGTCAGCTCCCCCCATGGCAGCCTGATGCCCGAGGCGGATCGGCGGGCCATTGCCGAATTGCTGGCGCTGCACGGGGTCTGGCTGCTGGAGAATGACCTTGATGGCGAATTCTGTTTTGCCGAGCACCCTGGGGAGCGCTTGCGCGAGCTGGTTGATCCACAGCGGCTGCTGGTATTTTCTTCGTTGGAGAAAATCATCGGTGCCGAGGCGCCTTATGGCTTTCTGTTGTCCCGGCACTTTCGCTCGCAGTTGCAACGGCATTTTCTACAGCGCTCGTTTCGCCTTCCGCCGATCCGCCAACGGGCGATTGCCCGGCTGTTTCGCAAGGGCCTGGTGGACCCGCATCTACACCAGTTGCGCCGATTGTTGCAGACACGCCTGCACGGGTTTGGGCAGCAATTGCGGGAGCAGGCAGGGGACTATCTAACCATCAGCCCACCCCAGGGCGGATCGACCTTGTGGGCACAACTGACCCATCCGACCGACCCGCGCCGGTTATTCGAGCGATTGTTGCAGCACAAGATTGTGGTAGCGCCGGGTGAGATATTCAGCCTGCAGGGGTGGCACCAACAGTGCTTGCGGCTGGGCTTTCCGCTTGATGACCGGCAGGATGTTCAAGCTGCACTAAAAAGCCTGGCCGAGGCATTGCGTCAGGCGCGGCTGTAGGAGCCGGGCATTGCCCCAATGCTGGTCAGTCAAGGAATGGAGCGCCGAAAACCTAATGTGGGAGCGGATTTATCCGCGAATTCAGACACCGCGGTTTTTCAGGCGTTGCGCGGCGCCTTCATTCGCGGATAAATCCGCTCCCACAGGGTTTGTGTCGTCGGGCAACATGCCAGACGGTAGTTGCCATTAGTCCTTGTCTGTATGTATAACCAGTATCCGGCAGACCTCATTACCCGCACACCGTGATCACAGATCCTCTAGAAGACCCGTTCTACTACCTGAACAATTTCCAGCGCGTGCTCGATTGGCTGGGCCAGCGGTATGCCGATGTTCTCAGCATTCAGGAGCGCGGCTTTATTGGAGGCTTCAGCCAAACCGACAAATCATCCCGGGCGTTGCTGGTGCGGATGGTCATGCGCAAGGGCCCCCTGTATAGGGCCAGCAAACTGCGCTACGAGGAAATCGGCGCGACCCGCGAGGCGGTGTTGCCGCTGTTGGCCAAGGGCTGGGTTGACCGGCAGGCGCCGCTCGATATCAGCCAGCTCTGCGAGGTGTTGCTCAAGGCCGAGTTGGTCGAATGCTTCAAGCCCCATATTCCCAATCCGCGCCTGAGCAAGGCCGAATGCGTCGAGGCGCTGCTGGCGGTGTTCACTGAATGCATGCCGTTCGAACAGTGGTGTCCGCAGGTCGATGACCAGGTCTACAGCCTGCCGATCCGCGAACTCTGCGATCGACTGCGGCTGCTGTTTTTTGGCAATTTCCGTCAGGACTGGTCTGAGTTCGTGCTCGCCGACCTGGGTTTACTGCGCTATGAAAGCGTCGACTTCAGCGCTGACTCTCGGGCGTTGCGCAGCCGTGCCGATATTGATACCTACGAGCAGCTCTATGCCTGTCAACGGGCATTTGAGGCGGGTGTACCCGTGGGCGAGCTCCTGGCGACGCTGCCCGCCAGGCAAGTGGATAACCCTTGGCTGGAAGGGCGTCGGGCACGCTTGCAGTTTCGCCTGGGCCAGCACTGTGAGCGGCTGGCCGAGTGGTCATTGGCATTGGCGCTGTACACCGAGTGCATCCACGCCGAAGCACGGGTGCGGCAGATTCGCGTGCTGGAGCGCTGTGAACGGTTTGCCCAGGCGCTGGCGCTGGCTGAACAAGCCCAGTTGGCGCCGCGCAATGCGGCTGAAACCCAGCAGCTGCTGCGCATCGTCCCGCGCCTGCGGCGCAAGCTAGGGTTGCCGGCCGTTGCGGCCGCGCGCGCGCCGCAGGTGCAGCGGCTGGACCTGCAACTGCCCCACGACGGCGCGCTGGAAAGCGTCGAACACAAGGTTCGGCAGTACCTGAGCGAAGATCAGGCACCGGTTCATTACGTCGAGAATACCCTGATCAATTCCCTGTTCGGGTTGCTCTGCTGGCCGGCGATTTTCGCCCCGGTGCCGGGGGCGTTTTTTCACCCGTTCCAGAGCGGACCGGCTGACCTGCTGCATGGCGAGTTCCGCGAGCGTCGGGCCGAGCTGTTTGCAAAGTGCCTGGCGCAGCTGGACGATGAGCGCTACAAGGCCACCATCCGTCAGCACTATGAGAGCAAATACGGTCTGCAGTCGCCTTTCGTGTACTGGGGCGTGCTGGATGAAACCGTGCTTGAACAAGCTCTCGAATGCCTGCCGGCCGAGCACTTGAAGCACTGGTTCGAGCGCCTGCTCGAAGACATCCAGGCCAACCGCGCCGGCATGCCTGATCTGATCCAGTTTTGGCCCGAAGAAAAGCGCTACCGAATGATCGAAGTCAAAGGCCCCGGTGATCGCCTGCAAGACAACCAACTGCGTTGGCTGGCGTTTTGTGCCCGGCACCAGATGCCGGTGGCCGTCTGTTACGTGCAATGGGCGGAGCAAGGCGCATGAGCTACACCGTGGCGGTCCGCGCCCTGTGTGAGTTCACCGCCAAGGTCGGTGACCTGGACCTGCGCTTTACCCCGTCACCCACGGCCCAGGAGGGTATCGCCGGCCACCAGCGCGTCACGGCCCGGCGCGCCCCCGGTTACCGCAGCGAAGTGCCGCTCAGCGGCGTTTACCGGCAGTTACAGGTGCGCGGTCGGGCCGATGGCTATGACCCGCAGCGCAATCGGCTGGAAGAAATCAAGACCTACCGGGGCGACCTGGATGCCCAGCCGGACAACCATCGGCAACTGCACTGGGCCCAGGTTCAGGTCTATGGCTGGCTGCTTTGCCAGGAACTGGGCCTTGAGCAGGTGAACCTGGCGCTGGTCTACCTGGACGTGGACAGCGACCGCGAAACCCTGTTCGAGCGCACCTGCAGTGCCCGTGAACTGCAAGCCTGGTTCAACAGCCACTGCGAGCAGTTCCTGCACTGGGCCGAGCAAGAGTTGCAGCGCGCCGCCGCCCGTAACGCAGGCCTGCAGGCGCTGAATTTCCCCTACGAGCGTTTTCGCAGTGGCCAGCGCGAACTGGCCGAAACCGTCTACAAGGCCCTGAGCACCGGGCGCTGCCTGCTGGCCCAGGCCACCACCGGCATCGGTAAAACCCTGGCGACGCTGTTTCCGGTGCTCAAGGGCATGGTGGGCCAGCAACTGGACAAGGTGTTTTTCCTCACCGCCAAAACCCCGGGCCGTGCGCTGGCGCTGGACGCCGTGCGGCAGATGCTTGGGGGCGATCCCACGCTGGCGCTGCGTACTCTCGAACTGGTTGCCCGGGACAAGGCCTGCGAGCACCCGGACAAAGCCTGCCATGGCGAATCCTGCCCCCTGGCCAAAGGCTTTTACGACCGTTTGCCCGCCGCCCGGGCCGAGGCGGTACAGGTGGCGGTGCTGGACCAGCCGACCCTGCGCCAGATTGCCCTGGCGCATCAGGTCTGCCCTTACTATTTGAGCCAGGAACTGGCGCGTTGGGCCGATGTGGTTATCGCCGACTACAACTACTACTTCGACCAGAGTGCCTTGCTGTTTGCCTTGGCCCAGCTCAACCAGTGGCGGGTCAGCGTTCTGGTGGACGAGGCGCATAACCTGGTCGAACGGGCGCGCCAGATGTACAGCGCCAGCCTCGACCAGCGCAGCCTGCAGGCGCTGCGCAAGGCCCCTCCAGCCAGCCTGAAAAGCCCCTTGCAGCGCCTCAATCGCGAATGGAACGCGCTGTACAAGGAGCAGCTCGCGCCGTATCAGGCCTATGCGGCGCTGCCCGAGCGCTTCATTCAGGTGCTGGGGCGTTGCATTGCAGCCATTGGCGAAGAGCTGAACCAACGCCCGCTGACCCTCGACAGCCAGTTGCTCGACTTCTACTTCAAGGCCTTGCAGTTCGGCCGCGTGGCGGAGCTGTTCGACGAGGGTTTTGTCTTTGATATCGCCAAGCGCGAGGCGGGCAGCAAGCGCGCTCAATCGACCCTCAACCTGCGCAATGCGGTCCCGGCGCCGTTGCTCGCGCCGCGGCTGACCGCAGCGCGCAGCGTGACGCTGTTCTCCGCCACCCTCAGCCCCCGCCATTACTACAGCGACCTGTTGGGGCTGCCGGCCACCACCGCGTGGATCGATGTGCAGTCGCCTTTTCATGCCGATCAATTGCAGGTGCGCATTATCCGCGAGGTCTCAACCCGCTATCAGCACCGGCAGGCGTCCCTGAGCCCCATCGTTGAGTTGATCGCTGAACAATTTGCCCGGCAGCCGGGCAACTACCTGGCGTTCTTCAGCAGCTTCGATTACCTGCAACAAGTTGCCTCGTTGCTGGGTGAACGCCATGGTGGTATCCGGCAATGGCAGCAGTCGCGACAGATGGATGAAGCCGAGCGCCGCGCGTTTCTGGCGCGCTTTACGCCGGACGGCCGCGGCGTTGGCTTTGCCGTATTGGGCGGGGCCTTCGGCGAAGGGGTCGACCTGCCGGGTTCGCGGCTGATCGGGGCCTTTATCGCGACCCTGGGCCTGCCTCAGCTCAACCCGGTCAACGAACAGCTCAAACAGCGCATGGGCAAGCGGTTTGGCAATGGTTATGACTACACCTACCTGTACCCCGGTGTGCAAAAGGTGGTGCAGGCGGCCGGGAGGGTGATCCGTGGCCAGGGCGACCGGGGTATGGTGATGCTGATCGATGACCGCTTCAGCGAGCCACAGGTGCAGCAGCTGTTTCCGAGCTGGTGGCGGATCTAGGCGCCTGCCCGATTTTTAAGCTTTGCCCGGAACGAAGGCTTCGCCTATTGCTCGAAGTCCCAGTAAACTGCGCCTTTCGCCCATTTCTTTGAGGTAATGCATGAAGCTCAGTCCTTTGGCGGGCAAACCTGCTCCAGCATCGACGCTGGTCGATATCCCACGGCTGCTGACCGCGTACTACACCGGTCGCCCGGATGCCGCGATCGCTACCCAGCGGGTTGCCTTTGGCACCTCTGGCCACCGCGGCGTCGCGTTCGACCTGAGTTTCAACGAGCCTCACGTCCTGGCCATCAGCCAGGCGATCTGTCAGTACCGCGAGGCCAAGGGCATCAACGGCCCGCTGTTCGTCGGAATCGACACCCACGCCTTGTCGACCCCGGCTGGCGCCAGCGCACTGGAAGTGCTGGCCGCCAACGGCGTCGAGGTGATGATCGCCGAAAACGACGAGTACACCCCAACGCCTGCGATCTCCCACGCCATCCTCTGCTACAACCGTGGTCGCACCCAGGGCCTGGCGGACGGTATCGTCATCACCCCGTCGCACAACCCGCCGCAAAGCGGTGGCTTCAAGTACAACCCACCCAACGGCGGCCCGGCCGACAGCGACGTCACCAAGTGGATCGAAGCCCGCGCCAACGAGCTGCTGGCCGACGGCCTCAAGGGCGTCAAACGCATGCCTTACGAGCAGGCCCTGAAGGCGTCCACCACGCACCGTCACGACTACCTGAACACCTACGTGGCTGACCTGCGCAAGGTCATCGACATGGACGCCATCCGCACTGGCGACCTGCGTCTTGGCGTAGACCCGCTGGGCGGCGCCGGTGTGCGTTACTGGTCGGCGATCGCCGAGCACTACAAACTGAACCTGGAAGTGGTCAACACCGAGGTCGACCCGACCTTTCGCTTCATGTGCGTGGACTGGGACGGCCAGATCCGCATGGACCCGTCCTCGCCGTACGCCATGCAAGGCCTGATCGGCTTGAAAGACCGTTTCGACGTGGCCTTCGCCTGTGACCCGGACCACGACCGCCACGGCATCGTGACCCCTAGCGGCGGCCTGCTGGCGCCGAACAACTACCTGGCCGTGGCCATCGATTACCTGTTCAGCAACCGCTCCCAGTGGCGCGCGGATGCTGCGGTCGGCAAGACCGTGGTCAGCAGCGGCCTGATCGACCGCGTCACCGCGCGCCTGGGCCGTCGCCTGCACGAAGTGCCGGTGGGCTTCAAATTCTTTGCCGACGGGCTGTTTGACGGCTCCCTCGGCTTTGGTGGCGAGGAAAGCGCCGGTGCATCGTTCCTGCGGATCGACGGCAGCGTCTGGAGCACCGACAAGGACGGCTTGATCCCCTCGCTGCTGGCGGCAGAAATGACGGCTCGTACCGGCCAGGATCCGAACCAGCGTTATCAGGCGCTGACGGCCGAGCTGGGCGAGCCGTTCGCTACTCGCGTCGAGGCCAAGGCCAACCCGCAGCAAAAAGCGCTGCTGAGCAAGCTGTCGCCGGAGCAGGTCAAGTCCACGGAACTGGCGGGCGAGCCGATCGAGCAGATCCTCAGCCACGCACCGGGCAACGGCCAGGCCATCGGCGGCCTGAAGGTTATGACCGCTAATGGCTGGTTCGCGGCACGTCCGTCGGGTACCGAAGACATCTACAAGATCTACGCCGAAAGCTTTGTCGATGATGCACACCTGCAGCGTCTGGTGGCAGAGGCTCAGGTGCTGGTGGATGCGGCGATTGCCTGACTGTCGCCTCAGGCTGTAGGAGCCGAGCTTGTCGGGGCGCCAAACCGTCGCGTTGCCTGCATCGCGACGGTTCGGCGCCCCGACAAGCTCGGCTCCTACATCAAAAAAATGCAGTCAACCAGCAGCCCCCACCGCTCGCGGTGGGGGTTCAGAAAGATCGAACAATCCGCCCCAACGTCTCCATCGCCTTCTCCGATTCCTCTGTCCACGGGCTGCCATAGTTCAGGCGGATGCAGTTCTGGAACCTGCGCGTGGGCGAAAAGATCGGCCCCGGTGCGATGCTGATGCCTTGCGCCAGCGCCATCTGGAACAATTTCAGCGAATCAATGGATTCAGGCAGCTCCAGCCACAGAAAATACCCCCCGGCAGGCTTGCTGACCCGTGTCTGGGCCGGAAAGTAGCGGCCGATGGCGGCGAGCATCGCATTTTGCTGCTCTTCCAGCGCGTAGCGCAGGCGGCGCAGGTGGCGGTCGTAGCCGCCGTGCTGCAAGTAGTCGGCAATCGCCGCCTGGGCCGGCATCGAGGCGCACAGTGAGGTCATCAGCTTTAGCCGCTCGATTTTCTGCGCAAAGCGCCCCGCAGCTACCCAACCGATCCGGTAACCGGGCGCCAGGCTCTTGGCGAACGAGCCGCAGTGCATCACCCACCCTTCGGTATCAAAGGCCTTGGCCGGTTTCGGCGCCTGGGGCGCGTAATAGAGCTCGGCGTACACATCGTCTTCGATCAGCGGCACCTGATGCTGGCGCAGCAACTCGACCAGTTGGCGTTTCTTGTCCTCGGGCATGCTGGCGCCAATCGGGTTCTGGAAGTTGGTCATGCACCAGCAGGCCTTGATCGGGTGGCGGGCCAGGGTCTGGGCCAGCGCCTCAAGGTCCATGCCTTCGCGCGGGTGCACCGGGATTTCCACGGCCTTGAGCTTCAAGCGCTCCAGCACTTGCAGGCAGGCATAAAAGGCCGGGGCCTCGATGGCGACCAGATCGCCTGGTTCGGTGACGGCCTGCAGGCACAGGTTCAGGGCTTCCAGCGCGCCGTTGGTGATCAGCAGTTCTTCGATCGGCAGCATTAACCCGCCGACCATGTAGCGCAGGGCGATTTGCCGGCGCAGCTGAGGGCTGCCTGGCGACAGGTCGGTGACCACCATGCGCGGATCCATGTCGCGGCTGGCGCTGGCCAGCGAACGCGCCAGCCGTTGCAGCGGAAACAGGGCAGGGCTGGGGAAGGCCGAGCCGAAGGGGACCGTGGCCGGGTCTTTGATCGAGTCGAGGATGGAGAACACCAGTTCGCTCACATCCACTGCCGTGGATTCATTGGGCGACTCTTCAAACTGCGGGTCGCTGAACGGCAATGCCGGGTTGGCGTTGACGAAATAGCCCGAGCGCGGCCGGGCGCGAATCAGCCCGCGGCGCTCCAGCAGGTAATAGGCCTGAAACACCGTGGAAGGGCTGACCCCGTGGGTCTGGCTGGCATAGCGCACCGAAGGCACGCGCGCACCTGGGCCCAGCACTCCGGTGCGGATCAGTTCGGCGATGTCGTCGGCGAATTTCTCGTAGCGTTTCATCATGGCTCGGCGTGCAGGTGTGCGGGGCAGTGTAAGGGATCAGCGGTTCAATGGCGCGACAAAGCGGCTCACCGCTGTGCTGCGTACCTGCGGCTCGTCGGTGTCGAACACTTCGAAACGAATCGCCTGGGAGCCGTGTTCCGGCCGCTCCGCGAGCATGGCCACCGAGACTGGCAGGTCGATGATCTCACCCGCGGCCAGTTCAACCTGGTGTTTGCCGTGCAGGACAAAGCCGTCGGCGTCCACCAGGGCAATCTGGTACCGCTGGCGTTGCTGGGTCTTGTTGATCACTTTCAGGCTGTAGATGTTCTCGATCTGGCCCTGGCTGTTTTCCCGGAACAGGCCACGGTCCTTGCTGACATCCACCGACACCATCGGGCGCTGCTGCAAGGCCACCACCAGAGCGCCAATCATCAGGATCAACACCGCGCTGTAACCGATCAGGCGCGGGCGCAGCAGATGGGTCACACCGCCCTGTAAGGTTCGCTCGGATTTGTAGCCGATCAGGCCGGTCGGGTAGCCCATCTTGTCCATGATCGAGTCGCAAGCGTCGATGCAGGCGGCGCAGCCGATGCATTCCATCTGCAGGCCGTCGCGGATATCAATGCCGGTGGGGCAGACCTGCACGCACACCTGGCAATCAATGCAATCGCCCAGGCCCTGGCTGGCTGGAACCACATCGCGTTTGCGCGGGCCACGCGCCTCGCCCCGGCGCGGGTCGTAGGCGATGGTGAGGGTGTCCTGGTCGAACATAACACTCTGAAAACGCGCGTAGGGGCACATGTGCATGCACACCGCTTCGCGCAGCCAGCCGGCATTGATATAGGTGGTGGCGGTAAAAAACAGGATCCAGAACAGACTGACGCCACCCAGTTGCAAGGTAAGCAGCTCATGGGCCAAGGGGCGGATCGGCGTGAAGTAGCCGACAAATGTCAGTGCGGTCAATACGCTGATGGCGAGCCACAAGGTGTGTTTGACCGACCGGCGCAGCAGCTTGTTCAGGCTCCAGGGCGCGGCAGCCAGCTTGATCCGCTGATTGCGCTCGCCTTCGGCGACTTTTTCACACCACATGAACACCCAGGTCCAGACGCTTTGCGGGCAGGTGTAGCCGCACCAGACACGGCCGGCGAACACCGTGATGGCGAACAGGCCGAAGGCGCAGATGATCAGCAGGGCCGACAGCAGGATGAAGTCTTGCGGCCAGAAGGTTGCGCCAAAAATATGGAATTTACTTTCCGACAGGTCCCAAAGCACGGCCTGGTGGCCGCCCCAGTTGAGCCAGACCGTGCCGAAAAACAGCACGAGCAACACGCCTGCGCCGCTCAGGCGCAGGTTGCGGAAAAAACCTTTGAAACTGCGGGTGTGGATCTGGCGATCGCTGCTGGCGGCTATTCTCTGGACAGAAGAAAGCTCGGCTCGCTCAACGATCTGGACGGGGATGCGTTCGCTCATGGTTCGTCGCTCATCAGCCTCGATCAGGCGTGAGCACTATGGCGCCCCATCTGTTTGCATAACAGACTCAGGTATGGCGATAAAAACCGGATCAGATGATCGAGCCGGGCGCGCTGGCCTTCAGATGCTTGCGACCGTCCACGGCCCCGGCCACGGTCAGCGCATCGGCCTCATGCTCGGTGATCGGAACCCGCTGGCCGTTCAATTCGGCCACGGACATGCGCAAGTCCTCGTCGGTATAGACGGTGACGGCGGTGGCGTCACCCTGGACGGTGAAGTCGTTGGAGATCAGGGTGCAGCGTCCGTTGGATTCGTCGATATGGATGGTCATGCTGGCGTCCTCGGTGATTCCAGTAGGTGTCCTGTAGTTGTGACCGCAGGGCGAGGCAGGTTTCTGCATGGGTCGATCAGCGGTCGCCGACGCACTCGTGCAAACGGCTGTTGTCCATTGTACAACCCCTTGGGAGCGCGCCTATGGACGCCTGGTGGCCATGGGCGCTGCATTATTTGTGCTGGTGCCGCAGACGGCCGGGGCTGATGAGGCCGCCTTGAGCCGGGTGGTGCAGGGCGTTGTGGCCGGGATCGGCTTTCTGGGGGCCGGGACCATTCTCAAGGGCGATGGGAAGTCTTCCAGCCATGTAAAGGGCCTGACCACCTCTGCCGGGTTGTGGATGACGGCGGCCATTGGTGTCTGTGCCGGGATGGGCCGCGAGGCGACAGCACTATTAAGCACGCTGTTTGCGCTTATTATTCTGGGCGTGATGCCGTGGGTGGTGAACCGGTTTGAGGATAAGGATGAACCGGATGAACCGGAACATCCGCGCTGACGCAGCGCGGGATTAACCGTTGGTCCACCCAATACCCCGTTGCACCCTGGTTTTTTGCTATAAAAGCACCCGGTTTTCCCTGCTATTTCGTTATTTAGCGGTATGAAGGGAATTTGGCTGGCAAATTCGCTGTCTTTTCGGTTGCCGGGCGCCGAAGTCGGCCTTAGACTGCCGCCCCCTGTAAATTGAGTGCCGCACGGTGCTTGAAGAATTCCGCGCCTGACGACCTGCTCGCCCGGTGCACCCGATTCGCCTTAATGCACGTATTTTTTATAGAGAAATCAATGACAAAGGAAAAGTTGCTGGCGATGCCGGCTGATGACTACATGAATGCAGAGCAACTGGCGTTCTTCACCAATCTGCTGAATGACGTGAAGAAAGAAACCCAGGATCGCATCGAGCAAAGTCGTGTAGCCATCGAAAGCCTGGACACGCCTGCCGATCCTGCCGACGCCGCCTCGGTCGAAGAAGAGCGCCACTGGTTGGTCAATGTGATCGACCGCGACCAGCGCCTGTTGCCGCAACTGGAACAAGCCCTGGACCGTATTCGTGAAGACTCTTTCGGCTGGTGCGATGACAGCGGCGAGCCGATTGGCCTCAAGCGTCTGCTGATCAGCCCCACCACCAAATATTGCATCGAGGCGCAGGAGCGCCACGAGCAGATCGACAAGCATCAGCGCCAGGCCTGATACGTGTCGCCAAAGGCCCCGGGGTTCATCGCCCCGGGGCCTTTGCGTTGCGGCTTCACGCGCGCGGCTTGCCCTCTACAACCAACGGACCATGGATGGTGGCCTACTGGACAGCGGCCTGGCACAGGTTGAGCAGACGGGGGGAACTGCAGATCGGTGCCGATTCATGAGCGGAAGTATGTCGCAGCGCCTGGGCGGCGCGATTGAATGGTGGTGACTGGAAGAGCGCACGCCAGGCGGGTTGAATCAGCGGGGGTGCAGCCGCTCGTTCAGGTCGTCCACCACCGGGGCCCAGTCGTCATCCTCCATCAACTTGTCCTTGAGAAGCTTGGCCTGCTGTGTCGACCAGAACTCGGCGTCCGACAGCTTTATGCCCTTGGGCAAAGGGTGGCTCTCAATAAAGGCATCGATGCTGGCAGGATCCGAATCCAGGCCAAGCTGGTCGAACAAGGTGGCCAGGGTGAGGTGTTGCAGGTCCATATCAAACTCCCAGGCAGCGCTGGCTGCCAACGAACGTAAGGATTCCTACAGTATTTGAGGCGCAACCGGCGCGAGAGTTCGCCGCCGTTTGCGCCTTCATGCTTCAGAGCGCCGCCTCCAGGTTGCGCGCCAGGGCACAGGCTTCGTCATGTCGACGCCTGAAGCCGCGCACATGGCCGGTGGCGTGCTCGGTAATATGAAAGAAGCCGACACCGGCGGCAATCACCCGATAGCGCGGGAAGCCGTTCTGGCCGCAGGGGGCCGATACCCGGTAGAATGCGCCGTCCCGGCAGTCGTGAAAATGTTCGGCAACGGTGTTGGCCTCTCGACGGCTTTCAGTGTTTTCGTGCATATTCGTCCCTTAGCGATGTTGTGTGTCTCAATGTAAGCGCCCTGCATCCGTGCATGACGGTGCTGTGACTGTCCGGTGGCCCCGGAAACACCTGATCAGCTATCGCATTTTTTTCAGCGATCTGATGTAGGAAATAGCTTTTCTGTGTAAGGATTTCTGCTCAATGTCTGCTGCTCCCGTCGGCCGGCCCGGAAAATCGCGTTTTCCTTCAAGCCCTGACGCCTGCGTGTAGCGACTTTGCGTATTTACCTTACTACCCTCGAAATGTGTCGTTTTCATGCAGCCCGTTGATATGCGCGGGCTTTCAATCGTGTTGAGGAATTCTCATTGGCAGTCAGTAATCTTGATATGCATGCCCTGTTCGTGTTGGGCGATCTTAGGGCAAAGTTGGTCAAACAGTTTCAATCACGCTTTGTATACGTCACGGAACAAAGTGTTGAAGGTATTCGCATCGTCGAGATCGATACCGAAACCGCCCTGGTGGTCGATGACAAGCCGGGCCTGAAATTGAAAGTCGGCGATCATTTCAGTGCCGCGGTATTGCCCAGCCGCGAAGGCGGCAAGTTCGAAATCAAGTTGCGCGACATCAAGCTGACCGTCTACGGACTGGGCGATTACGCCTTTGTCAGCGTGCCTGAAGGGCAGGGTATCGTGTTCAAGGAGGGGCATACCGTGGTCATGGTGTTCGCCGCCAATGCGCAGTTCACCGAAGGCCTGACCAAGACCTTGAAAGCCGCCACTGCCAAGGCGGCCAAATGGCGCAAGGGCGAACTGACCTTCAAGGCCAGCGAGTAACTGCGATGCTTGCGTAGTGGATGCAGTGGGGATCGAGGGAAACCTCGGCTACAGTCAGTTGACTCAACTGAAAGCCGATGCCATCCGAGGTGGCCCCCATGTCCCGACTTCGCGTTCTGTTGGCCAGTGCCCTGAGCAGTTTCGGCCTGGCCCTGATCAGCCTCTCGAGCCAGGCGGCGACAGCGCCCATACACTTTGCCGACCTGAACTGGGAAAGCGGCAGTTTCATCACTGAAACCCTGCGGGTGATCGTCGAAAAGGGCTATGACCTGCCCACCGACACCTTGCCCGGCACCACCATCACCCTGGAAACCGCGCTGGCGAAAAATGATATCCAGGTGATCGCCGAAGAATGGGCCGGACGCAGCCCTGTGTGGGTCAAGGCCGAAGCAGAGGGCAAGGTGGTTGCCCTGGGCGATACCGTCAAAGGCGCGACGGAGGGCTGGTGGGTACCGGAATACGTGATCAAGGGCGACCCGGCCCGGGGGATCAAGCCGCTGGCGCCGAACCTGCGCAGCGTTTGGGACCTGGCTCAATACAAAGGGGTGTTCAAGGACCCGGAAGCGCCCGGCAAGGGCCGCTTTCTCAACAGCCCGATTGGCTGGACCTCAGAGATCGTCAATGCGCAGAAGCTCAAGGCCTATGGATTGAGCGACAGTTACGTGAATTTTCGCAGCGGCTCGGGGGCGGCGCTCGACGCCGAGATCAGCTCTTCGATCCAGCGCGGCAAACCGGTGCTGTTCTACTACTGGTCGCCGACGCCACTGCTGGGGCGTTTCAAACTGGTTCAACTGCAGGAGCCGCCTTTCGATGCCCAAGCCTGGTCAACCCTGACCGATGCCAGCAACCCAAATCCCAAACCCACACGCTCGCTGCCGTCGAAGCTGTCGATCGGCGTGTCGAAGCCGTTTACGCAGCAGTACCCGCAGCTGGTGAGCTTCTTTGCCAAGGTCGAATTGCCGATTGATCCGCTGAACAAGGCGCTGGCGCACATGAGTGAACATCACCAGCCACCCCGCCAGGCGGCTGAAGCGTTCTTGAAGGCCAACCCGCAGCTATGGCAGGGCTGGGTACCGGCCGAGGTGGCGCAGAAGGTCAGCGCCAGCCTGTAGGCGCTGAGCTGTGGGAGATTCAATGGTAAAGGGCAATCCCATTCCTGAGTAATGCCTTTGTGGGAGATTCTATGCTCAACAGCAATTCCCATTACTGAGGCATACCCTCTGTGGGAGCGGATTTATCCGCGAATAGTTTCACCGCCGTGGCGCTGATATACCGCGGCGCCTGTATTCGCGGATAAATCCGCTCCCACAGAGTCTATGCCTTGACTGGCTGGCATTGGGGCCTAGTGCGGGCTGTCGCTGGAGCGGCTACTGACCTCAGCCGGCACATCGTCGCCAGCCATGCGCTTGCGAAACAGGGCGGCGCGTGCCAGCAAGAGTGTGGTGACGGGCACGGTGATCGCCAGCAGGATCGGGATCAGCCAGGCGTGCAGCACCGGGGAATGCTTGAGGGCGGAAAAATACAGGATCGAGGCCAGGGCCACGCACCAGGCGCCCAGGGTCGAGGCCAGCGCTGGCGGGTGCATGCGCTGGAAATAATCCTTCATGCGCAACAGGCCCACGGCGCCGGTGAGGGCAAACAGACTCGCCAGCAGCACCAGCGCCGCCGTGGCCAACTCCGCCCAGAGTGGCAGGTCATTGAGTTCGTTCATTCGATCACCTCGCCGCGCAGGAGGAATTTGGCCAGGGCAAAGGAGCCGACAAAGCCGAACAGGGCGATCAGCAAGGCGCCTTCGAAGTAGGTGTCACTGGCGTAGCGAATACCCAGCACCAGCATGATCAGCATCGCCAGGATGTACAGATAATCCAGCGCCAGAACCCGGTCCTGGGCCGAAGGGCCCTTGAACAGCCTGATCAACGTCAGCAGCATGGCCACGGCGAAGATGAACAGGCTGAGCAGGATGGCGTTTGACAGCAGGCCGCTCATTCGAAGATCTCCATCAGGGGGCGCTCGTAGGTGGTCTTGAAGTGCTCGATAAACGCCGGCTCATCGTCCAGGTCGAAGACGTGCAGCAGCAAAATGCTGCGGTCCAGCGCCAGCTCCGACCAGACCGTGCCCGGCACCACCGTGGTGATCATCGACAGCGCCGCCAGGCCGTGGGCGTCGCGCAGATCCAGCGGGATCTTGACGAACGTCGAGCGCGGTGGCCGCTTGCCGGCCAGCCACACCAGCCGTGTGACCTGCAGGTTGGAGATCACCACATCAATCCCCACCCGCAACACCAGCTTGACGATCTTGCCCGGGTGGCGCAGGCGCACGGCTTTTGGCCGCAGCGGCGCCATCAGGATCGGTGCGAAAAAGGCCAGCAGGGCACCGAGTAACAGGTTGCCAACGCTCAGTGACAGGTTTAGCAGCAACCACAGCCCCCACAGGGCCAGCGACAGCAAGGGGGCCGGAAACAGGCGTTTCATGGCTGCACCTGCGCATCGTTGGCCAAGGCAGCGGGGCCCGGCACCGGTCGGGTGCCGAGGACCGACATGACATAAAACTGCGGGTCGGCCAGGCTTGCGGCGGTATCCTGGGTGTAGCGCAGCAGGGTTTCGGCGCGCACGGTCAGCAGGATGCAGAGGCCGAGCAGGACCGCGATCGGCACGCATTCATAGCGCCGCAGCAACGGCGAAGGCCGCTCCTGAGGCGTCCAGAAGCGGGAGATGCCAACCCGAACCAGCGCAATCAGCGACGCGAGGCCTGAGAGAATCAACAGCGCAATCAACAGCCAGCCGGTCAGCGGCAGTTCAATCGCGGAGGCAATGCCCAGCCCGGCCGGGTTCAACAGGGCGCCAATCAACGCCAGCTTGCCGATAAAGCCCGAGAACGGCGGCATGCCGACGATCAGCAGCACGCAGGCGATAAAGCTCAAGCCCAGAAACGCCATGGTCCAGGGGATGACTTGGCCGACCAGCGCTTTTTGCTCATCGTCCAGATTGATGCCCTTGGGTGGGTGCAGCGATTCCAGCGGCGAGGGCAGTTGCTCGCCGTCGTCGTCCAGCGGGATCTCGTTGGCCGAGCGCGAGCGCTCGATCAGTTCCGCCAGCAGAAACAGCATGCTGAGCGCCAGGGTCGAGCTCACCATGTAGAACAGCGCGCCGCCGATCAGCGCAACCTGGCCAAAACCGATCGCCGCCAGCAGGATGCCGGCCGAGACCAGGATGCACAGGCTGGCCATGCGCTCCAGGCGTTGTGCGGCGAGCATCGGGATGGCGGCGCAAACGATGGTCGCTAGCCCCCCGTACACCAGCCATTCGCCGCCAAAATACGCCGAGGCCCCGGCTTGCCCGGAGAACAGCAGGGTCCACAGGCGCAACAAGGTGTAGATACCCACCTTGGTCATGATCGCGAACATCGCCGCCACCGGAGCGCTGGCCGAGGAGTAGGCCGGCACCAGCCAGAAGTTCAGCGGCCACATGCCGGCCTTGGCCAGGAACGCGGTGGCGAGGATGGCGGCGCCGGCGTGCAGCAAGCCACGATCGGCTTGCGGCACCAGCGGGATTTTCAGCGCCAGGTCGGCCATGTTCAGTGTGCCGGTGACGCCATAGATCATGGCGGCACCGATCAGGAACAGTGACGAGGCCAACAGGTTGATGGCGATGTAATGCAGGCCCGTCGTCACCCGCGCACGCCCGGAACCGTGCAGCATCAAGCCATAGGACGCGGCCAGCAGTACCTCGAAAAACACGAAGAGGTTGAACAGGTCGGCGGTCAGGAAAGCGCCGTACAGGCCCATCAACTGGATCTGAAACAGCGCATGGAAACTGGCACCGGCCCGGTCCCAGCGGGCCATGGCAAACAACAGGGCGCAGACGCCGACGATGCCGGTCAGCACCAGCATCAGCGCTGACAGCCGGTCGGCCACCAGCACGATGCCAAACGGCGCCGGCCAGTTGCCGGGCAGGTAAACGCCGATGGAGCTGGCCTGGCCCTGGGCATTGACCCACACCAGCAAGGCGATGGAAATGCCCAGGCCGATCAAGCTGGAAAGCAGGTTGATCCGGGCTTTCATCGGCCGGTGGCGCTCGCCGAGCAGCAGCAACAGCGAGGCCGTCAGCAGCGGCAACAGAACGGGGGCGACGATCAGGTGGGGCATCCAGCTCATTCCTTGGGCTCCCGGCCGTCAACGTGGTCAGTGCCGGTCAGCCCGCGCGAGGCCAGCAGGACCACCAGAAACAGCGCGGTCATGGCGAAGCTGATGACGATGGCCGTCAACACCAGAGCCTGGGGCAGGGGGTCGGTGTAGTTCAGCAGGTCTTGCGGCACACCGTCCTTGATGATCGGCTCCTTGCCGATAAACAGGCTGCCCATGCTGAAGATAAACAGGTTCACCCCATAGGACAGCAGGCACAGGCCCATGACCACCTGGAAGGTCCGTGGCCGCAGGATCAGCCACACCCCGGAGGCGCTGAGGACGCCAATGGCGATTGCGATGACTTCTTCCATCAGGCGGCTCCCTTGGCTGCGACGGTTTTCGGCAACGTGCCCGGGCGATGGCTGCGCACCGACTGGTGAGCCAGCGCGGTGAGGATCAGCAGGGTCGAACCGACCACCACGGTAAACACTCCGACATCAAAGAACAGAGCGCTGGCCACATGGAAATCGCCCAGCACCGGCAAGTGCAGGTGGGCGGTGTGGGTGGTCAGGAACGGGTAGCCGAAGAACAGCGCGCCCATCCCCGTCAGGGTCGCGCAGAGCAACCCGGTGCCCATCCAGCGCAGCGGCCGCAGGCTCATCTGCGCCTCGACCCACTGGGTGCCGGCGACCATGTACTGAAGGATGAATGCCACCGACATCACCAGCCCGGCGACAAATCCGCCGCCTGGCTGGTTGTGCCCGCGCATGAACAGGTACATCGAGACCACCAGCGCCACGGGCAGCAGCAGCCGCACCAGCGCCGCCGGCACCATCATGAAGCCCAGCGCGGTGTCGCTGGCGCTGCGCGGGTTGATCAGGTCGGTCACCACGTCCGGTGCCAGCAGGCGCTGTTGTGCCGGCAGCTGGATGCTTTCCTTGGGTGGGCGGAAGCGTCGCAGCAGGGCGAACACTGCCAGTGCCACGGCCACCAGCACGGTAATTTCACCGAGTGTGTCAAAGCCGCGGAAGTCCACCAGCATCACGTTGACCACGTTGCTGCCGCCGCCTTCGGGCAATGCCCGGCTGAGATAGAACGTGGAGATATCGTTGGGCGTTGGCCGGGTCAACATGGCGTACGAGAGCAGCGCCATGCCACCGCCGACCAGCACCGCCAGCACCAGGTCGCGCAGGCGCCGGGCGCGCGCGCGATGCTCGCTGCCGGGCCGCGGCGAAACGTCTTCGATCCGGCGTGGCAACCAGCGCAGCCCGAGCAGGATCAGCACGGTCGTGACGACTTCCACCACCAGCTGGGTCAAGGCCAGGTCGGGCGCGGAGAACCAGACGAAAGTGATGCACGTCATCAGCCCGCAGACGCTGACCATGGTCAACGCCGCCAGCCGGTGGTACTTGGCTTGCCAGGCGGCGCCGAGGGCACAGGCAATGGCGATCAGCCAGAGGATGACGAAAACCCCGGAGCCCGGAATCTTTGGCCGGTCACCCCAGCTCAAACCTTTGTCGATTATCGGCAGCAGGCCGGCCAGGAAGGCCACCAGCACCAGCATGAACAGCTGCACTTGCAGGCGGCGGGTGGTCAGGCGGCGCTCGACGCGACGGGCCAGGCGCATCAGCAGAATGTGCCCGGTCTCGAACAGGCGCTTGCCACTGAGCCGCCAAATCAGCGGCGGGTGCGGTACGCGGCTTTGCTTGAGCGGGTTGCGCAGCAGCAGGTAGAGGAGGATGCCGCCGGACATGGCGATCAGGCTCATGATCATCGGTGCGTTCCAGCCGTGCCAGATGGCCAGGCTGTACTCTGGCAGGCTGCCGCCGACCACCGGCAGGGCAGCGGCCGCCAGGATCGGGCCGACGATCTGGGCCGGGAAGATCCCCACCAGCAGGCATGTCAGCACCAGCAGCTCGACCGGTGCGCGCATCCAGCGTGGCGGCTCGTGCGGGGTGTGCGGCAGGTCGGTGGCGCTGGGGCCGAAGAACACATCCACGGTGAACCGCAGCGAATAGGCGACGCTGAAGGTCCCGGCGAGAGTGGCGATCACCGGCAGCGAGGCTTCGACCCAGGCGGTGGAACTGATAAAGACGGTTTCGGCGAAGAACATTTCCTTGGACAGGAAGCCGTTGAGCAACGGCACGCCGGCCATCGAGGCGCTGGCGACCATGGCCAGGGTCGCGGTGTAGGGGATCAGCCGGATCAATCCGCTCAGACGGCGGATGTCGCGGGTGCCGCTTTCGTGGTCGATGATGCCGGCGGCCATGAACAACGAGGCCTTGAAGGTGGCGTGGTTGAGGATATGAAACACCGCCGCCACCGCTGCCAGCGGGCTGTTCAGGCCCAGCAGCAGGGTGATCAGGCCCAGGTGGCTGATGGTCGAATAGGCCAGCAGGCCCTTGAGGTCCGACTGGTACATCGCCGTGCAGGCACCGAGCAACAGCGTACAGGCGCCGGCGCCACCGACGATCCAGAACCATTCTTCGCTGCCCGACAGCACCGGCCAGAGCCGCGCCAACAAGAACACCCCGGCCTTGACCATGGTTGCCGAATGCAGGTACGCCGACACCGGCGTGGGCGCGGCCATGGCGTGGGGCAGCCAGAAGTGGAAGGGAAATTGCGCGCTTTTGCTCAAGGCGCCGATCAGGATCAAGGGGAGCAGGTAAGGGTACAGGGCATGGTTACGAATCAGTTCGCCGGCCGCCAGGACCTTGTCCAGGTCGTAGCTGCCGACCACATGGCCGAGCAGCAGCACGCCGGCCAGCAGGCACAAGCCGCCGGCCCCGGTCACCATCAAGGCCATGTAAGCGCCGCGCCGGGCATCGGCGCGGTGGTGCCAATAACCGATCAGCAGGAACGAAAAGAGACTGGTCAGCTCCCAGAAAAATACGATCTGGATCAGGTTGCCGGACATCACCAGGCCAAGCATCGCGCCCATGAACGCCAGGAAAAACGCAAAAAAGCGTGGCACCGGGTCCTGGGGCGACATGTAATAACGGGCGTACAGCGACACCAGCGTCCCGATGCCCAGCACTAGCATGGAAAACAGCCAGGCAAAACCATCCATGCGCAGGACCAGGTTCAGGCCAAGACTGGGCAGCCAGAAGATTTCTTCGCGTATGACCCCGCCATGAACGATCTGCGGGTAGAACATCGCCACCTGGACGGCCCCGATCAAGGCAACCAGGCCGGCCAGCAGGGATTCACTGTTACGTGCGTTGTGCGGCAGAACAGCAGCCAGACAACTGCCGATGAAAGGCAGAAGCAGTAGAACTATCAAAGACATAGGTTTCTATTCTGCGGGAATTTTGAGGAGATCATACGGGCTGGTGCGTTGAACACCAACCTTGAAGCTGTGGCAGAATCCTACAAACCCATCAGAATAGACCTGCTTTTTGTAAGAGCGGCGGTCCGGCGTTCCGACCCGCCGCTCTTACATCTATGGTTACCCCCTTTTCTGCAATACTGGTGTTGATGCGTGGTTGGCTTGCTTTCATCTATCCGGCGTCTGAGTGGGGGTTGTCACCCCCGCGCCCCGATGAGAATCGATGCCCGACGATC
>NZ_JAAAMT010000067.1 GCF_009905435.1 Pseudomonas sp. R5(2019)
ATTGCAGGCGGTTTCAGAATCGCCGGGGGTCGCTGCGCGGCCCATCGCGGCCAGGTCCGCTCCTACATTCAGTTTCCGATTGCCTGAAAATTACAAATAAGGACATCCCGAAAAATGCCATTCAGCCGCACACTTCTCGCTCTATCCCTCGGCCTGGTCCTCTGGCAAGCCCAGGTTCAGGCCGCACCTCCACTGACGCTCGACAACGGCACTTCAACCCTGACCGCCCAGACCAGCAACGCCTGGGTCGAGGTCAACAAAACCGCGCTGGAACACAACATCCAGACCCTGCAAGCGGACCTGGCCGGTAAATCCACGCTCTGCGCCGTACTCAAGGCCGACGCCTACGGCCACGGCATTGGCCTGGTGATGCCGTCGATGATCAAGCTCGGTGTGCCCTGCATCGCCGTTGCCAGTAACGAAGAAGCACGCGTGGTGCGCCAGAGCGGCTTCAAGGGCCAGCTGATCCGGGTTCGCACCGCGACCCTGGCCGAACTTGAAGATGCGTTGCAATACGACATGGAAGAATTGGTCGGCAACCTGCAGTTCGCCCGCAATGCCGCCGACATTGCCCGCAAGCATGGCCAGACCCTGCGCGTGCACCTGGGCCTGAACTCCAGCGGCATGAGCCGCAATGGGGTCGAAATGGCCACCGAACAAGGCCGCCAGGACGCCGTCGCCATCACTCAGGTGCCGGATCTGAAAGTGGTCGCGATCATGACCCACTTCGCCGTCGAAGATAAAGACGACGTGCGCAAGGGCCTGCAAGCCTTCAATGAACAGGCCGCCTGGTTGATGGACACGGCCCGCCTGGACCGCAAGAAAATCACCCTGCACGCAGCCAATTCGTACGCCACCCTGGAAGTGCCCGAGGCGCGCCTGGACATGGTTCGCCCCGGTGGCGCGCTGTTCGGCGACACGGTGCCGAGCCACACCGAATACCAGCGGGTGATGAAATTCAAATCCCGGGTCGCGAGCGTCAACACCTACCCGCAAGGCAACACCGTCGGCTATGACCGCACCTACACCCTCAACCGCGATTCGAAGCTGGCCAACATCACCGTCGGCTACTCCGACGGCTATCGCCGGGTGTTCACCAACAAGGGCGCCGTGGTCATCAATGGCCACCGCGCGCCGGTGGTGGGCAAGGTTTCGATGAACACCCTGATGGTCGATGTCACCGACCTGCCGGACGTGCGCGCCGGCGATGAAGTGGTGCTGTTCGGCAAGCAGGGCGGCGGCGAAGTCAGCCAGGCGGAAATCGAGGAAATCAACGGCGCGCTGCTCGCCGACCTCTACACCGTGTGGGGCAATTCCAATCCCAAGGTGCTGGTCGAAGACTGAGCCCTCAACAAGGAGAACGACATGCGTTTTACTGCTCTGACAAAACGTATCGCCGGTGACGGCGCCGCCGCCTGGGACATCCATTACCGCGCCCTGGCCAAGCGCGCCAAGGGCGAGGACGTGCTGCTGCTGTCGGTCGGCGACCCGGATTTCGACACCCCGGCGCCTATCGTCAAGGCGGCGGTCGACAGCCTCAATGCCGGCCATACGCATTATTCCGATGTGCGCGGCAAACTCGCACTGCGCGCCAGCATCGCGCGCCGCCATCAGCAACGCAGTGGCCAGGCCGTGGAGGCCGATCAGGTGGTGGTGCTGGCCGGTGCCCAGTGCGCGCTGTTCAGCGTCGCTCAATGCGTGCTGGAAGTGGGTGATGAAGTGTTGGTCGCCGAGCCCATGTACGTGACTTACGAAGCCGTGTTTGGCGCCTGCGGTGCGACCGTGGTGCCCGTGCCGGTTCGCTCTGAAAACGGCTTTCGGGTCATGGCCGAGGACGTGGCGGCGCGCATCACCCCGCGCACCCGTGCGTTGGCCCTCAACAGCCCGCACAACCCCTCCGGCGCCAGCTTGCCGCGGGCGACCTGGGAGGCGCTGGCACAGCTGTGCATCCAGCATGACCTGTGGTTGATCTCCGATGAGGTCTACAGCGAGCTGCTGTTCGAGGGCGAGCACATCAGCCCGGCCAGCCTGCCGGGCATGGCCGAGCGCACCGCGACCCTGAACAGCCTGTCCAAGTCCCACGCCATGACCGGCTGGCGGCTGGGCTGGGTGGTCGCACCGCCCGCATTGGCGGCGCATTTGGAAAACCTGGCGCTGTGCATGCTCTACGGTTCGCCGGAATTTATTCAGGACGCCGCCGTGGTGGCGCTGGAAACACCGCTGCCGGAACTGGAAGCCATGCGCGAGGCTTATCGCCAGCGCCGCGACCTGGTGTGCGATTGCCTGGCTAACAGCCCCGGCGCGCGCCCCTTGAAGCCCGATGGCGGAATGTTCGTGATGGTCGACATCCGCGCCACCGGCCTCAGTGCCCAGGCGTTTTCGGATCACCTGCTGGAACACTACGGCGTGTCGGTACTGGCCGGTGAAGCCTTTGGCCCGAGCGCGGCCGGGCATATCCGCCTGGGCCTGGTGCTGGCCGATGAGCAACTGCGCGACGCTTGCCAGCGTATCGCCCGTTGCGCCGACGCCCTGATCAAGGAGCCTACTCATGCTTGAGCACAAACGGCTGTTTATCGATGGCGCCTGGCAGCAGCCGTCGGGCCAGGGCTTTGCGCAGGTCATCAACCCGGCCACGCAAGCGGTGATCGGCCAGGTGCCGCTGGGCGATGAGCGGGATGTGGATCGGGCCGTGGCGGCTGCCAGGAAGGCCTTTGCCAGCTGGTCGCGGACACCCTCAAGTGTGCGCGCCGGGTATATCCGCGACCTGGTCGAACAGCTGACCGCGCGCGCCAATGACATGGCCGCGGTGATCACCGCCGAACTTGGCATGCCGGTGCAATGGTGCCGCGCGGTGCAGGTCGAAGGGCCGATTGCCGGGCTTGCGCAGTACGTCGAGATTGCCGGCTTGATGGACCAGGTGCGTGAGGTCGGCAACTCACGGGTGGTGCGCGAAGCGGTGGGTGTCTGCGCCTTTATCAACCCCTGGAACTACCCGCTGCACCAGTTGATCGGCAAGCTCGCGCCGGCGCTGGCCGCTGGCTGCACGATGGTGGTCAAGCCGAGCCAGGAAACCCCTTTGCATGCATTTTTGCTGGCGCAGATGATCGAGGCCATCGGCCTGCCGGCCGGGGTCTTCAACCTGGTCAGCGGGCCGGGCGCCAAGGTCGGCGAGGCGCTGGCGCGCCACCCGGACGTGGACATGGTCTCGTTTACCGGCTCGACCGGGGCCGGCGTGCGAGTAGCGCAAGCGGCGGCGCCGTCGGTCAAGCGCGTGTGCCTGGAGCTGGGCGGCAAGTCGCCGCTGCTGATCGCCGAGGACGCGGACCTGGCAGCGGCGGTGCGCTATGGCGTGCAGGATGTGATGATCAACTCCGGGCAAACCTGCACGGCCTTGACCCGCATGCTGCTGCCGGCCAGTCGCTACGCCGAGGCGCTGGAGATTGCCCGGGCAGAAACCGAAAGCCTGATCATGGGCGACCCGCTCGATCCGCAGAGTTTTCTCGGGCCCATGTGCTCGGCGGGCCAGCGCCGCACCGTGCTCGATTACATCCGCATCGGCGAAGAGGAGGGCGCTCGCCTGATAGCCGGCGGCGCGCAAGTGCCCGGTGCACTGGAGCGCGGTTTTTATGTCACGCCGACGCTGTTTGCCGATGTCGACAACCGCATGCGCATCGCCCAGGAGGAAATCTTCGGCCCGGTGCTGTGCCTGATCCCTTACCGCGATGAAGCCCATGCGCTGGAGATCGCCAACGATTCACCGTTCGGCCTCTCCAGCGGTGTCTGGGCCGGCAGCACCGAACGTGCCGTGGAACTGGCGCGGCATTTGCGCGCCGGACAGTGCTTCGTCAATGGCGGTGCCTTTAACTACCAGGCGCCATTTGGTGGCTACAAGCAGTCGGGCAATGGCCGTGAATGGGGCGAGGAGGGCCTGGCGGAGTTTGTCGAAACCAAAGCCATCCAGCTCTAGGCTGCTAAAAAAATAAAAGGAACTGCCATGAATGTATTGATCGTCCACGCTCACCCCGAGCCGCAATCCTTCACCGCCGCCCTGCGTGATCAGGCGGTGGAAACCCTCCAGGCCCAGGGGCATCAAGTGCAGGTCTCGGACCTGTACGCGATGAACTGGAACCCGGTGGCTAGCGCCGAAGACTTCTCCACCCGGGAAAATCCGGAGTATCTGGTCTATGCCCTGGAGCAACGGCTTGGCGTGAAAAGCCAGTCCCTGGCACCTGACATTCGACAGGAGCTCGACAAGCTGCTGTGGGCCGACCTGCTGATCCTCAACTTCCCGATCTACTGGTTCTCGACGCCGGCCATTCTCAAGGGCTGGATCGACCGGGTGCTGGTGTCGGGCGTGTGCTATGGCGGCAAGCGCTTCTACGATCAGGGCGGCTTGCGCAACAAGAAGGCGCTGGTGACCGTGACCCTGGGCGGGCGTGAACACATGTTTGGTGAGGGTGCCATTCACGGGCCGCTCGAGGACATGTTGCGGCCACTGCTGCGTGGCACGCTGGCCTATGTCGGGATGGAGGTGCTGGAGCCGTTTGTGGCCTGGCACGTGCCTTACATCAGCAGTGAAGCACGGGAGCAATTCCTGCAAGGCTACCGTGAACGACTGGAACATCTGCAGAGCGATAAGCCATTGCTGTTCCCGCGTCTTGAGCAGTTTGATGAGGCGTTGTACCCGCTGTAGGAGAAGAACGACGAAACCCTTGTAGGAGCGGACCTGGCCGCGATGGGCTGCGCAGCAGCCCCGAGGCCGGTGATATCAACGACAAGCCCTGGGAGTGCCGGCGGTTTCAGAATCGCCGGGGCCGCTTCGCAGCCCATCGCGGCCGGGTCCGCTCCTACACCTGCGCCTAAGTGAGGCCTGTGAAAGCATGTTTGGTTATAAGCTAATTATGTAATTAACTTATCAAGTTGATTTATTAATATCAGTTATAAGTATTTAATTGTGGGCATGAAAACCCTTGGACATGGCAATGGGAGCCCACAGAACATGAGCAAACGACAGATCAAGCTAGGCGCAGTCACCATGGGCGCAGGCGGGCCGGGGCGGCATAATCTGTGGCTGGACCCGCAGCTGCCAGCCGATGCCAGCGTCAATATCGACTGGTACATCGACATTGCCCGCCAGGCAGAGGCGGCGCGCTTTGACCTGATGTTTATCGTCGACAGCCAGTTCATCACCAAGGATTCACCGTCCCATTATCTCAATCGCCTGGAACCCTTGACCCTGCTGTCGGCGCTGGCGGTTTCCACTCGTCATATCGGCCTGGTCGGGACCCTGACCACCTCCTACAACGAGCCTTACAACGTGGCCCGCCGGCTGGCTTCGCTGGACCTGATCAGCAAGGGCCGGGCCGGCTGGAACGTGGTCACCAGCGGCGATGCCGGCACTGCTGGCAACTACGGCCGCGACGAGCACTACGACTACGACACTCGCTACGGCCGTGGGCGGGAGCACGTCAAGGTGGTGCAGGCATTGTGGAACTCTTATGAAGACGATGCCTTTGTCCGCGACCGTGCCACGGGCCAGTTTCTCGACCCGGGCAAGCTGCACGCACTGAACCACAAGGGCGAGCATTTTTCCGTGGTCGGGCCGTTGAACATCCAGCGCTCGCCCCAGGGCCAACCGGTGATTCTGCAGGCCGGTGATTCCGAGCAAGGTCGCGAGCTGGGCGCGGCGATTGCCGATGTGGTGTTCACCCATGCAGCGACCATCGAGCAGGGCCAGGCGTTCTACCGCGACATCAAGGCCCGTGCCGAACGCGAAGGCCGTGACCCGGACAAGGTGGTGATCCTGCCGGGCGCCGAGATTCATGTTGGCGACAGCGACGAACATGCCCGCGAACTTGAGCGTCATTACCACCAGATCGATCACAGCTTCGAGCAGGCATTGGCCGAGTTTGGGCGCTCGTTCGGCTGGCACGACTTCCGCCAGTACGATCTGGACGCGCCGTTCCCCGTGCAGGCGCTGGAGTTTGCCAAGAGCAGTTTCTACACCGTCGCCAAGCGCATCACCGATCAAGCCGTGGCCAAGGCGTTCACCCTGCGCCAGGCCGTCGAATTCAGCCGGCAGCTGCGCCCCGGCGCCTTCGTCGGCAGCGCTGAAACCGTCGCCAATGAGATGGCCCGCTGGTTCGAAGCCCGGGCGCTGGACGGCTTCAACATCTACATCGGCCACCCGGAACAATTCCGCCGCTTTACCCAGGAGGTGGTGCCGTTGCTGCAGGCGCGTGGGTTGGTGCGCAAGGAATACGAGACCAACACCTTGCGGGGGAATCTGGGGTTGGATATTCCGCGTAATCTCCGCAATTAACTTCAGATCGATCGCGATTCCGCTCTTCATTCTGTGGGAGCGGATTTATCCGCGAATTGCCTCACCCAAGGCATGTGAGGCGAACCGCGGTGACGCTATTCGCGGATAAATCCGCTCCCACAAGTGTTTTGCCTTGATTGGCCGGGGAGGGCAACCGCCCTTCAGAAACCCTTCACCCAAAGCGGCGCCACATCCAGCCGCTTGTTCAGCACCCCCGCCTCATAAAACAGATCCGCCACATCCTGCTGCGAACGAATCGCCGCATCATCCACCGGCGCCAGTTTGTAAGGCTCGCTCTGGGCGCGGAATTGCTCCAGGAAGCGTTCGGCCGGAATACCGGTCAGCGCTGCGCTTTTTTTCGCCCATTGTTCCGGGTTGTTTTCCCGCCAGTCCCAGACTTGCTGCTCACGGGCGATGTAGTCCTTGATGGTGGCGCGCTTGTGCGGGTCATCGATCAGGTCGCTGCGCGCGGCAATCACGTAGTTGCCCGAGAGATAACCCAGGGCGGTCTTGAGAATGCTCGCGCCGGTCTTGGCCAGGGCGATCTGAATCCAGATGCCATAGATCACCCAGGCATCGAGCTGGCCGCTTTGAAAGGCCGAGAAGCCATCCTGCGGGGTCAGGCCCACCGGCTGGATGTCCTTCATGGTCAGGCCTTGCTCCTTGAGCGCCTTGATCAGGAAGTAGTGCGAGGTGGTCGAACGCACATAGCCCACACGCTTGCCCTTGAGGTCGCCCACCGAACGGATCGGTGAATCCCTGGGCAGCAGGAAGACCTGGTTGTTGACGTCGCCGCGCATCACGGCGATCAGGCGAATCGGCGCCTCGCTTTGAATCGCAAAGATCGGCGGGATCTCGCTCATGCTGCCCAGTTCCAGGCTGCGACCGGCCATGGCCTCGACGATCAGGTTGCCACCGGCAAGCTCTGCGTAGGTGACCGGGTAGGGCAGTTGGACGCCGGCTTCCTTGAAAAACGACGGCGCGGCACCTTTATAGGTGCCCACCGACAGTGAGCTGCCGGCCAGGCCGCTGGTGTTGGCAAAGGCGCTGCGACCGAGCAGCGGCGCGGCGGCCAGCAGGGAGCCGGCCAGCAGCAGGCGCCGGCGGCTGAGCAGAAAAGAGGTGTCATGCATGGGCAGGTCCTTGTGCAGGGTGCCGCACCGCGCCTGGCGGTGCGGCCAGGGGTCAGAAGTCGTAGGCGAGCCTGGTGTACCAGAAGCCGCCACCGGGGTGGAACGGCGGGTTGCCGTAGGCGGTCTGGTTGCCGTTGGCGTTGTAGACGCCGTTCTTGTCCGGGCGCACGTTGAAGATGTTGGTACCGCCCACGCTCACCGTCACGCTGTCGAACAGCAGGTAGGAGAGGTCCAGGTCGGTCAGCCACTTGGCGCCGAAGCTGCGGTCCTGGGCCGCGTTTTGCTGCCAGGTCTCGACCTTGCCGTAGCGGGTGTTCACCAGGTTGGCGGCAAAATTGCCCAGGGTCCAGTTGGCGCCCAACACCCATTTGGTCCTTGGCGAGGCGGCCACCAGATCGCCCTCGCGGCCATGGCCAACCACGGCAATGCCGGCGGCTGCCAGGTCCGCTGGCGTGGCGCGGGTGCCGCGAAGGGTGGTCTTGTTGTAGTTGAACGCGGCGCTCCAGCGCACATCGCCGAACGCGCCAAACTCGCTGGTGTGGTCGGCGACCAGGTCCAGGCCGCGGGTACGGGTGTCGAAGGCGTTGGTGTAGTAGTTGATCCAGGTGGTGCGCGCCAGGCCGACCGATTCCAGCAGGTCGCCGACCGCTCCGGAACCGTTGGCGCGGTCGTAGAGGTTCTCGGTCAGGATGATGCGGTCGTCAATGTCGATCAGGTAAGCGTCCAGCGTCACGCTGGTGCGCTGCGCCGGTTGCCAGGTGATGCCCAGGCCTGCGTTGCGGGACTTTTCCGGGTCCAGCGCCTGCCCGCCAAAGGCGGCAGCGGCGGCGCTGCCGGGCGCTACGGTGCGACGCAGGGCCGGCACCACGTTGCCGTTGGCGTCCAGCGCGGTGCGGTTGTCGGTCACGGTAAAGCCGGTCTGGGTCAGCGACGGCGCGCGGAAGCCCGAGCCGACGGTGCCGCGCACGGCCACCTGGTCCGTCAGTTCATAGCGCGAGTTGAGCTTGAAGCTGAAGGTGTTGCCCGAGTTATCGTCGTAGTGCTCGAAGCGCCCGGCCGTGCCGATGTACCAGCGATCGGTCACGTCGAAGCCGAAATCCAGATAGGCCGCGTAGTTGTTGCGTTTGACGTCGGCTTCATCTTCCGGGCGAATGGTCAAGGCGCCCTGGGCACCCACCGCGGTTTGGCCGTTGGCCAACTGATACAGCGGATTCGGCGAGCCGTCGGCCAGGGTCGCCGGGTAGGTGTAAGGGCCGACCGTGTAGGCAATCGGGTCGCCGGCAAAAGTGCGGAAGCGCTCCCAGCGATGCTCAAGGCCCGCCGACACCTGGGTCGGCACCTTGAGCCCGAACACGCCGTCAAATCGGCGGGTGATGTCGAAGTTGTTGACCCACTGCTCGAACTGCAGGGTCGCCAGGTCATCGAACGAGGTCGGCGAGGCCGGCCCGTAAGTGGGGTTGATGGTCAGGTCGCTGGACTGCTGGTTCTTGTTGCGCCCATAGGTGGTCGAGGCGTCCCAGTCCCAGCCCAGCGACTCACCCTTGCTGCCGAACAGGAACTGGTAGTCGGTGTCCTTGATATTGTTCAGCGGGTAGTAACCGTCCGGGAACAGTTCCGGGATCGAAGCGTTGCTGTTGGGCAGCCGGTAGTTGTTGTAGGCCTCGGTCTTGCGCTCGCCATAGGTGGCATAGGAATACAGCTTGAGGTCGTCGGCCAGCGGCAGCTCAGCGTTGTAGGCCAGGTTGAAGGCGCGCAGGTCCGGGTCGCCATTCTTGACCGCGACCCGGTCCCAGGCGGCCTGGCGATCGTCTTCGAAATAGGCGCGATAGCCGGGGTCGGCCTTGTCGATCCAGCCGGCAGTGCCGCGCTTGCGGGCATCGGCCGACAGGTGCACAAAGCCGCCATCGCCGAGGGTAAAACCCTGGTCACCGGCCAGCTTGAGGGTCTCGCCCTGGCCGCTGAACAGCTTGCCGTAGCTGCTCTCGTAATGGCCGCCGCTGCTGCTGTTCTTGAGGATGATGTTGATCACCCCGGCCACCGCGTCCGAACCGTATTGCGCGGCGGCGCTGTCCTTGAGCACCTCGATGTGTGACACCGCACTGATCGGGATCATGTCGATATCGACGGCGTTGGCACCGCTGTTGTCGATCGAGCCGCTGGCCGGGATCGACCCGTTGTGCCGGCGCTTGCCGTTGACCAGCACCAGGGTATACGCCGGGCCCAGGCTGCGGTTGCTCAACGGCCGCACGCTGGACTGGAAGCCGGCGATATTGGTGCCGAAGTTGAACGACGGCAGCAGCTTGGAAATGGCTTCGGACAACTCCGCCCGGCCGGTCTTGAGCAACTGGTCGCTGTTGATGATATCGATGGGCGTCGGGCTGTCGGCGACGGTGCGCTGGGCGCCACGAACACCGGTGGAAATCACCGTGACGGTGTCCAGGCGGCTGTCATCGGTGGCGGCGGTTTCAGCCTGGGCCAGCGGCGCCAGCAGGCAGGCCAGGGCAAGGGCGGAGCGGGGAAAGCGGACGGATTGGGCCGCCGAATCGAAGTGCAGGTTAGACATCGTGTCCTCAGTTTTTCAGGTTGCCGCGCACAGCCGCGAGCGTCCGGCCGCAAGGGTCGAGCGCAGGCGCTGGGGGTGGGGTCGAGGAGCGATAAGGTGGTGGTGGGTCGCTCGGGTGTTTCAGCAGTTTCCGGGGCTTCCCCGGTCAGGGTTCGGGTGGGGCCGTTCAGATGGCGATGGCGCTCAGGGGGTAGCCCAGAAACGGGTTGTGGTCGCGGCCGAGGGTCTGCGGGTCGTCATTGTCCACCCCCAGCAACGCCAGCAGGCGCTGGCGAATGGCGTTGAAACCGGCCTGGCCGTTGTCGCGCGGGCGGAGGAGGTCGACCTGGAGCTGCTCGGCGATGCGCCCGTTTTCCAGCACGATGATGCGGTCAGCCAACAGGATCGCCTCGTCGACATCGTGGGTCACCAGCAGCACCGCCGGGGTGTGCGCGCGCCACAGGTCGATGATCAGCCGGTGCATGCGGATGCGGGTCAGCGCATCGAGGGCGGCGAACGGCTCATCGAGCAACAGCAGCTTGGGCTCGCGGACCAGGCTGCGCGCCAGCGCCACGCGCTGCGATTCGCCACCGGAGAGTGTCGCCGGGTAGGCCTCGAGCCGATGCGCGAGGCCTACTTCGGTCAGCGCTTGCACGGCCTTGGCCTTGGCGTTGTCCAGGCGCAGGCCCAGGGTGACGTTCTTCCAGGCGCGTTTCCAGGGCATCAGCCGCGGCTCCTGGAATACCGCCGCGCGGGCGCTGGGCGCCAGCAACTGGCCGCCGTCGATGGCGTCCAGGCCGGCCAGCGAGCGCAGCAGGGTGGTTTTGCCGGAGCCGCTGGCCCCAAGCAGGGCGACGAATTCGCCGGGGGCGATGTCCAGGTCCAGTTCGTCGATCACGCGGTTGTCGCCGAACTGGCGGATCACCTTGCGCAGGCTGACCGCGGGGGCAACGGGGGTGAAATCGGCATGGGTGTGCGCATTCATCAATCAGCTCCTTACGAAAGACGGGCGCCAGGCCAGGGCAAAGCGTTCCAGGGTGCGGATCAGGCCATCGATCAGCAGGCCCAGCACGCTGTAGATCAACAGGCAGATCACGATAACGTCGGTGCGCATGAAGTCCCGCGCATCGCTGGCCAGGTAACCGATACCGGCGGTGGTGTTGATCTGCTCGACGAACACCAGCGCCAGCCAGGAGATCGCCAGCGAGTAGCGCAGGCCGACGAAAAACGACGGCAACGAACCCGGCAGGATCACGTGCCAGATCAGCTCGCGGCGGGTCAGCCCGAGGGTGTGGGCGGCCTCGACCAGCTTCGGGTCGATGTTGCGGATACCGGCGAACAGGTTCAGGTACACCGGAAAGGTGGTGCCGGTAACGATCAGCGCAATCTTGGTGAACTCACCGATGCCGAACCACAGAATGAACAGCGGTACCAGGGCCAGCGACGGGATGGTGCGCAGCATCTGCATCGGTGAATCGAGGAGCACTTCACCACGCTTGGAGAGCCCGGTGATCAACGCTGCCGCCACTCCGATGGCGACGCCGATGCTGAGCCCGGTGATGGCGCGCTGCAGCGACACCAGCAGGTGCCGGCCCAGCTCGCCGCTGCTGATCAGCGCCCATAAGGTGCCGCTGATGTCACTGGGCGCGGCGATGATCCGCGAGGGGATCAGCCCGGTGCGGGAGGCGATTTCCCAGAGCAGCAGAATCACCAGCGGGCTGATCAGGCGCAGGGCGAAATCCGGCGCCCTCCAGGGCTTGCTGACGGGCCGGGCCTTGGGCTGGGCGGTCGTGGTGGTGGGGGCTTGAGTCATGCTGGCGTTCCATTGGGTTGAGCGGGGGCTCCTACAGGGGAGCGCCCCACGCAGGTGCGGTGTGGGAACAGTCTGGTCAGTCCTGGTAGTCCAGGCCTTCACGGTCCAGTTGGCGGATCAGTGCATCCCAGTGGCGCTGGATGCCCGGGCTGCGACCGTCGGAAAACACCGCCGATTGTTCGCGGACCTTTTCGATGGCCTGTTCGGAGGCGAACAGCAGGTCGGCGTTGCCACCGGCCTGGGCCGCGATCTGGATATTGCAGGCGCGCTCCAGCCCGTGCAGTTCGCGAAAGGCGTGCGCGATGCTGATGCCGCCGGTGAGCAGGCCGTGGTTGCGCAGGATCAGGATGTTGCTGTCGCCCAGGTGCGCGACCAGCCGTTCCTGCTCATCCAGGTCCAGCGCGACGCCTTCGTAGCTGTGGTAGGCCACGCGGCTGTAATAGGCCAGCGCATGTTGCGACAGCGGCAGCAGGCCGTCGCGCTGGGCCGACACCGCGGCGCCGTCGCGGGTATGGGTGTGCAGCACTGCGTGCAGATCGGGCCGGGCGCGGTGGATGGCGCTGTGAATCACATAGCCGGCCTGGTTGATGCCAAGGCCCAGCGGGTCGTCGATGATAGTGCCGTCGACATCGACCTTGACCAGGTTGGAGGCGGTGATTTCATCGAACAGCAGGCCGAAGGCATTGATCAGAAAGTGCTCGTCGGGGCCGGGCACCCGGGCGGAAAAGTGCGTGTAGATATGGTCGGTCCAGCGCAGCAGCGCCGCCAGCCGGTAGGCCGCCGCCAGCTTGACGCGAACCTCCCATTCTTCGGCCGAAACGCGCTGGCGCGTGGTCGTGACGGGGGCGGGCAGGGTGGAGAGTTCGCTCATCTTTAAAGGCTCCTGAATCGTGAAGGGGTGGGCGCGTCAGTAGCCGCGCTGCAAGTCAACCAGGTTGCTCAGCGGAATCTGCTGGCGATACCGCTCGAAGTTCTCCAGGAAGCGGTCGGCAAAGATTCAGCGGGCATGGGGCAATGCCAGTCAGTTAAGCAATTGAACGACGCAACACTTGTAGGAGCGGACCCGGCCGCGATGGGCTGCGCAGCGGCCCCGGCGATTCTGAAACCGCCTGCAATCGCAAGTTGATTCGCAGATGTCGCTGGCCCAAGGGGCCGCTGCGCGGCCCATCGCGGCCAGGTCCGCTCCTACATGGATCTCGCCTTAACTGACTGGCATTGGGGCATGGGGCGACACTCCTGCGGCGAAGGCGGCGCGACCGACAGCGCTGAGGGCGACGTCGTCTTGCGGGGTATGGATACGGCTGCAGAGCACATCACGGTAGTGGCGCTCCAGCGGGTTCTTGCGCGACAGGCCGGGGTTGCCGGTGGCTTCGATGGCCAGCTCCACTGCCTTGACCGCGTTGCTGCTGACCAGGTATTTGATCTGCACCGCGTGCGTGGCATCGACGTGACCGGCCACGGCCGCATCCAGCAGGGTGCGGTTGGCGAACAGCAGGGTATCGATGCGCCCGACCACTTCCTGGAAACGCTGCAGGCTCGACAGCGGCGCGCCGAGGTTGGCCGGCGCACGCGTGGCCAGGAACTGCACCAGCCAGTCCCGCGCGGCCTGGGCGACACCGTCGTAGAGCGCCGGCAGCAGCACCGACATCCACAGCAGCGCTTCGCCATCGAACTCGGCTTGCGGTGCGCTCAGCGGGCTGACGCCGACGGCGTGGTCCAGCGGGATCAGCACGTTGTCGAAACGCACCTCATGGCTGCAGGTGGCGCGCATGCCCAGGTGGTCCCAGTCTTCGATGATGCTGATGCCCGGGGTGTCCTTGTGCACCAGATAGCCGCCTACCAGCGGGTCGGCATCATCGCTGCGAGCCCAGACCACATACCAGGTCAGGCCGAAGCTTCCGGTGGAATAGATCTTCGTGCCGCTCAGGCGCCAGCCTTCGGCCGTGCGCCGCGCAATCGTGCCTGGCAGGCCGCCGCGGGCCGGTGTGCCCAGCTCGGGCTCGACCCGCAAGGCGTTGATCAACGCGCCGTCGTTGACCGCCTGCTCGGCCACCCGCCGACGCAGGTGGGCGGGCCAGCGGTCATTGTTTTGCAGGCGAAAGTGCTGCAGGTACTGCATCACCAGAATCAGCGCGGTCGAGGGGTCGCCCTTGCCGACCGCGGCAATCACCTTGCGCGCGGTAGCCAGGTCCGCGCCACCGCCGCCAAGGCTGGCAGGCACTGTCAGGCCCAGCAGGCCGTGTTGATGCAGCAGGGCAAAGTTGTCAGCCGGAAATTGCCCGCTGCGGTCGTGTTCAGCGGCACGGGCAGCCAGCGCCTGAGTGAGGCTTGCAAGGGTTCGCTCGAAGGTCGCGGTCGATTGCCAATCGGCAATCGGGCTGACCGGCGCAGCGGTGGAGGACAGGGCGGACTGACTCATGGGGCACTCATCGCAGGGTTCGCATGGGGAATGCCGGCAGCCGAAGAACGGTGGCCAGGCGTCATCTGCTCGCTCTGGAACAGCGGTTCAAGAGCGACTGAGTAAGACCGTATTCTTATGAATAAGGACTGTAAAAGTCTTTTTAGTTCTAAGCTAATTATTTGTTTATGGAATCTAGTGTTTGATCATTATGCAAATAATTGATTTTGTATGCGCGGTGCCAAGCGCGCGGAGCGCCTGGCAATCGAGGGGGAGGGAATAGCGAGTAGATCAGGCGTCGAGCAGCGGTGCCTGCAGCCGATCCGCGGCAATGCTGCCAAACAGGTCCACCGGCTCCTGCAGGTTGCCCAGGTACTGCGGGTGCAGCAACCACAGGTCTACCACCGGCTTGAAGTCGCTGACATTCACCAGCTCCAGCTGATCGCGGTGGCGGCTGTTGGCGAACAGCGGCTCGGGCACCAGGCCCAGGCCCTGGCCACTGGCGACCAGCCCCAGTTGCAGCTCGGTGCCGAAGGTTTCCAGATTGATCTGCAAGGCCAGCCCCTGTTCGCTCAGGGCGCGCTGCAAACCGGCGCGAAAGCCGCAGCCGTCGGGGTTGAGCACCCAGCCGCGCTGGAAGCAATCCTTGAGCTTGCTGCTGCTCTTGCGCACGCTGCCCTTGGCCGCCACCACGCGCAATTTCATGCGGCCGATGGAGCGGCTGGCAATGCCCTCGGGGAAAATCTTGCCGGCCGGAAACAGCGCGGCGGCGGCATCCAGCTCGCCGTTTTCCATCTTCGCGATCAGGCTGCTGCCCCAGCCGTTGATGACCTGAGTGCGCAAGTCCGGGTACTGCTCGCGAATCTGCTGCAAGGCGTCGAGCAACACCACATCGCCCACCGTTTGCGGCACCCCCAGGCGCAAGGTGCCGCTGGGCGCGCCGTCATTGGCGACCAGCTCGCGCAACGAATCGATCTCGCGCAGGATCGCCTTGCACTGCTCATACACCCGCCAGCCCATGGGCGTCGGCTTGAGCGGTTTGGTGTTGCGGTCGAGCAGGTTGGCACCCAGGTCTTCTTCGAAATTCTGTATGCGGCGAGTGATGGCCGGCTGCGTAAGCTGCAATGCCTGCGCCGCGAGATTGGTCGACTGGCAGCGGATGACGGCGACAAAAGCGTCCATGTCATCAATTTTCATATTCGGCTCTCACATAGTGCGGCTGGGGAAGATGCCTGCACAGCATAATGCGGAAAGTGGATCCGGGCGAGTTTGTGGTCTTGAAAGGACTCAAGAGCAGCGGCCTGAGCCCATCGCTTTGAGGCCTATTCGTGATCTACACGCACATATGTTTTGAGATTTCTGCTGTTTATCGTCAAGGGCAAGGGCTCTAGGCTGCGCACCATTAGCCAACTTGCATTCAGGATTATGACGATGAAACCGATGTGGGCTCTTTTGGCACTGGCGGTCGGCGCGTTCGGGATCGGTACCACCGAATTCGCGCCGATGGGCCTGTTGCCGGTTATCGCGGATGGGGTCGAGGTGTCGATTCCCACGGCCGGGCTGTTGATCAGTGCCTATGCGCTGGGCGTCATGATCGGCGCGCCGATCATGACCCTGGCGTTGGGCCGCATGCCGGTGAAAAAGGCGTTGATGGCGCTGATGACCTTGTTTGTCATCGGCAACCTGCTGTCCGCTATCGCGCCGGGTTACTGGACGCTACTCGGCGCACGGCTGATCACCAGCCTCAACCACGGCGCATTCTTTGGCCTGGGGTCGGTGCTGGCGGCCAGCCTGGTGCCCAGGGACAAACAAGCCAGTGCCGTCGCCACTATGTTCATGGGCCTGACCATCGCCAACGTCGGCGGCGTGCCGGTCGCCACCTGGATCGGCCAGCAGATTGGCTGGCGCATGGCCTTTGCCGGCACCGCCGGGTTGGGCTTGCTGGCGATTGCCGCATTGGCCGTTTCGTTGCCCAAGGGTGAAGCAGGCCAGATGCCGGACATTCGCCGCGAGCTGAAAGTGCTGACCCGCCCGGCCGTACTGAGGGCGATGGCAACCACGGTCATGGGCGCTGGCGCCATGTTTACCCTGTACACCTACGTGGCTCCGGTGCTGTCGACCCTGACCGGCGCGTCGGCAGGTTTTATCACGATCGGCCTGATGTTGATCGGGATTGGCTTCACCGTCGGCAACGCGTTGGGCGGCAAGCTCGCCGACTGGTCGCTGGAGGGCAGCACCAAGCTGTTCCTGGCCTTGCTGGCGCTGACCATGGTGGCGTTGCCGCTGATTCTGACCAGCCATATCGGCGCTCTGATCGGCTTGCTGGTCTGGGGCGCGGTGACCTTTGCGATCGTCCCGCCGGTACAGATCCGGGTCATGCAGGCCGCAGCCGAAGCGCCAGGGCTGGCGTCGTCGGTGAATGTGGGGGCGTTCAACCTGGGGAACGCCCTGGGGGCAGCGGTGGGTGGTGGGGTGATCTCGGCGGGGCTGGGCTATGCGGCGGTGCCGATTGCCGGCGGGCTGCTGGCGGCGGCGGGGTTGTTGCTGGTGATGGCGAGCAAACCCGTGCCGGTGGTGGCGTTGGAGGCTAACTGAAGCTTCGATGCGTGGGAGCAGAGCTTGCTAGCGATGAGGCCAGCACAGGCGACAAAAACCTGGCCGGGGTAGACGCAGCAGTTGGCGGCATAGCCTGAGACAGAGGCGGTTCTATCGCTAGCAAGCTCTGCTCCCACAAGAGGCCGCTCCCACATTTGCTTTACACGCCCTTCCTCACCGCATTGATCAACTCCTGGCTCAGCACCTGGGCGGGCGCCACCTGCACGCTCTGGGTATAAAACGGCGGCAGGTTCTGGGCCAGTTGCGACAGGGCTTGTGGCGTGGTATTGCCCGGCAACAGCACGTATTGCAGGTTGGACGGGTAGCTTTGCGGCACCGGCCCTTCCATGGTCGAACCGTAGGCGCCCAGGGTCATCAGTGCCTGTGGCGTGGTCGGGTCCGGCGCATACAGAAACACAAAGGTGCCGTATTTGGGGTGCGTCAGGTACTGCTCGGCCTGGGCGCGGACCGCCGGGTCCGGATCATTCATCAGGGTCCAGCGCAGCACCGCGTAGCCGCGGGTGGTTTCCATGAATGCCGTTCGAATCGGCGACCGGTTTTCCACGCCGCCCAGGCATGCCAACAGGTTGCCAAAGGGGTCGATCAAGGCCACGGCGTTGAACACCTGGCTTTGCTTTGCTGTCTTCAGTAGCGGTGGGGCCAGTTCTGCACCTGGATCACGGGGGTTGGCGCTCTGGACCGTCAAGGCGCAGGGGCTGAGCGTGGTCAATGCCTTGCGCACCGGGCTGTTGGCCGGCAGCGTGGCCGGGTTTTTCAGCTGCGAGGGATCAAGGCCGCTGTTGTTGCTCGCTGCGCGTACGGTATTGACGCTGGCGGAGAAAATCGAACCAGTGAGGAAGTATGCCGCCGAATCGATGCTCTGGCCCCCGAACACCGGGTTCATCGAGCCCTGGTAGGGGCGGTTGACTGGGGCCAATATCGCGTAATACGCCCAGGTCTTCTGGGCTTGCGAACGAATCTGTGGTGTCAGCGAGGGGAAGGTGAATTGGCTGTTGTAGTTGACCCCGGCGTAGTCATCGATCGCGCTGACCGCCACATTGAAGCCAGCCGTCAGCAGAGAACCGGCGCACATGGCGCAAGGGTCCAGCGTGGTGACAACGGTCAGTTCATAGGGCGGCGGAAGGTTCAGCGCCGCGGCGTTTTCGTAGTACCAGTCCACCAACTGTCGCTCGCCATGGGCGGTCGGGTCGTGGGGCAGGAAGTAAGGGGTACTGCTCCCTGGAAAAGGCATCAGCACATTGTTGTGCAGCGCCGCGATCACCTCGCCCGTGGAGGTGTTGATGATGGCCCCGCCGACCGCGAAGGTTTGCTGAAGGGCTGCGAGAATGGCTTGGTTGGCAACGGAATCGATGGCTTCCTGTGCAGTGTTCACTGTAGTCATGGTGTTCCAGCTCCCTGCTGTCGTGGGCGCCAGAGATTTCTGGCGCTTGGCAACGATAGATCAGGGGGAGCTGTTTTCAAGGGAAGGGGCATGCCGGTGGTCTGAATGAAATTCCTACAGTTACTGCTGAAATTTCTTTCGAGCAACTTCGAATACGCTCTAGCACTGCACAGCCCGCCAGAAATACCCTACGCATCCTGTCGCTGCCCATGAACTTGTCCCTTGGAACTCGTGCCCGTAGGCTTTTTCGGTCGCTGACTGATCAGCGTCCGGGTTTAGCAGCCCGATGACTTCCAGACGTGCAAGCAACCCTTTCCTTTCGGCCAACGCCCATTCAGCGTGCGCCGATCCGTGTCATGGCGGCTGTACGTGGGGCACGCTTGCGTGCGCTGGGTTCCTGGAGTCCCGGTCTGCTAACCCGCGTATGGCTGCCACCTTTTTCGTTTAGCAGCGACGCGTGGCGGCTCCACTACTCCGGGAGTGTCAACATGATGAAGGTTGTCCCAGATCCACCCAAACCTGCGTGCAGCATCCAGCAAACCGCCCAAGTCACGTTTGGCTCTTGTTCCAATGCCCATGAACCACTCTTCAATGTCCAACCTGGCGTGCCGGCAGAAGAGGCATTACGACACCTCTCCAATCATCTGCAGGCTGCTCTGGAGGCGGCCAATCACGTCTATACCCACACGCCACTGGCTGACACCGGTATGCACTGGTCAACGTTATGGGCACTGGAGGCTGCCAAGGCATTAGTCGAAGGGTTGCGCATCGGTGCGAAGAATGGGGTGATCAGGTCAGCGGCTGAGTGTAATGAGTTCATCCCCGGCACTCTGGGTAAAACTGCTGAAACTCCCTTCGTATTTTGTGGCGTCGGCAATAGTTCACTCTTTAGTGTCCGCAACAATGTGATGGCTGAAGACGCCTTGGTGCACGTCTCGCTCTACCTCCAGTCGGCGTATGACACGGCAAACTCAATGTGCATGCGTACGCCCAATGCTGATAAGGGCATGCACTGGGCAACGCTGCATGGGATTGAGGTGGGGAGGGCGCTGACCGAGGCTTTGCTTGAAGCGTCCGATGTCGTCTAGCTGACAGCGCAGCATTTGCAGGAGCTTCAGTCGCGAAAGGGCCGCTCAATGGCGGCCCCCTTTTTCATCTTGTTTGCGGCGAGGAAAAGCGCATTTCCAACTTAGTCATCCTTGCCATCCCAAACACCGTCACAGGCCTCGATAAGCGCTTGTGGCCACTTGCGGCGCGGCAGGGTGCGGTCGAGCCACATGTAGAAGATATCGCCGAGCATCACCAACGGTGCCACCGGCAGTGCGATGAACAGGAAAAATGGCACGGCCACAATCAGCCAGGCCGGGTGCTGAACACGCAATACGTTCAGTGGATTGAACTGCTGGGCGGCCTCACGTGCACTGGAAATTGCGTAGGGAGCAAGAGCACACGAAGGGGGAAGGGCGCCAGCGCCTTCGCGCATGTAGAGGCGAATGTATTCCCAGACCTGGGCGGCACCGTAGATACCCCGATTGATGACGGCCTGCGGATGATCCGAAGTGGCATAAATCCCGATCCGTAGATGCCAATCACCATTACGGGAGTCCGGTTTAACGTAAGGAAACGCAAGCGTGAGCACGCCTTCGTTGATGGGCCCGCTACCCGCTGCGAAGCTGGTGACATCCTTGATGTAGGCTTCCAGGTGGTCCCAACGTTCGCTGAGACACTTACCCTGGATCATGCAGGTGACCCGGCGAGTTTTTCGATTGAAGATGATCGGTAGTTGGGTGCGCCAGGGAATGAACATCCAGAAGCAGGACAGGACTGAAAAAGCAGCCATACCTACTGGGACGTACCAATACTCCAGATAATGCGAAATCACACCTGCGCTGTAACCGTTTTGGTCACGTTCATGGAGGTATCCCCAATACTCAATTCCACAAAAAAATACAAATATAAACGGCGTCGTTACAGCCGCCCACCAACTCATACTGCGCCGGCCACCGTACATGCTGCCTGTTGCCGTCCGCATGAATAGGCAGTCCTCGGTGATCTTCATGACATTGTTGTCGGCGGCCGGCTCGACACCCAGCGGTGGATCATCCACGCGAAGGGCGTCGACGCGGGTGTCAAAGATACTCCGTTCGTTCTTCGGGACGTGCCGTGCACTGTGGCGGATCTGGGGTGTTCTTGCCTCAGTCATCCTTGCCGTCCCAAACACCGTCACAGGCGTCGATAAGCGCTTGTGGCCATTTGCGGCGTGGCAGGATGCGGTCAAGCCACATGTAGAAGATGTCGCCAAGCATCACCAGCGGTGCAACGGGCAATGCGATGAACAGGAAAAATGGCATGGCTACAATCAGCCACGCCGGGTGTTGAACACGCAGTACTTTAAGTGGATTGAACTGCCGTACGGCCTCTCGTGCACTGGAGATGGCGTAGGGAGCAAGGGCACACGAAGGGGGAAGGGCGTCAGCGCCTTCGCGCATGTAGAGGCGAATGTACTCCCAGACCTGGGCGGCACCGTAGATCCCCCGATTGATGACGGCCTGCGGATGATCCGACGTAGCATAAATACCGATGCGCAGGTGCCAATCGCCATTGCGGGAGTCCGGTTTAACGTAAGGAAATGCAAGCGTGAGCACGCCTTCGTTGATGGGCCCGCTACCCGCTGCGAAGCTGGTGACATCCTTGATGTAGGCTTGTAGGTGGTCCCAACGTTCGCTGAGACACTTGCCCTGGATCATGCAGGTGACCCGGCGAGTTTTTCGATTGAAGATGATCGGAAGTTGGGTACGCCAAGGAATAAAGATCCAGAAGCAGCCAAGAAAAAATGCAAGAGAGATGCCAATTGGAACGTCCCAGTTTTCTAGAAAGAAAGAGAGGGCCGCTCCGCTATACCCTTCGTGTTCATGCTGATAACGGAAAGCAACATAGGTTCCTAAAGAAAAGAAGAAGAAAGAAAAAACAGTAACGATAGTTGCCCACCAGCTCATGCTGCGTCGCCCCCCGTACATGCTGCCGTTTGAGGTGCGCATGAATAGGCAGTATTCGGTGACTTTTATGACATTGTTATCAGCCGCAGGCTCGACGCCCAGCGGTGGATCATCCTCGCGCAGGGCGTCGACGCGGGTGTAAAAGATACTCCGTTCGCTCTTCGGGACGTGCCATGCACTGTGGCGGATCTGGGGTGTTCTTGCCTCAGTCATCCTTGCCGTCCCAAACACCGTCACATGCGTCGATAAGAGCCTGTGGCCATTTTCTGCGAGGCAGAGTGCGGTCGAGCCACAGGTAAAAGATGTCGCCCAGCATCACGCAGGTGAGTAGAGGGACTAGGACTGGAGCCAGCAAGATCGCGACCAATAGCTTCCACCACACGCGATATTTGAATGGCATGCAGGGATTCATATAGTCAATGCAGTCGCGGATGCTGGTGGCATGGTAACGGGCGATGGGATCCGGAAGAGGTACCGCCGCCGCTCCATCGCGCATATAGAGTCGGATGTACTCCCATACCATGGCCGCTCCATAAATACCGCGATTGAAAGCGGCAGCGCCAGTGTCCTGGGTTCCGTAGATGCTGATACGCAGGCGCTCATGGCTGGAGTGGCAACTGGGATAGGCAAAGGGGAACACAAGGGTCAGCAAGCCCTCATTGATGGGAGCGCCCCCGACGGCGAAGCTGTTGACGTCCTTGATATAGGCATCAAGGTTGTTCCAATGCTGGCTGACCAGCTTCCCCTGAATCATGCAGGTGATCTGACGGGTTTTTCGGTTGAAGATGATTGGCAATTGAGTGCGCCAGGGGATAAATATCCAGAAGCAACTCAGAAAGAACGCAGCGGTTATACCGACTGGGTAGTACCAGTTCTCCAGATAGTGAGATATGGCACCTGCGCTATATCCGCTTTCGTCGCGATCGTGGGTATAGCCCCAATACTCAATCAGAGAAAAGAAAAAGAAAGTAAAAATAGTAACAATAGCTGCCCACCAACTCATGCTGCGTCGGCCTCCATAAATACTGCCCGATGCCATACGCATAAATAAACAATCCTCAGTCACCTTCATGACATTGTTGTCGGCAGCTGGCTCGACATTCAGCAGTGGGTCGTCCGCTCGCAAGGCGTCTACGCGCGTGTAGATGATGTTGTGTTCACTTTTGGTGTGGAGAGTCTGAAGTTTTCTTGTCTCAGTCATCCTTACCATCCCATACACCGTCACAGGCATCGATAAGTGCTTGCGGCCATTTACGGCGCGGCAGGATGCGGTTGAGCCACATGTAGAAGATGTCTCCGAGCATCACCAGTGGCGCCCCCGGCAGAGCGATGAACAAAAAAATTGGCACGGCCACAATCAGCCAGGCCGGGTGCTGCACACGCAGTACTTTCAGTGGATTGAACTGCTGGACGGCCTCACGGGCACTGGAGATGGTGTAGGGAGCAAGGGCGCACGACGGGGGAAGGGCGCCAGCGCCATCGCGCATGTAGAGGCGAATGTATTCCCAGACCTGGGCGGCACCGTAGATCCCCCGATTGATGACGGCCTGCGGATGATCCGACGTAGCATAAATACCGATGCGCAGGTGCCAATCGCCATTGCGGGAGTCCGGTTTAACGTAAGGAAATGCAAGCGTGAGCACGCCTTCGTTGATGGTCCCGCTACCCGCTGCGAAGCTGGTGACATCCTTGATGTAGGCGTCCAGATGGTCCCAACGCTCGCTGAGACACTTGCCCTGGATCATGCAGGTGATCCGGCGAGTTTTTCGATTGAAGATGATTGGTAGTTGTGTGCGCCAGGGGATGAACATCCAAAAGCAGCCTAGAAAGAATGCCGCGGTTATACCGGCCGGGTAGTACCAGTTCTCCAGGTAATGAGAAAGCGCACCTGCGCTATATCCGTTTTGGTCACGGTCATGGAGAAAGCCCCAATACTCAATTCCGCAAAAGAAAAGGAATATAAATGGAGTTGCTACAGCCGCCCACCAACTCATGCTGTTTCGGCCGCCATACATGCTACTCATTGCCGTACGCATGAACAGGCAGTCCTCGGTGATCTTCATGATATTGTTGTCGGCGGCCGGCTCGACACCCAGCGGTGGGTCATCCACGCGAAGGGCGTCGACGCGGGTGTAAAAGATACTCCGTTCGCTCTTCGGGACGTGTCGTGCACTGTGGCGAATCTGCGGTGTTCTTGCCTCAGTCATACTTGCCATCCCAAACACCGTCACATGCGTCGATAAGAGCCTGCGGCCATTTGCGGCGCGGCAGAGTGCGGTCGAGCCACATGTAAAAGATATCGCCGAGCATCACCAACGGTGCCACCGGCAGTGCGATGAACAGGAAAAATGGCACGGCCACAATCAGCCAGGCCGGGTGCTGCACACGTAGTACTTTCAGTGGATTGAACTGCTGGACGGCCTCACGTGCACTGGATATGGAGTAAGGGGCAAGCGCGTACGACGGGGGAAGGGCGCCAGCGCCATCGCGCATGTACAGGCGAATGTATTCCCAGACTTGGGCAGCACCGTGGATACCCCGATTGATGACGGCCTGCGGATGATCTGAAGTGGCATAAATCCCGATGCGCAAGTGCCAATCACCATTGCGAGAGTCCGGTTTAACGTAAGGAAACGCAAGCGTGAGCACGCCTTCGTTGATGGGCCCACTACCCGCTGCAAAGCTGGTGACATCCTTGATGTAGGCTTCCAGGTGGTCCCAACGCTCGCTGAGACACTTGCCCTGGATCATGCAGGTGACTCTTCGAGTTTTCCGGTTGAAGATGATCGGTAGCTGGGTGCGCCAGGGAATGAACATCCAAAAGCAGGACAGAACTGAAAAAGCGGCCATACCCACTGGGACGTACCAATTATCCAAATAATGAGAGATCGCGCCTGCACTGTATCCGTTCTGGTCACGGTCATGGAGAAAGATCCAATAACCAATGAAGGAGAATAGAACAAATACAAACGGGGTTGTTACGGCCGCCCACCAACTCATGCTGTTTCGGCCACCGTACATGCTGCCTGTTGCAGTCCGCATGAACAGACAATCCTCGGTGATCTTCATGACATTGTTGTCGGCGGCCGGCTCGACACCCAGCGGAGAGTCATCCACGCGAAGGGCGTCGACGCGGGTGTAAAAGATACTCCGTTCGCTCTTCGGGACGTGCCGTGCACTGTGGCGAATCTGCGGTGTTCTTGCCTCAGTCATCCTTGCCATCCCAAACACCGTCACATGCGTCGATAAGAGCCTGCGGCCATTTGCGGCGCGGCAGAGTGCGGTCAAGCCACATGTAAAAGATATCGCCGAGCATCACCAACGGTGCCACCGGCAGTGCGATGAACAGGAAAAATGGCACGGCCACAATCAGCCAGGCCGGGTGCTGCACACGCAGTACTTTCAGTGGATTGAACTGCTGGACCGCCTCACGGGCACTGGAGATGGCGTAGGGAGCAAGGGCGTACGAAGGGGGAAGGGCACCAGCCCCTTCGCGCATGTAGAGGCGAATGTATTCCCAGACTTGGGCAGCACCGTAGATCCCCCGATTGATGACGGCCTGCGGATGATCCGAAGTGGCATAGATACCGATCCGTAGATGCCAATCGTCATTGCGGGAGTCCGGTTTAACGTAAGGAAATGCAAGCGTAAGCACGCCTTCATTGATGGGCCCGCTACCCGCTGCGAAGCTGGTGACATCCTTGATGTAGGCGTCCAGATGGTCCCAACGCTCGCTGAGACACTTGCCCTGGATTATGCAGGTGACCCGGCGAGTTTTTCGATTGAAGATGATTGGTAGTTGGGTGCGCCAAGGGATGAAAATCCAAAAGCAGCCAAGAAAGAATGCGGCGCTTGTACCAATCGGATAGCACCAGTTCTCCAGATAATGAGAGATGGCACCTGCACTGTAGCCGTTTTGATCACGATCATGGAGATAGATCCAATATCCAATCAGGGAAAAAAAGAAGAAAGTAAAAACCGTGACAATAGTCGCCCACCAACTCATGCTGCGTCGACCACCGTACATGCTGCCTGTTGCCGTCCGCATGAACAGGCAGTCCTCCGTAATGTTCATCACATTGTTGTCTGTGGCCGGTTCGACGCCCAGCGGTGGGTCATCCGCGCGAAGGGCGTCGACGCGGGTGTGGAAGATACTGTGTTCGCTTTTGGGAACTTTGTGATGAGTCATATCCACTTACCTTCCATAGTAAAACGGCGCATCGGAGGCAGAGACTTGGAACTTTGTTTCCAGCGGTTCTTCAAGTAGGGAGGGTTTGTACGCGGTTGCGAGGGTGAAGGTTGTGGCGGCTTTCTTGCTGATACCGGTCACCACATAGGTACGAATACTTCCGCCACTACGAATAGGCTCTCCTGGCCCATCCTCGCTCCATTGTGGGGGCGTAGCGGTGGGGTCTTTGCTCTCACGGCGTTTTTCAAGGTAGTTGTCGCGTCAGCCGTCTAACTATGCCGCTCTTTTCTCGACCTGTTGCTCTCGATCCGGGTTCAACAACACGGTACCGATCGGCTCCCAGTTACGCGTCCGGCCTGACC
>NZ_JAAAMT010000068.1 GCF_009905435.1 Pseudomonas sp. R5(2019)
GAGGCCGGTGATATCAACGACAAGCCTTGGGAGTGCGGGTGGTTTCAGAGTCGCCGGGGCCGCTTCGCAGCCCATCGCGGCCAGGTCCGCTCCTACATGGACGTCTGTGTTCCGATCCTTAACTGACTGGCATTGGGGCTTGCCCGCGATGCAGGCGACGCTGTGTTCCTGGTACAACGCGGTGATGCCATCGCAGGCAAGCCTTGCTCCTACAGGGGGTTTGTCATCAATCTGAGGCGACATTCCTGTCGCCTTGAACTATTTAGCAGGGCAGAAAATGGCCGCCGTTGACGTCCAGTTGCGCGCCGGTAATGACCTTGGCGTAGTCGCTGGCCAGGTACAGGGCGGCCATGGCGCAGTCACCGTCTTCGGGGATCTTGCGCAGCGGAATCTGCTGGGCGACCTGGTCGACCAGCGACTCCATCGTGACGCCCAGGCGCTTGGCTTCGCTCTTGAAGTAGCCGATCACCGGCGCGCCCCACATCCAGCCCATGAAGGTGGAGTTGACGCGGATGCCGAACGGGCCGAGATCCTGGGCCAGGTACTGCACCGCGGTTTTCAACGCGCCCTTGGAGACGGCATAGCCGGATTCCAGCTGGTTGGGGATGCGGGTGGCCATGGTGTTGATCATGACGATGCTGCCCGACTTCTGCTTTTTCATCTGCGGCAGCACGGCCTGGGTCATCTGCATGGTGCCGAACAGGTTGACGTCCATGGCCTTGCGCCAGTCGTCCATTGACGACTCGGCGGAGCTGCCCCAGGCACCGTGGGCATAGGCGGAGTTGATCAGTACGTCGATCTGGCCGAAGTGCTCAAGGGTGAGATCGGCGAGCGTCTGGCACTGTTCGACTTGAGAAATGTCGGTGGGGACTTTCAGAATCGGGGTGCTGTAGCCAGCGTCGCGGACCGCTTGTTCGGCCTGGTCCAGCTTGGCCGGGGTGCGGGTGGCCAACACCACGGCCTTGGCCTGGTATTCGGCGGCACGCACGGCCAGCTTGATGCCCAGGCCAGGACCGATACCGGAAATGATGACAACTTTATCTTTCAGCAACATGGCAATTACCTTCTTATTGTTGTGGGGAGCGGGGCGTTCAGGCACGGCTGGCGTGCAGTTCTTCGGCACGTCGTTTCAGATCCAGGGCCATCTGGTCGAAGCCAATTTTTACCCAGGCACCGTGTTCACGCATGATGGTGTCCTGGTTCAGGCCCAGGAAAATGTCGGTGGTGAAATAACTGCAGCGGTTGGCATCGATGGCCTTGATGTACTGATCGCGGCGGGCGGCGTCCATGTTTTCCGGGACCGGGCGCTGCTCCCAGGACAACAGCCGCTCGGGGTCGCAAGCGACGAGGTATTCGAACACCGGAACGGTTTCGCCGGTATCGGGGGCACGTACCTGCATTCGCACCGGATCGCCGATCTGCAGGCCGCACCGAATGTTCGGGCAGAAACTGTTCCACTGGTGGTAATTGTCCAGATCGATGAGCACATCCCAGACCACTCGGGCGGGGGCGTCAATCTCCACCGTGATAGAGGTCACAATGTTTTCAGCCTTGGCCATGACTTGCTCCTGTTGTGCGTTCAGTTGATGGGTCTGGAGGTGATCTGCAGCTGTTCGCTCAAGGGCTGGAGGGTCTCGAGCAGGGTTTCGTAGCCCGTCTCGGCGATCATCCAGCGCTCACCGTGTTTGACGTAGCGATCCTGGTAGATCGCGCTGCCATGCATGTGGGTGTTTTCCTCGAGGTTGATGAACACGTAGCTCAGGTACCAGAGGGCCTTGGCCTGGTCGCCATCGACTTCGATTTCCGGGGTGTGACCGTTGTGGGTGGCCAGGCGGGTCTTGGTGAACGAAGTGCGGTAGAAGTCCAGCGCGTCGCCCAGGCCGTTGACGTGGAACTCGTAGGCAGGGCTCTTGAACGACAGGGTGACGTCTTCGGTGAGCATGCCCTGCAGCAGCTCGATGTTGCAGGTGTCGATGGCGCGGAAATAGCGTGCCTTGAGCTGTTTGATCAGCTCGATTGCTTCTAGATCCAACATATGAAGCCTCCTTATGGGCTGCTCAGGCACTGAGCTGGTACTCGCTGGTGAGGATGCAGTCGATCTTCTCGAAGTCGATAAAGCGGCTGGTCGATTCGTACATGGCCTGCCGGCGCTGCGCGCATTTGTCCGGATCGCCCAGGGCGGCGAAGAATCCTTGCTGATTGCCGATGGCCTCGGGCGGGAAGTTTTCTTCGACGATGGCGTGCAGGACCGGCGCACCGTAGGTGAGAGCACGTACCACGGTGTTCTGGCGGTAGCCGAAGATCGACTGCAGGGGGTAGGCATTCGGCCCGTGTCCGTTGCGCCAGGTGTCGTACCACTGCTCGTAGCTCATCCGATGCGGCTTGTGCAGCAGCGCCACCTGATTCATGCCGGGTGTGCGCTGGCCAACCGGCACCCGGTATTTGCCGGCGCGCGCCTGGCGCTCCTGGGGGTAGGGCTCGGATTCCAGCACCAGATAAGCCTCCAGGCGGCTGGTCAGCGGGGTCAGGAGATCCTTGATGGAGGGCAATTGCGAGGCACTGTCCAGCCACAGCGAGAGCATCCCATCCAGGGGGACGGCACTATTGGTGATGCGCTGTGCGGACGCGGCGGCCACCGCCTGATCGACCACCATGACGCGGATGTTTTGTGCTCCGGCGGCCTCCAGGTCGTTGCGTAGGCCGAGCAAATCTGGGCGCCATTGCTCGGAGCTGTGTTGTGGCGGTTTCCACAAGGTCAACATGAGTTTTTCCATGAATCCTCCGAACTGCGTTTAGTGATTGACGCTCAGATGACGGGCGCGATATTCCCTGTAGTCCTGGGTCATCTGTGCTTCGTTCAAACCGAAGCGCTCCAGGCTGTAGTCGTGGCTGGCGCGTTTTTCCCGGCTGTTTTGCGACAGCCAGACCTGCGCGTCGGCGCGGGCCTTGTCGGTAAACGGCAGGTTTGCAAAGGCGTAAACCTTTTCCAGCACGTCCATTGGCTGGGTCACGGTGTCGGCGAAGTTGATATCGAGGAAGCGCTCGGCAGCGTGCTGATCGCGGACCTCCATGGTGTGACGGATGCCACGCGCCATGCGGCTGTTCCACTGCTCGCCGGCGGCTTTCGGATCCGGGTTGTCGCTGTACATCTGCCACAGGGTGTGGGCCATGCTGGCCATTGAGGGGATAGTCTGGGCCGGTTCACGGTGGGTCAAAATGACCTGCGCCTTGGGGAAAACGTCCAGCAACAGGTGCAAGGTGTGCAGGTGTTGGGGGGCTTTGAGCAGCCAGCGTTGGCCAGCAGGCTCACCACGCTGGTTTTTCTGCCACTGCAGGAACTGCAGCATTTTTTTCAACTGGGTGTAGACCGGCCGCTGATCTTGCTGATCCAGCCAGCGGGTATAGCTGGGCACGTTGACGTAGGCGTCCATGGCACACATGAAGGAGTGTTCCATGAGCATGAACTCTTCGTCGCAGAGCATGGCATCCAGTGGGTGGATGGCGAGGATCTGCGGGATGGCCTGGGCCATCTGCTCGACCTCGGCCTTGGCCTGGGCGATGCGCTTGGCCGGCACGGCCAGGGTTTCGTCTTCCAGCGGTGCCGGATAGCGGGTCTCCCACCAGGCGGCCGAGTAGAACCGTGAGTCAACGGCCAGGGTGCGCTGCAGCATGGTGGTGCCGGTGCGCGGCAGACCCACGATGACCAACGGGTCGTCGATCTGTATCTGGGTTATTTCCGGATGGCGGCTCAGGTAGTCCTCCATCACCAGGCGGTTGACCAGTTGCCCCACCAGCCTTTCCTGCAGCAGATACAGGCCGGTCTGCGACAGCTCGGCTTCGGCAGCCAGGGCATCGAGTAGCGCCTGCAGAGACTGACGATAGTTGTCATCACCAAAATGGGTCAGGCCCTTGGCGCGCGCGATGGCGGTCGCCAACAGGCTTTCGACGGTCAAATCTTGAATCAGGGTGTGCGCGTTCATAGGGCCTCCGCGACTGCAGACACTTTTACAACCTGGGTGGTGGGGTGGCATTGCTCCTGGGCACCGACCCAGCGCAGGCACAGGGTGCCTTGGCGTACGCCGGCGGTTTGTAGCCAGTTGCTCACCCCTGGATCCAGCTCGCTGAGTACCAGGGTCACGCCGCCGTTATCGTCGTACCGGGCCTGGTGCTTGTTGAAGCAGATGCGGTGGTAGCGGTAGTCCAGCGACTCCATCCAGTAGTTGTTGATCTGCAAGTTCCAGAAGTCGCACGCCGGCACTTTGTCGATGTGGATGACCAGCGCCTCGTCTGCGGCCAGCGCCCAGTGCGAGTGGTAGTAGAAAATGTTCGGGTCGCCGCCCACGGCCTGGCAGAGGGCCTGGTTGGCCGGTGGCAACTGATTACTGTGAGGCAGGTAGCTTTGGCTCCAGTCGGCGAACAATTTGGCGGTGTTCTCCACGAAGCTGGACACCCGCGCCAGGCCTTGCTGGAAGGTCGCCGGATCAAGGGCCTGCGGCTTGGTATCGGTGCCGATGCGCTCAATGCTCAGCTTGGCCGGCACTTCGTACCGACGGTCAAGGAACGTCTGGCGCACGATCAGGGCGTTGGTGGCGGCTTCCATTTTCAGCCAGTTGCCCGGTTTCGACTCGCGGCTGAGGATGATTTCGAAGTTGCCCTGGGCATCGACCTGCAACTGGCTGGCATCGATGAAACCGGTCTGGATCAGGGTACCGTCGGTTTCATAACCGCCTTTCTGGGTACCAAAGCTGAGGTACGCGACACTGCCGCGCTGGCCTGTGATGCGGTATTCCAGCGTGCCGTCCAGGCGCGCGTACTCGTAGAGGTTGTCCGGGTTGTCGGCACCGATCTTCGCGGTCTCGTGGGAGGTCTTGAAGAAACTGGGAAAGGCCGGATCGGCAAACTCGATGTGCATCTCCAGGCCGATGCGCAGCAGGCGCGTGAGGTAGCGGAAGCCTTCGGCGCGAGTGGCCGCATCGGCCGGCGCTTCGGGGCGCAGAATCTGCTCGCCGCAGCGCTTGAGGTGATCGCAAAACGTGGCCCAGGTCTGGCCACTCAACAGCTGTTGTTCGTCAATCGAGCTGATTGTCATTGCTAGACTCTCTTGATTAAGCGAACCCGGGTCGTGAGCGTCCCCGCAGGGACGCCCGAGCCGGATTCATCGGCCCACTCCAGGGGCACGGTTTTATTCGCTTCTTCGTCCAGTCGGACGACGCGAGGCGATGGTTAAACGCCCGGCGAACCGGGCGATGGGGCTAGAACTCTTTGCCGATGATGCCGCGCTCGGTCAGCACCGAGAGGATGCGATCCACTGCGCCTTCCGGTGTCAGCTTGCTGGTCTGGATATGAATATCCGGCTGACTCGGTACCTCGTAGGGCGAGTCGATGCCTGTGAAGTTCTTCAGCTCGCCGCGGCGGACCTTCTTGTACAGGCCCTTGGGGTCGCGCTCCTCGGCCACGGCCAGCGGCGTGTCGACGAAGATCTCGATGAACTCGCCTTCCTGCAGCAGCCCGCGCGCCATCTCGCGCTCGGAACGGAACGGCGAGATGAAGGCCGTCAACACGATCATCCCGGCATCCACGAACAGCTTGGACACCTCGGCCACCCGGCGAATGTTCTCCACCCGGTCGGCATCGGTGAAGCCCAGGTCGCGGTTCAGGCCGTGGCGCACGTTGTCGCCGTCCAGCAAGTAGGTGTGCCGGCCGCGGGCGTACAGTCGGGTTTCCAGCAGGTTGGCGATGGCCGACTTGCCGGCGCCCGACAAACCGGTGAACCACAGCAGCACCGGCTGCTGCCCCATCTGTTCGGCGCGCGCCTTCTTGTTCACGTCCACGTGCTGCATATGGATGTTCTGCGAACGGCGCAGGGAGAACTCGATCAGGCCCGCGCCGACGGTGGCGTTGGTCAGACGGTCGATGAGGATGAAACTGCCGGTTTCGCGGTTGTTCTTGTAGGGATCGAAGGCGATCGGCTGGCTGGTAAAGAGGTTACACACGCCGATCTCATTCAGCGCCAGCTCCTTGGCCGCCAAGTGCTCCATGGTGTTGACGTTGATCTTGTACTTGGGCACCGCCAGCGTCACCGACAGGGTCTTGCCGCCGATCTTCATCAGGTAAGGGCGACCGGCGAGCATGGCCTGCTCGTGCATCCAGATCAGGCTGACCTGGAACTGGTCGGCCACGCTGGCCGGGTCTTCTGCAGTGGTCAGTACATCGCCGCGACTGCAATCGACTTCATCGGTCAGGGTCAGGGTGATGGACTGCCCGGCCACGGCTTGTTGCAGGTCACCATCGAGGGTAACGATGCGGGAGATACGGCTCTCTTGCCCGGCCGGCAAAACACGTACGCGGTCACCGGGGTGTATCACGCCGCTGGCGATGGTGCCGGTGAAACCACGGAAATCCAGGTTGGGACGGTTGACCCACTGCACCGGCATACGGAACGACAGCTTCTGCTGGTGCGCTTCGTCGATCTCGACGGTTTCCAGGTAGCCCATCAGTGTGGTACCGCGGTACCAGGGCATGTGCTCGCTCTGTTCGGTGATGTTCTCACCCCGTAGCGCGGACATCGGGATGGCGGTGAAATCCTGTAGATTGATCTGCTTGGCGAAGGCGCGATAGTCATCCACGATGGCGTTGAAGACTTTCTCCGAGTACTCCATCAGGTCCATCTTGTTGACGGCCAGTACCACCTTGCGAATGCCGATCAGCGAGGCCAGGTAGCTGTGACGCCTGGATTGAGTCAGCACGCCGCGCCGGGCATCGATCATCACCACGGCCACGTCCGCGGTGGAGGCGCCGGTCACCATGTTACGGGTGTACTGCTCATGACCGGGGGTGTCGGCAACGATGAACTTGCGCCGGTCGGTGGAGAAAAAACGGTAGGCCACGTCGATGGTGATACCTTGTTCGCGCTCGGCGGCCAGGCCGTCCACCAGCAGGGCGAAGTCCAGTTCGCCACCTTGGGTGCCGTCTTTTTTCGAGTCGATCTCCAGCGCTTCCATCTGGTCTTCGAAGAGCATTTTGGAGTCGTACAGCAGGCGCCCGATCAGGGTGCTCTTGCCATCGTCCACACTGCCGCAGGTAATGAAGCGCAGCAGGCTCTTGTGCTCGTGGGCTTTGAGGTATTGCTCGATATCGTCGGCAATCAGGTCAGATACATGTGCCATTAGAAGTACCCCTCTTGTTTTTTCTTCTCCATCGATGCGGCCGAGTCGTGGTCGATCATTCGCCCCTGACGCTCGGACGTGCGGGTCAGCAGCATTTCCTGAATGATCTTGGGCAGGGTGTCGGCATCGGACTCGACGGCACCGGTGAGGGGGTAGCAACCCAGGGTACGGAAGCGCACGTTACGAACCATCGGCACTTCACCAGGGTTGAGCGGCATGCGTGCGTCATCGACCATGATCAGCATCCCGTCGCGTTCGACCACCGGGCGCGGCGCGGCGAAGTACAGCGGTACGATCGGGATGTTTTCCAGGTAGATGTACTGCCAGATGTCCAGCTCGGTCCAGTTGGACAGGGGGAACACGCGGATCGACTCGCCCTTGTGTTTACGCGTGTTGTACAGGTGCCAGAGCTCCGGCCGCTGGTTCTTCGGGTCCCAGCGGTGCTGGTCGGAGCGGAAGGAGAAGATCCGTTCCTTGGCCCGCGATTTCTCCTCGTCGCGGCGTGCGCCGCCGAAGGCCGCGTCGAAGCCGTAGTGATCCAGCGCCTGCTTCAGACCCTCGGTCTTCATGATGTCGGTGTGGATCTGCGATCCGTGCTTGAACGGGCTGATGCCCATTTCAATGCCTTCGGGGTTGGTGTGGGTCAGCAGCTCCACGTTCAGTTTGGCCACCATCTGATCGCGGAAGCGATACATCTCCTGGAACTTCCAGGTGGTGTCGACATGCAGCAAGGGGAAGGGCGGCTTGGCCGGATAAAAGGCCTTCATAGCCAGGTGCAGCATGACCGCGCTGTCCTTGCCGATGGAGTAGAGCATGACCGGGTTGTCGGATTCGGCGACAACCTCGCGCATCGCTTGGATGCTTTCGGCTTCCAGTCGTTGCAGGTGGGTAAGCGTCATAGATTTTCCCTTCGCTTGTTGTTGTTGTCGCTTATCAACGTACAACTGCCGCGGCTCGGGCTTATGCGCGACTTGATGTTTTAACATCAGGCGCAACATCTGCAGCATGGGGTTGCGGGGCAGGGTGGAGGCGACATCTGCCGCGTTGTCGAGCGCATCGTCATTGCCGACGCGCGCGGCCTGCTGGCAGATGTGGGTCGCCAGCTCGCGGGCGCCGCTGAGCATTTCGTTGGCTTCTGGCAGGTGGAATAGCTGCAGCCCTTCGGCGCGCTCGCTGGCCCAGGTGATGAAGGTGGCGGCGCGCTGCCAGTGCATGCCCGAGAGCAGGGCAAACACCTTGCGTTCGGCCGAGCGCTGTAGCCGGTCGAAGAACTCTTCCAAGTGGGGCGCGCGCAACCCGCCTTCGTAAGGTAGCCAGAGCACCTTGCCGCGGTTGCTGACCGCGCGCAGTACGCCGTAACTGAGTTTGCCCTGGTCGTTGCGCGCGCCGTAGTCGTCGATCCAGTGGATCTCGCCGTTCTGCGCGCGCGCCTGGTCGAGGATGTGCCGGTAGGTGCTGCGGTACCAGCGCTGCACCGCCAGCGAAGCATTGGCGACGCGCTTGGCCGGGCGCTCGGCATTGAGCTGCCAGCGTTGCAGGTAATGGGCGGCAGTGCGTTCTGGCAAGTCGATATCGTGCAGGCGCTTGACCAGTGCCTGCATGGCCTCCAGCTGCCAGAGCAGGAACGGCAACTGGTGCCGTTCCGGCAGTGTGCTGACCAGCAGTTGGTAGATGTTCTGCTCCTGCTCAGCAGAGAGGCTGCGGCCTTCGCCTTGCTTGCGCCCGCGTTCGCGCACCGGCACGGCATTCCAGCCGCCGGCTTGCCAGGCCTTGTAGGCGGCGATGATCGTCGGCGACGAGAGGCCGGTGTCCTGGCTGATGGCTTTGAGCGTACTGCCGGCGATGCGCAACTGCACGGCGCGCAGGCGTAGCCGGTTGATCTGTGGAATGGACAGCTGATTGCCGTGGGGCACAGGAACTCCTGTCAAACATCCATTTGCTGATTGGCGGTGTTGTGGATGCCTGTACTGTTCCCCCATCCGAAAAACGGCGCATAGGCCGTATGGACCACTCGAACAACAAAAACAGGAGAAACCTCATGAACGAGTCAATGGCTGTTCTGCTTGAAGACGTCATCGGTATTACTCGCGCAGCGGGCGAACTGGTGTTGGCGGTGTACCGCTCGGATTTCGAGGTGCGCGGGAAGGTCGATGCCTCCCCGGTGACCGAGGCTGACGAGCGCGCCGAGACCTTGATTCTGCAGGCCTTGGCGGCGCGCACGCCGGAGATTCCGGTGATTTCGGAAGAGGCCGCCGCTGCAGGCAAAGTGCCCGAGGTGAGCCAGCGCTTCTGGCTGGTGGACCCGCTGGACGGCACCAAGGAATTCATCAACCGCAACGGCGAGTTCACCGTCAATATCGCCCTGATCGACAACGGCGAACCGGTGCTGGGGGTAGTTCTGGCGCCCGCGCTGGAGCGTCTGTTCGCCGGGGCGCGTGGTTGCGGCGCCTTTATCGAACAGGCCGGGCAGCGCCAGGCCATCCACTGCCGGGCCGTGACGGAAGAGGGCCTGGACGTGGTTGCCAGCCGCTCCCATGGCGATGCCGAGGCGCTGGATAAATTCCTCGATGGGCACAAGGTGCGCTCGCTGAAAAGCGCCGGCTCATCGCTGAAGATTTGCCTGGTGGCTGCCGGCGAGGCGGACCTTTACCCGCGCCTGGGGCGCACCATGGAGTGGGACATCGCCGCGGGGCATGCGGTGCTGGCCGCAGCCGGTGGACAGATCTGCACCCTGGGCGGCGATGCGCTGCGTTATGGCAAGCCCGGTCTGGACAACCCGCATTTCTACGCTCGCGGGCTATAGACCCTGACCGGTACCCGCTTGCGTACGGGCCTGCTAGCCGACTCCTACTGCTGCCGCGTTGAGTTCAAAGGCCGATGTAGGCGGGAGTGAGAAAAGCTAAAAGCTGCCCAAGGCAGCCTTTAGCTATAAACCATGTGTACTGGGCAATAGTGACGCAGAGCGGAACTCCTACCAGATCGGTAAGGTGTAGCTGACGATCAAACGGTTTTCATCCAGATCGCTGCCAAAGTGGGTCGAACGCACAGTCGCGTTACGCCATTTCACCCCGACGTTTTTCAGCGGGCCGCTTTGCACAACGTAACCGATGTCGGTATCGCGCTCCCATTCCTTGCCCTCTGGCCGGTTACTGCCCAGGTCAATGTTGTCGCCGTTGATGTAGCGGGTCATGAAGGTCAGGCCAGGCACCCCGATGGCCGCGAAGTTGTAGTCGTAGCGAACCTGCCAGGACTTTTCGTCCTTGCTGGCGAAGTCGCCGATCTGCACGAAATTCACCAGGAACGCGTCGGCGCCGTTAACGTAAGCATAACCGGTGTCACCGCTCATGCCTTGATAGCCCAGGCCAAACGCATGTCCGCCGAGGTTATAGGTGAACATCGCACCGAACGCATTGTTGTCCACATTGCTGCCGCCGTCGTCCGTAGAACGGGCGAAGCGCAGATCCGTCTTGAGCGACTGGCCCGTGGTGACCGGCAACAGGTAGGCCAGGTTGACCAAGTGTTGGCTATAGAAATTGTCGAGGTGCCCATAGCTGTAGGCTGTAGCGAGATTGCTGGTCCATTTGTAATTCAGGCTGGCGAAATCGAATTTGTCGCTGGCGACATTCTGCGTCGTGATGCCTTTGGCGCCAGTTCGGGTGATGCCCATGTCCTCGTTATTCGAGGAGTCGCGCTGATTGACCTGTGTCAATCGCCCGGCATCCACCGTCATGCCTTCAATTTCCAGCGACGTCAGCTGACCTCCCTCGAACGTTTGTGGCAGCAGCCGTGAATCGTTGGCCAATATCGTCGGCAATTTAGGCAGCAGCGTGCCGAGTTTCAGCACACTCCTGGAGGCTTGTAGTTTAGCGGTAAGGCCAAGTTCGCCATACTCGTCCTGGGAACCATTAGGGGTGTAGCTATGGCGTTTGAGCAGACCGGAACCCGCGCGATCAGGGCTGGAATCGAGCTTGACGCCCTCCAGACCGAGGGCATCGAAACCCACGCCAATCAAACCTTCGGTGTATCCCGATTCATAGCGCAGCAGGAAACCCTGCGCCCATTCTTCTTGCTTGGATTGCGCGGCATTGGTTTGGCGAAAGTCACGGTTGAAGTAGAAGTTGCGCAGTTCAAGGCTGGCCTTGCTGTCCTTGATGAAGTCAGCAGCGGCCGGGGCTGAAAGGCTGATGACGCCTCCAGTGAGCAGGATTCGGGTAGCGAGAATGCGAGTGTTGCGGACCATGTGAAAGCTCCTTTGTTTTTATTTTTGGAATCATGGGTCTGCCACCGGGCGACTGGGGCGCGATGTCCATGGGGCAGTGCAGGTGTGAAACAGCCCTCGCCAAAGGGGCGAGGGTTAATAGTTAAAAAAACGCCAACGCCGAAAGAGAGGAGTTTTTTGACGCGGCGTCGGCTTAATCGTTAGAACTGTTCCGCGCTCAGGCCATACAACGAGGTACTGCCGGCCCGAACGGATTGTTCCAGGCTCAAAATGCGTGGTAGCAAGCGGTGGATGTAAAAGTCGGCAGTGGCGATTTTCGCGTCGTAGAAATCTTCGTCTTCGCTGCGCTTTTGCCGGGCAACCTGAGCCATACGCGCCCAGAGCCAGGCGTAGGTGACGTAACCGAAAAGGTGCAAATACTCAACCGAGGCAGCGCCGACTTCATTGCGGTTGGTTGTCGCCCTATCCTGCAGCCAGTCGCTGATGTCCTCCAGCCGCTGCACGGCATCGAGCAGCTGTGTGGCATAGGGTGCATCGGGCTGAGCGGCGAAACGGCGAATCTCGCCGGTGAACTGTCGAAGCACGACGCCTTTATCGGCGAGTACTTTGCGTCCGAGCAGGTCCAATGCCTGGATGCCATTGGTGCCTTCATAGATCTGAGCAATGCGCACATCACGGACCAATTGTTCCTGGCCCCATTCGCGGATGTAGCCATGGCCGCCGAAAACTTGCTGGCCATTGATGCAGCTTTCCAGGCCCGTGTCGGTAAAAAACGCCTTGGCCACCGGCGTCAGCAGCGCAACCAGGTCCTGTGCACTATCGCGCTCGCTGGCATCGTAGGAAAACTTCGACAGATCCAGTTGTTGCCCGACATAACTGGCGAAAGCGCGGCCGCCTTCGGTCATTGCTTTCATGCCGAGCAGCATACGCCGCACATCCGGGTGAACGATGATCGGGTCGGCCAGTTTGTCCGGGGCCACGGCACCGGTGGGTGCCCGACTTTGAATGCGTTCGCGAGCGTAGGCGACGGCGCTCTGGTAGGACGCCTCGGCGCAGCCGATGCCCTGAATGCCGATGGACAGGCGTTCGTAATTCATCATGGTGAACATCGCCGCCAAGCCTTTGTTCTCCTCACCGACCAGCCAGCCACTGGCGCCGTCGAAGTTCATCACGCAGGTGGCCGAGGCCTTGATGCCCATCTTGTGTTCGATCGAACCGCAACTCACGGCGTTGGCAGCGCCGAGGGAACCGTCGGCATTGACCAACACTTTAGGCACGACAAACAGCGAAATGCCTTTCGGGCCAGCAGGTGCGTTCGGCAGCTTGGCCAGTACCAGATGAACGATGTTCTCGGTCAGGTCCTGATCGCCCCCGGTGATGAAAATCTTGCTGCCGGTGATCTTGTAGCTACCGTCAGCCTCAGGTTCGGCGCGGGTGCGGATGAGCCCAAGGTCGGTGCCGGCGTGGGCCTCGGTGAGGCACATGGAGCCAGCCCAACGGCCTTCATACATCGGTGGCAGATAGAGGTTTTTCAGGGTGTCGCTGGCGTGGGCGTCCAGCGCCAGGCAGGCACCGGAACTCAATGCTGAATAAAGCGCAAAACTTGAGTTGGCGCCGTAGAGCATCTCTTCGAACTGCACGGCCAGCATTTTCGGCATGCCCATACCACCGAACTCGGCATTGCCGGACAGTCCCACCCAACCGCCTTCGATGTAGGTAGCGTAAGCCTGTTTGAAACCGATGGGGGTGGTGACCCGACCCTCATGCCACTGCGCGCCTTCTTCGTCACCGCTGCGATTGAGGGGCGCAATCAGGTGCGAGGTGACTTTTGCCGCTTCCTCAAGAATGGCGTCTGCCGTATCGGTGTCGATGCTGTCGGCCAAGGCCGGCAGGCGCGCCCACATGGCCGGGGCATCGAACACTTCGTGCAGCACAAAGCGCATGTCGCGCAGCGGAGCTTTGAATTCGGGCATAACGTAAACCTCGTTGGGGCGGTTGTGTCACGGGCACAGCGCCGCACAGGCGGGCCGTGCCCCTTCAGTCAATGGCTGGAAGCGCTGGCAGCGCCGAGGCCGGTCTGAGCTCGAACGAACTGGTCGGCGTAGGCGTCACGCTCTTTGTCGGCGCGCGCACTGCGGTCGAGTCTGGACACCACGATGATCACCAGGAAGGCCAGCGGCATGGAGAACAGCGCTGGATGGTCGTACGGGAAGATCGCTTGAGCATGACCGAGTACGGTCACCCAGACAGGTGGCGACAGGATTACCAGTGCCAGCGCGCAGATCAGGCCGGCAAAACCGCCCAGGATCGCGCCTTTGGTAGTCAGGCCTTTCCAGTACATGGCCATGATCAGCACCGGGAAGTTGGTCGAAGCGGCGATGCCGAACGTCAGGCCCACCAGAATTGCGACATTCATCTTCTCGAACAGAATGCCCAGGACAATCGCGATGATGCCCAGGCCTACAGTGGCCATGCGGGTCACGCGCATTTCCTGTTTCTCGTTCGCGGTTCCTTTCTTGTACACGGTGGCATAGAGGTCATGGGAAATCGCTGAAGCACCGGCCAGCGCCAGACCGGATACCACCGCAAGGATGGTTGCGAACGCTACAGCGGCGAGGAAACCGAAGAAGAGATTGCCGCCGACAGCTTTGGCCAGATGCATGGCAACCATATTGCCGCCGCCAATCAAGGCACCGCCGACTTCTCCATTGACGTAGTACTGCGGATCGGTGCCTATGATCACCATTGACACAAAACCCAGGGTGCAGACCACGAGGAAGAAGAAACCGATGAAACCGGTGGCGTAGAACACCGACTTGCGGGCTTCCTTGGCGCTAGGCACGGTGAAGAAGCGCATCAGGATGTGCGGCAGGCCGGCAATCCCGAACACCAGGCCCAGCGACATCGACACGGTGTTTATCGGGTCGGCGAGCATTGAGCCCGGGCCCATGATGTTCCAGCCACTGGCGTGAACCTTGACGGCTTTGTCGGCCAGGGTTTCATAGCTGAAACCGAACTGCGACATGGCCATGACCGCGAGGGTGGTGCCGCCGACGAGCAGCAGTACAGCCTTGATGATCTGGACCCAGGTTGTGGCGATCATTCCGCCGAAGATCACGTAAATCAGCATCAGCGCGCCAACGATCATCACCGCAATCGGGTAGTCGAGACCGAACAGCAATTTGATCAGTTGGCCGGCACCGACCATCTGCACGATCAGGTAGCAGCACACCACCGTCAGCGAGCCGAAAGCCGCGAAGATCCGCACCTTGTTCTGGTCCAGTCGATAGGAAACGATGTCAGCGAAGGTATAGCGTCCGAGGTTGCGCAGACGCTCGGCCATCAGGAAGGTAATGATGGGCCAGCCAACGAAGAATCCGATGGTATAGATGAAGCCATCGTAACCCTTGGCGAATACCAGGCTGGAAAGCCCCAGCAGGGTGGCTGCGGACATATAGTCGCCAGCAATCGCCAGGCCATTCTGAAACCCGGTGATCCCACCGCCCGCAGTGTAAAAGTCCGAGGTGGTTTTGGTTTGGCGTGCTGCCCACCAAGTAATGGCCAGCGTGCCGAGGACGAACACGAAGAACATGCCGATCGCGTTCAGGTTCAGTGGTTGCTTTTCCACCACGCCCATCGCCGGCGCGGCGAGCGCGATGGAGGCTGGCAGCAGACCGGTAGCGGCGAGGATCAGTTTACGCAACAGAGTCATCACTTGCTCTCCTCGATAATGGCTGCGCCCAAGGCGTCAAAGCGAGTATTGGCGCTGTAGACATACCAACCGGTCAGTAACCAGGAAAACACGATGATTGCCGCGCCAACCGGCATGCCCAAGGTCAACATCCGATGTTCGCCGAGTGGTGCATGCAGCCACTGCGGGGCAAAAGCTACCACCAGCATGAACAGGTAATAAGCGCCCAATACGATGGCACTCAACGACCAGGCCAGACGGGAACGGCTGCTCACCAGTTGAAGGAATTTCGGATTGCGCCGAATGCGTTCGCAACGTTGGGTATCGGTTGAATGGATGTCGATCATCGGTAGCTCCACATTGTTTTTGTTATCGGTGTGTATGGGCAGGGCACAGCCGAATTCGGCGTGCACGAACCCGAAGCAGCAGGTGAAACACCTGCCGCTTGATGGATGCAATGTCAGATGGGGTTAGAGTGCCTTGGCCCGGTCGCGCAACACATACTTCTGGATCTTGCCTGTGGAAGTCTTTGGCAAGAGCGTGAAGATCACTGTGCGCGGTACTTTGAATCCGGCCAGATGCTCACGGCAGAAACTGATGATGTCAGCCTCGCGAACGTCCTGGTGATCAGCCTTCAAGGTTACGAAGGCGCAGGGCGTTTCGCCCCATTTCTCATCGGGACGGGCGACCACGGCTGCTTCCATCACACCCGGGTGGCGATAGAGCACGCCTTCGAGTTCGATGGTGGAAATGTTCTCGCCGCCCGAGATGATTATGTCCTTGAGCCGGTCCTTGATTTCGACGTAACCGTCGGGATGCCAGACTGCCAGGTCACCGGTGTGGAACCAGCCGCCTTCGAACGCTTCGGCAGTGGCGGCCGGGTTCTTCAGGTAGCCCTTCATGACGGTGTTACCGCGTATGAAGATCTCACCGATAGTCTGGCCGTCACGCGGGGTTGGCTCCAGCGTTGTGCAATCGCCGACCATCACGCCTTCCAGCGTCGGGTAGCGCACGCCCTGTCGCGATTTGATTTGCGCCCGCTGCTCCAGAGAGAACTCATCCCATTCGGCGTGCCAGGCGCAGACCGTCACTGGGCCATAGGTTTCGGTCAGGCCAAACACGTGAGTGACCTTGATGCCCATCTCTTCGACAGCACCGATCACTTTGGCCGGTGGCGCAGCGCCCGCGACCAAGGCATTGACCGGGTGATCGATGGCTGCTTTCGCTGATTCGGGCATGTTCACCAGTGCATTGAGGACGATCGGCGCACCGCACAGGTGAGTGACCTGATGCTCGCGGATCAGCGTGAGGATTTTCTGTGGATCGACCCGGCGCAGGAATACGTGCACACCAGCCAAGGCGGTGATGGTCCATGGGTAGCACCAGCCATTGCAATGGAACATCGGCAGGGTCCAGAGGTACACCGGATGGTTGCCTATGGCCCAGGTCATCTGGTTGCCCAATGCGCTCAGGTAAGCGCCGCGATGGTGGTAGACCACGCCCTTGGGGTTGCCGGTGGTGCCTGAAGTGTAATTCAGCGAAATGGCTTGCCACTCGTCGACCGGCCATTGCCAGTCGAATGCCGGGTCGCCTTCGGCCAACAGCGCTTCGTAGTCCAGGTCGCTCGCGGCCTGACCTTCACCGTATTCCGGGTCATTGACGTCGATCACCAGAGGCGGGTGATCCAGCATGCCAAGCGCCGCCTGGATCACATCATGGAACTCGCGGTCGGTAATCAACACCTTGGCCTCGCCATGCTGCAGCATGAATGCGATTGCCTCGGCATCGAGGCGGACGTTGAGCGGGTTGAGCACGGCGCCGATCATCGGCACACCGAAATGCACTTCAAGCATCTCGGGAATGTTGGGCAGCATCACCGCCACCGTGTCGTCCTTGCCGATACCGCGACCGGCCAGCGCCGAGGCCAGACGTCGGCAACGAGTGTAGGTCTGCGCCCAGGTACGGCGAATCGAACCGTGGATAACGGCGGGATGGTTGGGATAAGTGCTGGCGGTGCGCTCGATGAAACTCAGCGGAGACAAGGCAATGTGGTTGACAGCCGAAGGGCCTAGGCCTTGGTCATAGATAGACATGTGCGGGTACTCGATGGCTGATTGTTAGCTCTATGGTTGACCTTGCAGCGTAGTCGCCAAGGTCACCTTCAAAGTCCGGATAACTTTATATAACATTCTGCTTTGAATATGGAAGTAAAACCTACGTCGTATAGTATATATACTATATTTTATTCTTCTTAACTCCGAATCAGTGCCGCCAACCCTCCAAGGCTGGTATATGCTTGGTTCCCTGACAAAGTGGACCCGCAATGACCCTGACTCCCGTTCGATTGCACAGTTGGTTGCGCCTGCAGCGCGAGGGTGTGTCTCTGGCCGCCCGGGCCGATGCGTTGTGTCGGGCGCTGCAGGATTGCCCTGAGGTGCAGCGGGCGGTTTACCTGAGTTGGCAGCCCAATGCGCGGATCTACAGCCATGAGGGCGCCGCCCAGCATTTTCCGCCGGGACTTGGCGACCCGGCGCTGGCCAGCGATCAGTTGCTCTTCGAGCATCTGGTCGAGGCCGGGCGCTTGGACCTGGCTCAAATCCGTCAACTCGATTGCTGGTTGTCCGGCCGGTTGCGCCGGGCCGGGATCAGCCATGGCCAGGCATTTGATCTGGCCTTGCAGCCGGGGCAGCCGGGCTTGTTGCTGGTGGAAGTGCGCGAGGGCGTGAGTCTCGATTGGCTGGGCTGGGTGCAGGATTTGCTGACGACGCTGCTGAACAGCGTCAACGGCATGCTGCGTGGTTCGCCACTGCTGGGCCACGATCCGCAACCGAGCCTGTTGCTCGATGCGCAAGGTCGACCGCTGGAGTTCAACGCGGCACTGATGGCGCTGCTCGCCGAGAAGTCGCTGACCGATGTGTTGGGCTTTTTACCGGTCAATCATCGGGTGCTGGTTCGTGCCTGCCTGGACCAGCAACGTGCCATCGAAGGCGTCGAGGCTCAGTTTGAAACGCAGATCCTGATCTGGACGTTTATTCCCGACCCCCAGGACAACCGAGTGCTCGCCCGTTGCCGCGACGCCACGGCTCAAGTGCTGGCGGAGCGTGAAGCGGCCACCGCACGACGGCTGTACCGGCTGATCATCGAAAACACTACCGACCTGATTTCCCGCCACACACCGGAAGGGCGCGTTATCGATGCGTCACCGGCATCCTGGACCTTGCTGGGTTACTGGCCCGAAGAGTTGCGCGGGCAAATGGCCCAGGGCCTGTTTCATGGCCAGGATCTGGCCGGTCTCGTGCAGCGCGCGCGCGATGCACTGGAGCAGGATGGCTATCACACCATGACTTATCGCATCCGTCATCGCGACGGCCATTATCTGTGGTTCGAAACTGCCAGCCGGGCGATCCGGGAAACCTACACCGGGGCGGTGGTCGAAGTCGTCAGCGTATCCCGGGACATCACGGCCCGAGTGCAGGCCGAGGAGAACAAGCGACGCCTGGCCGAAGTGGTCGAGGCCAACATCGATCCAGTGTTGTTCATCGCTCCCGAGGGGCAAGTCACTTACCTCAATCCAGCCGCGCGACGCATCCTCGGGATTGATGAGCAACAACCAATGCCGGCCCTGGTCACGTTGTTCGCAAGCGGCGACCTTGCGCGCCTGCAACGCGATGGCTGGAGGAGCGCCGAGCGCGATGGTGTCTGGAGCACCGATGCGCGGTTGCAACCACCGGGCGGCGGTACATCGGTGCCGGTGTCGCTGGTACTACTGGCGCACCGTTCCGCCGGCGGCGAGCGTTATTACTCATTGGTCGCGCGCGACATGACCGAGCGCGAGCTGCGGGAAGTGCAACAGCGCCATCATCAGGACGAACTGGCACACACCGCACGGTTGGTCACTCTCGGTGAACTGGCCTCGGGGATCGCCCACGAAATCAACCAGCCGCTGGCTGCCGTGGTCAATTATGCGAATGCGAGCCAGCGCTATTTACAGACGCTGGATTCCAATCCCCAGGCCGCTGCAAGAGTGGCCCAAGGCCTGGAACGCATTACCCATCATGCCACCCACGCCTCCGAAGTGATCCGGCGGTTACGCTCCTTTTTGCGCAAGGGACAGCGTCGCATGCAGGCGCTGAATTTGACCGACGTCGCCCGCGAAGCCGTGCGTTTGTGTGCCTGGGAGGCGAGTAATTGCCAAGTGACAATCGAGGATCGACTGCCGGATAATCTGCCACCCGTTTATGCCGACCGCGTGTTGCTGGAACAGGTGCTGCTCAATTTGTTGCGCAATGCCATCGACGCCAACCGTGAGCAACATCCCGGACAGCCTTCTCTGATCGTGATGGCCGTGGAGCAGGGCAGTGGCGCCTGCGTGGAAATCTGTGTGCGAGACCAGGGGCCGGGCGTCAGCGAGCCGGAACTGGAGCAGATATTTACCCCGTTTTACACCAGCAAGGCTGATGGCCTGGGGCTCGGTCTGTCCATGAGCCGCAGCATCATCGAAGGTTTCGGTGGCGAATTGAATGCCCGGCGCCAGTCTGTCGGGCTGCTGATGTGTTGCCGCTTGCCGCTTGCCGGCCCAACAAAACAACAATAGGAATCAGGTAATGGCAGGTGTAAGGGAGCACGTTGTGTACGTGGTCGATGATGACCAGGGCATGCTCGAATCGACGGTCTGGTTATTGGAGTCGGTCGGGCTCAAGGCCTTGCCGTTTACCAGTGGAGTCGCGTTCCTCGATGCCTGCGATGCAAGCCTCGATGCCTGCGTGCTGCTGGACGTTCGCATGCCCGGTATGGGCGGGTTGAACGTGCAGGAAGAAATGCGCGTGCGCCAACTGAACCTGCCGGTCATCTTCGTCAGCGGGCATGCGGATGTGCCGATCGTGGTGCGCGCGTTCAAAGCCGGTGCCCATGATTTTATCGAGAAGCCCTACAACGAACAGCTGTTGCTGGACAGCGTGCAACAGGCGCTCAGCAACTGTGCCGCCCACCGTTCGAGCAACCTGGGTCACGAAGCCTTGCAGGCGCGCTTGCTGACCTTGACCCCGCGGGAGCGCGATATCCTGTTACCGCTGGTGCAGGGTTACACCACCCGCGAAATCGCGGAGCAACTGGGCGTGAGTGCAAAAACCGTTGATCTGTATCGCGCGCGCGTCATGAAACGCATGCAGGCCAACACGTTGTCGGACCTGGTGGGCATGGCCATCGCGGCGGAGATGGTCGATCCGCTGAAGTTGCGTTGATCCCTCGCTCTTTGTATTTCCAATGTTGTCGGCTACTTCGTCATGGTCCTCGCGGATTGACGTTGACAGGCAAGCCGGTGTTTACCGGCTCACAGCAACCGTCCGCTACTGGCCCAGAGTGTGTAAAAACGCTATGGGTGCAGAGAGTTCTCATGGCACGCCAGGATTTCTTCGCCCTTGAAATAGCCTTTGTCTGCGACTGCCGACAGTTCATCGACACCCATGGCCGCTGGTGCATGCTTGGCCATCGAGCTCAGTTGGCTCGATCAACGCCATCATTCGTTACCTCCTGCACCTCGACTTCCTTGAGCTCTTGCATCTTGGCTTTCAAGGCCGCGATCTTGGTATGGAGGCGTTCGGCTTTGGCCTGGGTAACGGAAGGCTCCTGACGGTCTGCGGTATCAAGTGTTGTCAGATAGCGATTGATACTGGACTCAATTTCCTCCATTCGCCGTTGAAGCTTGGCGCTGGTAAAGTTCCAATCCCGATTGTTGACCGCCTTGAACCTGCTGCCATCGATGGCAACGAGCGCTTCCGAGAACAATCCCAGTTGCTGGCACAGCACCACAAATTGACGGCAGACTCCGCGGATGGCCTGGCCTGCGATGAAATCCTCAGAAATCATAGCAAGGGATCACGAAGGCGTTTTTACACACTCTGGGCCGTTATCTACCTGATGCAAAAGCCAGTTATCCCTGGCAACGCAGCCGGCCCGATGCGCTCGGCTATCGGTCCAACAGAGGTGCCAGCAGTGCACACATGCTGCGCCAGTGCGAACCCTCCCAGTAAACCCGTTGGCAGGCGTCGCAGCGCAGGAAGTGCGAATAGAGGTCGCCAATGCGTGGCGGCACCTGCGGCCGGGCCAGTTCCGGGCTGATCTCGTGCAGTGGCAGGTTGCAATGAAGGCACAGGCTGAATGGCCGCGCGCTACGTGCCAGGTCGAGGCGCTCGTACAATTCGCGCAGCTGCAGCGACGGTTTCAGGGCATGCACGTAACAGCCGTGGCTGATGATCCGCCGCTTGAGCAGTTCGCGGTCGCGGGTTAGCACGATGCGTCCTTGCTGCGCAGCGATCTCGGCGATCTCGCCATCCTCGAAGCCATTGTCGTAGAGGGTGTCGAAGCCGCTCATGCGCAGCAGGCTGGCCAGCCCGCCAAGGTGCGCATCAGCGACGAAGCGCAGCACCCGTAACGGTTGCGCACGAACCTTGAGCAGCGGGCTGATGTCCAGCGCTTCGAACTTGGGATACACCGCCAGCCGGTCACTGTCGAAGATCAGCCGCTCGAAGCCCACCGACTCGTCGTTGAGCAGCACCAGCTCGACCTCGGTGTGCGGTATCCCGAGCGCCTCGATCATGTGCTTGACCGTCGCCCCTCGCGCGCACTCGCAGGTGAAGGACTGCCGCCGCCGTTCGGCCGGCAGGAAATCGTTGAGCTCCTCGTAGAAGCGGAAGGTTGCACGGGTCATGCTCAACAGTATGGCAGGGCTGCAGGATGAGCGAGTCTAGTCCGGACATCTTCTCCGGCAGGCCCCAAACGATGATCGTCATCATGTTGCAATTGACTATGCCATGGCGCTTCGATGCTGGATGTACTGCTTGAAATTGTTATCCGCGTCATTTGCTACCCAGCAGCCAGTGCTGTCGGCGGATCTATCCCGCGGCTGCGCACTAGCGACGATAGTAGCGGTGATCGTCCTCGTAGCGGTGCTGCATGGCCCGATCATGATGGCGCTCCCAATCACGACGGCGTTCGGCTTCCCGGCGGTATTGCTCTCTACGCCATTTGTCTCTACGCCAGTTGTCTCGGCGCCAATCGTCTCTACGGTCGTGCGAACGGTGGTCATGCCAGTATCGGTCGTCATGGGCAAGCAACGGCCCTGGCTGCTTGCCAGCCATACTGGCCAAGGTCGGCCAAGGGTTGCCGGCAGCCTGGACCGGCGCCTGAACGGCTGCGACTTCAGTTGCGAAAACAGGGTTTGAGGTCTTCATCTGTGTTGCTGATACCGAGCCCATTGCCGCGAACGCGAACAGGCCGAGGAGCACCATCCGTGGGACATAAAATTTCATGAGCGAAGACAACCTCTGATTGAGAATTGGACGTGTGGCCATCTGGCTGCGGGAAACCTTCGGGTCGCGCTTACCGAGCTTTATGTGCTTATCCACATAGACCGATAAATAGGGAAAAGTTCTAGGAAGCCGTCGCATAAATAACCAACGGCCTCAACGCTTGGCACACTGCGCAGTCAATCTGATGGCGGCCAACGTCTGCCCAACGCCAGCTAAGGCGTCCAGTCCACGCCATGCTCTTGGAGGTAGACATCCACGGCCGCTCCTACCGTTGGCTGAAAGACATCACCTCCGATCCGGGCAAGGACTTCCAGTCGCCGGAGTTTGTCTTTCACCGGATCCTTCATTTCCGCAAAACGCAGCTCGATCCCGGTCGCGCGCAAGTACTGTTCCAGCTCGATCAACATGTCGGCCGAAGTGACGTCCACGCTGGTGACAGGCTCCGCCGCAATCACGATCCGGCGTACCTCTGTTGGCGACTGGTCGATGGCCTGGAGCACGCAGGTCTGAAACTGCTCGGCATTGGCGAAGAACAAGGGGGCATCCCAACGGAACAACACCAGGCCGGGTACTCGCCGGGCGTGGGGATAACGGCTGATGTCGTGGTAGCCACGAATGCCATCGACCCGGCCGAGCACCGCGTAATGCGGGCGCCAGCCGTCCCAGAGGAATTCGATCACGGCGATGACCACCGCCAGGCCGATGCCGGGAACCACGCCCAGCACGACGACACCCACGAAGCAGACGATCGACAGCCAGAACTCCCATTGCTGGATGCGGTAGATGCGCCGCAAGTCCTGGAATTCGAACAGGCCGATGGCGGCGGCGATCACCACGGCGGCAAGGGCGCTGTCAGGCAGGTGCCGGAGCAGGTCGGGTGCGATCAGCAACAGCAGGGCCACGCCAACGGCGCCGAACACCCCGGTAAGCTGGCTGCGTGCGCCAGCCGCCTCGGCGACCGGGGTGCGTGATGAACTGCTGCTGACGGGGATTCCCTGGAACAGGCTCGTGACCAGATTGGCCATGCCCAATCCGATCATTTCCTGGTTGGGGTCTACCGGCGTGCGGGTTCTGGCGGCATAGGTGCGTGACAGGACACTGGTGTCAGCGAAAGACACCAGCGCTACAGCGAATCCGCCAATCAACACTGTCGTAAGGTCGCTCAGCTCGATCAGTGGCAAAGAGAAGCCCGGAAGTCCCTGGGGAAGCGAACCGACCACCTTTACGCCGTGGCCGGCTTCCAGGCCAAAGGCCCACGCAGCCAGTGTGCTGACCACTACGGCGATCAGAATACCCGGCACTCGCTCGAAACGCTTGAGCAGAAGGATGATGGCCAGGCTGCCGGCACCGACCGCAAAGGCATACCCATTGGCCTTGCCGTCGTACAGAGCCTGGAACAGGCCCAGTGTGTCGCGTAACGGTCCAGCGCTTTCGATGGAGATACCGAACAGTTTCGGCGTCTGGCTGATGAGCACGGTGAGCGCGATGCCGTTCATGTAGCCGTAGCGAATCGGCTTGGACAGCAGTTCGGTGATGAAGCCGAGCCGCAACAGGCCGGTACCCGCGCAAACCAGGCCGGAAACCAGCGCCATTGCGCTGGCCAGCGTTACGGCGCGTAGTGGATCGCCACCGGACAGCGGCAGCACAACGGCCAGAATGATCGCAACCAGCGCCGAGTCGGGCCCGAGCACGAGGAAGCGGCTGGGGCCGAACAGGGCGTATGCAAGCAGCGGGACAATGGTGGCGTACAGGCCGTAGATACCCGGAACCCCTGAGGCCTGGGCGTAAGCAATACCGACCGGCACCAGCATGGCCGCCAACACGACGCCGGCGAGCAGATCCTTCGGCAGCCAGTCGAGCGGGTACCTGCGCAGCATCTCCAGTCCTGGCATCCAGCGCCGCCAACCGGATCGGGGGGACGCGGGAGCACGGGGTAACGGCTTTTGCTGGACAGGCTTTACTGATGGCGGGTGGTCCATTGGCTGTCTTGCTTCTCTACGGGCATGGATCAGACGACTGGCAGTCGAGCATCCGGGCGATCCACCGAGGCGTCGCACCTCACTGAGGATGGCTTGCCTGTTGAACCTTAGTCCAAGCCTATGGGGAGGAGATGGGATCCGGATCAAAAGAGGGCCGGTTTCTCCTCAACTTCCGCTGTGGGTCGATTGCACCCCTTCGCGACAGGCAACAATCGGTCCAGAGTGTGTAAAAACGCCTCCGTGAACCCTTGCTATGATTTCTGAGGATTTCATCGCAAGGATCGCCCATGAAGCGCTTTATTCAAGGTGAACATCGAGGTCAAAGCACCCTGCTTCCCGAGAGCC
>NZ_JAAAMT010000069.1 GCF_009905435.1 Pseudomonas sp. R5(2019)
CGGGCATCGATTCTCATCGGGGCGCGGGGGTGACAACCCCCACTCAGACGCCGGATAGATGAAAGCAAGCCAACCACGCATCAACACCAGTATTGCAGAAAAGGGGGTAACCATAGATGTAGGAGCCAGGCTTGCCGGATCGCCGGACCGCTGCGATGAATTCAGCGCGGTGGGCCAAAGAGACCTCAGTGCCTGTTTCGCGACGGTTCGGCACCCCGACAAGCTCGGCTCTCTACAGCATTTGTGTTGAAGGCTTGTCAGAACCGCGTATCCACCGCCACCTCAAACGTCCGTGGCGCGCCCTGGTAGTACAGCGTGCCATAGGCCTGTTTGGCATACACCTCATCGGTCAGGTTGCGCACCCGCGCGGTAATGGCGGTATGGGCATCGAGCCTGAACCGCGCAAACGCGCCATACAGGGTGTATGCCGGCGCTTTGAGGGTGTTGGCGTTGTTGGCGTACACCGAGGCGACGTAGCGCGCGTCCATGCCCACTTGCCAGGCCGGGTCGATTTCGTAGCTGAGCCAGGCATTAGCCACCTGATCCGGCACGTTGGTCGGGGTGTTGCCCTTGCGCGATACCGGCCGGCCGCCGACGTTTTCGGTGAAGTCGTCGTACTGTGCATCGACGTAGGCGTAATTGGCCTCGGCCAGCAAACGGGGGGTGATGTGCAGCTTGCCGGCCACTTCGATGCCCCGGGAGGTTTGTTGCCCGGCCTGGACGGTGTTGTTGATGTTGTTCGGGTCGGTGACAGAGAAGTCCTCGCGCACGATCTGGTAGGCCGCAACCGTCGCCGCACCGCGACCGTCGAGGAAGTCGAACTTGCTGCCGACCTCCACTTGCTCGCCCGTGGTCAGGTCGGCGTTCTGGGCCTGGGAGAAGGTCGCCGAGGCCAGGGAGCCCGCGGGTGGGTCGGCGGCGGTGCTGTATTGCACATACACATTGGCCGCCGGTGTCAGCGCGTAGACCAGGCCGATACGGCCGGTCACCGGCGTCCAGGTGCGCTGGAAAAACCGCGGGCTGGTTGGGGTGATCGCGCCGTAGTTGGTCACTTCCATGTGCAAGTGGTCATAGCGCAGGCCCGTCAGCAACGACAGGCGCTCGGTCAGTTCCAGGCGGTTTTCCAGAAAGCCGGCCAGGGTCGTGACTTCGTGCTTGCGGACCTTCTGCAGGCCGCCGTTCACGCCAGGAATGTCATCAAAACTGCCTGGGTCGAAGCTGTCGGCATTGATGGTGTCAAAGGGCGAGCTTGAAAACTTGCTGTTGGGATGCAACGTTTGCCGGTTGAGGGAGTAGTCGAAGCCGGCCGACCATTGGCTGGCGAGGCCGAACAACTGCGTGTCGTGGCGCAGTTCGAAGCGATTGCCGTCCACCTGTTGATCGTGTCGTTGCAGGTAGGCGGAGAAGCGGCTGACCTGGCTGTTGTCGGCGTTGTAGCGGTAATTCTCCAGGTTGCGGTAATCGCGCTGGGCGTCGTAGTGGTAGAGCGTGTTTTGCCAGCTGGTGGTTTCGTTCACCTGGAAATCGAGGATCGAGCGCAGCCAGCGCACGCGCTGTTCATATCGGCTATCGGCCACGTTGTAGTTCTCGAAGCGCCGGCTTTTGTCGATCTTCATCGTGTCGCCCACCGGGTTCAGAATCGGTGAGCCCCAATAGGGGCTGTCCTCTTTGTCTTCCTGATATTCAAGAGCCAGGGTATGGCTGAGCCGTGGCGTCAGGTCACTGAGGAGGGAGAACGCGGTGCTGGTCGACTCGCGTTCATTGCGGTCCATATAGCCATTGCTGCCCGTATGGCTGACATCCAGGCGGGCAAAGTGATGCGGGTCCGGCCCGTCACTCAGGGCATGGTTAACCCCGAGGGACAGCTCCGAGGCATCGTAGCTGCCATAGCGCACGCGGCCTTCGACCGATTGCTCCTCGCGGCTGGCCAACTGGGTGATGTAGTTGATCGAGCCGCCCACTGCCCCTGCTCCGTAGAGGAAGGTGGACGGTCCACCGATCAGCTCCACGCGATCATAAATCCAGGCATCCACCGGCCGTGTCGCGCTGCTGTAGCTCATGCCGATGCCGTTGTAGAGCTGGGTGATCTGGTTCTGGGTAAAGCCGCGATAAGCCACAAAGCCGCCGTAGCCGGGGTTGGCCGAGGCGTTGATGCCGGTCATGCCGTTGATGACATCCTGAGTGTCTTTGGCCCCGCGTTCTTCGATGATGGCCCGGTCGGCGACGCTGACCGAGGCTGGGGTTTCCCGCGACGTCAGGCCCAGTCGCGAGCCGGTCTTGATTGGCTGGTCGAGGAGCACACCGGAGGGCTGCTCCTGCACGGCGTTGATGGTGCTGGTGGGCAAGTTCAGGGTCGCGTCTTGCGCCCAGGCGAAATTGCAGGCGCCAAACAGCAGCACCAGAGAGGTGTTTCTTGTCGTCATGGTCAAACGTCCACGCAAATAGGTGAAGCCCACGCGCGCTCACGCCAAGCGGCGGGCAGCAGCGGTCAGGCCGAGAACATCACAGCAGCGGTGGACAAGGGTGGGGCGCGGGGGTTGAGGGCAGGCCAGCTGAAGCGTGGCGGGGGTTGCGCAAGGCTGCGCACGACCACCGGCGCGATGGCGTCGCCGGGCACATAGTCCAGTGCCCAGCTCGAGGTGTTGAGGGTCACCGCCAGGCCGAAGGAGGAGCACAGCGGGCACGTCAGCGTCGCCATGTGTTTGGCGTGGTCGCTGGGGTCGCCCTTGTCGTGACTGAGAGCGTGGCTGGCGCCGTGGTGTTGCGCCTTGACCGAACCGTGGTCACTGCCCAGCACGGTCAGGTTCATACCGCTCATTTGACCGTGATGAAACCCGCAGGCGAGCACGGTGAACAGGACGCTGGCGTAGAGCATCCATGCAATCAACGGGCGAGGGCGGAGGGCGCGGTTCATGGCCGGCGACTCTAGCACTCAAATGAGGGGTGCACTAGCCGGGAGGGTGGCGAATTGCCGCGATTTTGCTATGTCTTTCCTACCGCTACCAGGAATCGAAGGGGATGCCGAATTTTTCTATGTAGGCACGAGAGGCTTCGTTGGGCGGCCGGGCAAACTTCCCGTCGACGGCCTTGCCCAGATGGGGGCCTTGAGGAACGATCTCACCAACAAAACGCCCGACTTCGATGGGAGTCAAGCAAGGCCCGGCCAGCCAGACCTTTGCAATCCCTCCCGGCGCAAGATGAATCGCCAGTCCTTTTCTGTAGTCAGTCATCCAGGCTTCTCGCGCCATGCAGTATGCCCGTTCGCCCTTTAACATTGCTGCGCGCTTGTTCTCGGGTATATCGATGAAAACACGATAGACCTGTGGTTCGGCAAGCGACTGCCAGCGAACGTAAAGATTCTTGGGCAGATCAGCCCCGTAAACGAACTTTCCCTTTCCCCATCCTGGTTCTTTTGGCCAGCCGCGCGGGTTTCCCTCGTTGTGTGGCGGCGTCTGGATAGCCGATCCACCACTCATTGCGCGCCGGAAAAGTCGGCCTTGGGCATCAACTACATCCGCTGTTTCAATCCATACTTCCATATAATTTGGGGCTGCGAATCCCAACCACCATGCGTCGTATGGTAGTTTTTTATGACCGCAGCCTCCTATGAAAATGGTTGTCAGCAGAAGCGCTATTCGGGCTTTATTCATTAGGGAGAACCACCCTCGAACCGTCACCCGATCGATTGAACGGTTACCAGGAGTCGAAGGGGATGCCAAATTTTTTGATGTAGGCTTTGGACTCTGGGTCGAGGTCAATCATGTAGTGGTTATTGCCGTACTCTGCGCGTGGGCCAGCGGTTACCACTTCGCCCTCGAACCGTCCGACCTCGATGGCTTCCAGGCAAGGTCCGGATACCCAGACCTTGGCTATGCCGCCGGGAGCCAAATGGATCACTACACCTTTGCGATAATCTGTTTTCCATATCTCGCGAGCCATGCAATACGCTCTCTCTCCCTTCACCATTTCTGTGCGGACACTCTCCGGAATATCAATAAGAACCCGATAAACCTGCGGTTCGGCGATGGACTGCCAGCGCACATAAATTGTCTTGGGTAAGTCCGCACCGTAGACGAACTTGCCTTTTCCCGACCCTGGTCGCTTAGTCCAGCCCCTTGGATCTCCCTGATTATCGGGTGGTGTCTGAATTGCCGATGTTCCGCTCATGGCGCGTGTGAACAAATGGCCCTGAACGTCGACAACATCCGCCGTTTCGATCCAGACTTCCATGTAGTTCGGCGCTCCAAACCCCAGCCACCAGGCGTCGTATGGCAGCGGCTTATTGGCACAGCCGGTGATCAGCGCTGCAAGAATCGGGATAGCCGCTAGTCGCTTACTCATTGAGATGGGCGGCTCTCGAGCCAGGAGCCGGTCGATTAATGAAAACAATATTTGTGCTGCTGTTGCGCCAATCCTTTGCCGCATTCCAGTGAGCAGCAGTAAACATATCGCTTGCCTCCCATAGAAGAATCTCCAGTAGAGAGGCAAGCGGGGCGTCAGATACAGTGGACCGTTCCGGTGGGCGAGGAGGAAATTTCCCAAATCAGGTTTGACTTGATTGGACTTCCCGGTTGCAGGCCCGGAAAAATATCCAGCGGGAACTTGCTGAGCATTGCCAGCGCTGGTCGTGTTTGTAGGGCGAGGTTCGTGCACCATGGGATGACGGATCCTCTGTAGGAGCCAGGCTTGCCTCAATGCCAGTCAGTTAAGTAACTGAACGACGCAACCCTTGTAGGAGCGGACCTGGCCGCGATGGGCTGCGCAGCAGCCCCCGAGGCCGGTGATATCTACGACAAGCCCTGGGAGTGCGGGCGGTTTCAGAATCGCCGGGGCCGCTTCGCAGCCCATCGCGGCCAGGTCCGCTCCTACATGGATCTCGCCTTAACTGACTGGCATTGAGGCTTGCCTGCGATGGCATCACCGCGGTGTATCTGATACACCGCGTCGCCTGCATCGCGAGCAAGCTCGGCTCCTACACGCGCATTCACCACAGTCGGGGTGCCGAGGGCCCTCGAAACGCTGCGACAAGCCTGCTAGCCTAGGCTTTTTTGCCCGTCAGGCTTTTGCGCCTGCCGGGCGCTGCCATCGAGAGCCCATCATGCCAATGTCATCCCTAGATCCTCTGGACCTGGAAATCGTCCGTGAGCTGCAGGAAGACGGTCGCCGCGCGTTCCGCGAAGTGGCGCGCAATCTGTCGGTGCCCGAGGCCACGGTGCGCACGCGGGTCAAGCGCATGCAGGACCACGGCATCCTGCAGATCCTGGCCTTCACCAACCCGGCCAAGCTTGGGGATGCCAAGCTGGCGCTGCTGTTCGTCAACGTCAGCCCCCAGGACCACGAACGGGTGGTCGACACCCTTGGGCGCTGGACCGAGATCAGCTACCTGTCCACCACCATGGGCACCGCCGACATCTGCGTGCAGGTGCTGTGCCGTGACAATGACAGCCTCTGGCAGCTGAAACAGCGCATTCGCTCACTGCCGGGGATTGAAGAAGTGCGCATGATGCAGGAAGTCAAAGTGCACAAGATCCGTTTCACGATCCCGGGCGGAGAGCTCGACCTCTAGTGTGGTGTCTCAGAAGTTAGCTACCTATCGTCGATAAAGTTCAGGATATCGTCGGCCTATACCTGAACCCACCCGACAGGGCCCTGGCGTTATGCGTCGACGAGAAAAGCCAGATCCAGGCCTTGAACCGGACGCAACCGGGCTTGCCGCTCACATTTGGGCAACCGGTGATTCGCACGCATGACTACAAACGCCATGTGTGGGGGTGTCGGCTTTCTGCAGACGAAAAAAAAACGGCGGGATGGACGTCGCGCCGTTTTTTCTACTGATTCCATTTCCATTGGGTCATCGTCCTGATGCATCGCTCTCCTGCGATTTCCCTGACTGTCAGCCTTGTCAGCCAGTGTCGGTCCGTCAACACAAGAGTGATATTGCAGGGCCAACCCGCTTAGCCAGTGGGCGATAGCCTAAGCCGGCGTAAGCGATGGCTTACACCGGCTCAGCACCCTCCCGGAAATGGGGAAAGCTTGTGATCGGAAAACCCCGGAAATGGGGAACTACCCCCACTGAAAATTGACTCGTTACCCTTCAACAGCAAAGTCAACGGCCAACCGATTGATTACCGGCGGCTTTTTAAATTTTGCATATTTCCCAACGTTTGGCGTGGCTTTTGCTGATTGCTAAAGCGAAGCGGCAAAGTGCCATTTTCGGTCGGGCGTGGCTGGTGAAGCTGCACAGGAGCGAGGTAAAAATGATGAAAAACAATCCGCCGGTGAAGTTATTGACCAACCTTTTCCGGCGCTCGGGCATCGCGACTGCACTGCTGGTCACATTCGGCTTGGCCAACGTGAGTGCGGTACCTCTCGATGATTTTGGCCCGCCACCGCCGACCGACCCCTCGGCCTTTACCGATCCGCCTGCCGACCCCGAGGCCGCGCTGCAAGCACTGGAAACGCTGCCGGATACCAACCGTGGTGCACTTGCCCTGCCCAACGGCGGTTTCGGTGACCGAACCACTCCACGTGCCGAGAACGTCCTGCCCCCGGCGCTGCAGACCTCGTTCAACTTCCCTACCAATGGCAAGCCAAGCCCGCTGTTCGGGGCCCAACCCTATACCCAGCAACTGTTGCTGTTCGAGGAGTTCGGCCCGGAGAAACTCGATCCGACGACCCCGCCGGCAGAAATAACCTTCCCGGTCCCCACCCTGGGTCCCGCCCCTGGCCAGGACCCGAACATCGTCGCCCGCAGTGGCCCTTCGGGCACGGCGCTGGAAGCCTTCCTGCGCCAACCGGGGCTGACCCCGTTCCCGACGCAGTTTTCCAACGTGTTGGACCGCAACCCCTGGAAGGCGCAGATCGAAGCCTTCCTCAACCGTCACCCGGTGGGTTCACCGGCCGAAGGGCGGCCACCGGGAAAAGGCTGGTCACACCAGCGCTGGAACGAGTTCTACCCCCAGGCCGCGCTCAAGACCGCGCAAGCCGGTGCGCGGAGCAACCTGGGCCTGCGCGACAACAAACAGATGCACGGCTACACCAAGGGTGAGTTCGGCCCCAACGGGCTCTACCACAACACCGCCGGCATCCCGGCCACCGAAGGCACCACCAAGGGCATCGGCATCCGCTTGCACCCGAACATGCCGGTGCAGAATCACAACTCGGTGTGGACCTTCGATGGCACGCTGCCGCCCAAACTGTTGATGGTGCGCTACGGGCAAGCGCTGCTCATGCGCCACTATAACGCCCTGCCCATCGATCCCGCAGCGAACGGCGGCTTTGGCCTGCACACCCTCAGTACCCACGAGCACAACGGCCACACCCCGGCCGAAAGCGATGGCTTTGCCAATGCCTTCTTCTTCCCGGGTCAGTACTACGATTATCGCTGGCCGTTGCAACTGGCCGGCTATGACACCATCAATACCAAGGCGCAAGACCCAAGGGCGGCGTTCCCCTGCTCGCCGGGAGAAACGCTCTTCGTCAACGATGCCACTCCCGGTCTCAAGACCTGTGAAAACGGCAGCATCAAGATCCGCGGCGACTGGCGTGAAACCATGAGCACCCATTGGTTCCACGACCATATGTTCGACTTCACCGCGCAGAACGTCTACAAGGGCAACGCCGCGATGATGAATTACTACAGCGCGATCGATCGCGGCAACGAGGCGCTCGAGGACGGTGTCAACCTGCGCCTGCCCAGTGGCTCGGCATTGCCCTGGGGTAACCGTGACTATGACGTCAACCTGGTACTCGCCGACAAGGCCTGGGACCAGAACGGCCAATTGTGGTTCAACCCGTTCAACACCGACGGCTTCCTCGGCGATCAGATGACGGTCAACTGGCAGTACCAGCCCTACCTGAACGTGCGGGCACGCAGCTATCGCTTTCGCATTCTCAATGGCTCGATCTCGCGCTTCTTCAAGCTGGCGGTGGTCCGCGAAATCAAGGGCACTGGCGGCGAATTTTCCGGTCCGAAAGGCTCTGGCGTGTCCTACGACCGGGTGCCCTTCCACATGATCGCCAACGACGGCAACATCATGGAACATACCGTACCCTTCGACGGCAGCCTGGACCTGGACCACGATGGCGACCTCAAGGACAACCACGGCATCCTGCCAACCCAAGCCATCGCCGAACGCTATGACATCATCATCAATTTCGCCAAGCATGGGATCAAGACCGGGGACAAGCTGTATTTCGTCAACTTGATGGAGCACAAGACCGGCAAGGGCCCGGAGAAAGACCAGCTATCACTGGCTGACGTGCTGTCTGAAAAATACAAGGCGGTGCTCAAGCAGACCAGCAAAGGGCCGAAATGGGACAACGGCGACCCAGTGGTCGGCAAGTTCTTGCAACTGAACGTCAAATCCTACGCTGGCCAGGACCTGAGCATGGACCCGACGGCCTATGAACCGGCCAAACCCGGCAAGGCGGCCGGCAAGTCCATGATCCCGTTGACCATCAACCGCGACAACGCTGACGACCAGGCCAAGCTCAAGCTGGCACGGCACCGCAGCTTTGAATTTGGTCGCTCCAATGGTACCGATTTCGAGCCCTGGACCATCAAGACCGACGGTGGCTCCGGCTATTCCATGGACCCACGCCGGATCAGTGCGGCGCCCCAGTTGGCCAATGGTCCAACGGATGCTGGCTTCAGCGGCGACGGCACCCTCGAAGTGTGGAAGCTCGAGAATGGCGGCGATGGCTGGAGCCATCCAGTGCATGTGCACTTTGAGGAAGGGGTCATTCTCAGCCGCGATGGCAAGGCGCCGCCGGACTGGGAGAAGTGGGCGCGCAAGGACGTTTACCGCATTGGACCGGAGGTGGACAGCTCCAAAGAGGTCGAGGTGGCTATCCGATTCCGCGAGTTTGCCGGCACCTTCATGGAGCACTGCCACAACACTCAGCACGAGGACACGTCGATGTTGCTGCGCTGGGACGTCGAACACCCCGGCCAGTTCGAGCTGATGCCAACGCCGCTGCCAAGCTGGGACGGCGTGGAATACGTGAGTTCCGCGGCGCTCCCCACCTTCCGCGCCGGCGACGGCGATGGTGAGGGCGATGGCGACGGCGACGGCGACGGCGATGGCGATGGTGAGGGTGAGGGTGACAATCAGTTGCCAGTAGCCAAGGCCGATAACGCCAGCACCACTGCCGGTGTGGCGGTTACCCTCAACGTGCTGGCCAACGACAGCGACCCTGACAACAACGTGCCGCTCACAGTCGTCAGCCTGAGTCAGCCGGACTCTGGCCGGGGCAGTGTCAGCACCGACGGCACCAGCGTGATCTACACGCCACCGGCCACAGTAGCCGAGCCGCTCACTGCGACCTTCACCTATGAGGCCCGCGATGCGTCGGGCGGTGTCTCGGCAACGCCCGCCACCGTGAGCATTTCGGTCACCCCGGCAGCTGTTAGCGAAGACCTGAAGGTGACCAGCGCCACGGTCGTCGCACGACGCAACAACCGTTATACCTGGAGTCTGGTTGGGACGACTTCGCGGGTAACCGGCAACACCATCACGGTCACGGCAGCGACCACGGGTGGGCCGCTGAGCCTTGGCACGGCGACACTCAGCGCGACGGCTACCGGTGCCCGCTGGCGGATCTCGGTCAACACCACCGGCAATGGACCGTCGCCGAACCCGACCGTGACGATCAAATCGTCTTTCGGCCAGTCGATCACGGTACCGATCTCGGTCCGCTGACCTGCTTCACCTTGCGCTTCAGGCCACAGATCGTCACCTGAAGCGCAAGGCATGGGGCAGTCACCTGCACAGGATGCAAACCATGATAAGCACAACCGTGTTCACCCGCTTTCTGCTGTTGCTTACCTTGTGTGCCGCGCAGTGGTCGGCAGCGGCTACTGGCGAAAACGACCCTCCCCAGGCTTGGGGGCGCGACTACTTTCCCAACATTCCCCTGGTCACCCAGGATGGCCAGACGGTGCACTTCTTCGATGACCTGATCAAGGACAAGGTGGTGGCGATCAACTTCATCTTCACCTCCTGTACCGACTCTTGCCCACTGGAAACCGCGCGCCTGCGACAGGTGCAGCAGCTGCTCGGCGAGCGGGTCGGTCGCGATGTGTTCTTCTATTCGATCAGCATCGACCCGCAGACCGATACGCCAGCGGTGCTCAAGCAATATACCGAGAAATTCAAGACCGGACCCGGCTGGCAGTTTTTGACCGGCCAGAAAGCCGATATCACTTTGTTGCGGCAAAGGCTCGGCCTGTTCATCGAGGGCGTCGACGATGGTCAAACCAAGGATCACAACCTGAGCTTGATCATTGGCAACCAGAGCACCGGGCGCTGGATGAAGGCTTCGCCCTTCGAGAATCCCTACATCCTGGCAGACCGGCTAGGCAACAGCCTGCACAACTGGAAGCTGGCGAGCACCCATACGAACAAAAATGCCGACGCCCCTAGCGTGCGCACGCCCAGCGCTGGCGAGCAAATCTATCGGACGCGCTGCTCCTCCTGCCATACGCTCGGCGATACCGAGCACGCCGGGATGCGCAGCATTGGTCCGGATTTGCTCGGGGTGACCCGACAACGTGATCCGGTATGGCTCACGCGCTGGATCAAGGAGCCGGATCGGATGCTGGCGGAAAAGGACCCCTTGGCCATGCAGTTGTATGAACAATACAACCGCTTGGCGATGCCGAATCTGCGTTTGGGCGAGGTCGAGGTCACCGCTCTACTCGCTTACCTGGAGGAGGAGACCAATCGGCTACAACCTCTTGCGCCCGTAGCTCACGAGGCGCATGGCGAGTCGCATAATCCGGATCATCACGCCTCTCAAGGCCACCAGCGCCAGGGGGAGTAAGCTAGCCATTACGAGTGAGACAAGGCTTTGGCAAGTAGTCTGTTGCTGCTGGTCGTTGCCCGTATCGCCTGGCGCCTGACGCATACAGTGCCACCATTGCACGTCGTCCGGGCGCCGCCACCCGATTTGCGCGCCACACTACCTATCTGATTGCGACACGCCCGGCGCCCTGTCTTGAGGCGCGGGGGCTGACGCTCGCCGCCTGCCAACCCCCGTCCTTGAAGGTGTGTGCGCCTGCGCACTGCTTTGGCGCGCCTGCGATTTTGCAAAGCATTGCGTATCAATGTGCGACTCATGCTACGCATTGCGCAAGATAATGCGAAATAAATAGTGATTTTGCGCAAGAAAGATGATTAATATTGACCCATCGCAAGCTGTTACAAAAATAAAGCGGATGAGGTGAGCGTCATGAGCGAGAGCACCAGCGGTGTTGAGCACGGTTTCGAGAAAACGATTCGATGGTGGGATGGCGTTGCCATCACCCTGAGCTTGCCCGCCGCGCTGTTTGTGGGCCTGGGGTATTCAATGGGCGCCATTGGCGCCTGGGCGGCCGTGGCGTTGTGGGCCACCATTGCCGTGGTGGCGGCGCTGCATAACTGGGTGTACTCGGAAATGGGCGCGATGTTCAGCCACAAATCCGGCGGCATTGCGCTGTACGCCAACGAAGCCTGGCGCAAGCGCTTTCCCTCGCTTGGCCCATTGGCCACTTACGCTTACTGGTTCGCCTGGGCCACGGCCCCGGCCATCTGGGGGCTGGCGGTCTCGCAGATCGTCACCGAGCAGTTCTGGCCCAATGCAACCTATGTGTTGGACCTGGGCCTGATCCAGCTGGATTTGCCCCAGCTGATCGCCCTGGGCGTGGCGCTGTTGTCGTGGGCGCTGAGCATGATCGAGCTGCGCTTTACCATGATTCTGATCACCCTGGCCGGGGTGCTGTTGATGATTCCGGTGGTGATTTTCGGCAGTGGCGCGTTCGCCTCCCCGCTGTGGAGCAGCGACACCTTCACCTGGCGCATTCCGGCGGGTATGGAAGGGCTGCGCACCGTGCTGGCCTGGTTGTTCGTGATGGCCTGGTCGGCCTACGCCGTCGAAGCCGCCGCCTCCTTTATCCCTGAATACCGCGACACCGTGGGCGACACCCGCAAGGCGCTGCGCGTATCGGCCTTGATCCTGCTGCTGGTGTTTACCCTGACCCCGCTGGGGCTGGCCGGCCTGCTGGGCGAGCAAGGCCTGGCCGAGCACCCCAACGGCTTTCTGCAGGCTGGCGCCCTGGCGCTGCTGGGCACTGGCGCTGCGGCGATCACCGTGGTGTTGATCGCCGGCATCCTGGTGCTCTCGGTGATGGGCACTGCGGATGCGGCCCGTGCGCTGTACCAGAGCTCGCGGGACGGCCTGACGGTGCGCCAGTTCGGCATCCTCAATCGCAATGGCGTACCGGCCCGGGCCGTGACCGTGCAACTGGCGATCAACGTGGCACTGGTGCTGTTTGTCGGTAACGCGCTGGCGGTCATCGTCGCCGGTAACGTCGGTTATGTGTTGGCGCATTTGTTGGCGGTGAGCGGCTTCATGATCCTGCGCAAAGACCAGCCTGACACGCCACGGCCCATCCGCCTGCCACGCCGCTGGATCGCCATCGCCTCGGCCCTGGTCGTGTTCGACGGCTTGATCCTGATCGTCGGCGTCACCAGCGCCTCGATCACCGGCTACGGCAGCTTCAAGGAAGTCGGCATCGCCATCGGCGTGCTGGCCATCTCCCAAGTGATGTTCCGCCTGCGCCGCTGGCAGGACCGAGCCCATCCGCTACCGGCCGGCAGCCACTGAACAGCCCCTGAACATCCCCCGTTTCGTTTCACCGCAACTGGCAAAGGAACCCCCATGAGCATTGATAACTCATTTGGCCTCGCCTGGCCGAACCGCAGCCCTGTGGCCGTCTCCCTGACGTTTGACGTGGACGCCGAGGCCGGTTTTCTGGGTGACAGCCCCACCTTCGCGCGCCGGCTGACCAGCCTGTCGGAAGGCCGGTTCAGCGTTACCCGTGGCCTGCCACGGATCCTCGAACTGTTGGCCCGACACCAGATCAAGGCCTCGTTTTTCGTGCCCGGCTATACCGCCGAGCAGCACCCGGGGCTGATCGACCAACTGCTGGAACAGGGCCATGAAATCGGCCACCACGGCCATATGCACCTGCGCAGCGACAAGGTCTCGGTCGAGCAACAAATCGAAGAAATGCAGCGCGGCCTGGAAGCCCTGGCCAAGGCCAGCGCACCGAAGCCGGCCGGTTATCGCTCCTCGTCCTGGGAGCTGACGCCGGAGACCTTCGACCTTGTGATCGACAACGGCTTTGCCTACGACTCCAGCTGCATGGGCGACGACCGCCCCTACATCGAAACCTGGAACGGCCGCTCGATCGTTGAGCTGCCGGTGCACTGGTCGCTGGACGACTGGCCGATGTTCGGCTGGAGCATCGACAACGGCGGCAACTACACCCACCCCAAAACCCTCACCGATGTCTGGCTGGCCGAGTACGAATCGGCCCGCCGCGAGGGCCGCCACACCACCTTCACGATGCACCCTGAAGTGATCGGCCGCGCCGCGCGCTTCGCGCAACTGGAGCGCTTTGTCGAGCGCCTGGTCAGCGACGGCGACGTCTGGTTCGCCCGCCTGGATGAGGTGGCGCGGCATGTGAAGCCTTACCTGGAGAACGCACGATGACCTACACCTTCCGCTCAACCGTCACCGACCCGCACGGGCGTGGCCGCGAATTTGGCGAGTGCCACGCGGCGCAGATCCGTGCCTCGGTCGAAGCCTACCGCGGCTTGTTCCAGCGCACGGCGGGCGGCGCGGTCGACCTGCTGCAACTGGGCAGCGAAGCCCTGGCGCAAATCGCCGCTTTCGCAGCGCCGCTGCACACTGAAATCCTTGGCATGGCCGAGGGCAGCGGGGTGGATGCGCGGGAAATCGGTGCCATCAATGCCCGCACTGAAATCCTCGCCTTCCTCAGCGTCAAACTGCGCGGCGAATGCTCCACCGTAGCCTTCGTCGACCCGGCGCTGCCGGCGCCGATCACGGTGCAAACCTGGGACTGGTATTCGCAGTTCGCCAGCCAATGGCTGGTGTGGGAAATCCCTCATGCCGACGGGCGCTTCACCACCACCGTCACCGAGTACGGCATCGTCGGCAAGATCGGCGTCAACAACCGTGGCCTGGGTGTGCATTTCAACATCCTCCACCACGCCCTCGACGGCCAGCGCATGGGTGTGCCGGTGCACGTGGCCGCGCGCTGGATGCTCGACAGCCAGCGCGACATCAATGACGCCCTGCAGCTGCTGGCCGGCGCGGATTTCTCCGCCTCAAGTTCCCTGACCGTGCTGGCCTCCAAGGCCGGTGAAGCGGCCGCGATCTCGGTGGAAATCTACCCCGAAGGCCCGGCGTTCGTGTTCCCCGGTGCCGACGGCTTGCTGGTGCACACCAACCATTTCCTCGATGCCAGGGCCGCCCGGGGCGATACCGAATGGGGCGTCTACCCCGACACCCTGCTGCGCCATCACGTGCTGACCCGGCGCCTGCAAAACCGTCGCGACCTCAACGTGGCCGCGATCACCGAGGCGATGAACAGCCACCTGGGCAGCACCGGTGCAGTCTGCTGCCACCCGGACCCGAACAGCAGCGCCGACCAGTACCAGACCCTTGTCACGGTGGCCATCGACGTCGCCGCCGGCACCCTCAACGCCCTGGCAGGCGGGCCTTGTGCCCATACCGCCCAACATTCTCATTGATCACGGCCAAGGAGCCTTTGCCATGCTGAAACTCAAACGCGTCGACAACATGGACATCCTCACCCACAACGTCCAGCGCCTGGTGGACTTCTACCACGGCACTTTGGGCCTGGGTTTCTTCCTGCCTTATGTCGCCGAAGAGCGTTGGGCGGCCATCGATACCGGCAACCTGACCCTGTACCTGTTCCACACCGAAAGCACCCTGAAGGTCGAGCGCCGTACCGCCATCAACCTGGAAGACGCGCCGGGCTTCGACTCCTTCGCCTTTGAGGTGGAGAACCTGGATGAAGCCATCGCCTACCTGGAGGGCAAGGTGCAGTGGGTGACCGACCAGCCGATCGAATGGCAGCACCCGAGCGGTACTCACTACCGTTACCGCCCGATGTTCGACCCGGACGGCAACATGCTCTACGTCACCGAACCGCACAAAGTCTGAAACCAGTCGATTTCTGGAGAACAACCCATGACCGTTTCCCTCTCTGCCGAGCAGGCCCGCATCGCCCCGCAAAGCGTGCTCGACCTTGCCCCTGAGGCCCAGAAATTCACCGGCCGCGTGGCCCTGATCACCGGCGCCGGGCGCGGTGCCGGCCGTGCCCATGCGCGCCTGCTGGCCGCCCGTGGCGCCAGCGTGATTGTCAACGACATCGACGCCGACGTGGCCCGCGCCACCGCCGCCGACATCGTTGCGGCCGGTGGCAAGGCCATTGCCATTGCCTGCGACATCACCACCCGGGCCAACGCCGAAAGCCTGATCGCGCAAGCGGTCGAACACTTCGGCCAGCTCGACATCCTCGTTCACAACGCCGGGATGATGTATTCGCTGACCGGCCTTGAAGAGACCGACGACGACAACTTCAACCAGTTGCTGGCGATCAACGTGCATGCACCGTTGTACCTGACCCGTGCCGCGTTGCCGGCCCTGCGCCAGAGCAAGGCGCCGCGGGTGATTTTCATCAACTCCCAGTGGGGCCAGGTGCCGGACGGCCACTCCTACGCCTACATGGTCTCCAAGACCGCGCAGCTGGGCCTGATGAAAACCATGGCCAAGGAGTTCGTGGGGCAGGGGATTCTGTTCAACGCCATCACCCCCGGGGCGATCCTGACCCGCATGGTGCCGGACGAATACGTCGAAGGCGAAAAGGCCAATATCCCCCTCGGGCGCCTGGTGCACCCGGAAGAAATCGCGGCGGCGGTGGCGTTTCTGGCCAGCGACGAAGCGGCCTTTATCACCGGGCAAGTGCTGGCGGTAAACGGTGGTGCGTTGGTAGTCGGTATCTAAGAACAAGGCTTGATGAGGACAAGAACATGACCGAGAAAATGACCCAGCGCCAACGTGCTGAAGCCGCCATGCGCCGCCAGTGGTTCCCTGTTGCGCGCTCCGTTGATCTGGCCACGCCGCAGTCGGCGACCTTGCTCGGCGAGCGCCTGGTGGTGTACCGCACCGAGTCCGGCCAGGCCGTGGTGCAGGATGCCCGTTGCCCGCACCGGGGCGCCGACTTTGCCCTGGGCAAGGTCCATGGCGAAAGCATCGCCTGCCCCTACCACGGCTGGCGCTTCGACGCCGAGGACGGCAAGTGCAGCCATGTGCCGTCGCTGGCGGATCAATGCAAGATCCCACCGCAGGCGTCGATCAAGACTTATCCTGTGATCGAGCGCTTTGCTCACGTCTGGACGGTATTGGAAGACCCGGTTCAAGCGCTCTACGACCCGGAACAGTGGAAAGGCATCGAGTTCGAGTGGCTGGCCGCCGAGCCGCTGCATTCGCCGACCGGCGTGGCGGTGGCGATCGAGAACTTCCGTGACGTCGCCCACTTCCCATTCGTGCACCACGTCTCCATGGGCCCGACCCCGCAGGTGGTCGAACCCCTGAAAGTCCGCCGCGAAGGCCTCGACGTGGTGATGGAACGGCCGCTGGACGCCGGCGAAGGCGAGTGGGCCAACGACGGTGATTGCATAATGTTCTATCACTGCGCAGCGCCGGGCCTGGCCAGCATCACCTACGACTACGAACGCTTGGGCAAGCGCATCGTCGCGGGCTTCCCGTCGCCAATGGCCTATGACGACGTGAAGATTTTCTGGGGCGTGGCCAACGCCCGCGACTTCACCGGTGCGGACCTGCAGGAAAACCTGCGGATCGAAGAAATGGTCTACCTGGAAGACATGCCGATTGCCGCGGGCATTTACCCGCGTGAAATCGACTGGGATGGGGTATTTGTCGAGCACTCGGTGCCGGCCGACCTGTTCACCCTCAACTACCGCCGGGCGTTCCGCGAGTTCATGGAGCGCGCCGTGCCGGAAGTGGTCGCCGTGCCCCAGGGGCAACGAGGCGTAGCATGAACCGCGCAGGCGAAGGCATGCAGGTGCTGATCAGCGCCATGCGCCTGGAGGCCGAGGGCGTGATGTCCCTCGAACTGCAGGCGCTGGGCGATCAGCCTTTGCCGGGCTGGGAGGCGGGGGCGCACATCGATGTGCACCTGCCTTCGGGCACCACCCGCCAGTACTCGCTGTGCGGCGATCCGCAGGAAGCGCGTTACCTGCGCATTGCGGTGCTGCGAGAAGAGAAGGGCCGTGGCGGTTCGCGCGAGGTGCACGACAGTCTGCGCGTGGGCATGCAGATTCGAATTGGCACGCCGCGCAACGCCTTCCCGTTGGCGCCGGCGGCGGCTTATCAGTTTGTCGCAGGCGGCATCGGCATTACGCCGATTTTGCCAATGATCCTCGCTGCCGAGCGCGCTGGCGTGCCGTGGCACCTGGTCTATGGCGGCCGTTCGCGGCGCTCCATGGCCTTTCTCGAACGCTTGCTGGCGCATGCGGGCGAGCAGGTTGAAGTGCTGCCGGCCGACGAGTTCGGCCTGCTCGACCTGGAGCGCATCGCTGCCCGTGCGGCGGCGGGTGCCGAGACTTACAGCTGCGGCCCGGGTGTGCTGCTCGATGCCCTGACAGCCCGGTTCGACGCCGAGGAACTCGGCCAGCGTCTGCACCTGGAACGCTTCAGCGCAGCGCCCTTGCCGGTGGTGGCAGGCGAGGGCGACCTGAAAGTCATCCTCGCCCGCAGCGGCAAGGAAATCGACGTGCCGACCCATTGCTCGGTCATGGCCGCACTGCGTGAAAACGGCGTGGATGTGCCGTCGTCCTGCGAGCAGGGCGTGTGCGGCATGTGCGAAACCCGCGTGCTCGACGGCGTCATCGACCACCGCGACATGCTCCTCACCGACAGCGAGCGAGCGCGTAACAACGTGATGATGGTCTGTGTTTCACGGGCCAGGACCGCGACCTTGCTGTTGGATTTGTAAGGCCTTAGAAGCTTCGCGGATGAATCCGCTCCCACAACATGTGGGAGCGGATTCATCCGCGAATTGCCTCAACACCCTCTCCAGAATTTCCCCTCGCTTGCCCATTCAGGATTTTTCTGCCCCCATGCTTTCCATCTGCATTCTCGAAACCGACCACCTGCGGCCCGAACTGGTGGGCCGTTACCAAAGCTACGGCCACCTGTTCCAGCAACTGTTCGCTCGCCAGCCAGTGCCGGCGAGTTTTGCCGTGTTCAACGTGGTGGACGGCGAATATCCTTCTGAAGGTCAGACGTTCGATGCCTACCTGGTGACGGGCAGCAAGGCCGATGCGTTTGGCCAGCAGGGCTGGATCAACGTGCTGCGCACGTTTCTGCTCGAGCGTTATCAGCGCGGCGACACGCTGCTCGGGATTTGCTTCGGGCATCAACTGCTGGCGCTATTGCTGGGCGGCGAGTGCGGCCGGGCGGCTCAAGGCTGGGGCCTGGGCGTACACCGTTATCAGTGCCTCGAACCGCAGCCGTGGATGACCCCGCCGCGTGCCGACTTTGCCTTGCTGGTGTCGCACCAGGACCAGGTCAGCGCCTTGCCCGACGGCGCGCAACTGCTCGCCAGCAGCCTATTCTGCCCAGTGGCGGCGTTCAGCATTGGCGAGCAAGTGTTGTGCTTCCAGGGGCACCCGGAGTTTGTCGAAGGCTATGCGCAGGATCTTCTCGACCTGCGACGCGAAGGCTACGGTGAAGACCTGTACAGCGCCGCGACCGCGACCGTACAGCAGGGGCATGATGGAGCGCTGATTGCGCAATGGATGCTGCAGTTTGTAATGCAGCGTCGCAGCTGAGCGGGGGCCGCTTCGCGCCCCATCGCGGCCAGGCCGGGACGCCGGACCGCCGCTCCTACAATTGACCGCGTGTAGGAGCGGACCTGGCCGCGATGGGCCGTGAAACGGCCCCCGAGGGCTTACCTTACAGCTTGATCCAGGTAGCTTTCAGCTCGGTGTACTTATCCAGCGCATGCAGCGACTTGTCCCGCCCGTTCCCGGATTGCTTGAACCCCCCAAAAGGCGCGGTCATGTCGCCGCCATCGTACTGGTTAACCCAGACGCTGCCGGCACGCAGGGCCTTGGCGGTGAGGTGGGCCCTGGACAGGTCCGAGGTCCAGACCCCCGCCGCCAGGCCAAAGGGGCTGTCGTTGGCAATCTGCACGGCTTGCTCGGGGGTGTCGAAGCTGATCACGGACAACACTGGGCCGAAGATTTCCTCCTGGGCAATGCGCATGCGGTTGTTCACCTCATCGAACACCGTTGGCTCAACGAACACGCCGCCGGTGTCTTCCAACACCCGGTTGCCACCGGCCACCAGCGTCGCGCCCTGGTCGTGGCCGGCCTGGATATAGCCGAGCACCGTTTCCAGTTGCTGGCGGTCCACCAGCGCTCCAACGCGGGTGGCCGGGTCCAGCGGATGCCCGGGTTTCCACTGGCCCAAGGCCTCGATCAGCAGCGGCATGAAGCGCGCCTTGATCGAGCGTTCTACCAGCAACCGTGAGCCGGCGGTGCAGACCTCGCCCTGGTTGAAGGCAATCGCACTGGCAGCAGCGGCAGCCGCTGCCGCAAGGTCGGCGGTATCGGCAAAGATGATGTGCGGGCTTTTGCCGCCCGCTTCCAGCCACACGCGCTTCATGTTCGATTCGCCGGCGTAGACCATCAGTTGCTTGGCGATCCGGGTCGAGCCGGTAAACACCAGCGTATCCACGTCCATGTGCAGCGCCAGCGCCTTGCCCACGGTATGGCCAAAGCCTGGCAGCACGTTCAATACCCCGGCCGGCAGGCCGGCGTCGAGCGCCAGTTGCGCCAGGCGAATCGCGGTCAGCGGGGACTTTTCCGAAGGCTTGAGGATCACCGAGTTTCCGGCCGCCAGCGCAGGCCCCAGTTTCCAGCAGGCCATGACCAACGGGAAGTTCCACGGCACGATGGCGGCGACCACGCCGACCGGCTCGCGGGTGACCAGCCCGAGTTCGTCGTGAGCGGTCGTGGCAACTTCGTCATAGACCTTGTCGATGGCCTCGCCGTACCAGCGGATTGCCCGCGCGGCGCCCGGCAGGTCTACGTTCAGGGCGTCATTGATCGGCTTGCCCATGTCGAGGGTTTCGAGCAGCGCGAGCTCCTCGGCGTGAGCCTCGATCAACGCGGCGAAACGGATCATCACGGCTTTGCGCTTGACCGGCGCCAACCGCGACCAGACCCCTGATTCAAAGGTGCGGCGAGCATCAACGACAGCAAGCTCGGCGTCGGCGTCGGCGTCGGCGCAGCTGGCAACCTGGCCGAGCGAGCGGCCGTCGATGGGGCTGATGCAGTCGAAGGTGGCGCCGCTGGCCGCCGGTTGGTAGCGGCCGGCGATAAAGGCCCGGGTTTCAGGCATAAGGTCGGCCGCGCGTTGTTCCCACGCGGCTCGAGTGGCTTGAGTCATGTTGGTGTCCTGTAAAAGGTGGGGCTCAGCGCAGCCGCTCGAGCAGTTGGTAGTACCACATGCCGGCGGCCAGCATCGGGTTGCCGAGCACATCGCCCATGGGCACGCGAATGTGCTGGCAGGCGGCGAAGGTGTCGAACTGCTCCAGTTGGCCGGTGATGGCTCGGCCCATGATCTCGCCCATGATGTGGGTGGTGGCGATGCCATGCCCGGAGTAGCCCTGGCAGTACCAGACGTTGTCCGAGAGCTTGCCCAGTTGCGGGATGCGGTTGATGACGATGCCCATCGCGCAGCTCCACTGGAAGTCGATGGCCACGCCCTTGAGCGCCGGGAAGGTGCGCTCGATGCACGGCCGCAGCTCGGCGGCGATGTCGCGCGAGTCCTTGCCGCTGTAGTTGGCGCCACCGCCAAACAGCAGGCGACCGTCGGCCGTCATGCGGTAGTAATCGAGCACAAAGCGGCAGTCGTAGACGGCCAGGTCTTCGCGGTTGATCCGCGAGGCCAGCTCGCCCAGCGGCGCGGTGGTGACAATGCCACCCATGGCCGGAAAGATCTTGCCCTTGAGTTTGGCCGGCTCCAGCTTGTGGTACACATCGCCGGCCAGCAGCACTTGCTTGGCATCGATCTGCCCATGCGCGGTGCGTACACCGGGATTGGCGCCGTGAATAATCTCCAACACTTCGCTGTTTTCAAAGATCAGCGCGCCCAGGCTCTCTGCCGCGCGCGCCTCGCCGATGCACAGGTTGAGCGGGTGCAGGTGCATGTTGCGAGTGTTCTTGATGGCGCCGTGATAGAGCTCGCTTTCCAGCAGGTCGCGGACCTGGCTGCGGTCAAGCAGGCTGACGTCGGCGGCCATGCCGCGCCGCACCGCTTCGTCATAGTCGTGGCGCAAGCCGTCCAGATGGCTGGGCTTGTACGCCGCGTGCAAGTGACCGTGCTTGAGGTCGCAGGCGATGCCGTATTTCTCGACCCGTGCCTTGATGATCTCGTGCCCGCGCCAGCGCAGGTGCCAGATAAATTCATCGACCTCATTGCCCAAGGTGCGGCGCATCTGTTTGCGCATCGCTTCGTCGCCCGACAGGCTGCCGGTGACTTGTCCGCCATTGCGCCCCGTGGCGCCCCAGCCGATCTTGTGGCTTTCGACGAGGGCGACCTTGAGGCCTTTTTCCGCCAGTTCCACGGCAGTGGCGACGCCGGTAAAACCACCGCCGATGATGACCACGTCCACCGCCACCCGGCCCTTGAAGGTCGGGTAGTCGGTTTCCTGGTGCAGGGTTGCGGTGTAATAGGAATTGCAGCGCTGTGTCATGTCTGTCACCTGTGTCATCGGGTTCATGCCTGGGTCAGGTACCAGCGCCAATCCTGTTCACCCACCTCGCTCATGAACTGCCGGTATTCGGCGCGCTTGACCGCGAGGTACACACCGAGGAATTCGCTGCCCAGTGCATCACGGGCCCAGGCGGAGTTCTCCAGGGCGGTGAGGGAGGTCAGCCAGTCGGTGGGCAGCAGCTCGGTGGCTTGCGCATAACCGTTACCCTCGACCGGTGCGCCAGGGTCGATGTTTTCGCGGATGCCGCGATGGATACCGGCCAGAATCGCCGCCGCGGCCAGGTACGGGTTGGCGTCGGCGCCGCAGATACGGTGCTCGATATGTCGGCTGTTGGCCGGCCCACCCGGTACGCGCAGGCTGACGGTGCGGTTGTCGACCCCCCAGGTCGGCGCCAGCGGTGCGTAGCTGTTGGCCTGGAAGCGTCGGTAGGAATTGGCGGTGGGGCAGAACAACAGCAGCGAATCGAGCAGCGAGGCGAGCATGCCGCCCACGGCCTGGCGCAGCAGCGGGGTACCGGCCGGGTCATCCGAGGCGAACAGGTTGCGGCCTTCGGCGTCGGCAATGCTGACGTGCATGTGCATGCCAGTGCCCGCCAGGTCGTCGAACGGCTTGGCCATAAAGGTTGCCTGCATGCCGTGCTGGTGAGCGATAGCCTTGACCAGGCGCTTGTAGCGCACGGCCTGGTCCATGGCTTGCAGGGCGTCGCCGTGTTCGAGGGTGATTTCCACCTGGCCCGGGGCGTATTCGGAGATCGCCGTACGCGCCGGAATGCCGTGCAGTTTGCAGGCAGCGTAGAGGTCGGCGAGAAACGGTTCGATCTGCTCCAGCTCACGCAGGCCATACACCTGGGTCTGGCGCGGGCGGCCACCGTCGGCATCCAGCGCCGGTTGCGGGCGGCCGTTGCCGTCGCGTTTGGCGTCGAGCAGGTAGAACTCCAGCTCACAGGCCATGACCGGGTAGTAGCCGGCGGCGTTCAGACCGTTGATGACCTTGATCAACAGGTGCCGCGGGTCGGCGATGCTGGCTGGCATGCCTTGCTCCGGGTGCATGCTGACCTGCACCGCGGCGGTGGGGATCTTGCGCCACGGCAAGCGCACCAGGCTGCCTTCCAGAGGGTAGGCGCGGCAGTCGATATCGCCGACTTCCCAGACCAGCCCGGAGTTTTCCACGTCGTCCCCCTGCAGCGTCAGGCCGAGGATGGTGCTGGGCAGCGGGCGACCGCTTTCATAGACCGCCAGCAACTCGTCGCGGTGCAGCAACTTGCCCCGGGGCACGCCGTTGGCGTCGAGGATAAACAGCTCGATCATGTCGATATCGGGGTTGTCGGCCAGAAAATTCTGGGCATCTTCTAAGGCTGCAAATTTCATTGTTGTTCTCACAGGGCCATGGACAAGGTGATCGACAGGGTCATAGCCAGCGCCTGTCGCGGGTAAAGCCGATGCTGATCCAGCGGTTGGGGCCTTCACGGCCGATGCCGGCGGCGATCTCGCCACGGACCTGGTCCAGCGCATGGACCGGCCAGGCATTCATCGCGTCGGGCAAGACGATATGGATCTCCACGAACAGGCCGCGCCCGACCTCCAGCGCGCTGTGGCTGAAGGCCTCGAAGCCGTAGCGCTGGCTCATGCGCTGCAGCAGCGCGGCGACCTCACTGTCCAGTTCGCTGGGGGTGATCTTGAGCAATTGGCCGACCGCCTTGAACACGGTCCTGGCCGGGCCGGGCATCAGCACCAGGGCCAGCACGACCAGAATGCCGGGGTCGATGTACGGGGCGATAAAGGCATAGGGGCCGCCCTGCAGGGCATAGCCGCAGACAAACGCCACCAGCAGCGCGGCGGTGATGGAAAACGACATGCGCCAGCTTTCGATGTCCAGCGCGATCAGCTCCGACTGCACCTGGCGATTACCCCGGCGCACGTACTGGTACATGACTGCACAGGCAACAGCGGTTACAGCGGTGTAGACAATCGCGGCATCGAAGACCAGCGGGTGACCGCCTTGCAGCAGTGCGCTCAAGGCGTTGACGAAGGCGTAGGCACAGAGCATCAGCAAGACACTGCCGTTAAGCGCCAGGGCCAGCGGCTCGAAGTGCCAGTAACCACTCTGGAAACGCCGCCCGACGCCCTTGCTCAGCAAGCGCGCGACCAGCAGGGAGAGGAACGCCATGCTCGAATCGATGGCGTTGAACAAACCGTCGAACACGATTGATTGCGAGCGGCAATAAAGGCCGACACCGATCCCGGTCGCTGCCATGAGCGCGGTGATCAGAATGGAGACTTTGAGCAGGCGTTGTTCACGCTCTTGGATGTTCATGGTGGATAGCCCTGGGTGAGACGGACTTGATCCTAGGGCTAAAAGCTGCGCATGTAAATATGTTATGCGCTTTTATGTTGCGCAAAAAATCTGTTATAGGCTCTAATCATTGCGCAATGCGCAATATCTTCTTATCTCTTGAAAGCATCGCGGGCAAGCCCTGCTCCTACAGCGTCCACAAAAGCTGCGGCGTACACCTGTGTGAGCAAAGCTTGCTCGCGATGAGGCCAGTAAAGGCGACAGAAATCTTAAACGCTGAGACGCAGCGATTGGCGCAAAATGCTGAGGCCGCGCCGGTGCTATCGCGAGCAAGCCTCCCACAAGGTCAAAAGCCCACTGCTCAATATCGGCGTGAATGGAGATCGGCGTGGGAGCAAGGCTTGCCCCAAATGCCAGTCAGTTAAGGGATGAACCGCCGAAATCCATGTAGGAGCGGACCTGGCCGCGATGGGCTGCGAAGCGGCCCCGGCGATTCCGAAACCGCCCGCACTCCCAGGGCTTGTCGTAGATATCAC
>NZ_JAAAMT010000007.1 GCF_009905435.1 Pseudomonas sp. R5(2019)
GCTCAACCAATGTTGGCCAGAAGCCGAAGACGGCTTCCTCGAATAGGCCTGATACATAGATGCAAGCCGGGCAGCAGTGTTTGAAAGTGGGTTGACTGAGGAGGCGAGTCCATACATAGGAGCAGGGCTAGCCCGCGATGGGCTGCGAAGCAGACCCTGGGGCCGCTGCGCACCCCATCGCGGGCAAGCCCTGCTCCTACGCAGCCTGCACAAACTGCTGCCGATACCGGTTCGGCGACAGCTCGGTGTGCTGGCGGAACAGCCTGGCGAAGAAGCTGGCGTCGTCGTAGCCGACTTCATAGCTGATCGTCTTGATGCTCTTGCGAGTGCCCGACAACAAGCCTTTCGCCGTCTCGATACGCAAGCGCTGCAGGTAATGCAGAGGCTTGTCGCCGGTGGCGGTCTGGAAGCGACGCATGAAATTGCGGATGCTCATGCCGTGATCGCGCGCCACGTCTTCGAAGCGGAACTTGTCGGCGAAGTGCTCCTCCAGCCATTGCTGGATCTGCAGGATGATCAGGTCTTGATGCAGTTTCTGGCCACCAAACCCCATCCTTCCCGGCGTGTAGCTGCGCTGAACCTCGTAGAGGATGTCGCGGGCCACCGCCTGGGCGACGTTGGGGCCGCAGAAGCGTTCGATCAGGTAGACGTACAGGTCGCACGCCGAGGTGGTACCGCCCGCGCAATACAGGTTGTCGGCGTCTGTGAGGTGTTTGTCCTGGTTGAGCTGGACGTTCGGAAAGCGCTCTTCAAAGGTCTTGAAAAAGCGCCAGTAGGTGGTCGCTTCCTTGCCATCGAGCAGGCCAGCCTCGGCCAGCCAGAACACTCCGGTGGCTTCGCCGCAGAGCACCGCGCCGCGGGCATGTTGCTGGCGCAGCCAAGGCAGGACTTCGGGGTAGCGGCGGCACAGGGTATCGAAGTCTTCCCAGAAGGCCGGCAGGATGATCACGTCGGCATCGCCGAGCTCACCGTCGACCGGCAACACCACATCGCTGAAGCTGCGCACCGGTTCGCCGTCAGGGCTGACCAGGCGTGTTTCGAACATCGGTTTCAGGCCCTGGCCCGATTGCTTGCCGTACCGCAGGCTGGCCATGTGAAAGAAATCCTTGGCCTGCATGAGTGTGGAGGCGAACACTTTATCAATGGCCAGGATGCTGACGCGTCGCAGGGACGCCGTATTTGGATTCAACGTCATTTCTTTATTCTTATAGGGGATAGTGGTCAATGCACGGCTGGATCGTCTTATTTTTTGGCGCAAGTGTCCAGTGCCGATGCATCGAGGGGCCGTGGCCCCCGATAAACCCAGGCTTATGGCGCAGGGTTTGGCTGCTGCTGATGAATCGCCTCGATGGCGCTCAGCACTTCCTCTGACAGTGTGAGTTCGGCGCTGGCCAGGTTGCTCTCCAGCTGTTCGAGCGAGGTGGCGCCGATGATGTTGCTGGTCACGAACGGCTGGGCGGTGACAAACGCCAGCGCCATCTGTGCCGGGTCCAGGCCGTGCTCGCGGGCCAGCGCAACGTAACGGCTGCAGGCGGCTACCGATTGTGGGTTGGAGTAGCGCTGGAAGCGGCTGAACAGCGTCAGGCGACCCTGGGCCGGGCGGGCGCCGTTCTCGTACTTGCCCGAGAGCATGCCGAAGGCTAGTGGCGAGTACGCCAGCAAGCCGCATTGCTCGCGAATGGCGATTTCTGCCAGGCCCACCTCAAAGCTGCGGTTGAGCAGGTTGTAGGGGTTCTGGATCGACACCGCGCGCGACCAGCCACGGCTTTCGGCCAGCTGCAGGAATTTCAGGGTGCCCCACGGGGTTTCGTTGGACAGGCCGATATGGCGGATCTTGCCGGCCTTGACCTGCTCGTCGAGCACTTGCAGGGTTTCTTCCAGCGGCGTGAAGTCGGCGTCGGCCTGGTGCTGATAGCCCAGCTTGCCGAAGAAGTTGGTGCTGCGTTCCGGCCAGTGCAACTGGTACAGGTCGATCCAGTCGGTCTGCAGACGCTTGAGGCTGGCGTCCAGGGCTGCGACGATGTTGTGGCGGTCATGCTTGAGCTGGCCGTCGCGGATATGACTGATGCCGTTGCCGGGGCCGGCGACCTTGCTGGCCAGGATCCAGTCGGCGCGATCGCCGCGCTCCTTGAACCAGTTGCCGATGATGCGTTCAGTGCTGGCGTAGGTCTCCGGACGTGGCGGCACCGGGTACATCTCGGCGGTGTCGATGAAATTGATGCCGGCATCCTTGGCGCGCTCGATCTGGGCAAATGCCTCGGCCTGATCGTTCTGCTCGCCCCAGGTCATGGTGCCCAGGCACAAGGCGCTGACGGAAAGATCGGTGCGACCCAGCGTGCGGTAGTCCATTTGCATCTCCCTAAAGGCAAAAGCTCATAAAAGCAGGTTGATATTTTTTCCGCAATCTGGATAATCGTGCAGCTCTCTGTGGTGGGAGTGATGCCCCGCCTCAAGAAGAATCTTGCCGTGTATTGGACGCGCTGACCCGAGCCCCCGATAGCGTCTGTATCCGGCTGCCTTTGACTTGTCAAAGTAAGCACTATTCAGTAAGATCCGCCGTCTTAATTTTGCTGGGCGGCCCCTGAGGCTATAGAGAATGAAAACTTTTACTGCTAAACCGGAAACAGTAAAGCGCGACTGGTTCGTCGTTGACGCTGCTGGTCAGACCCTGGGTCGTCTGGCCACCGAAATCGCCAGCCGTCTGCGTGGCAAGCACAAGCCTGAGTACACCCCTCACGTTGACACCGGCGACTACATCGTCGTGATCAATGCCGAGCAGGTACGTGTTACTGGTGCCAAGACCACTGACAAAATGTACTACTCCCACTCCGGTTTCCCAGGTGGCATCAAGGAAATCAACTTCGAGAAGTTGATCGCCAAAGCCCCTGAGCGCGTGATCGAGACCGCGGTCAAAGGCATGCTGCCTAAGAACCCGCTGGGTCGTGACATGTACCGTAAGCTGAAAGTCTATGCGGGCGCTGCTCACCCTCACGCTGCTCAGCAGCCCCAAGAACTGAAGATTTAACGGAATAGTTCATTATGTCGGCGACTCAAAATTACGGCACTGGCCGTCGCAAGACTGCAACCGCACGCGTTTTCCTGCGTCCGGGCACTGGTAACATCTCCATCAACAACCGTTCTCTGGACGTGTTCTTCGGTCGCGAAACTGCCCGCATGGTAGTTCGTCAGCCGCTGGAACTGACTGAAACCGCTGAGAAGTTCGACATCTACGTCACCGTTATCGGTGGTGGTGTCAGCGGTCAAGCCGGTGCGATCCGTCACGGTATCACCCGCGCACTGATGGACTACGACGAAACCCTGCGTAGCGCACTGCGCAAAGCTGGCTTCGTGACTCGCGACGCCCGTGAAGTAGAGCGTAAGAAAGTGGGTCTGCGTAAAGCGCGTAAGCGTCCGCAGTACTCCAAGCGTTAATTCGCTGCTACATTCAAAAGAGCCCGATTCTGAAAAGAGTCGGGCTTTTTTTATGGGCGATGGAAATTATCTTCAATTTTACTGTGGCAACTTGCCGCAGGCTCGCAAGCCAAGTGCTATAAGGGGTGCAGCCGTTCGTCTCAGGTAATTACCTTGTCAAAACAAGGGCTTTTATTTACCATTCGGCAGATTTTATGCAGTTCCGGCAATTACCAAGTAGATGCCTGTTTTAACAGGCCACAAAGCTGATGGGAGAGGACTGAATGAGCAATGACGGCGTGAATGCAGGCCGACGTCGCTTCCTCGTGGCAGCCACGTCCGTGGTGGGTGCTGCAGGAGCGGTGGGGGCTGCGGTCCCGTTCGTGGGGTCATGGTTCCCGAGTGCCAAGGCAAAGGCTGCTGGTGCACCGGTGAAGGTCAACATCAGCAAGATCGAGCCGGGACAGCAAATGATTGCTGAATGGCGCGGTCAGCCGGTGTTCATTGTTCGTCGAACCGAAGAGATCCTCACCAACCTGGGCAAGATCGAAGGTCAACTGTCCGATCCCGAGTCAAAGAGTTCAGTCCAGCCTGAGTATGTCGACCCCAAGGTCCGCTCCATCAAGCCACAAGTCCTGGTACTGGTCGGTCTGTGCACCCACTTGGGCTGCTCGCCGACCTTCCGTCCGGAAGTGGCGCCCGCGGACCTGGGCAAGGATTGGGTCGGTGGCTATTTCTGCCCGTGCCACGGCTCCCACTATGACCTTGCAGGTCGCGTCTACAAGTCGCAGCCGGCGCCCCTGAACCTGCCGGTTCCTCCGCACACTTACGAGTCGGATGACCTTGTCGTCATCGGCGTCGATCAGGAGAAAGCGTGATGAGCAAGTTCATGGATTGGGTCGACGCCCGCTTCCCGGCGACCAAAATGTGGGAAGACCACCTCAGCAAGTATTACGCCCCCAAGAACTTCAACTTCTTCTACTTTTTCGGCTCCCTGGCCCTGTTGGTGCTGGTCAACCAGATCGTAACGGGCATCTGGCTGACCATGAGCTTCACCCCCTCGGCGGAAGAGGCGTTCGCCTCCGTCGAGTACATCATGCGTGACGTCGAATACGGCTGGATCCTGCGCTACCTGCACTCCACCGGCGCTTCGGCGTTCTTTGTCGTGGTGTACCTGCACATGTTCCGCGGCCTGCTGTACGGCTCCTACCAGAAGCCGCGCGAGCTGGTGTGGATCTTCGGCATGTTGATCTACCTGTCATTGATGGCCGAAGCCTTCATGGGTTATCTGCTGCCGTGGGGCCAGATGTCCTACTGGGGCGCCCAGGTGATCATCTCGCTGTTCGGGGCCATTCCGGTGATCGGTGGCGATCTTACCCAGTGGATCCGCGGTGACTACCTGATTTCCGGCATTACCCTGAACCGCTTCTTCGCCTTGCACGTGATCGCGCTGCCGATCGTGATCCTCGGTCTGGTCGTGCTGCACATCCTGGCGCTGCACGAAGTGGGTTCGAACAACCCCGATGGCGTCGACATCAAGAAGCACAAGGACGAAAACGGCGTCCCGCTCGACGGCATTGCCTTCCACCCGTACTACACCGTGAAAGATATCGTCGGTGTCGTGGTGTTCCTCTTCGTGTTCTGCGCAGTCGTGTTCTTCTTCCCGGAAATGGGCGGCTACTTCCTCGAAAAACCGAACTTCGAGCAGGCCAACGCCTTCAAGACCCCTGAGCACATTGCGCCGGTCTGGTACTTCACGCCGTTCTACGCCATCCTTCGGGCGATTCCGGACAAGCTCCTTGGCGTGATCGCCATGGGCGCCGCGATTGCCGTGTTGTTCGTGCTGCCATGGCTGGACCGAAGCCCGGTCAAGTCCATGCGCTACAAGGGCTGGCTGAGCCGAATCTGGCTGGTGGTGTTCTGCATTTCCTTCGTCATCCTGGGCATTCTCGGTGTACTGGCACCGACTCCGGGTCGTACGTTGCTGTCGCAGGTCTGTACCTTCCTGTACTTCGCCTACTTCATTCTGATGCCGTTCTATACCCGGCTCGAGAAGACCAAACCGGTTCCGGAAAGGGTGACTGGCTGATGAAAAGACTATTAGCAGTTCTGATGCTTGCAGTGATGCCTGCCCTGACTTTCGCCGCCGGCGAACACGGTGTTGAACTGGACAAGGTCGATATCGACCTGGCCGACAAGGCCGCCATGCAGGATGGCGCACGTACCTTCGCCAACTATTGCATGGGCTGTCACAGCGCCAAGTTCCAGCGCTATGAGCGCGTGGCCGATGACCTGGATATCCCCCATGAGCTGATGCTGGAAAAGCTCGTATTCACGGGGGCCAAGATCGGTGAGCATATGAATATCGGCATGCAACCGGGCGATGCCAAGGCCTGGTTCGGCGCTGCGCCGCCCGACTTGACCCTGGTGGCGCGGGTGCGGGGCACTGACTGGCTGTACAGCTACCTGCGTTCTTTCTATGAAGACCCGTCGCGCCCGTGGGGTGTGAACAACAAGGTGTTCCCGAACGTCGGCATGCCTAACGTGCTGGTGGACCTGCAGGGTCGCCAGGTGGTGGGTTGCAAGCAAGTGCAGATCGTCGCTGATGGCAAGAAGCAATATGACCCCCTGACCGGTACCCCATTGACCCACGAGGCGTGCGATCAGCTGACCATCGTGCCGAAATCCGGTACCCTGACCGAGGATCAGTTCGACGAGAAGGTCAAGAACCTGGTGACCTTCCTGGCCTATTCGGCCAACCCGGTCAAGCTGCAGAGCCAACGCATCGGCACCTACGTGCTGCTGTACCTGGCTTTCTTCTTCGTATTCGCTTATCTGTTGAAACGCGAGTACTGGAAAGACGTACACTGATCAGGTTGTAAGATGTGCTGTTGATTGCACGCGCCCTGGGGCGTCTCTGAACAGTAGCGAGCCTGGAACAGGCAAGTGGGCCGTACCGGAGTGATCCGGCTCGGCCCATTTGGCAATCTGGACCGGCAATTCGTTACATGAGGAGCGCCCGCAGGGCGCGTTTGTATTTGGGTTTTCATAATTTCTATACGCGAGGAGGACCGCCATGGGCGTGACCAAGTTGGCCTGTTACTCCGACCCCGCCGACCACTATTCTCATCGGGTGCGCATCGTTCTCGCCGAGAAGGGTGTCAGCGCTGAAATCATCGATGTGGCCGCGGGTGCTCAGCCGCGCAAACTGATCGAAGCCAATCCTTATGGCAGCGTACCGACCCTGGTCGATCGCGACCTGGCGTTGTACGAGTCCACGGTCGTCATGGAATACCTGGACGAACGGTATCCACATCCGCCATTGTTGCCGGTGTACCCGGTGGCGCGCGCCAATAGCCGGTTGCTGATACACCGTATCCAGCGCGATTGGTGCGCACTGGTGGATCTGATTCTTGATCCCAGAACCAAGGAAGCGGCCCGTGTCCAGGCTCGCAAGGAGCTTCGGGAAAGCCTGACTGGCGTCTCGCCGGTGTTTGCCGAGAAGCCTTTTTTCCTCAGCGATGAGCAAAGCCTTGTGGATTGTTGTCTATTGCCAATCCTTTGGCGTTTGCCCAAGCTTGGCATTGAACTGCCGCGGCCAGCCAAGCCGCTGCTTGATTACATGGACCGTCAGTTTGCGCGTGAGGCCTTCCAGGCGAGCCTCTCTGCAACTGAACGTGACATGCGTTAGGTTTTAGGAGCCAAGATGAACTCCAGTCGTCCCTATCTGGTGCGCGCGCTCTACGAGTGGATCGTAGACAATGATTGCACCCCGCACATGCTGGTCAATGCTGAATACCCCGAGGTGCAAGTGCCCCAGGGGTTCGCCAGCGACGGCCAGATCGTGCTGAACATTTCGCCCACCGCCGTGCGTCAATTGCACATGGACAACGAAGCGGTCAGCTTCGAAGGTCGCTTCGGTGGCGTCACTCACTCGCTCTATGTGCCAAGCGCTGCGATCCTGGGCATCTACGCCCGGGAAAACGGCCAGGGCATGGTCTTCGAGCTGGAACCGCCGATCAGCGATGATGACGAGATCTACGAGGAAGACGATGGCCAGGGTGATGATGACACCGAACCGCCGTCCGGAAGCGAGCCTCCACGTCCAAGCGGCCGTCCAAGCCTCAAGGTCGTGAAGTAAGCGAGCCAGGTCCTGCGGCCTGCCCAGGTTGCTGACTAACCCTTTGTGGGAGCGGATTTAGCCGCTAATAAAGGCACCGCAGTCTACCTGATACCCCGCGGTGCCTGAATTCGCGGATAAATCCGCTCCCACATTAGTCGATCCCAGCAGAGATTTGGGGTTTGTCAGCTCTTGCTGGTGATCCCGTACTTGCGCAGTCGATGGGCAATGGCCGTGTGCGAGGTTTGCAGGCGGCTGGCCAATTGGCGGGTCGAGGGGTAGCTGGCGTAGAGCTTTTCCAGCAGTGCCTTCTCGAAGTTCTCCACAGCCTCCTCCAGGCTGCCGACTTCGCCGTCGTTTTCGCGGGCCACCGATGTGCCGGCGATATCCAGATCCCCAATATCAACCAGGCTGCTTTCGCAAATCGCGGCGGCGCGGAAAATCACGTTCTGCAATTGCCGTACGTTGCCGGGCCAGCGATTGCCCAGCAGCGCAGGGTAGGTCCCGGGGGCCAGGCGGCAGACCGGGCGCTGGATCTGGGTGCAGGCCTGCTGCATGAAATAACGCGCCAGCATCAGGATGTCCTGGCCACGCTCGCGCAGGGGCGGTACTTGCAGGTTGAGGACATTGAGGCGATAGAACAGGTCTTCACGAAAGCTGCCTTCGGCGACCATCTTTTCCAAGTCACGGTGCGTGGCGCTGAGAATCCGCACATTGACCTTGATCTCGCGATCGCCGCCCACCCGGCGGAAACTGCCGTCATTCAAGAAGCGCAGCAGCTTGGCCTGAAGGTAGGGCGACATCTCGCCGATTTCATCGAGGAACACGGTGCCTTCGTTGGCCAGTTCCATCAGCCCCGGTTTACCGCCGCGCTGGGCGCCGGTGAAGGCGCCGGGGGCGTAACCGAACAGCTCGCTCTCGGCCAGGCTTTCGGGCAGCGCCGCGCAGTTCAGGGCCAGAAAGGGCGCGCTGTGGCGGGCGCTGATGGCGTGGCTGGCGCGCGCCACCAACTCTTTGCCGGTGCCGGTCTCGCCATGGATCAATAGCGGTGCATCCAGGGTGGCCACGCGCTGGGCGCGGGCCTTGAGGGTACGAATGGGGATCGAATCGCCCAGCAGCGCATCGAAGCCTTCAGCGTGGTCGTGGCGCAAGGCCGACAGCCGTTCGCCGATGCGATTGGGCGGGTACAGGGTCAGCAGGGCCCCGGCGTCGGTGATCGGGGTGGCGTCCAGCAGCAGCGTCTGGCCATTGAGCACGACTTCGCGCATGGGCAAGTGAAAGCCGTGTTCGAGCAAGGCTCCGAGCAAGTCCGGGTCGGCAAACAGTTCGGCCACCGGGGCCCCGGCAGGCTCTCGGCCGTACAGCGCAATCAGCGCCGGGTTGGCCAGCAGCACATTGCCTCGACTGTCCAGCGCCAGCACCGGGTCGGTCATGGCCGCCAGCAAGGCCTCCAGCTGCAGGTGACGACGCTGTCCGGGCAGAATGTCGACCACCGTCACCGCTTCTACGCCGCGCACGCTGAGTAGCGCATCATGCAGCTCCTCAAGCACTAGCGGGCTCAGGGTCGGGGCGTCGATATAGACGTTCGGCGGGACCATCTCCACCGCGTCCAGGTTGAGATTGCGCGCACCCAGCAGGGCGAGCACTTCCTGGGTGATACCGACGCGGTCGATGAAGCTGACGTGGATACGCATGGGGTGCTACGGGTTCCGGACAGCAGGGGCGGCAAGTATGCCTTGTCCGGGTTGATTGGTGAATTGATCCGGGTGTGATCAACGGGAATCAGATATTCCAGATACTGAGTCATATCTATGTGGGAGCGGATTTATCCGCGAATAGCGTCACTGCGGCCCTTCTGAAACACCGTGGTGAAGCGATTCGCGGATAAATCCGCTCCCACAGTTTATTCGAGGTGTTCTGGTTTTACCGGATCGCCGGATTTGACGTCGAGTTGCACGCGGACATCTTCGAACATCGCATCGTAGTACTTGTGCACCGAACCGATGCTGGCGGTTTTCGGCAGGCCGTATTTCTGCGCGATGCGGGTGGCGTGACGGGCAAAATCGAAGGCCTGGTCCTTGGGCAGGAAAAAGCTTTCGTCCACAGTCTTGTCTTCAACGCTGCCGTGCAGGCGAAATTGCATGCCTTTGCCTTCCTTCGGGTCCTGAGCCACCTCGTAGTCGATGCGTAGGTTGTAGGTGAAGTCGTCCTTGTTCAGCGCGTGGCGCTCGATATGCAGACGACCGGGTTCGAACTGGGCCATGGCCTGTGCTCCTCCAGCGAATGAGGGAGGGCAGGCCGCGAGCGACCTGCCCAAAGATTCAACGATAGCTGATTCCGGCCTTGGCGGTGCTGACGCGGGTACCAGCGGTCCCTTTGACGATCTCCTCGATGTCCGCCAGCGAGCCAATCACCGCGACCTTGCCGGTGTTGCGGGCAAATTCGCAGGCCGCCTGGACTTTCGGCCCCATGGATCCGGCTGCAAAGCCCAGCCGTTCAAGCTCGTCGGGGTGCGCCTGGGTGATGGCTTTCTGGGTTGGCTTGCCCCAGTCGACAAAAGCCGCTGCCACGTCGGTGGCGATCACCAGCAGGTCTGCGTCCAGCTGCTCGGCCAACAGCGCCGAGCACAAGTCCTTGTCGATCACGGCTTCCACGCCTTCGAGCTTGCCGGGCTGGCCGTAGAGGGTGGGAATCCCGCCGCCGCCGGCGCAGATCACGATGCTGCCCTTTTCCAGCAACCATTTGATCGGGCGAATCTCGAAGATGCGCTTGGGTTTCGGGCTGGCCACCACGCGGCGGAACTTGTCGCCATCGGCAGCAATGGCCCAGCCCTTTTCCTTGGCCAGCCGTTCGGCGTCTTCCTTGCTGTAGACCGGGCCGATGGGCTTGGTCGGGTTCTGGAAGGCCGGGTCCTTGGCGTCCACTTCCACCTGAGTCAGCAGCGTGGCGAAAGGCACCTCGAAAGCCAGCAGATTGCCCAACTCCTGCTCGATCATGTAGCCGATCATGCCTTCGGTTTCTGCCCCCAGCACGTCGAGCGGGTAGGGGCTGACCGAGGTGTAGGCGGCGGCCTGGAGCGACAGCAGCCCGACTTGTGGGCCATTGCCATGGGCCACCACCAGTTGGTTGCCGGGGTGGATCTTGGCGATCTGTTCCGTGGCGATGCGGATATTGGCGCGCTGATTGTCAGCGGTCATGGGCTCGCCTCGGCGCAGCAGGGCGTTACCGCCCAATGCAACAACGATACGCATGAGGATGTCCTTACAAGTCGGCCAGGGTCGAGACCAGGATGGCCTTGATGGTATGCATGCGGTTTTCCGCCTGCTCGAAGGCGATGCAGGCCGGCGATTCGAACACGTCGTCGGTGACTTCAATGCCGTTCTTCAGGTGCGGATACTGCTCGGCTATCTGTTTGCCGACCTTGGTGTCGGAGTTGTGGAAGGCCGGCAGGCAGTGCATGAACTTGGTCCGCGGGTTGCCGGTGGCTTTCATCATCTCGGCGTTGACCTGGTAAGGCAGCAGTTGCTGGATGCGTTCGCCCCAGGCTTCGACCGGTTCACCCATGGACACCCAGACGTCGGTGTGGATGAAGTCCACGCCCTTGACCGCCTGTTTCGCGTCTTCGGTCAGGGTGATGCGGGCGCCGCTTTCTTCTGCGTATTGCTTGCAGCGTGCGACCAGGTCGTCATGGGGCCACCGGGCCTTGGGCGCGGCGATGCGCACATCCATGCCGAGCTTGGAGCCGACCAGCAGCAGCGAGTTGCCCATGTTGTTGCGGGCATCGCCCAGGTAGGCGTAGCTGATTTCATGGATCGGCTTATCGGCGTGCTCACGCATGGTCAACACGTCGGCGATCATCTGGGTCGGGTGGTATTCGTCGGTCAAGCCGTTGAATACCGGCACGCCGGCAAACTTGGCCAGCTCTTCGACGACTTCCTGCTTGAAGCCACGGTATTCGATGGCGTCGTACATGCGCCCAAGCACCCGTGCGGTGTCCTTCATGCTCTCCTTGTGGCCGATTTGCGAGGAGTTGGGGTCGATGTAGGTGACGTTGGCGCCCTGGTCATAGGCCGCCACTTCGAAGGCGCAGCGGGTTCGGGTGGAGGTTTTTTCGAAGATCAGGGCAATGTTGTTGCCCTTCAGGTGCTGTTGTTCGGTGCCGGTGTATTTGGCCCGTTTCAGGTCGCGGGACAGGTCCAGCAGGTAGCGCAACTCGCGAGGGGTATGGTGTTCCAGGCTCAGCAAGTTACGGTTATGAATGTTGAACGCCATGATGATTCTCCTTGAATTCGGTGATCGCCCCGCTGGCGTCGGATAGAGGCCAGCGGGGTGTATGGTCGTTTAGTAGTCGATCGGGTCGCGGATGATCGGGCAGGTCATGCAATGGCCGCCGCCCCGACCCCGGCCCAGTTCGCCGGCGCTGATGGTGATGACTTCGACCCCGGCCTTGCGCAGCAGGGTGTTGGTGTAGGTATTGCGGTCGTAGCCGATGACCACGCCGGGCTCCAGGGCCACCACGTTGTTGCCGTCATCCCATTGCTCGCGTTCGGCGGCGAAACTGTTGCCGCCGGTTTCCACCACGCGCAGTTTTGGCAGGTTCAGGGACTCTGCGACCACCTCGATGAAGGACTTGTTCTCGCGGCGCACGTCCATGCCATAGGGCTTGCTCTCGTCCTTGCGGATCACGAACGGGACAATTTCCTTGACCACTTCCGGGAAGACCGTGACCAGGTCGCGGTCACAGAAGCTGAACACGGTGTCCAGGTGCATCGCCGCGCGGGATTTCGGCAGGCCGGCGACCACCACTTTTTCCACCGCGCCCTTGGCGAACAGCGATTGGGCCAATTGACCGATGGCCTGGCGGGAAGAACGCTCGCCCATGCCGATCAGCACCACACCGTTGCCGATCGGCATGACGTCGCCGCCTTCGAGGGTGGCCGAGCCGTGGTCCTTGTCCGGGTCGCCGTACCAGACTTCAAACTCGGCCTGGGTGAACGATGGATGGAACTTGTAGATGGCGCTGGCCAGCAGCGTTTCCTGGCGGCGCGCAGGCCAGTACATCGGGTTGAGCGTCACGCCGCCGTAGATCCAGCAGGTGGTGTCGCGGGTGAATTGGGTGTTGGGCAGAGGCGGCAGCAGGAAGCTGGAATGGCCCAGGTAATCGCGGTACATCTTGATCACGCTGGCGCCTTCACTTTCCGGCAGGTCTTCACCGGCCACGCCGCCGATCAGGAACTCGGCCAGCTTGCGCGACTCCAGGCCTTCGATCCAGCTGCGCACTTCATTGGTCAGGCCGACGCCGACACTGTCGGGGGTGATCTTGCGGTCGAGAATCCATTTCAGGGCTTCGGGGTTCTGGACGGTTTCAGTCAGCAGGTTGTGCATCTCCAGCACTTCCACGCCACGCTCACGCATCTTGGTGACGAAGTCAAAATGGTCGCGCTTGGCCTGGTTGACCCAGATAACGTCGTCGAACAGCAGCTCATCGCAATTGCTGGGCGTCAGGCGCTGATGCGCCAGGCCCGGAGAGCAGACCATCACTTTGCGCAGTTTGCCGGCTTCGGAATGGACGCCGAGCTTCACTTTTTCCGTGGACATTTTTCATCTCCTCCAAAGTGTCGAAAACGGGGGTTACAGCGTTAAAAAGCCGTCGTAAAGGCCGTAGGCCGCCACCAGAGCGCCCACCACCACGGCGGCGAAGATCAACTTCTCCACGTTGGTAAAAATCGGTTGGCCCAACTCACGCTTGGCCTTGGCGAACAGGATGGCGCCAGGGGCGTAGAGCAGGGCGGATAACAGCAGGTATTTGACGCCACCGGCGTACAGCAGCCAGATCGCATAGATCAGAGCGATGGCACCGATCACCAGGTCTTTCTTGCGCTCGGCCAGGGCTTGTTCATAGGTTTCCGAGCGCAGCGCCAGCAGGAAGGCATAGGCCGCCGACCACAGGTAAGGCACCAGGATCATCGAGGTGGCGAGGTAGATCAGCGACAGGTAGGTGCTGGCGGAAAACAGCGTGATGATCAGGAAAACCTGCACCATGGCGTTGGTCAGCCACAGGGCGTTGGCCGGCACCTGGTTGGCGTTTTCCTTGCGCAGGAAGGCCGGCATGGTGTGATCCTTGGCGGCGGCAAACATGATCTCGGCGCACAACAGCACCCACGACAGCAGGGCACCGAGCAGCGAGATAATCAAGCCGACGCTGATCAGCACCGCCCCCCAGTGACCGACCACATGTTCCAGCACGGCGGCCATCGACGGGTTCTGCAGCTTGGCCAGTTCCGGTTGGGTCATGATCCCCAGTGACAGCACGTTGACCAGCACCAGGAACAACAGCACGGTGATAAAGCCGATGACGGTGGCCTTGCCGACGTCCGAGCGTTTTTCAGCACGGGCGGAGAAGATGCTCGCGCCCTCAATGCCGATAAACACCCAGACGGTCACCAGCATCATGTTACGAACCTGATTCATCACGCTGCCCAACTCGGGGTTCATCGAGCCCCAGATGTCAGCGGTGAAGATATCCAGCTTGAAGGCAAACAGCGCGATCAGGATGAACAGCGCCAGCGGTACGACCTTGGCCACGGTGGTGACCAGGTTGATGAACGCCGCTTCCTTGATCCCGCGCAGCACCAGAAAGTGCACGCCCCACAATAGAATCGATGCGCCGAATACAGCCGCCGGTGTATTGCCTTCGCCAAAGATCGGGAAGAAGTAACCGAGGGTGCTGAACAGCAGCACGAAGTAGCCGACGTTGCCCAGCCAGGCGCTGATCCAGTAACCCCAGGCCGAGGAAAAACCCATGTAATCGCCGAAACCGGCCTTGGCGTAGGCATACACCCCGCCATCGAGGTCGGGTTTGCGGTTGGCCAGGGTCTGGAACACAAAGGCGAGGGTTAACATACCGACGGCGGTAATTGCCCAGCCAATTAAAACAGCACCGACATCGGCACTTGCGGCCATGTTTTGCGGCAGCGAAAAGATACCGCCGCCAATCATCGAGCCCACAACCAGGGCTACCAGAGCTCCGAGCCTTAGTTTTCCGGGTGATTCTGTCATTACCTAACTCCAGTCCAGGAGAAGTGAGACTTCAGACTACGTCTGTGAGGCAATTCGCTAGATGACTCAGATCAATTCATACGACATTCCGTTGTAGATGAATGAATAGAGGTGTGGCTATTTGATGGCGTTGAAGGACCCGGTTTTATTAACCCTCTGGTGAGTTTTAGAGCAATAGCTCGGTTGGGCTTGCGAACTTTCACGCTAGACACTTTTGACCCAGATGCAAATTTTTGCCGAGAAAAAGCCCTGTTAATGTGCTTTAGTTCAAATGCGCATAAGAATTCACCGTTTAGTTCGCCTCTTATAGATGGGCTGGCGATGAAAAAGTATTCAGACGGCAACTTTCATACTATCCATCCCAGGCAGACGACTCTATTTGGCGATGCCACTAACAGTGCCACCGAATAATCAGGGAGTTGTCAGGATGAGCGAAGGCGGGCAGAAGCTGAAACTGGGTGCACTGATTGCTTTGGTTGTGGGCTCGATGATGGGTGGCGGTATCTTTTCGCTGCCGCAGAACATGGCGGCACGCGCCGACGCGGGCGCAGTGTTGATCGGCTGGGGGATCACCGCGGTGGGCATGCTGGCGCTGGCGTTCGTCTTTCAGATGCTCGCCAACCGCAAGCCGGAACTGGATTCGGGGGTGTATGCCTATGCCAAGGCCGGTTTCGGCGATTACATGGGCTTCTCGTCGGCGTGGGGCTACTGGATCAGCGCCTGGCTGGGCAACGTCGGCTATTTCGTGTTGCTGTTCAGCACATTGGGCTTTTACTTTCCGATCTTTGGCGAGGGCAACACACCGGTGGCCATTGGTTGCGCCTCGTTGCTGCTGTGGGCGGTGCATGTTCTGGTGATGCGCGGCATCAAGGAAGCGGCCTTTATCAATCAGGTCACCACCGTGGCCAAGATCGTGCCGTTGATCATGTTTATCGTGATCGCTGCCGTGGCGTTCAAGGCGGATATTTTCACGCGTGATATCTGGGGCCAGAGCAATCCAGAATTCGGCAGTGTCATGGACCAGGTCCGCAACATGATGCTGGTGACGGTGTTCGTGTTTATCGGCATCGAAGGGGCGAGCGTGTATTCGGGCAGGGCCCAGCGCCGCTCGGATGTGGGCAAGGCCACGGTGCTCGGCTTTCTTGGCGTGCTGGCCTTGCTGGTGCTGGTCAACGTGTTGTCGCTGGGGGTGATGAGCCAGCCGGAACTGGAGAAACTGCAGAATCCTTCGCTCGCCTCGGTGCTGGAGCATATCGTTGGCCCGTGGGGCGGGCTGTTGATCAGCATTGGCCTGGCGGTGTCGCTGTTGGGGGCGTTGCTGTCCTGGGCGCTGCTGTGTGCCGAGATTCTTTTCGCCACGGCGAAGGACCAGACCATGCCGCGCTTTCTGACCCATGAGAACGCCAATCACGTGCCGGTCAATGCGCTGTGGATGACCAACATCATGATTCAGCTGTTCTTGCTGATCACCCTGGTATCCGCAGGCACATATACCAGCCTGATCTACCTGGCCTCGTCGATGATTCTGGTGCCGTATCTGTGGTCGGCGGCCTATGCCGTGCTGCTGTGCGTGCGTGGGGAAAGCTACTCGGGGCAGAGTGCGGAGCGCTGGAAAGACCTGGGTATCGGCCTGCTGGCGCTGGTGTATGCCATCTGGCTGCTGTACGCCGGTGGCGTCAAATACCTGCTGCTCTCGGCGCTGTTGTATGCGCCAGGGGTGCTGCTGTTCGCCCGCGCCAAGCATGAACAGGGCAAGCCGCTGTTCACCCGTTGGGAGAAGTTGATATTTGCCGGCGTGGTGGCAGGCGCACTGCTTGCGGCCTATGCGCTCTACAGCGGCTTGTTGACGCCGTAGGAGCCGGGCTTGCCCCAATGCCGGTCAGTTAAGGATTGGAGCGCCGAAACCTGTGGGAGCGGATTTATCCGCGAATTCAGACACCGCGGTTTTTCAGGCATTGCGCGGCGCCTTCATTCGCGGATAAATCCGCTCCCACAGGGTTTGTGTCGTCCAATGCCTTAACTGACTGGCATTGGGGCAAGCCCGGCTCCTACGATCAAACCCGGAACTGGTCCATCAGCTTGAGTTGCTGGGAAGAGAGGTTGTCCAGTTGGCTGCTCACCTGAGCGGCTTGCGCGGCCTGCCCGGTGAGGGTTTCGGTCACGCCGCGGATGGCCGAGACGTTGCGGTTGACCTCCTCTGCCACCGCACTTTGCTGCTCGGCAGCGCTGGCGATCTGCAGGTTCATGTCGCTGATCACGGTGACCGCTTCGCTGATCTTGTCCAGCGCCTGCACCGCCTGGTTGATCTGTTCGGCATTGGCCTGGGCCTTGCCGTGGCTGGAGTGCATGGTCGCCACCACCCCGCGGGTGTTGCCCTGAATGCGCTCAATCACCTGGCGGATTTCTTCTACCGAATCCTGGGTGCGACGGGCGAGGTTGCGCACCTCATCGGCGACCACGGCAAAGCCGCGCCCGCTTTCACCGGCACGAGCGGCTTCGATGGCGGCGTTCAAGGCCAGCAAGTTGGTCTGTTCGGCGATGCTGCGGATCACTTCCAGCACCGAGCCGATCTGTTCGCTGTTGACCGCCAGGGTCTCGACTTCGACGACTGCCTTGCTGACCTCTTCGGCCAGCTGTTTGATGTCGCGGGTGCTGCGCTCGATGATCGCCATGCCATCGCGGGCCGACTGGTCGGCGCCGCGGGCAGCGCTGGCGGCATTCGAGGCGCTGTTGGCAACGTCATGGGCGGTGGCGCTCATTTCGTTGGAGGCGGTGGCCACTTGATCGATTTCGCGGAACTGGATCTGCATGCCATCGCTGGTCTTGCGTGCGATCAGCGAAGACTGGTCTGCCGTGGCTCGCGCTTCGGTGATGCTTTGCTTGATCTGGGCAATGGTCGGTTGCAGCTTGTCGAGGAAGCGGTTGAACCCGCCGACCAGCTCGCCCAGTTCATCGCGCTTGCTGTAATTGAGGCGCTGGGTCAGGTCGCCTTCGCCACTGGCGATGTCCTTGAGCATGGCCGCCACACGGTTGATCGGCCGCGTCACGCCCGACGCGGTCAGCCACATCAGCAGCACGCCACCGAGGCCTGCGAGGGTCGCCAGCAAAATGGCTTTGAGCGTACCGGCAGCCTGGGCCTTATCGAGCATGCCCTGCAGCTTGACCGAGTCAGCCAGCAGCACCTGCTCGGGCAGGTCGATGACGATGCCCCAGGTCCGGCCGCCAGGGATCGGTACCACCGGGTAAATCGCGCGGATGATCTCGCCCTGCTTGAGGATGCTTGGCGCACCGTTGCTCAGGGTTTGCAGGGCTTGTTTGCCGTCGCTGCCCAGCACCTGTTCGATGCCTTTGCCGACGTTGCTGGCGTCATTGCTGTTGGCGGCCAGCAACCCGGAGCTGGCGACGATCAGCATGTGCCCGGCACCGTCGAAAAGTGCTTGCTGCGAGGCCCGGGAGGTGGCTTGCAGGCTGTCGAGTGACAGGTCGATACCGGCCACGGCGATGACTTTGCCAGCGGCCAGCACGGGCACGGCGATGCTGGTCATCAATACGGTCTTGCCGCCCACGGTATCGGAATAAGGTTCCATCAGACACGCTTGAGCACTGTTGCGCGCGCAGGTGTACCAGACGTTGTACGGCGTGCCGCTGAGGTTGAGTTCGGTCTTGGTCAGGTCGGCCTCGACGATCGGCGTGTTCAGCGAGGTTCCCTGGGCACGGCTCCAGTAGCTGCCGAAGCGGCCCGAGTCATTACCGCGCAGGCCGTCGCCTTTGAACTCGGCGTCTTTGCCATCCAGCGCATTGGGCTCGGAGGCCATCCAGATCCCCAGTACGCCCGGGTTGCGATCGAAGGTGGTCTTCAGGCTGCGATTGATTTCTTCACGCAGGGCGCCGGCGTCTACGCCACGGTTCTGGCCGAGGGTGCGCAGATCTTGGATGTGATCGGCGAGGGCAGTGACCACCAGCAGGCTTTCGTTGAATGTCTTCTGCATTCTCACGGCGTTTTCCGCCGCTTTGGCCTGCAGCAGGTTTTCTACGCTGCTGGTCAGCATCTTCGAGCTGGCCTGGCTGACCAGTTCATTGTTCTGCCGGGTTTGATAAAGGTTTATCCCCTCCACCAGGGCAACCACGCCGAGCAGGCACAGGCCAGAGAGCAGGACGATTTTCAGGCGAATCGAAAGCGTGTCGAACATGGGTGTTCTCGCAAATGGATGGGCCGAAAGGTGGGGAAGCGTCGAGCCTCCAATCGCCAGATCCATTTAGCGCCGTCAGGGCATCGGCCAATTCAGACAGAACCTGAATTTGTGCCGATGAGCGGTCTTCAGCTGTTTAGCGCGGGGGTTTCCGGGCGTGACCAGATCCACAGGTTGCCCAGCAGCATGCCGCCAATGGCGGCCAGCATCGTCCAGTGGTGTTCCAGCAGCGTCAGCATGATTCCGGCGCAGATCAGCATGCTGAGGGTGGCGCTGACCTTGGCTTTGCGAGCGATGACTTTGCCGTTGCGCCAATTGAACAGCATGGGGCCGAACAGCCGGTGATTTTCCAGCCAGGCGCTCAGGCGCGGCGAGCTGCGGGTCGCGGCCCAGGCAGCGAGGAGGATGAATTCGGTGGTGGGCAGGCCTGGAACGACGATGGCGATCAGGCCGATGGCGAGGCTTGAGTAGGCGAGCAGGCCGAAAAGCAGGCGGGAGAGTTTTGAGCGTTGTTCAGGCATGTTTCAACCGTTCTCTGCCGCCGTGCTTGTGCTTTTGATCTTGCTTTTGATCTTATGTGGGAGCGGATTTATCCGCGAATCGCTGCGGTGTGTCAGGCAAACAGCTGTGAAGCTATTCGCGGATGAATCCGCTCCCACAAGGACCGCGTGCGTCTGACTGAATCAGACTGGCTCTGCCTGAGCGGGTGCGTACACCTGTTCAAGCAACACGGTAAACCGCTCGAACGCCGCTACGGCACCGCGCTCGACATCAGCCTCTTGCTGCTCGTTGAATGTCAGCCCGTCGAGGGTGCGGATGAACTGTTTCCAGCCTTCAGCGCGGCCACCCGCCGGCTCGCCCAGGTGGCGGGCACCGAAGGTCTCGCTCAGTTCCAGGGCCACAGCGCGCTTGATCAAAAAGGCGGCGCCCAGTTTGGAGCCTTCGGAAACGAAAATCCAACCCAGTGCTTCGGCAATCGACGGCTGTTGCACCGCGCCTGGCACGGCAGGAGGCACTTCGGTGCCGAGGTCCGCGAGGTCGGCCCTGGCCTGTTCGGCGCGGCAACGCTCTGGCAGATCCGGGACGATGGCGGCCAGTTGCGGGTCGTTGTACAGCGCTTGCAGCTCGGATTGGAACAGGTACTGGGCAACGACGAAGAGAGCGAAGTTTTCGCGGGTTTCGAACGGTGCGTGCGACTTCACCAACTGATCGAGTTTCCCGTGCGGGGCGTGAGTCAGCTGGTTCAGGCGTTGCGAGCGCAGGCTGGCGCGTTCGGCGGAGGAGTGGGCGGTCATGGGCAATCCTTGAGGTATTCGGGGCGCTTTGTGACTAGACGTTTGAGCCGCAAAGCAGCGTAAAAAAACACGGCAGCCGTGACCGCCGTGTTGTCGGTCAGATATCCCAGACCACGTTGACGGAGAAGTTGCGGCCCGGCTCTGTCAGGCGATCGAGGTTGGCCGGGTTGACCGTGCCAGCCTCACCGACGCCGTCGTAGCCGCGCACGTCATCCCACAGCCAGTATTTCTTGTCGGTCACGTTGTAGAGACCGGCGTTGACGGTCACATCGTCGGTGACTTTGTAGTAACCGGTCAGGTCAAGCACGCCAAAGCCCGGGGTCTTGAACTGGCTGCTGGTGCCGTCCGGGGCCTTGAAGGCGCTGTCGTCGACGCGGTCCTTGCGCTTGACCAGGGTCCAGCTGGCCAGCGCGCCGTAGTTCGCCTGTTCATAGCCCAGGCCAAATACGCCAGTGAGCGGGTTGATGCTGTTGATCGGCTCGCCGGTGTCGTTGTTGCGACCGTACAGGTAAGAGACCGAACCCCGGGTGTAGAGGCCTTGCGGCGCGCCGAAGGTGTCCAGGTTCAAGCGGCCCTTGAGCTCGACGCCCTTGATGGTGGCGTGCTTGATGTTGTTGGTCTGGAACACGGTGGCCAGGGAGCCTGGGGCGACAGCGTCTTCGTTGATGAAGTCGCGGTACTTGTTATAGAACACCGCCACGTCGAAGTTGCCGGCGTCGAAGTTGCCGCGCAGACCGGTTTCATAGCTTTTGCTTTTTTCCGGCTCCAGGTCCGAGTTGGGCTCGACCACGTAGCCTGCATCAAGGTTTTCGAAGCGGCCATACAGCGCCTTGGCCGATGGCGTGCGGAAGCCTTCGGCGTACTGCCCGTAAGCGGTGTAGTTGTCGTTAAAGGTGTAGGTCACGCCGAACTTGGGCGAGAGGCGGTGCCAGGTCTTGCTGTCGTCGTTGACGTCGTAGGCATTGTCCGGGTTGACGGTACGCAGGAACTCTTCAGTCAGATGGGGCTTGAGTTCGGTGTAGTCGTAGCGTGCGCCCGGCATGAAGGTCCATTGGTTCCAGCGGATTTCGTCCTGGGCGAACAGGCTGTAGGTGTTGATGGTCGGGTCCGGGAAGTCACTGGATTTTTCCAGGCGGTCGCTGGGGCTGTCGGCGCCCGCGCCGGTGCAACCGACGCCGGCCTTCACGCAGGTACCGGCACCGCTGCGCGAGCCCGTCACTTTTTGCTGTTTCAGGGTCGTGCCATAGGTCAGCAGGTGGTCGGTGCCTTCAATGCTGAAGGCTTTGTCCAGTTGCGCGTCGAAGACCCACTGACGGTCCTTGTAGGTGGTATCGCGGGTGCGCAGCACTTCCCGCACGAACGGCGAATACAGCTCTTCGGTGGACTGGTCGGTCTTGCCGATCTGGTAGTTCAGGCTCCACTTCATGTGGTCGGCGAACGGGCTGCTGAAGGCAAAGTCGTGTTCGAGGCCGAAGCGCTCGCGGGTCACGGTTTCATTGCCGGTGCGCGACTTGTACATGCCCAGCCCGCGGCCGGAGGTGAACGGGCCACCCACGGCGCTCAACTGATCGGAGTCGCGATCATCCTTGTAGTTTTCGTAGGTGAAACCCAGGCGCGCATCGTCGGCGTAGTTCCAGCCCAGCTTGGCCAGCACGTTGGTGGTGCGCACATCTTGCGGGTTGGCCTCGGTGCGGGCCAGCCCCGTGCCACCGGTGCTGCCATAGGATTCGGTCTCGTGGCCGGTGCGCTGGCTCAGGTGCAGCAAGCCGTCGAAGTAGTCCAGCCGGCCGGCGACAGTCGCCGATTTCAGCCAGCTGTCATCGGCCCAGCTGTAGCCGGTCTTGAGCCGTGCGCCAACGTCCTGGCCCGGCTTGATGATGTCGGAGGGGTTGAGGGTGAAGTAGCTTACGGCGCCGCCGATGGCGCTGCTGCCGTAAAGCACCGAGGCCGGGCCGCGGAGAATTTCGACGCGTTTGACGATTTCCGGGTCGACGTAATTGCGCTGGGTCTGGGCGTACGGGCCGTTGAAGAAGCTGTCCGGTACCGACACCCCGTCGATCTGGGTCAGGATCCGGTCGCCATCGATACCGCGGATGTTGTAGCCGTTCAGGCCGCTGCGCTGGCCAGTGCCGGCCACCGAGACGCCGGGCTCATAGCGCACCAGATCCTTGATGTCATTGACGTTCTGGCGGTCCAGCTGCTGGCGCTCGACCACCGTCACGGTGGCGGGCACCTGGTTGATGTCCTGAGCCTGGCGGGTGGCGCTGACGGTCATTTGTTGCAGGTTGATCGCGGCGCTCGAAGTGCGGCGCTCCAGCACCACGTTGTTGCTGCCGATCTTGCGGTAGCTCAGTTGCGTACCGACCAACAGGTGCTCAAGGGCTTTCTCGGGCGCGAGCGAGCCCTGTACGCCCGGCGAGGCAACACCTTCAGCCAGTTCCGCCGGCAGCCCCACCTGCCAGCCGGTCACGGCAGTAAAGGCGTTCAGCGCGGACACCAGCGGCTGCTGGCTGATGGCGAAGCGGTAGTCGCCCATCTTGCGCGTCGCGGCTTCCTGGGTTGCCATCACCGGCATCGCGGGCAGCATGGCCGTGGCAATGGCCAGCGCCAGCAGCGACGCGGGAGCGGCCCTGGTCTTGAAGGGTCGGCTGTTGGCGCTGGTTTCAGCGCAGGTGTGGCTCGATTGACGATTGCAACCTGTGGACATCAAAAGCGTTCCCTGTGGCGCGAATGTTAGAGTGATGCGCTGACTCAAAATGCGAATCAGTTGCATTGGCTGTAACGAGACGAACCAACCGGGACAATCGCGTAAAAAAACTTTCGAATCAGTTGAGAATGACCAGCGCTGGATATTCCTGCAGCCTGGCCGAGGTGATGTGCGCCAGCGAGCGGACCACGTCCAGCGGTTGGTCGAGGCGATAGTTGCCGGTGACGGCGACGTTTTGCAGTGTGTCGTTGGTGTTGATGATCCAGCCCGGGTAATAGCGCTGCAGCTCGGCCAGCACCTGGCTCAACGGGCAGTTCTCGAACACCAGGCGACCCTTGACCCAGGCCAGGTCCTTGGCCGGGTCGAGCCGTTCGCGCTGGCTGAAACCGTCGGGCCCGACGCGGATGCTGTCGCCGGCGTTCAGGCGGATGCGCTGGTCGGTGTTGGCGTGCAACTCGACATTGCCGCGCTGCACGCGCACCTGCGCCTCGCCGTCGAGAAAGCGCACGGCAAAATCGGTGTCGTGCACGCTGGCGCGAACCGGGCCGGCCAGCACTTCCAGCGGTTGCTGGCGGCTGTCGTCGACTTCGAAGAACGCTTCACCCTGGTACAGCCGAGCCTTGCGTTGCCGGGCGTCGATCTGGCTGGAGAACGCCGAGTTGGTGTTGAGCAGCACCTTGGAGCCGTCATCCAGCTGCAAGCGCTGGCGCTCGCCCACCACGGTCAGATGGTCGGCTTGCAAGCGCATCGGCACATTGCCGAAGCTGACCAGCCCGAGCACCAGCAGCGCGGCGGTGGCCAATGGCTTCCAATGTGGGCGCAAGCGCCGCAGCAGGGTGGAGCGGTGGTTCTGTTGCAGGGTGAGCGCGGCTTGCTGTACCGGCACGCCGTTCCAGAGGGCGTCGGCCTGAGCGAAGGCGAGCGCATTGGTGGGGTCGGCGTCAAGCCAGTGTTCGAAGGCTTCGCTATCGCTGGGGGTCGGGCACTGCAGCCGAATCAGCCAGTCCATGGCCTCGTCCATCGCGCGCGCGTTAGCGACGAGCGGGTCCGGGACCTCTGGTCGTGATGGGGCGTTATCGGTCACGGGTGTTCCTTGGCAGTGTCTGTGCACTTTCTTGTTGTGTTTTGGGTTACCGGAAATGGCAAAAGATTATCAACGCCAGGCGCGCAGGCGGGAAGCAAAACGATGGTCGGTTTATTCCGGCTTGTTCCCGGCAGCAGGGTCCAGGCGATCGGCCACGCCCATACAGATGGCCATGATCAGCTTGAGTTCCTTCTGCACGGTGCTGGCGGAAACCTGAAGCTGTTCGGCGATCTCCAGGTAACTGGCGCCCTGAAGGCGGCTGAGGATGAAGATTTGCTGCTGACGCGGGGTCAACTGCGACAGGCTTACGCTCAGGCGTTTGAGCAGCTGTTCGGCATGAGCGGCGTCTTCGGGAGTGTTGGCCGGTGCGGCCACGCTCTGGACGATTTCCGTCGGCACGTCCTCGACCATGGTCCGCGCATGCAGGCGGCGGGCGCGCAGGTGATCGAGCGCCAGATTGCGCGCGGTCTGGAATACGAAAGGTTCAAGATGATCGATGGATCGCTCGCCGAGGGCCCGGGTAACCCGCAGGTAGGTTTCCTGCAGGAGGTCTTCGGCGGTGCTGGGGTTTTGCACCATGCGTTGCAGCGTGCGCAGCAGGCTCAAGCGTTGGGCGAGAAAAACAGTGTTGAAGTGTGACTGACTCACAGCGATACCTGACCCGTTATGAGCTAATGATAATGCTTATCATCCGTGTCATTGGTCAAGCATTCTCTGTGAGTCAGCCTCAAAGGCCTCAGCGACGTGCGTTCAGATAGGCGTCGTAATCCGGGATCCGATAGTCGTGGGCCTGGTCCAGCAAGGCGCTGGCAAGCAGGTAGCCGGCGGTGGCTTCGTTAGTGGCCATCGGAATGTTCCAGACCGCCGCCACCCGCAGCAACGCCTTGATATCCGGGTCGTGGGGCTGCGGTTCGAACGGGTCCCAGAAGAACACCAGCATGTCCACCGTTCGCTCGGCGATGCGTGCGCCGAGCTGTTGGTCGCCGCCCAGCGGGCCGCTGAGCATGCTTTCGATCGGCAGCGCCAGGCGCTTTTCCAGCAGCTTGCCGGTGGTGCCGGTGGCCAGCAGGTGATGGCGGGCCAACTGCTCGCGGTGGCGCGTGGCCCAGTCGAGCAAAAAGCCCTTGCAGTGATCGTGGGCCACCAGCGCGATGCGCTTGCGCGCCGGCAAGGTGGCGGTGGTGAAGGTGATACCGATCATGGGTGTTCCAGGCGTGGTGGTCATTGGGCGTTGCACAGCGCCAGGCAGTTATCCAGCATGCGGTTGGAGAAGCCCCACTCGTTGTCGTACCAGGCCAGTACCTTGAGCAGCTTGCCGTTGGCTTTGGTGTGGCTGGCATCGAAGATCGATGACAGCGGGTTGTGGTTGAAGTCGCACGACACCAGCGGCAGGGTGTTGTAGCCGAGGATTTTCGAGTGCTTGCTGGCTTCCTTGAGCAGCGCGTTGACCTCATCGGCGGTGGCCTGCTGCTTGAGGTTGACGGTCAAGTCCACCAGCGACACATTGATCACCGGCACCCGCACGGCCATGCCGGTGAGTTTGCCGGCCAGTTCCGGCAGCACCAGGCCAACCGCTTCGGCGGCGCCAGTCTTGCTCGGGATCATCGACTGGGTGGCCGAGCGGGCGCGGTACGGGTCGGTGTGGTAAACGTCGGTCAGCCCCTGATCGTTGGTGTAGGCATGAATGGTGGTCATCAGGCCTTGTTCGATGCCCAGCTCGCGGTGCAGGACCTGGGCCACCGGCGCCAGGCAGTTGGTGGTGCAGGAGGCATTGGAGATGATCCGGTGCGATTGGCGCAGAATGTCGTGATTGACGCCATACACCACGGTGGCGTCGGCACCCTTGGCCGGGGCCGAGATGATCACTTTGCGCGCACCGGCAGTAAGATGCGCGGCGGCTTTGTTGCGATCGGTGAACAGCCCCGTGCATTCGAACACCACATCAACGGCTTCGGCTTTCCACGGCAACTCTGCCGGGTTGCGAATGGCGCTGACCGCAATCCGGTCACCATTGACCGTCAGGCTCTCCTGGTCGAACTCTACACTGGCGTCGAAGATCCCATGCACACTGTCGTACTTGAGCAGGTGGGCATTGATTGCGCTGTCGCCCAGGTCATTGATGGCGACGACTTGCAGGTCTTGACGGTAGCCTTGGGTATAGAGTGCGCGAAGGACGTTGCGGCCAATGCGGCCAAAGCCATTGATAGCGATACGAAGCGTCATACGGGTACCTCATGTCGGATCGGTGAGCCCTGAAGCAGGGAAAACCCTCACTGAATCTGATTTTGTTGTTGGAATTACAAGATTATTCGTAAAAAAATAGAAAACAAGCCTTTTTAGTGGCAATATTTTGTTCAACAAACAACGAGTGACCGACTGGTCGGCCCCCTCGGTCGACTCGGACCCCTTGTCTTGAGCCTAGGCGGCGAAAGGCAGAAAGGGAAACCCGTGCCGAAAAGGTCACCCCCATAGCCTGGAGTTCAACACATGCATCCCCGCGTTCTTGAAGTCACCGAACGGCTGATCGCCCGTAGTCGCCAGACGCGTGAGCGTTACCTGCAACTGATTCGCGGCGCTGCCAGCGACGGTCCGCAACGCGCCAAGCTGCAATGTGCGAACTTCGCCCATGGCGTGGCCGGATGCGGATCGGAAGACAAACAGACGTTGCGTCTGATGAACGCGGCGAACGTTGCAATTGTTTCGTCATATAACGACATGCTCTCGGCGCATCAGCCGTACGAGCATTACCCCGAACAAATCAAGCACGCCCTGCGCGAGATCGGCTCGGTAGGCCAGTTCGCCGGTGGCGTGCCCGCCATGTGCGATGGCGTGACCCAGGGCGAGCCAGGCATGGAGCTGGGGATTGCCAGCCGCGAAGTGATTGCGCTGTCCACCGCCGTGGCGCTGTCGCACAACATGTTCGACGCCACCCTGTGCCTGGGCATTTGCGACAAGATCGTGCCGGGCTTGTTGATGGGCGCACTGCGCTTCGGCCATCTGCCGACCCTGTTTGTACCGGGCGGGCCGATGGTGTCGGGCATTTCCAACAAGGAAAAGGCCGACGTGCGCCAGCGCTATGCCGAGGGCAAGGCCAGCCGCGAAGAGCTGCTGGAGTCGGAAATGAAGTCCTACCACAGCCCGGGCACCTGCACCTTCTACGGCACCGCCAACACCAACCAGCTGTTGATGGAAGTGATGGGCCTGCACTTGCCGGGCGCGTCCTTCGTCAACCCGAACACGCCGCTGCGTGACGCACTGACCCGCGAAGCCGCGCACCAGATCACGCGCCTGACCAAGGCCAGCGGCAACTTCACGCCGTTGGGCGAGATCGTCGATGAAAAGGCCTTGGTCAACTCCATCGTTGCCCTGCATGCCACCGGCGGTTCCACCAACCACACCCTGCATATGCCGGCCATCGCGATGGCCGCGGGCATTCAGCTGACCTGGCAGGACATGGCCGACCTCTCCGAGGTGGTGCCGACCCTGTCCCACGTCTATCCGAACGGCAAGGCCGACATCAACCACTTCCAGGCCGCAGGCGGCATGGCGTTCCTGATTCGCGAACTGCTCGAAGCCGGCCTGCTCCACGAAGACGTGAACACTGTCGCCGGCCATGGCCTGAGCCGTTACACCCGCGAGCCGTTCCTTGAGGATGGCGAGCTGGTGTGGCGCGATGGCCCGATCGAGAGCCTGGACGAAGCTATCCTGCGCCCGGTCGCCCGGCCGTTCTCGCCAGAAGGCGGGTTGCGGGTGATGGAAGGCAACCTCGGCCGCGGCGTGATGAAAGTCTCCGCCGTTGCCGAAGAACACCAGGTGGTCGAAGCGCCGGCGCGGGTCTTCCAGGATCAGCAAGAGTTGGCCGATGCGTTCAAGAACGGTGAACTGGAACGGGATTTCGTGGCTGTGATGCGCTTCCAGGGGCCACGCTCCAATGGCATGCCGGAGCTGCACAAAATGACCCCGTTCCTGGGCGTGCTGCAGGACCGTGGCTTCAAGGTGGCGCTGGTGACCGACGGGCGCATGTCCGGTGCGTCGGGCAAGATCCCGGCGGCCATTCACGTTTGTCCGGAAGCCTACGACGGCGGCCCGCTGGCCCGCGTGCGCGATGGCGACATCGTGCGGGTGGACGGCGTCCACGGCACCTTGCAGGTGCTGGTCGAGCCGGCTGAGCTGGCGGCCCGTGAGCTGGCGGTGACCACGGTCGACAGCAGCGTCGGCTGTGGTCGCGAGCTGTTCGGTTTCATGCGCATGGCCTTCAGCTCCGCTGAAAAGGGCGCCAGCGCCTTCACCGGCGGCCTTGAGGTGCTGAAATGAAATTGGCATTGGTCGGCGATATCGGCGGCACCAATGCTCGTTTTGCGCTGTGGGAAGACGACCGGATGCATTCGGTTCGGGTCTTCGCCACGGCTGACTACACCAGCCCAGAGCAAGCGATCCAGGCCTATCTGGATGGCCTGGCGCTGGCCAGGGGCGCCATCGGTTCGGTTTGCCTGTCGGTGGCAGGCCCGGTGAGCGGCGACGAATTTCGGTTTACCAACAACCACTGGCGCTTGAGCCGCAAGGCGTTCTGCAAAACCTTGCAGGTCGATGAGCTGATGTTGGTCAACGACTTCTCGGCCATGGCCCTGGGCATGACCCGGCTGCAGCCGGACGAGTACCGGACGGTGTGCGAAGGCACGCCGGACGCGACCCGCCCGGCGGTGGTCATCGGGCCCGGCACGGGCCTGGGCGTCGGTACGCTGCTGAACCTGGGCCACCAGCACTGGCTGGCGTTGCCGGGCGAGGGCGGGCATGTGGATTTGCCGGTGGGTGATGCCCGTGAGTCCGCCATTCGCCATGAGATCGAAAAAAAGATCGGCCACGTCAGTGCCGAAACCGTGCTCAGTGGCGGTGGCTTGCTGCGTCTGTACCAGGCCATCTGCGCGCTTGACGGTGTGATCCCGACACTGCAAAGCCCGGCCGACATTACTGAAGCTGCGTTGGCCGGCGAGCCTGTAGCACTGGCGGTGATCGATCAATTCTGCCGGTTTCTCGGCCGGGTCGCCGGCAACAACGTACTGACCGTGGGCGGCCGCGGCGGGGTCTACATCGTCGGCGGTGTGATTCCGCGTTTCGTCGAGCTGTTCCTGGCCAGCGGTTTTGCTGCCAGCTTTGCCGACAAAGGCTGCATGAGCGGCTACTTCGACGGCATCCCGGTGTGGGTGGTAACGGCCGAGTTCAGCGGCCTTGTGGGGGCCGGCGTGGCCTTGCAGCAAGCCTGGGCGCAGGGCTCGCAACATCCTGCGTGAAGGGTTGAATAATCCCTGGGGTCGAGGCCGTTTGGCTGATTGGCGGGGTGAGGTAAACGCGGTGCGATAGCTCCTTGTTTGCGCATAAGGAGATGCACCGTGTTTGAGTTCCTCACATCCCAACCGTTACACCAGCCTGACTCCGCCAGCCGTTCGATCACCTTGCGTCTGGGGGTGTTCTTCGACGGCACCGGCAACAACCTCGGCAACAGCGAGTCCGGGGCGCAATGTGCCGGTGGCAGCTACGACAATGACCCGAGCAATATCGCCCGCCTGTACGCGTTATACCGCGATCAGGCGGACGTACCCTTGCCGGTGGATGCCACCCAGGCATGCCTGGCGATCTACGTCGAGGGCATCGGCACCCGCACCGGCCAGGCCGACGCCTTGTTTTCCCAGGGTACTGGCCGTGGCAGCGAGGGCGTGCTGGCGCGGGTGGAGCAGAGCGTCGGACTGATCCATGCGCGGATGCAGCAACTGCTCGCGCACAATCCCGATATTGACGTGGCCCGATTGGAGTTCGACTTGTTCGGCTTCAGCCGTGGCGCGGTCGCAGCCCGGCATTTTGCCAATGATTTGAACAAGGGTTCGCGCAGCTTGCTGGCTCAGGCGTTGCCAGCAGGTTCGCGGTCGCTGAGGGCGGGCTTTGCCTGGCGCCAGCAGGTTGATCTGGCGATCAACTTCATCGGCCTGTTCGACAGCGTGGCCGCCTTCGTCGCGCCGCTTCGAGGTGACTTCGACCCTTCCAACGCCCGTTACCACGGCATCAACGTGGGCCTTGCGCCGGGCATCGCCGGCAAAGTGGTGCAGTTGGTGGCACGCGACGAGCGGCGGCACAACTTTCCCTTGATCTGCACCGATAACGATATCGTCCTGCCCGGCGTGCATTCTGACCTGGGCGGCGGTTATCGGCCGTGCGTGCAAGAGCGCCTGTTGCTGCACAAACCGGTGCATTGCCTGGTGGCGCAAACCTTGCCGGACGAACAGAGCACAGCGTTTGTCGACGCTCAGGCGGGCCTTGAGCAGGCACGTGCGCAGTGGCAGGCCTATGGTTTTGTGCTGCAGGTCGCCCATTGGTCCAGGGATCAACCTTATGACCGTCACCGCGACCTGCACCCGGAAAAGCGGGTCTATGCTGCCCTGCAGGGTGAGCGGCAAGTGCAGGGTGACTTGTCGCGGGTTTACCTGGCGATCATGCGTGAGCTGGCGCTGCGTGAGCAGGTGCCGTTGGTCGAGATCAGCCCGCCATTGGCGCCCTGTGAGGCCTTGCAGCCGATCGCCGCCAAGTTGATGGGCTTCGCCTTGGGCGACACCGGCACTGCGGCGCTCAGTGAGGCAGAAGAAGCCCTGCTCAAGCGCAACTACATTCACCTCTCGGCCCACTGGAACGCCGCCAAGGGCCTGAACAGCAGCGCCCTGGATGCCGCCTTCCTCAACCGCCCCAGCGCCACGGGGGTTCGTCAGCGGCACCCCAACCAATAGCTTGCCGCCAGCCTCGGCGTGCAGGTTTAATGGGCAAAGCGGGCGGCACGACCCGCGTCGCCAAGGATGAACAGCATTGAGCACTGCCAGCAAATCAATCCTGCTCGTCGATGACGACCAGGACATTCGCGAACTGCTGGAAACCTACCTGAGCCGGGCGGGTTTCCAGGTGCGAAGCGTTGCCGATGGTCGCGGCTTTCGCCAGGCGCTGGACGAGCAGGGCTGCGACCTGGTGATCCTCGACGTGATGCTGCCCGACGAGGACGGCTTCAGCCTCTGCCGTTGGGTGCGCCAGCATCCGCGCCAGGCACGGGTGCCGATCATCATGCTGACCGCCAGTTCCGACGAGGCAGACCGCGTCATCGGCCTGGAACTGGGCGCCGATGATTACCTGGGCAAACCCTTCAGCCCTCGGGAGCTGCAAGCCCGCATCAAGGCGTTGCTGCGCCGCGCCGGTTTTGGCCAGGAGTCGGCGGCAGGCGAGGTGCTGGTGTTCGAGGACTGGCGCCTGGACACGGTCAGCCACCGGCTGTTTCATGCCGACGGCGAAGAGGTGATTCTCTCGGGTGCCGATTTCGCGCTGCTCAAGCTGTTTCTCGATCATCCCCAACAGATTCTCGACCGCGACACCATCGGCAATGCCACCCGTGGCCGCGAGCCGATGCCGCTGGACCGCATCGTCGACATGGCCGTCAGCCGCCTGCGCCATCGCCTGCGTGACACCGACAAGCCACCGCGGCTGATCCGCACCATACGTGGCAGTGGTTACCTGCTGGCTGCCCATGTCTCGCCCGCGCACTGAGTCGCGCTGGCGCCTGCCCGTGCCGCACTCGTTGCTGGGGCGGATGCTGCTGCTGACCTTGCTGGTGGTGTTGCTGGCCCAGGCGCTGTCCAGCGTGATCTGGCTGTCGCAATTGCGCGCCAGCCAGCTCGAAGGCCTGGTGGCCAGCGCCCGCAGCCTGGCGCATTCGATGACGGCCAGCGTCAGCTACTTTCGCTCCTTGCCGCTGGCCTATCGGCCGGTGGTGCTCGACCAGCTGCGCAGCATGGGCGGTACCCGCTTTGTGGTCTCGCTCAACGAGAGGCCGCTGGACATGCAGGTGTTGCCCGCGACACCGCGCAAGCAGGCCGTGATCGAGGCGGTTGATCAGGTGCTGCATCAGCGCCTGGGGGCGCAGATGGACATTTCCGTGCAGTTTGTCAGCCCCGCTGACTTGCGCCTGTTCAACAGCGGGCTGAAGCTCGATGAGCTGCCGCGCTCCTGGGCGCATTATGCGCTGACGCTGGAGCCGGTGAATCCACCGGTACTGGTGACCCAGATTCGCCTGGCCGAAGGCGAGTGGCTGTACATCGCTTCGCTGTTGCCCGAGCCCTATACCAGCCTTGAGGAAGAGGGCCTGCCGAACCAGCAGCTGTGGTTCATCCTCTTGACCAGCTCGTTTTTGCTGTTGTTCATCGGCTTGCTGGTGCATTGGCAAAGCCGGCCGCTCAAGCGCCTGGCGCGGGCGGCGCGGGACTTGTCACTGGGTGCCGAGGTTGAACCGGTGGTTGAAGGCGGCGGCAGCGAAGTGGTCGAAGTGGCGCGCGCGTTCAATACCATGCGCGAGCGGATCAGTCGCTACCTGCTGGAGCGCAGTCAGCTGTTCAGCGCCATTTCCCATGACTTGCGTACCCCCATCACGCGGCTGCGACTGCGGGTCGAACTGCTCGAAGACGAGGCCCTGCAGGCCAAGTTCGGCCGTGACCTCGACGAGCTGGAACTGTTGGTCAAGGGCGCGCTGCAATGCGTGAAAGACACCGACATCCACGAGAACATCGAAAGCGTCGACCTCAACCAGATTCTCGACTGTCTGGTGGAGCCCTGGCTGGCGCCGGACGGCAACGGCCGGGTCACCCTCGATGGCGCTGCCCAGTGGCCGTACCGCGGCAAGCCGCTGGCGCTCAAGCGCTGCATGGGCAACCTGATCGATAACGCCCTCAAGTACGGTGAGCGCGCGCACCTGGTGATCGAAGACGATGCCAAGGCCTTTGTCCTGCACGTCGATGACGAAGGCCCCGGCGTTCCTGAGCAGCGACTGGAGCAGGTGTTCGAGCCCCATGTGCGCCTGGCCGGGCACCAGCAGGGCTACGGGCTGGGGCTGGGCATCGCGCGCAATATCGCTCACAGCCATGGCGGCGAAGTGAGCCTGCAGAACCTGCGCGAAGGCGGCCTGCGGGTGACCTTGGTACTGCCACGTACCGCCGACTGAGGGAATGTCACCAACCGGTGACATTCCTGCATCCCTTCGTTACCTCCGGCGCTCAGCCCTCTGATTAGACTCTTATGCAACGCAAGCACCTCGACTTGCACCGCATAACAACAAGAAAGGTCACTCTCGATGAATGCGATCAATCGCCTCACCGCTGTCATTTCCCTCGCCTCGTTGTTACCCCTGAGCGCACTCGCTGCCGAAACCGGTACGGTTGAAGTCCTGCACTGGTGGACGTCCGGCGGTGAAGCCAAGGCCGTTGAAACCCTGAAAGAGCAAGTGAAGAAAGACGGCTTCGTCTGGAAAGACAATGCCGTGGCCGGTGGTGGCGGTGCGGCGGCCATGACCGTGCTGAAAACCCGCGCCATCTCCGGCAACCCGCCGGCAGCCGCGCAAATCAAGGGCCCGGATATCCAGGACTGGGGTGCGCTGGGCCTGTTGACCGACCTCGACGACGTGGCGAAGGCCAACAACTGGGATGCGCTGCTGCCGGCAAAAGTCGCCGACATCATGAAGTACGACGGCAACTATGTTGCCGTGCCGGTGAACATCCACCGGGTGAACTGGCTGTGGATCAACCCGCAGGTATTCCAGAAGGCCGGTGCCAAGGTCCCGACCACCCTCGATGAATTCTTCGTTGCCGCCGACCAGCTCAAGGCCGCGGGCTTTGTGCCGCTGGCCCATGGCGGCCAGCCGTGGCAGGACAGCACGGTGTTCGAAGACCTGGTGCTGAGCATTCTCGGGCCCAAGGGGTATCACGCCGCCTTCGTCGAGTTGGACGAGAAAACATTGACCAGCGACAAAATGGTCGAGGTCTTCACTACCCTCAAGCGCGTGGGCACCTACATGGACGCCAACCGGGCTGGACGCGACTGGAACATTGCCGCTGCCGAGGTCATCAACGGCAAGGCCGGCATGCAGATCATGGGCGACTGGGCCAAGAGCGAGTGGACGGCTGCCGGCAAGGTTGCCGGCAAGGACTACGAGTGCGTGCCGTTCCCGGGCACCCAGGGCAGTTTTGCCTACAACATCGATTCGCTGGCGATGTTCAAACTCAAGAAAGAGGAAGACATCAAGGCCCAGGCCGACCTCGCCAAGATCGCCCTGGAGCCGGCCTTCCAGACCGTGTTCAACCAGAACAAGGGCTCCTTGCCGGTGCGCCAGGACATGGACATGAGCGCATTCGACGCCTGTACCCAGAAGTCGGCGGTCGACTTCAAGGACGCCGAGAAGGGTGACGGCCTGCAACCGAGCATGGCCCACAACATGGCGACGACCCTGGCGGTGCAAGGAGCGATCTTCGACGTGGTCACCAACTTCCTCAACAACCCGAGCGCGGACCCGACCAAGGCCACTGCGCAGCTGGTGTCGGCGATCAAGTCGGCGAAATAACCCGCGCCACCGATGGGCTTTCTGTAGGAGCAGGGCTTGCCCGCGATGGGCTGCGAAGCAGACCCTGGGGCCGCTGCGCACCCCATCGCGGCGGTGCGGCGATCCGACAAGCCCTGCTCCTACATGAGATATCCCGACATTATTCGTACTTCATGAGAGAAACCGTCATGAGCTCTGTTGCCGTGTTCAACAAAGCCTCACCCTTCGACGCGCTCCAGCGCTGGCTGCCCAAGCTGGTGCTGGCGCCGAGCATGTTGATCGTGCTGGTGGGCTTTTATGGCTACATCCTGTGGACCTTCGTCCTGTCGTTCACTAACTCAAGCTTCATGCCCAGCTACAAATGGGTCGGTCTGGCCCAGTACGCCCGGCTGATGGAAAACGATCGCTGGTGGGTCGCGAGCAAGAACCTGGCGCTGTTCGGCGGCCTGTTCATCGCCATCAGCCTGGTGATCGGGGTGCTGCTGGCGGTGCTGCTCGACCAGCGGATTCGTCGCGAAGGCTTTATCCGCACCGTCTACCTGTACCCCATGGCATTGTCGATGATCGTCACCGGCACCGCCTGGAAATGGCTGCTCAACCCTGGCCTGGGGCTGGACAAGATGCTGCGTGACTGGGGCTGGGAAGGCTTTCGGCTGGACTGGCTGGTGGACCCGGACCGCGTGGTCTACTGCCTGGTGATTGCGGCTGTGTGGCAGTCCTCCGGGTTCGTCATGGCGTTGTTTCTGTCCGGGCTGCGCGGCGTCGATCAATCGATCATTCGTGCCGCGCAAGTCGATGGCGCGAGCCTGCCGAGCATCTATTTGCGCATCGTCCTGCCGAGCCTGCGCCCGGTGTTTTTCAGTGCGCTGATGATCCTCGCCCATATCGCGATCAAGAGCTTTGACCTGGTGGCGGCGATGACCGCGGGCGGGCCGGGTTATTCCTCCGACCTGCCGGCGATGTTCATGTATTCCTTCACCTTCAGCCGTGGCCAGATGGGCATGGGCTCGGCCAGTGCCATCCTGATGCTGGGCGCGATCCTGTCGATTCTGGTGCCTTACCTGTATTCGGAACTGAGGAATAAGCGCCATGACTGATCGTCTGCTCCGACCTTCGTTCAGCGTCAGCCGAGTGGCCATATACGCGACCTTGCTGCTGGCCTGCGCCGTGTACCTGATCCCGCTGATCGTGATGTTGCTGACCAGCTTCAAGTCGCCGGAAGACATCCGCACCGGCAACCTGCTGAGCTGGCCCGAAGTGGTCACCGGTATCGGCTGGATCAAGGCCTGGGATACCGTGGGTGGTTACTTCTGGAACTCGGTGAAGATCACCTTGCCGGCGGTGTTCATCTCGACCTTGCTGGGGGCCTTGAACGGCTACGTGCTGTCGATGTGGCGCTTTCGCGGCTCGCAGCTGTTCTTCGGGCTGCTGCTGTTCGGCTGCTTCCTGCCGTTCCAGACCGTGCTGCTGCCGGCCTCGTTCACCCTTGGCAAACTGGGCCTTGCAAGCACCACCACAGGCCTTGTGCTGGTGCACATTGTCTATGGCCTGGCCTTCACCACGCTGTTCTTTCGCAACTACTACATGAGTGTGCCGGACGCCCTGGTGCGCGCGGCGCGGCTGGATGGCGCGGGGTTCTTCACGATTTTTCTGAAGATCCTTTTGCCGATGTCGATCCCGATCATCATGGTCTGCCTGATCTGGCAGTTCACCCAGATCTGGAACGACTTTCTCTTTGGTGTGGTGTTCGCCAGTGGCGATGCACAACCGATTACCGTGGCCCTGAACAACCTGGTCAACACCAGCACCGGGGTCAAGGAATACAACGTCGACATGGCGGCGGCGATGATCGCCGGATTACCGACCCTGTTGGTCTATGTGCTGGCTGGCAAATATTTCTTGCGTGGGCTCACGGCCGGCGCGGTCAAGGGGTGAATCATGGCAACGCTTGAATTGCGCAACGTCAACAAGACTTACGGCAGCGGCCTGCCGGACACCTTGAAAAACATCGAACTGAAAATCGACTCGGGTGAGTTCCTGATCCTGGTCGGCCCGTCCGGCTGCGGCAAGTCGACCTTGATGAATTGCATCGCAGGGCTGGAAAACATCAGCGGTGGGGCGATCCTGGTGGATGAGGCCGACATCAGCGGCATGAGCCCCAAGGACCGGGACATTGCCATGGTGTTCCAGTCCTACGCGTTGTACCCGACCATGACCGTGCGCGAGAACATCGCCTTCGGCCTGAAGATTCGCAAGATGCCGGCGGCGGCGATCGAGGAGGAAGTGGCGCGGGTCGCCAAGTTGCTGCAGATCGAGCATCTGCTGGCGCGCAAGCCGGGCCAGCTTTCCGGTGGCCAGCAGCAGCGCGTGGCCATGGGCCGAGCACTGGCGCGGCGGCCGAAGATTTATTTGTTCGACGAGCCGCTGTCCAACCTCGACGCCAAGTTGCGGGTCGAAATGCGCACTGAAATCAAGTTGATGCACCAGCGCCTGAAGACCACCACCGTCTACGTCACCCACGACCAGATCGAGGCGATGACCCTGGGTGACAAAGTGGCGGTGATGAAAGACGGGCTGATCCAGCAGTTCGGCACGCCTGCGCAGATCTACAACGATCCGGCCAACCTGTTTGTGGCGAGCTTCATTGGCTCGCCGCCGATGAACTTCATTCCATTGCGCCTGCAACGCCAGGAAGGCCGCCTGCTGGCGCTGCTCGACAGCGGCCAGGCGCGCTGCGAGCTGCCGCTGGGCATTAGCGAGGCCGGGCTTGAGGAGCGCGAAGTGATCCTCGGCATGCGCCCCGAACAGATCATGCTGGCCTCGGCCGAGCTCAACGGCCTGCCGACCATTCGCGCCGAAGTGCAAGTGACCGAGCCGACCGGGCCGGACACGCTGGTATTCGTCACCTTGAACGGGACCAAGGTCTGCTGCCGCCTGGCCCCGGATATCGCGCCGCAGGTGGGGGAGACCCTGACCTTGCAGTTCGATCCGGCCAAGGTGTTGCTGTTCGATGCCAAGAGCGGCGAGCGCCTGGGGGTTGCTGCCGTTCCCAAGGTCAGCGCTCTGGCTGACAACGTTGCCCAGTTCAAGGGTCGCTGAGATTTTTCCAACACAAGCCGCTTCACACCAAATAAAAAGAAAACGAGGACACAAGGGATGAACAAGCACATAGCCGCAACGCCGATCAGCTGTCGGTTGCTTCGTCAGTTGGCGGTACTCGGCGCGCTGGGCCTGGCCGGCAGCGCTCACGGCGCAGGGGCCTTCGATCCCGAGTCGAAATGGATGACCGGCGACTGGGGCGGCACCCGCACCGAGCTGCTGGGCAAGGGCTACGACTTTTCCCTGGAGTATGTCGGCGAAGTGGCCGGTAACCTCAAGGGCGGCTACAACGACGACAAGACCGCCCGCTACAGCGACCAGTTTGCCCTCGGCGTGCAGATGGACCTGGAAAAAATCCTCGGCTGGCACGATGCCGAATTCAAGCTGGCAATTACCGAGCGCAGTGGTCGCAACCTCTCCAACGACCGCATCAGCGATCCGCGCGCCGGGCAGTTCAGCTCGGTTCAGGAAGTCTGGGGACGCGGCCAGACCTGGCGCTTGACGCAGATGTGGGTCAAACAGAAATACTTCGACGGTGCGCTGGATGTGAAGGTGGGGCGCTTCGGCGAAGGCGAGGACTTCAACAGCTTCCCCTGCGACTTCCAGAACCTGGCCTTCTGCGGCTCGCAAGTGGGCAACTGGGTCGGTGGCATCTGGTACAACTGGCCGGTCAGCCAGTGGGCGATGCGGGTCAAGTACAACATCACGCCCGAGTTCTTCGCCCAGGTCGGGGTGTATGAACAGAACCCCTCCAACCTGGAAACCGGCAACGGCTTCAAGCTCAGCGGCAGCGGCACCGAAGGCATGATTCTGCCGGTCGAGCTGGTGTGGTCGCCGACCGTCAACTCGCTGCCGGGCGAATACCGCCTGGGTTACTACTACAGCACCGCCAAGGCCGACGATGTGTTCGAGGACTTCAATGGCCAGCCGCAACCGATCACCGGCAATGACTTCAAGTCCCACAGCAGCAAGCATGGCTGGTGGGTGGTCGCGCAGCAGCAAGTCACCGCGCATGACGGTGACGCCAGCCGCGGCCTGAGCCTGTTCGCCAACTTCACCGTGCACGACAAGGCCACCAACGTGGTCGATAACTACCAGCAGCTGGGCATGGTCTACAAAGGCGCCTTCGACTCGCGGCCCAAGGATGACATCGGTTTTGGCGTGGCCCGTATCCACGTCAACGACGATGTGCAAAAGCGTGCGCAGTTGGTCAATGACCTGAGCGGCATCACTGACTACGAAAATCCGGCCTTCGTCCCGGTACAGGACACCGAATACAACGCCGAGCTGCATTACGGTTTCCATGTCACCAACTGGCTGACCGTACGTCCGAACCTGCAGTACATCCGTCACCCCGGCGGCGTGGATGAAGTGGACAGCGCGCTGGTGGCAGGCCTGAAGGTTCAGTCGAAGTTCTGATCGGCGGTAGGGATTGGCCGATTATGGCGCTACAATTCGGCCCCCTCTTCCCCGGGAAGAGGTGTGGGGTGGAGGTCACTTCACTCCACCCTACAAAAAAAAGATTCTCAGGACCGCATTACATGCCAGAGCACCCCCTCCAGCGCTTCTTCAAATCGCTGCGCCAGCGCCCGACGTTTGAATGGGCACGCTATCAGCTGCGCGATGTGCTGATCATTGACCATCCGCGTTGCCAGGCGGTTTTCAGTCGTCAGGGCGCCCAGTTGCTGCACTTCCAGCCGCGTGGCCAGCGCCCGTGGTTGTGGTGTGCCGCGCAGTGGCCGCAGGCCGGCGCGATTCGCGGGGGTGTGCCGGTGTGCTGGCCCTGGTATGGCCGTCACCCCAGTGAAGGCATGTTGCCGGCCCATGGCTGGGCGCGGCTGGTGGACTGGAAGCTGGCCGACAGCAGTGAAGACGAGGAGGGCGTCAGCCTGACCTGGCGTTTGCAGCTGTGTGATTGGCAGGTCGAGCTGCACGCTCGGCTGGGCGAAAACATGGAACTGCAGCTGACCACCGAGCATCAGGACAGCCTCCCTTGCCAGTTGAGTCATGCTCTGCTGGCTTACTGGCGTATTAGTGACGTTTCCGAGATAGCGCTGTCTGGGCTAGAAGGGGCGGAGGGTTACGACCATTTGAACCGCCAGGCCTGCCGGCAAAACGGTGCGCTGAAGGTCAATGGCGGTGTCCAGCGTGCCTTTCAGCACGAAGGCAAAGTGCAGCTGCAGGACCGCGCCTGGGAGCGCAAGTTGAGCATCGACACCGGGGACAGCCCCGACACGGTGGTCTGGCATCCCGGCAGTCGGCCCTTGATGGGGGTCAGCGGTATCGAGTCACAAGGCTTTGTCTGTGTCGAAGCCGCCAGCGGCAGCAGTGACAGCCTCAAGCTGGCGCCCGGTGAGCGGGCACACTTGCGCTTGCAGGCCAGTCTGCTTAATTGAACTCGTCGTCGACCGGGTAACGGCTGGCGTTGAGGCTTTCCTTGATCTTGCGCAGGTGCGGCTGGAAGTCCACGCCCCGGCGCAGGGTCATGCCGGTGGCCAGCACGTCGAGCACGGTCAGCTGGATGATGCGCGAGGTCATCGGCATATAGATATCGGTGTCTTCGGGCAGCGGGATATTCAGGCTCAGGCTGCAGGCCTTGGCCAGCGGCGAGTCGGCTGCGGTGAGGCCGAGCACCGAGGCGCCGTTTTCCCGGGCCAGGCGGGCGACTTCCACCAGCTCGCGGGTGCGCCCGGTGTAGGAAATGATCACAAACAACTCACCGGTGTGGGCGACCGAGGCCAGCATGCGTTGCATCAGCACGTCGGCATGGGCCGATACCGCCAGGTTGAAGCGGAAGAACTTGTGCTGGGCATCCAGGGCCACCGGGGCCGAGGCGCCGAGGCCAAAGAAGTGGATCTGCCGGGCCTGGATCAGCATGTCGACGGCGCGGCTGATCAGCGCCGGATCGAGTTGCTGGCAGGCGCTGTCCAATGAGGCGATGGCGCTGCCGAAGATTTTTTGTGTGTAGGCCGCCGGATCATCGTCGGCTTCCACTGCGCGGCTGACGTACGCCGCGCCGCTGGCCAGGCTCTGGGCCAGTTGCAGCTTGAGTTCGGGGTAGCCGCTGACGCCGAACGAGCGGCAGAAGCGATTGACGGTCGGCTCGCTGACGTCGGCAGCGCGGGCCAGGGCGGCGATGCTGAAACGGGTGGCTTGCTGGGGGTTTTGCAGGATGGCTTCAGCGACTTTGCGCTCGGCCTTGTTCAGCTCTTCAAGACGGCCCTGGATATGCTCCAGGAGGTTGCGCACGCGGTCCATGTCAGGTCCTTGGGTCGAGGATGCAGCCGGCGGCAGGCGCGGCAAGGCTGTTTTTCACGGGTGGCCTATCGTACTGATGGCGTGGTTGCTTAACCACTCGAATCTACCGACGGGGAAAAATGTTGTGGTTATTACTACATTTTCCCTTGAAAGGTCGCTTTAAAAAAGGTATTTCTACTCTAACTTGATAAAAGAACAAACATCATGCCATCGATAACCGTTGAACCTTGCACGTTTGCCCTGTTCGGGGCGTTGGGCGATCTGGCGCTGCGCAAACTGTTCCCGGCGCTCTACCAGCTTGATCGCGCCGACCTGCTGCACGCTGACACGCGCATCCTGGCGCTGGCTCGCGAGCCGGGCGAGATCGACCAGCACCTGGCGACCATCGAACAGCAGCTGCGGGGTTACGTATCGGCGGCGCAACTTGAAGAAGCCTCCCTGCAGCGTTTTCTGGCGCGCCTGACGTACCTGCGTGTGGATTTCCTCCAGGCCGATGACTATTGCGCGCTGGCTGAAACCGTGGGTGCCAGCCAGTCGCTGATCGCCTATTTCGCCACGCCCGCGGCCGTTTACGGCGGCATCTGCGAGAACCTCTCCAGGGTCGGCCTGGCCGAGCGCACCCGCGTGGTGCTGGAAAAGCCCATCGGTCACGACTTGGCGTCGTCGCGGCGGGTCAATGATGCGGTGGCGCAGTTCTTCCCGGAAAACCGCGTTTACCGGATCGACCACTACCTGGGTAAGGAAACGGTCCAGAACCTGATTGCCCTGCGGTTTGCCAACAGCCTGTTTGAAACCCAGTGGAACCAGAATTACATCTCCCACGTGGAAATCACCGTGGCCGAGAAAGTCGGCATTGAAGGGCGCTGGGGTTATTTCGACCAGGCCGGGCAACTGCGCGACATGATCCAGAATCACCTGTTGCAACTGCTGTGCCTGATCGCCATGGACCCGCCGAGCGACCTGTCTGCCGACAGCATTCGTGACGAGAAGGTCAAGGTGCTCAAGGCGCTGGCACCGATCACGGCCGAAGGCCTGACCACCCAGGTAGTGCGCGGTCAGTACATCGCCGGTTACAGCGCAGGCAAGCCGGTGCCGGGTTACCTGGAGGAAGAAAACTCCAACACCCAGAGCGACACCGAAACTTTCGTCGCCCTGCGTGCCGACATCCGCAACTGGCGCTGGGCCGGCGTGCCGTTCTACTTGCGAACCGGCAAGCGCATGCCGCAAAAGCTGTCGCAGATCGTTATCCACTTCAAGGAACCGCCGCACTACATCTTCGCCCCCGAGCAGCGCTTGCAGATCAGCAACAAACTGATCATCCGCCTGCAACCGGACGAAGGTATTTCCTTGCGGGTGATGACCAAGGATCAGGGCCTGGACAAGGGCATGCAGCTGCGCAGCGGCCCGCTGCAACTGAATTTCTCCGACACCTACCGCAGTGTGCGCATCCCTGATGCCTACGAGCGGTTATTGCTGGAAGTGATGCGCGGCAATCAGAACCTGTTTGTGCGCAAAGACGAAATTGAATACGCATGGAAATGGTGTGACCAGTTGATCGCCGGCTGGAAAAAAGCCGGTGATGCGCCCAAGCCTTACGCGGCGGGCTCCTGGGGACCCATGAGCTCCATTGCATTGATTACCCGAGATGGGAGGTCCTGGTATGGCGATATCTGATCTGCAACTGCCGCCGGCCGTGCATGCGCACGACTTCGCAAGCCCCGCGCTGCTGGCTCAGGCACTGGCGACCCGGGTGGCCGACCAGCTGCGTGAAGCGATTGGCCGTCAAGGCGTCGCGACCCTGGTGGTGTCTGGCGGGCGCAGCCCGGTGGCGTTTTTCCAGAGCCTGGCGCGTGAAGCGTTGGACTGGTCCCGCGTGGTGATCAGCCTCGCCGACGAGCGCTGGGTGCCGACCGAGCACCCGGACAGCAACGCTGGCCTGCTCAAGCGCTACCTGTTGGTGGGGCCGGTGGCCAAGGCGCGCTTTATCGACCTGTACCGCTCCACCGTGTCTCAGGAGGACGCTGCGCAACAGGCCGACCGCTTGCTCGCCGAGTTGCCGCCGATTGATGTGCTGGTGCTGGGCATGGGCGACGACGGCCATACCGCGTCGCTGTTCCCCGGCAGCCCGAACCTGGCTGAAGCCTTGCGTGCCGATGGTACGCAGCGCTGTCTGCCGATGATGGCGCCGACGGTGCCGCGTCAACGCCTGAGCATGACGCTCTCGCTGCTGGCATCGGCGCGTTTGAAAGTTCTGTCCGTGTCGGGGCAGGGCAAGTTGACCACCCTGCGCACCGCGCTGGCCGGCGAGGATATTGCCCAGATGCCGATCCGCGCGTTTCTTCATACCCCTTTAGAGATTTACTGGTGCCCATGAGCCAAGGATCAGCCGCTATGACGACGCTCGACAACAAACAGCCGGTACAAGACCGCATGGCGGAAAAGACTGCCCGGATCGACGCAATCTGCGCCAAGGCGCGCATTTTGCCGGTGATCACCATTGCCCGCGAAGAAGACATTCTACCGCTGGCCGATGCCTTGGCCGCCGGTGGCCTGACCACGCTCGAGATCACCCTGCGCTCGGAGTACGGGCTCAAGGCGATCAGCGTACTGCGCGAGCAACGCCCGGAACTGTGCATCGGTGCCGGCACCGTGCTGGACCGCAACATGCTGGCGGCGGTCGAAGCGGCTGGCGCGCAATTCGTCGTGACCCCAGGTTGCACCCAGGACATGCTGGAGGCGGGTGTCGAAAGCGCCTTGCCACTGTTGCCGGGTATCAGCAGTGCCTCGGAAATCATGATGGGTTATGCCCTGGGTTATCGTCGCTTCAAGCTGTTCCCGGCGGAAATCAGCGGCGGCGTGGCTGCGATCAAGGCCTTTGCCGGCCCGTTCGGCGAAGTGCGCTTCTGCCCAACCGGCGGGGTCAACCCGGGTAACCTGAAAAACTACATTTCGCAGCCAAACGTCATGTGCGTGGGCGGTACCTGGATGTTTGAAAGTGCCTGGGTGAAAAACCGCGACTGGGCACGTATCCAGGAATGCAGCGCCGAAGCGTTGGCCTTGTTTGACTGATACCTGAATTGTTGTGTGCTTTACGGCTTTAACGGTGCGCTTGGTCGGTGCACCGTTTTTTTTGCCCGGGATTTACGTTGCCCGCATGTTTTTGGTAGGAGCGGAGCTTGCTCGCGATGCGGTGTATCTGGCAGACCGCGGTGTGGCCTTCGCAGGCAAGCCTCGCTCCTACAAGTTCAAACGCAATCCGGGCGGCTATCTCGGTTTAGCCTGCCAACTCTTTCAAGGCTTTCACCAACGCCTCGATATCCGCCAGTGCTCTTCATCACGGGCCAGCAGGAAGGCATCGGTCATGGCAGCAGTCATGGCATGGGCTCGCTTTTTCAGGGGTGTTTTCGGGCATGCCTGCGGCGAAGCGGGTCGAGTAACGCCGACAATCCGTTGTGGTCGATTTCCTGCATCAAGGCCAGCAGCCCACCCAGTTCGCCGTGAGGGAAGCCTTGGCGGGCGAACCAGTTCAAATACTCGCCCGGCAGGTCTGCAATGACACGGCCCTTGTATTTGCCGAACGGCATTTCGCGGGTCAGCAGCAGTTCGAGTTTTTCCGGGTTCATGGACGACAACCTTGCAAGCGACAGATGGAAACCTACATGCATTCTGCACGAAGGCCAATTGACAGTTCATGCATAAAGAACGAGTACAGTCTTTTATGAATAACTTAACGCATTGAAAATATTAATAATTTAGTTATTTCAAAAGCTGGCACAAACCCTGCTCCTTCCTGATGTACCTCTCTCAATCGGAAGGAATGCAATCATGGCCGATCTTAATAAAGAAGTGATCTCCGTACTCAATGACCTGATCGAAGTGAGCAAGGATGGAGAGAAAGGCTTCCGTACTTGCGCAGAAGACATCAAGAACCCTGAGCTCAAAACCCTGTTCATCGGCCGCTCGCAAGGCTGTGCAACTGCCGCGGCTGAGTTGCAGGCCGAAGTCCGCGCCTTGGGTGGTGATCCGGAAACTTCCACCAGTATCAGCGGTGACCTGCACCGCCGTTGGGTTGACATCAAGTCGATGGTCACCGGTAAAAGCGAAGAAGCCGTGCTCAATGAAGCCGAACGAGGTGAAGACCATGCGCTGAAGCATTACAAGAAAGCGCTGGAAAAAACCTTGCCGGCTAATGTGCGTGGGTTGATCGAGCGCCAATACCATGGCGTGCAAAGCAACCACGATCAAGTCAAGGCACTGCGCAATATCGCCCGCACACAGTGAAGACCCGCGTTGCCTTATGCCGTACAGACTGCTGACAGGATTCGACTGTAGGAGCCGGGCAAGCCCCAATGCCAGTCAGTTAAGGCACTGAACGACACAAACCCTGTGGGAGCGGATTTACCGGATCGCCGGACCGCCGCGAATGAAAACGCCGCGGTTTATCAGGCATTGCGCGGCGCCTACATTCGCGGATAAATCCGCTCCCACATGCTCTGCGCCTTAACTGAGCCCGCGATGCCGGCGCCGCTGTGCTCCTGATATAACGCGGCGCCTGCATCGCGGGCAAGCCCGGCTCCTACAGGGGGGGACATTTGAACGGACCTTCTTGCGAGGCAAGTGCTATTAGGTCCGACAAAAGTAATCAATTTCTGCTGTTCAAAAAACAGTCATTGCTGCGGCAACGGTTGCCCGGCGTTCCGGCGCTGGTGAAACAGCCGCTCCAGTGCCAAGTATATGACCGGCGTAGTGAACAGCGTCAGAGCCTGGCTCACCAGCAGCCCGCCCACCACGGCAATGCCGAGCGGCTGGCGCAGCTCGGCGCCGGCGCCTTGGCCGAACATCAATGGCACGGCGCCAAGCATGGCAGCGAGGGTGGTCATGATGATCGGCCGAAAGCGCGTCACGCAGGCCTGATGGATGGCGTCTTCGGGCGACAGGCCCTGCTGGCGCTGGGCATCAAGGGCGAAGTCGATCATCAGGATGCCGTTTTTCTTGACGATACCGATCAGCAGCACCACCCCGATCAGCGCCATGATCGAGAAATCCTGGCCCCACATCCAGAGCAGCAGCAAGGCACCCAGCCCGGCGGACGGCAGGGTGGAAATGATCGTCAGCGGGTGGACAAAGCTTTCATAGAGCACCCCGAGAATGATGTACACCGCCACCAGTGCGGCCAGGATCAGCCACGGCTGGCTCGACAGCGAACTCTGGAACGCCTGCGCCGCGCCCTGGAAGGTGCCGATGATCGAGTCGGGCATGCCCAGTTCGGCCTTGGTCTGGTTGAGGATGTTCACCGCGTCACCCAGCGCCACGCCGGGCGCCAGGTTGAAGGACAGGTTGGCGGCCGGGAACAGGCCATCGTGGCTGATCGACAGCGGGCCCATGCTCGGCGGGTCGACCCTGGCCAGCGCCGACAGCGGCACCATCTCGCCACTTTGTGGTGAGCGCAGGTAGAAGTAATTGAGGCTTTCGGCCTTGCCGCGTTGCTTGGCATCCAGCTCCAGGATGACCTTGTATTGATTGGTCTGGGTCTGGAACTCGCTGATCTGGCGCTGGCCGAAGGCATCGTAGAGGGCCTGATCGACATCGGTGGTGGTCAGGCCGAAACGGGCGGCGGCCTGGCGATCGATGCGGATATGGGTCACGCTGCCGCCCAGTTGCAGGTCGTTGGAGAGGTCGCGAAAGGCCGGGTTGGCGCGCAGGCGTTCGGTCAGGCGCTGGGTCCAGAGGTTGAGCGCATCGCCGTCGTTACTCTTGAGCACGTACTGATACTGACTGCGGCTGGGGCCGGAGCTGAGGTTGATGTCCTGGCCGGCACGCAGGTAGAGCACGATGCCCGGGACCTTGGCCAGCCTGGGCCGCAATTGGTCAATGAATTCGCTGACCGACACGTCGCGCTCGCCCCGATCTTTCAGGGTGATCCAGAAGCGGCCATTGGCGATGGTCTGGTTGCTGCCGGTGACGCCCACGGCGTGGGAAAACGCCTGTACCGCCGGGTCGGCGCTGACGATCTCGGCCAGTTGCTTGTGCTTGGCCACCATGGCCGGGTACGACACATCGGCCGCCGCCTCGGTGGTGCCGAGCACGAAGCTGGTGTCCTGCATTGGGAAGAAGCCCTTGGGGATGGCGATGTAGCCGATCACGGCCAGGCTCAGGGTCAGGCCGAACACTCCCAGCATCAGTTTGTGGTGCGCCAGGGCGCGGACCAGCAGGCGCTCGTAGCTGCGCACCAGGCGTTCGCCAAAGGCCGGGCCCTGGCTGTGGCCGGTGTTGCGCATGAACCGTGCGCAAAGCATCGGCGCCAAGGTCAGGGAAACCAGCGCCGAAATCAAAATGGTCGAAGTAGCGGTCAGGGCGAACTCCTTGAACAGCCGCCCAACCACACCGCCCATGAACAGCAAGGGGATAAACGCCGCCACCAGCGAAAAGCTGATCGACAACACGGTAAAGCCAATCTCGCCGGCGCCCTTGATGGCGGCGGTGCGCATATCGTCGCCGGCTTCCAGGTACCGGTGGATGTTTTCCACCACCACGATGGCGTCATCGACCACGAACCCCACTGCGATCACGATCGCCACCAGAGTCAGGTTGTTGAGGCTGAAGCCGAACAGATACATCAGGGAAAAACTCGAGACCAGCGAAACGCCCAGCACGCTGGTGACGATCAGGGTTGCCGACCATTGGCGCAAGAACAGCGCCATCACCGCAATCACCAGCAGCACGGCGATCATCAAGGTCAGCTCGACTTCATGCAGCGAGGCGCGGATGGTCTTGGTACGGTCGTTGAGGACCGAAACCTGCACCGAGGCCGGCAGCATTTCCTGCAATTTGGGCAACGCGTTCAGTACTCGATCGACGGTCTCGACGATATTGGCACCGGGCTGGCGGAACACCACAAGGTTCAAGCCTTGTCGATCACCCGACCAGGCTTTGACGTAGGCGTTTTCAGCGCCATGGATGACGTGTGCGACATCCTTGAGGTGCACCGGCGCACCGTCGCGGTAGGAGACGATCAGGCGTCCGTAGTCTTCTGGATGAAACAGCTGGTCGTTGGTCGACAGGGTCGAGACGCTGCTCTGGCCATACAGCGCACCTTTGGCCAGGTTGAGGCTGGTTTGTTGAATGGCCAGGCGCAGGTCGGCGAGGGTCAGGCCGATGGCGGCGAGCTTTTCCGGTGCCGCCTGGACCCGAATGGCCGGCCGTTGCTGGCCGGTGATGTTGATCAGGCCAACGCCGTCGATCTGGCTCAGTTGCCGCGCGAGCAGGGTCTCGGTGTAGTCGCTCAACTCATTGGCTGGCATTTGCGCGGAGCTGACGGTCATGATCAGTACCGGGCTGTCGGCCGGGTTGACCTTGCGCCAGGTCGGCAGGTTGGGCATGTCCTGGGGCAGACGCCCGGCGGCCGTGTTGATCGCGGCCTGGACTTCCTGGGCGGCGGTGTCGATGCTTTTGTCGAGGGTAAATTGCAGCGTCAGGTTGGTCGAGCCCAGGGCACTGCTGGAGGTCATCTGGGTCATGCCCGGGATGGCGCTGAACTGCACCTCAAGCGGTGTCGCCACCGAGGAGGCCATGGTTTCCGGGCTTGCGCCGGGAAGCTGGGCGCTGACTTGTATGGTCGGGAACTCCGCTTCCGGCAGCGGCGCCACCGGCAGCCGCACAAACGCCAGTGCCCCGAGCAGCACCAGGGCGAGGCTCAGCAGGCAGGTGGCAACCGGGTGATCGATGCACCAGGCCGAGACCGAACCCTCGCCTCTCATGGGCGCCCCCGGGTGGCGGCGACTTCTTCGCTGTTGGCAGGCTCGCCGGTAATGTCAATGCGCGCGCCCGGCTTGAGGCGCGACTGGCCGTCGATGACCAGCACATCACCGGCGCTGACGCCAGCGATGATGTTCTGATCGCTGTCCTGATACAGCACCTTGACCGGCACCGACTCGACCTTATCGCCCTGTACCCGGTAGACGAAATGCTGGTCGATCCCCCGCTGCACCACCTGCGGCGGCACCACCAGCGCCGCCCGTTCAAGCGCGGTCTGGATTTTCACGGTGACCAACTGGCCCGGCCAGAGTTTGGCCTGGGGGTTGCTGAACTCGGCCTTGACCCGAATAGTCCCGGTAGTGGCGCTGACCTGGTTGTCGATCAGGCTCAAGTGGCCTTCAGCCAGCAGCGAATCTTCGTCGGAGCCATCGCCACCCAGATAGGCCTTGACCACCGCCGGCGATTTGGCGGCGATCAGCTTTTGCAGGGTCGGCAGCAGCTGTTGCGGCAACGAGAACTCGACACCGATCGGGTCGATCTGGGTGACGCTGAACAGCCCCGCGGTGTCCGCCACCCGCAACAGATTTCCCTCATCAACGTTGCGGATACCGACGCGACCGGTCACGGGAGAGCGAATCTGGGTGTAGGAAAGTTGCACCTGAGCGGCGGCAATTGCCGCCTGATTGCCTTGTATCGTGGCGTTCAGTTGATTGACCAGCGCTTGTTGCTGATCGAGGGTCTGGCGGGAGATGCCGTTGTCCTGGCTCAACAGGCGGTAGCGCTTCAGGTCGACGCCGGCCACTTGCAGCTGCGCCTGGCTCTGGCTGAGCTGGGCTTGCGCCTGGGCGAGGCTGGCACGAATCGAGCGGTCGTCGATGGTGGCCAGCAGGTCACCTTCCTTGACCCACTGGCCCTCCTTGACCAGCAGGTTGGTCAGCAGCCCCTCGACCTGGGGTCGAATCATCACGCTGTGCAGCGACAGCACGGTGCCGATGCCACTGGCATAGCGGGGGACATCGTGTTGGCTGACTTCGATGACGCGAACTGGAATGGCCGCTGCACTGGCAGGCCTGGAGGTGGTGGGGCGCTCAGTGACCCAATAGGCCAGGGCCGCGACAACGACCAGGGTGGCAATGATCAACGGGATTCTGAATGGGCTACGCATGGAGGCAGGCGCCGAGTAGGGGGTTGACGATACACACGTATAACCCTCGGCGCCGGTCACCAGCGTGACGGCTAACTGACGGGGCTGTCAGTTAGCGTCTGATCTTGAACTACTGCCGTCAAGGTAAATACGGCCAGTGCCGCGGCGAGAGTGGTGATTTCTTTCAGCCAATTCCTACTCATACGCCGGAAATGGCCAATAGAGACGGACACAGCGACTGGAGAAACTTGCTCAATTCTCTATCAGCCATAGAACAAGGCGGCCTCTTGACTAGCCTGATGCACAAAAATTTGCTGAAAGTGTTGCTGGTGCTTGTCCCGCTCGTACTGCTGTTGACATCGCCCTTGCTTAGAGGTGTGCAGGGCTATCTGGCCGTGCTGCCCTGGGGGCTTTTTACCGTTGCGGCAGTCTACAGAAGCGACCCGGTCATCCGCTGGGCGATCGTCACCAGCGTGCTGATCAGCGTTCTACTGCTGGGCAGCCTTTATGACGCCCCGGTGCTGGGTGCGCTTATTGCCGGGTTGAGTTTCTTCATCTGCCTTTGATTCTGGTCGGCGGGTGATTGTCAAGGCTCACTCGGTGACAAAACAGTGGGCTGATTATGCCGCAGCCATACAGATGCGCAAATCGTTTGCGCGGCTGTCTGGTAACAGTCTGTATCCTCACCTTGGCCGAGAGCTGCCAGGCCTCATTCTGCCAAGGGCGCTACGGCACGCGCGGCGCGGATCAGGCACTCGGTCAGTTCCGGTGAGGAAAACTTGGTCAACACCGCATCGGCGCCGGCGGCCTTGGCTTTCTCGCTGTTCATGGCGCTGTCCAATGAGGTGTGCAGCAGCACATAGAGGTGCTTGAAGTCCGGCGTGTCGCGCAGCGTGCGAGTAAACGCATAGCCGTCCATCTCCGACATCTCGATGTCCGACACCACTACGTTGATCTGCTCGGGTGTGCCCTGCAGCTCCAGCAGGGTCGCGATCGCTTCTCTGGCACTGCGCGCGGTATGGCATTCGATACCCAGGGTGCGCAAGGTCAACAGGGACTGCTGCAGCGCCACCTGGCTGTCGTCCACCACCAGAATATTGGCGTGGCCCAGCAGATCGGCTTCTTCCATGCTCAGTTCCGATGGCACGCCCTCGTCAGCGTTGGGGGCGATGCCGTGGATGACCTTTTCAATATCCAGCACTTGCACCAGCGCACCGTCGACCTGAGTCACGCCGGTGATGAACGAGCGTGCGCCGGCACCATAGGGTGGTGGGCGGATGTCGGTGCTCAGGCAATGAATGATCTTGCTCACCGCTTGTACGTGCAGGCCCTGTTTGGAGCGGCTGATGTCGGTGACGATCAGGCAGCCGCCATTGGGGTCGAGCAACGGCATTTCGCCGATGGCCCGGCTCAGGTCGATGACCGACAGCGCCGCGCCGCGAAGGGTGGCGACGCCTTTGACGTGCGGGTGTGATTCAGGCAGGCGCGTGAGGGCGGGGCAGGGGATGATCTCGCTGACCTTCAGCAGGTTGATCGCCATGAGCTTGCCGCTGCGCAAGGTAAACAGCAGCAAGGACAACGAGTCTGCGCGGGCATTGTTGGAAGCCATGAAAACCTTCTGGGTCAGAGCATTAAATAGAGGCAATGCCGGGTTATCGACCTCACCAGCGCGGGCTTTAGCAATTACTTCAGGCCCAGGCGCCGTGCCAGTCGGCTGAGGTTGGCGCGGTCCAGGCCCAGCTCGCGGGCGGCGCTGGCCCAGTTGTGTGCATGGCGCTCCAGGCAGGCCTCGATCAACTGGCGCTGATAACGGTCCAATGCCTCGCGCAGGTCGCCGCCGGGCAGTGAGTCAGCAAGCTGGGCGGGTTCGGCGGCGGGTGAGGTGTTGATGCCGGGTGTGGGCAAGTCCAGATCTTCGGCACTCAAGCTCAGGATGCGCGGGCGATCAGTGTGCCGGCCCAGTGCTTTGAGGGCCGAGCGACCGATCAGGTGTTCCAGCTCGCGTACATTGCCCGGCCAGTCGTAGGCCAGCAAGGCGGACTGGGCATCCGGGGTCAGGCGCAGGCTGCCCAGGCCCATCCGCGAGCGGTTGTGCTCCAGGAAGTAACCGGCGAGCAGCAGCACATCGCGGCCACGCTCGCGCAGCGGCGGAATCTGCAGCGGATAAACACTCAAGCGATGGTAGAAGTCGGCGCGGTAGCGGCCGCTGCGCACTTCTTCGGCCAGGTCGCGGTTGGTCGCGGCGATCAGGCGCACATCGACGTGGTGATCCTGATCCGAGCCCAGGCGTTGCAGTTGGCCGCTCTGCAGCACACGCAACAGTTTTGCCTGAACCTGCAGTGACAACTCGCCCACTTCATCCAGAAACAGCGTGCCGCCGTTGGCCAGTTCGAACTTGCCACGCCGCTCGCTGGTTGCCCCGGTGAAGGCGCCGCGTACATGGCCGAACAGTTCGCTTTCGACCAAGGTGTCGGGCAGTGCCGCGCAGTTAAGGCTGATCAAGGGGTTATTGGCCCGGCTGGACGCCGCATGCAGGGCCTGAGCGACCAGCTCCTTGCCGACCCCGGTTTCACCGGTGACCAGCACGGTCAGGTCGCTGGAGCCGACCAGGCCAATTTCTTCCAGCAAGCGTTTATGCGGCTTGCTCTGGCCGATCAGTTCGCGAGCCTGCTGGCCGCTGGCCTGGCGATAGACCTCAGCGCGCTGGTGTTCGTCTTCGGCCTTGATGGCCAGGTGTTCGATGCGCGCGGCAACAGTGACCGTGGCAGCAGCCAGGCTGGCGAACGCTTGCAGCACATCCAGCTCGATGGCGTCGAAGCGCTCCGGCGTCAGGGCATCAAGGGTCAGCAGCCCCCAGGGGCGTTCATCGACATACAGCGGACAGCCCAGGCAATCATGCACCTCCAGATGCTGGTGCAAACCTTCGACCAAGCCGTCGTATGGGTCCGGCAGCTGGCTGTCACTGGCAAAACGCGTGGGCTCCCGGCTGGCCAGCAGAATTTCGAAGCGAGGGTGTTCGCTGACCTTGAAGCGCCGCCCCAGTGTGTCGTCGCTCAGGCCATCGACGGCCAGGGGCACCAGCCATTCGCCGTCCAGACGCAGCAGGGCGGTGGCGTCGCAGGGCAGCAGGGTGCGCAGGGCTTCAAGCAGGCGGCGGTAGCGCTCGCGTTCAGGGAGGTCGCGGGACAGGTCGCTGACCAGCGGGAGCATCGCAGTAAGCAAGGGTTTAGCGGTCATAATGACTCCATGGTGTCTTAATGACTCTATTCCAGGAATAGTCATAATGACCAGTTAAATTTTAACTTATTGATATTTATAGATTTTATTGTTGGCACGAATACTGATAACTCTCCAGCATCTTTAGTAAGCCTAGCGGCTGAGGAGTCACCCATGCTTAGTGCCCAGGACCGTGCCATCGTCAAAGCGACTGTTCCCCTGCTGGAGAGCGGCGGCGAAGCACTGACCACTCACTTCTATAAATTGATGCTGCGTGAATACCCTCAGGTGCGCCCCCTGTTCAACCAGGCGCACCAGGCCAGTGGCGACCAGCCTCGAGCCCTGGCCAATGGTGTCTTGATGTACGCCCGTCACATTGACCAGCTGGACCAACTGGGTGGCCTGCTGGCACGCATCATCAACAAGCATGTGGCCTTGCAGATCCTGCCGGAGCATTACCCGATCGTTGGCAGCTGCCTGCTGCGCGCTATTGAAGAGGTGCTGGGCAGCGAGATCGCCACGCCTGAAGTGCTTGGCGCCTGGGGTGCGGCTTACCAGCAACTGGCCGATATCCTGATTGAGGCCGAAGGCGGCGTGTACGAGGAGAAGGAAAACGCCAAGGGCGGCTGGCGTGGTGCGCGCAGCTTCCAGGTTGCCGAGCGCGTGGTGGAAAGCGCAGAGATCGTGTCTTTCTATTTTGCCCCGGTCGATGGCGGTGAGATTCTCGAGTTCCAGGCGGGCCAATACATCGGCTTGAAACTGAACATCGATGGCGAGGAGCATCGGCGCAACTACTCACTGTCGGCGCTGGCCGACGAGGGGATGTACCGCATCAGCGTCAAGCGTGAGCCCGAAGGCAAGGTCTCCAACTACCTGCATGACTACCTGGAAGTCCACGACACCCTTGAGCTGTTCCCGCCGTCAGGTGACTTCACGCTCAGCGAGGGCGACAAACCGCTGGTGCTGATCAGCGGCGGTGTCGGTATCACACCGACCCTGGCGATGTTGCAGGAGGCGCTGAGCAGCGGTCGAGTCGTTCACTTCATTCATTGCGCACGCAACGGTGCGGTGCATGCCTTCCGTGACTGGATCGACGACCTGGCGGCGCGCCACCCGCAACTCAAGCGCTTCTATTGCTATGCCGAGGATGATGGCGTCAGTCCACCCGCCGATGCCCTGGGTCTGTTGAGCCAGGAGCAGTTGGGCCAGTGGCTGCCGACGCAGCGTGATGTGGATGCCTACTTCCTGGGGCCTAAACCCTTCATGGCGGCCGTCAAGCGCCACCTCAAGGCGTTGGGCGTGCCGGAACAGCAGAGCCGCTACGAGTTCTTCGGTCCGGCTTCGGCGCTGGAATAACATCTGCTCCCACACTTGATCGCGTTGATCCGAATGCAGGTGCAGTGGCTGTTAATGTTCTGTTAAGCAAACACTTATATAGCCTGGTGTAGAATTGCTCACTGTTGAGCCAACACCTCTATTAAGGAACGCAAATGACTGAACAATTGCTGCGCCTGAGCCGTGAGAGGCGCTTTCTCGTTCTGCTCGGGGTGATATGCCTGGCCTTGATCGGCGGTGCCTTGTACATGCAGGTCGTGCTGGGTGAGGCGCCATGCCCGCTGTGCATCCTGCAGCGCTATGCCTTGCTGCTGATCGCTGTGTTCGCCTTTATCGGTGCCGCCCTGCGTGGGTCGCGCGGCATCACGGTCTGCGAGGGCCTGGTGGTGCTCAGCGCCATCGGTGGCATCGCTGCGGCAGGGCGGCATGTGTACATTCTGGCCAATCCGGCCGTCAGCTGCGGTGTCGACACGCTGCAGCCCATCGTCGATGGCCTGCCGTTGGCGTCGGTCTTGCCGCTGGTGTTCCAGGTCGAGGGGTTTTGCGCGACGCCTTACCCGCCCGTGCTGGGTTTATCGCTCGCGCAGTGGGCGCTGGTCGCCTTTATATTGACGGCGATACTGGTGCCGTTGGGCATCTACCGAAACCGTCGCGGCACCCGACCTTTGTAGGGTGCAAAACACAATCCACCGCGGGCGCGGAACTTTTTTGAGGTGCGACCTGTTTTACCGTAGGGAGGGGGTAAAACCCCTCTAGGTCGGGGTTTTCAGGCGATGAGTGCGGGTGCGACAATGTGTCGCGAAGCTGCCCGAAACAGGCCGATTGTTACACATCCTGTAAAGAACTGTTGCTAAATTAGTCATAGTCAAGGGTAGGCGACCTCACTACAATCGCCCCCAATTTCCGTTCGGCACCGCTTGCGAGTCGCAGAATCGAGTGAGCTTCAAGCTCCCTTCTGGCTGACTCGGACGAGCATCGCCTGCGGCGATGCCGGGCTGACACCCCTCCCGTTTCCACGCCAAATGGATTTGGTCTGAATACAGGCGCCTTGCCTACGAAGTCAGAATAATAAGCACCGCACTACACAGGCCTTGCCGAGCAGCCGCAGCTGATTTCTGGGCATGCCCGTACTCAATTCCGATAAATGCTAACGCTTGGCAGGATGAAGTGTTGGCGATCAAAACACAATTGCATTGAAGCAAGCTGCTTTAGAGGTCCTGAGATGAGTAAAAAGCGTTACCCCAGACTGTTTGGCATTTTGCCCTTTTTAGGCATGCTTTTTCTCAGCGGGTGTGAATACACGCTGCTGGACCCTAAAGGGCAAGTCGGCATTGAGCAAAAAAACCTGATCCTGATCGCTACCGGCCTGATGTTGCTGGTGGTGATTCCTGTCATTTTCATGACCATCGCGTTCGCCTGGAAGTACCGTGCTTCCAACAAGGCCGCTACCTACACGCCTGACTGGTCGCACTCGACCAAGATCGAAGTGGCGGTCTGGACCATTCCCGTCCTGATCATCATCGCGCTGGGCTACTTCACCTACGTCTCCACCCATGAGCTGGACCCGTACCGTCCGCTGGAATCCGACGTGAAGCCGGTGACCATCGAAGTGGTCGCCATGGACTGGAAATGGCTGTTCATCTACCCGGAACAAGGCATTGCCACGGTCAACAAGATCGTTTTCCCTGCCAACACCCCAGTCAACTTCAAAGTCACTTCCGACTCGGTGATGAACTCGTTCTTCATCCCGGGCCTGGGCGGCCAGATCTACGCGATGGCCGGCATGACCACCAAGCTGCACCTGATCGCCAACGAAAATGGCGTGTTTGACGGTATCTCCGCCAACTACAGCGGCGCCGGTTTCACCGGTATGAAATTCAAAGCGATCGCCACGTCTCAGGAAGATTTCGACGCCTGGGTCAGTGAAGTCAAAAAGGCACCTAAACAGCTTGAAAAAGCTGAATACGACGCCTTGGCCAAACCTAGCGAAAACAACCCGGTCGAGCTCTACAGCGTGGTACCGGCGAACCTGTTCCAGACCATCGTCGACAAGTACGAAGGCATGAACCGTGGCAAGCCGCACCACAAAGCCGAGCACGAAGGCAAAGACGTCGCCGGGATGGAAGGAATGGACATGAGTATGCATTCAGCTGCTGGGGCAGAGGAGTAAAAGATGTTCGGTAAATTAAGTCTGGACGCGATACCGTACCACGAGCCGATAGTCATGGTGACACTCGCCATGATCGCGCTCGGCGGTCTCGCGTTGGTCGGTGCGATCACCTATTTCCGCAAGTGGACCTACTTGTGGACCGAGTGGTTGACCAGTGTCGACCACAAGAAAATCGGGGTGATGTACATCATCGTCGCGATGATCATGCTGCTGCGCGGCTTCGCCGACGCCATCATGATGCGTTCGCAACTGGCCATGGCCACCGGCGGTAGCGAAGGCTATCTGCCACCCGAACACTATGACCAGATCTTCACCGCCCACGGTGTGATCATGATCATCTTCATGGCGATGCCATTCTTCACCGGCCTGATGAACCTTGCAGTGCCGCTGCAGATCGGCGCCCGTGACGTTGCCTACCCGTTCCTGAACTCCCTCAGCTTCTGGCTGCTGGTGTCGGGCGTGGTGCTGGTGAACGTGTCCCTGGGTGTTGGCGAGTTCGCCAAGACCGGTTGGGTTGCGTACCCGCCACTGTCGGGCATTGCCTACAGTCCTGGCGTGGGTGTGGACTACTACATCTGGGCGCTACAGATATCGGGTCTGGGGACGACGCTAACGGGCGTCAACTTCCTGGCCACCGTTCTGAAAATGCGCGCACCAGGCATGAAACTGATGGACATGCCGATCTTCACCTGGACCTGCACCTGGGCAAACGTTCTGATCGTGGCTTCGTTCCCGATCCTGACCGCTACCCTGGCAATGCTGACGCTTGACCGTTACATGGATTTCCACATTTTCACCAATGAACTTGGTGGCAATCCGATGATGTACGTCAACCTGTTCTGGGCCTGGGGTCACCCTGAGGTTTACATCCTGATCCTGCCGGCCTTCGGCGTGTTCTCGGAAGTGATCTCGACCTTCACCGGCAAGCGCCTGTTCGGCCACAAGTCGATGATCTACGCCAGCGGCGCGATCAGCGTACTGGGCTTCGTGGTTTGGCTGCACCACTTTTTCACCATGGGTTCGGGTGCCAGCGTCAACGCCTTCTTCGGATTGGCGACCATGCTGATTTCCATCCCGACGGGTGTGAAGCTTTTCAACTGGCTGTTCACGATCTACCAGGGCCGTCTGCGCTTCACCGCGCCAGTGCTCTGGACCCTGGGCTTCATGATCACCTTCTCCATCGGTGGCATGACCGGCGTACTGCTGGCCGTTCCAGGTGCTGACTTCGTGCTGCACAACAGCCTGTTCGTGATCGCGCACTTCCATAACGTGATCATCGGTGGTGCTGTCTTCGGTTACATCGCAGGTTTCGCGTTCTGGTTCCCGAAAGCGTTCGGTTTCACCCTGAACGAGAAGTGGGGCAAGGCAGCGTTCTGGTTCTGGATCTCCGGTTTCTACGTGGCCTTCATGCCGCTGTACGCGCTGGGCTTCATGGGCATGACGCGTCGTCTGAACACCTCCGATAACCCACTGTGGGAAACCTACCTGTACGTCGCCTTCGGTGGTGCCGTGCTGATCCTGCTGGGTATCGCCTGCCAGCTGATCCAGATCTTCGTCAGTATCCGTGATCGCAAGCAGAACATGGACGTGACCGGTGACCCGTGGAACGCCCATACCCTGGAATGGTCGACTTCGTCGCCACCTCCGTTCTACAACTTCGCTCACCTGCCGGTCGATGCGGGTCTGGATGCGTTCACCGAAGCCAAGCGCAACGGTACCGCGTACAAGGTCCCTGGCAAGTACACCGCGATCCACATGCCTAACAACACCAGCACCGGTGTCTACATGGGCGCGCTGATCACTGTGTTCGGTTTTGCCATGATCTGGCACATCTGGTGGCTGGCTGCTGTCGGCCTGGTTGGCACCATCGCTGTCTTCGTTGCTCACGCTGCACGTGACGACCAGGGCTACATGGTTCCTGCCGAAGAAGTTGCACGCATCGAAGGCGAGCGCCGCAAGTCCATGGGCCTGGCGACCGGTGTGCCGGCGCATGCCGCACCTGTCGCAACGTTGGAACGGGTTTAATCAATGTCCAGTCACGTAATTAATGCTGATGCTGCTCATGGTCACGACCATGGGCACGACGAACACCACGACACCGGCGGGATGACCGTATTCGGTTTCTGGATCTACCTGATGACCGACTGCATTCTGTTTGCGTCGATCTTCGCGGCCTACGGCGTGCTGGCCAACAGCTTCGCCGGTGGTCCATCGGGTCATGACATCTTCGAACTGAACTACGTTCTGGGCGAAACGGCACTGCTGTTGCTGTCCAGTATCACCTTCGGCTTCGCCATGCTCGCTGCCTACAAGGGCAAGAAAGCTGGCGTGCTGGGCTGGCTGGCCGTGACCTTCCTGCTGGGCCTGGGCTTCATCGCGATGGAAATCAATGAATTCCATCTGCTGATCTCCGAGGGCTACGGCCCTCAGCGCAGCGGCTTCCTGTCGGCGTTCTTCACGCTGGTCGGCACCCACGGTCTGCACGTGACCAGTGGCCTGCTGTGGATGGGCGTGATGATGTACCAGATCCAGAAGAAGGGTCTGACCGCCACCAACATGACGCGCATGAGCTGCCTGAGCCTGTTCTGGCACTTCCTGGACGTGGTCTGGATCTGCGTCTTCACCGTCGTTTACCTGCTGGGGGTTATGTAATGGCTAACGCACATAGCAGCCACGATTCGGGCAGTCACGGTAGCGTGAAGTCCTACATGATCGGCTTTGTACTGTCGATCATCCTGACCGCGATTCCGTTTGGCCTGGTGATGTACCCATCGCTGTCCAAGGAACTGACTCTGTTCATCGTCGTTGCATTCGCGGTGATTCAGATTCTGGTCCACCTGGTGTACTTCCTGCACCTGGACCGCTCTGCTGCACAACGCCAGAATGTCTGGGTATTCGCCTTTACCGTGATGGTCATCGCGTTCCTGGTCGTCTTGTCGCTGTGGATCATGTTCAGCATCCATCAAAACATGATGGCGCACTGAGGAACACTGCATGTCCCTTAAGCACTTTATCCAAATCACCAAACCGGGGATCATTTTCGGTAACGTGCTTTCGGTGGCAGGTGGTTTCTTCCTGGCCTCGCAAGGGCATGTGGATTTCGCCCTGTTCCTGGCTGCGGTGATTGGCACTTCGTTGGTGGTGGCGTCCGGTTGCGTGTTCAACAACTGCATCGACCGTGACATCGACCTGAAGATGGAGCGCACCAAGAACCGTGTGATGGTTCAGGGAGCCATGTCTCTGAAGGTAGCCCTGGCCTACGCCACCCTCCTGGGGGTGGCGGGCCTGGGGCTGCTGTACCAGCAGGCCAATCCGCTGGCAGCCCTGTTCGGGTTGATCGGCTTCGTCATCTACGTGGGTTTCTACAGCCTGTACCTGAAGCGTAAATCGGTGCACGGCACCCTGGTTGGCAGCCTGTCCGGTGCCATGCCTCCGGTGATCGGCTACTGCGCCGTGAGCAACAGCTTCGACCTGGCTGCGCTGACCCTGCTGGTGATGTTCAGCCTCTGGCAGATGCCGCATTCCTATGCCATCGCGATCTTCCGCTTCAACGACTACCTGGCTGCAAGCATTCCGGTTCTGCCGGTCAAGCGCGGTATCGTTGTGGCCAAGAAGCACATCCTGTTCTACATCCTGGCCTTCCTTTTGGCGACCCTGATGCTCACCATCGGCGGTTACGCCGGCATGAGCTACCTGGCCGTCGCGGCAGCCATGGGCATGTACTGGTTGTACATGGCCTGGACTGGTTACAAGGCTGTGGACGATCGGGTCTGGGCGCGCAAGCTGTTCGTGTTCTCGATCTTCACCATCACCGCCCTGAGCGTGATGATGTCGCTGGACACCAAGGTCCCGACCGAGTTGTTGCTGACCTACGCGCATTGATCCTGACGCGCTGAAACACCCAACGCCCCGAGCCGAAAAGCCCGGGGCGTTTTTATTTGCGCGGGTTTGATCGTTGCCGGGGAGGGGCTCCCCTCTGAACGCAGGCCCGAAGCGTTGATAGCGTGCCGGGCTCATTCACAGCAACGAGACAGCACCATGAGCGTACTGACGGTTTATTTCTGCGGCACCGGCTCCCACCGTTTCGATGACACCAACCCCAACTTCTGGAATGGCGAACTGGTCTCGACCCTGGCGGCCAATGACCAGGGCCGGGAGTTTGCCCATTGGGTGGCCATCGACGGTCCCGGCAGCGGCAACCTGCAAGCCGATGACCTGTTCGTGAAAACCCCGGCCTACGGGCTGACCGGCACCTTGTTCGGCAAGGGTTGGGAAGAGAACGTCCAACATGCCTTGCAGATCATCAAGGGCCGTTGCGATTGGCAGCGCCTTGAGCTGACGGAGAAGGAATACTACGCGCTCAAGGCGGCGGGTGTGCCGATCGAGGACATGAACGCGACCGGGTCATGGCTGTGGCGCCGTTACCACTACGGCAACCGCCTGGTCACGCCGCAACAGCTGCAGGAACAGATCATCAAGATCTTCCGCAAGGATGGCATCATCCCGACCCAGGTCAATCTGGTGGGATGGAGCCGTGGCGGCATCAGCTGCCATATGCTCGCCAATGCCATGGCGCAAGACCCGCAGCTCAAGCACATCCCGGTGAACATCTTCGCTGTGGACCCGGTGCCAGGGCTGCTCAACTTTCAGGCCCACCGCGTCAGCCTGGGCCAGAACGTCAAAGAATATGTGAGCTTCTATTCGCGTGATGAACGCTCAAAAGGCTTTGCCTGCGTGATTCCTTCGACCTGGGCCAGCACCCGCACGCACATCTACCCGATGCCGGGTCGCCACGCGACGCTGGTCGGCAATGCCGCCGCCGATGGCGCAGCCGGCAAGCCGGAATTGATCGAGCCGGGGCAAATCGTTCGGCACTTTGCCGAGTGTTGTTTGACGCGCTGGGGCGTCAAACTGGATAAGCAACTCAAACTCAGTGACGCCCAACTGCACGCCTGTCATCAGGCATTGCTCAATCACGAGCCCCGGTACGTTGCGATGCGCAAGCACTCCTACACGCTGCTCACCGAGTCGAACAAGGGTGAACGAGCTGTCTCGTTGGGCAGCCAAGGCGTGCATTTCAGCGGAGTGAAAGGTGGGCCGCTGAAACCGGCCGAAGGCTTGGCGGCAGCGGTGAAGTGGGATGCATCGGCGTACAAGGACATTCGCTGACCGCTGGCAAACAGGAAGACGTGGCGTTCAATTTTTGCTGGACAACACGTCCTTCCTCCCACTATCTTCGCCCCACGGCCACCGCAGTGGCCGGCGTCGCTCGGACGGTTCCGGGCGCTTACGTTTGCGAGAACACCATGGCCGAACAAGGTTCGCCGCGCCGCTTTGCGCGCATCGATCGACTCCCCCCTTACGTTTTCAACATCACTGCCGAGCTCAAGATGGCTGCGCGTCGCCGTGGCGAAGACATCATCGACCTGAGCATGGGCAACCCCGACGGCGCCACCCCGCCGCACATTGTTGAAAAGCTCGTGCAGGTCGCCCAGCGCGAGGACACCCACGGCTACTCCACCTCTCGCGGTATTCCGCGCCTGCGCCGCGCCATTTCGCGCTGGTACAAGGAACGTTATGAGGTGGACATCGACCCCGAAGACGAAGCCATTGTCACCATCGGCTCGAAGGAAGGCCTGGCGCACTTGATGCTCGGCACCCTGGACCACGGCGATACCGTGCTGGTGCCCAACCCCAGTTATCCCATTCACATCTACGGTGCGGTGATCGCCGGAGCCCAGGTGCGTTCAGTGCCGCTGGTACCGGGCGTGGACTTCTTCAATGAGCTGGAGCGGGCGATTCGCGAGTCGATCCCCAAGCCGAAGATGATGATTCTCGGCTTCCCGTCCAACCCGACCGCGCAGTGCGTGGAGCTGGACTTCTTCGAGCGCGTGGTGGCCCTGGCCAAACAGTACGACGTGCTGGTGGTCCACGACCTGGCCTACGCCGACATCGTCTACGACGGCTGGAAAGCGCCTTCGATCATGCAGGTGCCGGGCGCCAAGGACATCGCGGTGGAGTTTTTCACGCTGTCCAAGAGCTACAACATGGCCGGCTGGCGAATCGGTTTCATGGTCGGCAACCCCGAGCTGGTCAGCGCGCTGGCGCGGATCAAGAGCTACCACGATTACGGCACCTTCACGCCGTTGCAGGTCGCGGCCATTGCGGCGCTGGAAGGCGACCAGCAGTGCGTGCGCGATATCGCCGAGCAGTATCGCCAGCGCCGCAACGTGCTGGTCAAGGGCCTGCACGAGATTGGCTGGATGGTGGAAAACCCCAAGGCCTCGATGTACGTCTGGGCCAAGATTCCGGAGCAGTACGCTCACCTGGGGTCGCTGGAGTTTGCCAAGAAACTGCTGGCCGAGGCCAAGGTCTGCGTGTCGCCGGGGATCGGGTTTGGTGACTATGGTGACGACCATGTGCGCTTTGCGCTGATCGAAAACCAGGACCGGATTCGCCAGGCATTGCGCGGGATTCGGCAGATGTTTCGGGTGGATGGGGTGAAGCCGGCCTGATACGGTTTGAGCCCTTGGGGCCGCTGTGCGGGCCATCGCGGCCAGGTCCCCTCCTACAGATTACGCGGTGCCTATGTAGGAGCGGACCTGGCCGCGATGGGCTGCGAAGCAGCCCCAAAATATAACGTCTAGCGCTCGATCGAACGACTCCACCGCGCGTTCCACGCCGGCCGCTGCTGATTGACCAAATCCCAATCCACCGCAATCGCCGTTTCCAGATACTGCTCCATGGCCTTCACCTGCGCACGAGTCTTGTCGGTGGTCGGGGTGTTGGGGTTGGACGGAATCTGGTCACCTTCCTCCAGCGCCGGCGCCTGAGCTTCAGGGGTCAACAAATAGGCCGCCAGCTTCTGCGCCAGTTCCGGTTGGTCATTGTTGGCGATAGCGCACTCGGTGAAATTGAGCACCACGGCGCCTTCCTTCGGTTGCGCATATTCCACCGGGATACCGCGTAGCTTCAGCGCCGTGACCTGGGTCGGGGTCAGCGGGAACAAGGCGGCTTCGTCGGTCTGCACCATTTCGGAGATTTTCGCGGAACTGGCGATATATTCCAGCACGTTCGGCCCGACTGTTTTCGGCCACGCCTTGAAGCCCGGCTCGACGTTGCTTTCATCACCGCCCTGGATGCGGTTGAACATCAGAAAACCGTGCAGGCCGAACGTCGAAGAGGCGAGGGACTGGAACACCAGTTTGTCCTGATAGCGCGGGTCGGCCATGTCCATCCATGACGTTGGTGCACTCCAGCCTTTCTCCTTGAACAACCGCGTGTTGTAAGCCAAGCCCGTCACGCCAAGGCTGACGGCCACCGCCTGCTCCTTGAGGCGTGCCTTGGCCGGGATCTGATCCAGCGCCGCGCTGGGCTGCAACTTCTCGCACAGGCCCATGGAAATGGCCCGGTACATGATGCCGTCATCCAACAGCATCACATGCATTTGTGGCCGGTCTTTGTTGGCCTGGACCTTGGCAAGAATATCGGCCGAAGTGCCCGGTACGATCACTACCTTGACGTTGTTGGCCTTCTCGAAAGCAGGCAGGACTTTATCGGCATACAGGCGCTCCATGGTGCCGCCGTTCATGCCCAGGTACAGGGTCGGCGTGGCCGCCTGGGCGACGGTAGTGTTGAGCAGCGCGGCCAGGGGCAGGCAAGACAAGCCGGTGCAGACGATACGTTTGACGTTCTTCATGGGGCGACTTCCTCTAGGCAATGGATTGACGGTCTTGGGCGACCTGGAAACGACGGATGGAAAAAGCTTCGATCGGTTGTTGGCTTTTGCCTTCGCAGACCAGTTCGGCCAGGGCCTCACCGACCGCGGGGCCGATCTGGAAACCGGCGCCGGCAAAACCGAAGCCGTGGAGCAGACCGGGTTGAGTGCTGCTGGGGCCGATCACGGGCTCACCGTCAGGCAAGTAGCCCTCGGTGCCGCTCCAGGTACGGATGGCCTGGGCGCCGGCAAGAAACGGGTAGAGCTCAACCGCGTTGCGCAATATCTCCAGCACTGCAGCCTGACCCGGACGTGCGCGGTTCGCATCGAGGGCAAAGCCGCGCCCACCACCGAGTACGCAATTGCCGCGCGCCACCTGACGGGCATAGATGCCACCGCCTTCGACGCCAGTGCTGGCGTCCATCACCAGCGGCAGCGGTTCGGTGACGAGCATGGCCGGATGCCGTGATTCCATCGGCACCGGCTCGCCAAATTGTGCGGCCAGGTTCGCAGCCCACGCCCCGGCGCAATTCAACAGCCACGGAGCACGAACTTGAACGCCGTTGCTGGTGTTCACCAGGAAACGCTGACCATCGTGCTCGACGCTGCTGGTGCCCGCCTGCTCGATCACTTGTGCGCCCTGCCATTTGGCCGCACGGGCAAAGGCTGGCGAGACCAGGCGTGGATTGGCATGCCCGTCGTCCGGGCAGAACGAAGCGCCCACGGCCACATCACCGACCCAGGGAAAGCGCGCACGCAAGGCGCTGCGGTCGAGCAATTGCAGGCCCAGGCCGAACCCGCGGCTTGCGTCGGCATAAGTGCGCAGTGCCCCGAGATCGGCGTGGCTGCGGGCAAGTTTCAGGTGACCGGAGCGCACGTACTCGCCGTCGATGCCGATCAACTCGGGCAACTCGCTCCAGATTTCATGGGCACGCTGGGACAGCGGCAATTGATGCAATGGGCGGCCCTGGCGACGCACGCCGCCATAGTTCACGCCGCTGGAATGCGAGCCGCAGAAATCTCGCTCCAGCAACACCACTGAGCGTCCGCGCCGGGCCAGCGCCAGGGCGGCCGAGGCGCCGACAATGCCACCGCCGAGCACGATGACGTCTGCTTCGATCCAGGGCTTCATGCGTCGAACTCCACGCCAAAGGGCAGCGGTTTGATCGGTGCCTGCGCGCGCAAACGGCCGACGCAATCGACCGAACGGCCGCTGTGCGCCGCGACGATTTCCGCCGCCGCCGCGCCGCACATGCGGCCCTGGCAACGGCCCATGCCGACCCGGCAGTGGGCCTTGACCCGATTCATCTCCCAATGACCTTCGCGGACCACCGCGCGCACGTCACCGGCGCGCACTTCTTCGCAGCGGCAGACCACCAGGTCATCTGGCGCCTTTTCCGCCCAGTCGGCAGGGAAGGGGAAGGCAGTCTCCAGGCCTTGGCGAAAGCGAGCGATGGCCGCCAAGCGTTTTTCCAGTTGGCGACACCGAGAGTGATCAACGCGCTGGCCGAGGTCTTCAAGCAAGGCCAGGGCGGCTCGCTCGCCGGCCATTTCGGCGGCATCGGCGCCCATGATCCCGGCACCGTCGCCCGCCAGATAAATGCCAGCGACACTGCTGCGCCCAGCGGCGTCGCGGTCGGGCAGCCAGGCGCGATTGAGCGGGTTCCAGGCAAATTCGCAGCCGAGCAGATCGGCCAGTTGGGTTTCGCTGCGCAGCGCGTGAGCGAAGGCCAGCGCGTCGCATTCGAGCTGATGTCGATGCTCGCCCTGACGCCAGATGGCGGTCTGAACGCGCTGGTCCCCCTCGATGCGTTCAAGGCTGGCGCCCTGTTGCACAGGGATACCGTGAGCGCTGAGCCAGGCGCGGTAATACACGCCTTTGGCAAGGGTCGCCGGTTGCCCGAGCAAGGTTGGCAACGCCTGACACTGGGCGCTGAACGGCGCGCTGTCGAGCACCGCCACCACCTTGGCACCGGCCTTGGCGTACTGATAGGCCACCAGGTACAACAGTGGCCCGCTGCCACAAAACAAAACCCGCTCACCGATGGCGCAGCCCTGATACTTCAAGGCGATCTGGGCCGCACCCAGGCTGTAGACGCCGGGCAAGGTCCAGCCCGGCACCGGCAATACTCGGTCGGTGGCGCCGGTGGCGACAATCACCTGGGTAAAATCCAGCTGCCCGGCGCGGCCGTTGTTCAAGGTGTCCAGGCGACCGTGTTCGGCGTTCCACACCAGGGTCTCGGGGCGGTAGTCGATCTGCCCGGCCAAGTCATCAAGCGCTTGGTGCACGGCCGTCGCCTTGCCCGCTTCAAAGCCGTACAGCTGCTCGGGCGGGCGCTGAAAATTGGCCGGTTGGCGGCGATAGATTTGCCCGCCGCCACGGCTGGCCTCATCCACCAGGCAAGGGTGCAGACCATGGGCCACCAGGGTTTGCGCGGCGCGAATACCCGCCGGGCCGGCACCGACGATCACAGGCGCGCTCATACTCGCCGCCCCGGTTCGCGCTCGACCTGTTGGCCGGCTTCGAGCAGCGTCGAGCAGGCCCGCACCCGTCGACCGTCACCCAGGCGCACCCAGCAGTCCTGGCAGGCGCCCATCATGCAGAAACCGGCGCGCGGTTCGGCGCTGAAATCGCTGCCGCGCAAGTGTTCGCCACAGGTCAGCAGCGCGGTCAGCAGGGTATCGCCGAGCAGGCCGCTGGCCGGGCGGCCGTCGAGGGTGAAGTCCAGTGCGGGCCGTTGCTGTTCCGTCAGCCGTTTGAATAGAGCCATGTCAGTGTTTCCCTACCAGAACCCGATCCAGGCCGTAGACCCGGTCGAGCAGAATCATGGTCGCTGCGGTCAGCGCGATCACCAGAGCGGACACCGCGGCCATCATCGGATCGATGGACTCGGTGGCGTAGACGTACATGCGTACCGGCAAAGTCTGGGTAGCCGGTGAGGTGACGAAGATCGACAGGGTCACTTCGTCGAAGCTGTTGATGAATGCCAGCAGCCAGCCTCCGGCCACACCCGGCAGGATCATCGGCAAGGTGATCTTGCGAAACAGCGTGAAGCGACTCGCACCCAGCGACTCCGCCGCTTGTTCGGCGCTGCGGTCGATGCCGATGGCTGCCGCGATCACCAGCCGCAACACGTACGGCACGATCACCACCACGTGGGCCAATACCAGCCAGCTGAAGCTGCCGTTGACCCCGAGCAGGGCAAACAGGCGCAGCAGCGCCACGCCCAATACCAGGTGCGGAATGATGATCGGCGACAAAAACAGCACATTGAGAAAGTCGCGGCCGGGGAACTGATAGCGGGTGATCGCCAGGCCCGCCGGCACGGCGATGGCGGTGGCCAGCGTCGCGGCCAGGAAGGCCAGGCTCAGGCTATTGCGAAACGCCTCGATGAAATCCGCACGTTCGAACACGGCTTCAAACCAGCGCAGGGAGAAGCCCGCGGTGGGCAGGCTCAGGGTGTTTTCCGGGGTGAAAGCCACCAGGCACACCACCACCAGCGGGGCGAGCATGAACACCACCACCAGCAGGTGAAAACTCAGGGCAAGAGGACCGTTCTTCGACATGATTTACCCCAGCGATTTCTTGTAGCGGCCTTCGACCATGCGGTTCCACGACAGCATGATCAGAAGGTTCGCCAGCAACAGGACCACGGCGATGGTGGCGCCCATCGGCCAGTTCAGTTCAGACAGGTATTGGTCGTAGACCACGGTGGCGACCATCTTCAGGCGGCGCCCGCCCAGCAGGCCGGGGATGGCAAAGGAGCTGGCGGCCAGGCCGAAGACGATCAGGGTGCCGGACAGCACGCCGGGCATGACTTGCGGCAACACCACCAGGCGCATCACCTTGGCCTGGCTTGCGCCCAGCGACAGCGCCGCTTGTTCGGCGGCCGGGTCGAGTTTCTGCAACGAGGTCCAGACCGGAATGATCATGAACGGCAGCATGACGTGGACCAGCGCGATGACCACCGCGAACGGGGTGTACAACAGCTTCATCGGTGCGCCGCCCAGCGCCTGGATCGCCTGATTGACCAAGCCATCGGCGCCCAGCAGCAAGCTCCAGCCGAAGGCTCGGACCACCACCGAAATCAGCAGCGGGGTGAGAATCACGATCAGGAAAATCGAGCGCCACGGGGTGCCCATGCGGCTGAGGATGTAGGCCTCGGGTACGCCGATCAGCACGCACAGAAAGGTCACCAGCGCGCTGATCCAGAAGGTCCGCCAGAAGATCTCGAGAAAGTAGCTGTCGCCGAACAGGCTCAGGTAATGGCTCAAGGTCCAGGCATCGCTCTTGACCCCGACTTCATAGTCAAAGACGTTGAACGACAGCACCAGGGTCAGGCCCAGCGGCAACACCAGCAGACCGATAAACAGGGCCAGCGCCGGGGCCGATAGCAGATAGCCGCGCAGGTCGAGGCGAGCAGTGCTGGCGGTACTCATGCGCTCACCTCATCCACGGCAAGTACGCGCAGCAGGGTCGGTTGCCAGTCGAGGCCGACGGCTGTGCCTTCGTCGAGCGGGGCGCTGCCATCGTTGCGGCGTACCACGGTCAATTCACCCAGGCCGGTGTTGACCCGGTACAGCCACTGGCTGCCGAGAAAGTAGCGAGTGACGATGCGGCCTTGCAGGCGACCGCTGCCGGCGGCCAGGAGGTCGATCTTTTCCGGGCGCAGGCTCAAGGTCAGGCTGGCATCGCCGTGGGCGTGACGCACTTGCGGCGCGCCACCGGCGTCGAGGTCGCCGGGCAACAGGTTGGCCTTGCCGACGAAGTCGGAAATAAAGCGGGTGCGCGGGTGTTCATAGAGTTTGTACGGCTCGTCGATCTGGGTCACCCGGCCAGCCTGCATAACCACGACGCGGTCGCTGATCGACAGGGCTTCGGCCTGATCGTGAGTGACCATCAAGGTGGTGATGCCGACTTCGCTTTGAATCCTGCGGATTTCGAACTGCATCTCTTCACGCAGGTTGGCGTCCAGATTCGACAGCGGCTCATCGAGCAGCAATACCGGCGGCTCGATCACCAATGCACGGGCCAGGGCCACGCGCTGACGCTGGCCACCGGACAGCTCGCGCGGGTAGCGCTCGGCATGCTGGGCAAGGCGCACCAGGGCCAGCACGGTGCTGACTTTGCGCTGGATCTCGGCCTCGGCCACCTTGCGCATGCGCAGGCCAAAGGCGACGTTGTCCTGCACGGTCATGTGCGGGAACAGCGCATAACTCTGGAACACCACGCCCAGGCCACGGCTGCTGGGTTTGGCATGGGTGATGTCGCGGCCGTCGAGCAGAATGCGCCCACCGGTGGCATCGACAAAGCCTGCGATCATTTGCAGGGTGGTGGTTTTGCCGCAACCGGATGGCCCGAGCAGGGAGACGAATTCTCCCTTTTCTACCGCCAGGTTGGTGGCGACCACGGCGTCGACGGCGCCATAGCGTTTGGAAAGGTTTTCGAGCTGCAGAAAGGCCATAACTGCGTTCCACCTGTAGTTATCGGGCGTGCGTGTTCACGCTTTTTGTATTGGGCAGATGCGAAGGGGGACATCGATTGATGGGTGCTCACCCTGGGGTGGCGACCGGCGTGTTATTCGATTTGTTTGTCCCGGTGGACGCAGAGTAGGCCGAAGAATAGGATGGGCTCAATGCTGAATTTCACTGAGAGATGGACTATTTTCAATTTTATTCGGCTAGTGAAATTTTAATTAGGAATTATAAAAATGGATTCCACTGATCGGAATAGTGATCCTCAGGAAGTTGGCGTCAGCGCCGTCTCACGGCTGTTCGCCATCCTCCGGGTGCTGGGTGAGGCGCCGGTAGAAGGCATGCGGGTGACCGAGCTGGCGCAGCAGGTGGGTCTGTCGCAGCCGACCACTCATAGGTTGGTGCGTGGGCTGGTGGAAGAGGCGATGGTCGAGCAGGATGCGCGCAGCAAGCGTTATCGCCTCAGCCTTGAGTTCTTCGCCCTGGCGGCGCGCGCCGGCAACAGCGGCAACCTGCGCGACCTGGTGCGGCCAAGCCTGTTGCGGCTGTCGTCATCGCTGGGGGATTCACTGTTTCTGCTGGCACGCAGTGGCTTCGATGCCATCTGCCTTGACCGCAGTGAAGGGCCGTACCCGATCCGCACCTTTACCGGTGATATTGGCGGGCGCGTGGCGTTGGGAGTGGGGCAGGGCAGCCTGGCGATCCTGGCTTTTCTGCCGGAAGAGGAGCGGGAAACCGTGATCCGTCACAACCTGCCGCGGCTCAAGGATTTCCATCTGTACGATGAGGTCTTTCTGCGCTCGGAAGTGGAGAACGTCCGCCGCCTGGGCTATGCCGCCCGCAATACCGGTGTGCTGCCGGGCATGGCGGGCCTGGCCGTGCCGATTCTGGATGGCAACGGGCATGCCGTCGCCGCCTTGAGCGTCGCCACCATCAGCGACCGGCTGGGGCCGGAGCGCTTGCCGATGGTGGTCGAACTGCTCAAGCGCGAAACGGCGGCGATCGGGCCGAAGATCAATCCCTTCGACCCGACCCTGCGCCGCCCGTCGCACATTTTCGGCTGAGGGGTTACAGGGGCGGGTAGTCGATGTAACCGACCGGGCCTTTGGCGTAGAAGGTCTCGGAGTGTGGCGCGTTCAGCTCGGCATCGGCCTGCAGGCGAGCCGGCAGGTCGGGGTTGGCGATAAACGGAACCCCGAAGGCCACCGCGTCCGCCTTGCCGCTGGCCAGCGCGGCATTGGCGCTGTCTTTGGTGAAGCGCTCGTTGACGATGTACGGGCCGCCAAAGGCTTCCTTGATCAGCGGGCCAATGCTGTCATCGGCTTCTTTTTCACGGGAGCAGATGAAAGCGATACCGCGCTTGCCGAGCTCGCGAGCGACGTAGGTGAAGGTTTCGGCGCGGTTGTCGTCGCCCATATCGTGGGAGTCGGCGCGGGGTGCCAGGTGTACGCCCACGCGGTTGGCGCCCCAGACGTCGATGGCCGCGTCGGTCACCTCCAGCAGCAGGCGGGCACGGTTTTCCAGCGAGCCACCGTACTGGTCGGTACGCTGGTTGGTGCTGCTTTGCAGGAACTGGTCGAGCAGGTAGCCGTTCGCGCCGTGGATTTCCACGCCGTCAAAACCGGCGGCCTTGGCGTTCTCGGCACCGGTGCGGTAGGCCTCGACGATGTCGGCGATTTCAGCGGTTTCCAGCGCGCGCGGGGTGACGAACTCGGTGATCGGGCGCACCAGGCTGACGTGACCCTTGGGTTGGATCGCGCTCGGTGCGACCGGCTGTTCGCCGTTCAGATACGTGGGGTGGGAGATGCGGCCTACGTGCCACAGCTGCAGGAAGATCCGCCCACCGGCTGCATGCACGGCCTTGGTGACGTTGGTCCAGCCGCGGACCTGGTCGTTGGACCAGATGCCCGGGGTGTCCGGGTAGCCCACGCCCATCGGGGTCACGGCGGTGGCTTCGCTGAGGATCAGGCCGGCGCTGGCGCGTTGCACGTAGTATTCGGCCATCAGCGCATTGGGTACCCGGCCTTCATCGGCGCGGCAGCGGGTCAGCGGGGCCATGATGATGCGGTTGGGCAGTTCGAGGTCGCCGAGTGTGATGGGATCGAAAATCGTCGTCATGTGAATAGCCTCGTCGGTATCAGTTGGCAGTGGCCAGCTCGGCGTCGGCGCCGCGCTGGATTCCTTTCAGAGCTCTTGGTTCATTTGCTTGAGGAAGGCCTGGATGGTTTCCTCGTTGCGTTTGAAAAAATGCCACTGCCCGACCTTCTGACTGGTGATCAGGCCTGCCCGTTGCAAGGTCGCCAGGTGCGCAGAGACGGTCGACTGCGAGAGTCCGCAGCGTTGGTCGATCTGCCCGGCACAGACACCGTGCTCGGTGCTGTGGTACTGGTCGGGAAACTGCACGGCAGGGTCTTTCAACCAGTTGAGGATTTCTCGTCGGACCGGATGGGCCAGGGCTTTTATTATTTCGTCGAGATCAAGAGGCATGACAGGGCTCGGTAGTGGCTAATAACGCTGTATCGCGATGGGGCGAAATGTATATCGATATTTCGCGATATACAAATATGATCTTGTTCTAGGTCAAGTCCGGATCGCTATATCGCGTTATAACGATATGTGTGCGGCAATGCTAAGCTTCGCCTCATGAACTATCTCGCGCACCTGCACCTTGGCGGCCAGGCTCCCCAGCAATTGCTGGGCAGCCTCTATGGCGATTTCGTCAAAGGCCGCATCGAAGGCCAATTCCCCGAGCCACTGGCGGCGGCGATCCAGTTGCATCGTCGCATCGATGCCTTCACCGACAGCCACCCGCTGGTGCTTAACGCTCTGGGGCGTTTCCCCAAGGAACGGCGGCGTTATGCCGGGATCATTCTCGACGTGTTTTTCGACCATTGCCTGGCGGTGAATTGGCAGGACTATGCCGAGCAGCCGTTGGAGCAATTCACGGCCAATGTGTACCGGGTGCTGGCTGCCGAACCGGCCCTGCCGGGGCAGCTGGCACGGATTGCGCCATACATGATGGCGGATGACTGGTTGGGGGCTTACCGCGAGTTTGGTGTGTTGGAGCAGGTGTTCAACGGCATCGCCCGACGCTTGTCGCGACCGGAAGGGATGGCGGGGGCGATGGCGGAAGTGGAAGCGTTGTATGAGCCGCTGATGGGAGATTTTCGGGTGTTTTATCCTGAACTACAGGTGTTTGCGCAGGAATACCTCACGCGCGGTCAAATGTGCAGAACTCTGTAGAAGATTCCCATTACTGAGGTATGCCTCTGTGGGAGCGGATTTATCCGCGAATAGCTTCACCATGGTGTGTCAGTCAAACCGCAGTGCACCTATTCGCGGATAAATCCGCTCCCACATTCCCCGCTTAGCAGTTATGTAAGGGCTCAGGCCGCTGCCCTGGCCCTGCGTATCACCACCGGCTCACCTTCACCAAACAACGCCACCTGCACGGCCTGCTGTGCCTGGAATGCCAGCACCGCCCGTTCTTGCCCGGCACTCTGGATTGGCGCCAGCAGGTGAACTTCCACTTCGCTCGGGTCATTGGCAAACAAACGCATCAAGTGCGAGAGCAAGTCATCTTCACCAATAAACGGCGCAATCGGATCGGTCTCTCCGTTACGCAGGTAGCGCAAGGCCACTGGCTGCAACGGCACGCCGGCATCGATGGCGCCGGCCAGCAGGCGACCATGGAAAGTGCGCAGGTCGCGCCCGTCCGTGGTGGTGCCTTCGGGGAAGATCAGCAGCGACTGCCGATCCTGCAAGTGGCCGGTGATTTGTCGACGCAGCAGTTGGCTGTCTCCGGCACCTCGGCGGATGAACAGGGTACCGGCCTTTTGTGCCAGCCAGCCGGCAATCGGCCAGGTCCGTACTTCGGCCTTGGACAGAAACGACAGCGGCGCCAGCATGCCCAGCAACGGAATGTCGGTCCACGACACATGGTTGCTGACCCACAGCACCGGCTGGCTCGGCAGGCTGCCATACACTCGGACCTTGAACGGCAGGGCGCAGCTCAGGCGGGTCATGAAGAACCGCGACCAGCGCTGGCGCCGGTCCGTGGCGTTGTGGATACCCAGCCGCTCATACAGGGTGAATGTGGCAGCCATGCTCATGCCCAGCATCACCACCAAAAGCACCCGGATCACGCGCCCATACGCGCGCAGCCGCTTCATCAGGCCGCCGCCTTGAAGTGGCGGGCGTAGCGCGGGCAGAGTTCGTCGCGCTTGAGCAGGATAAACACGTCGGCCACCTGAAAATCCTCGTCCCAGCACGGCTCGCCGCAGACCTTGGCGCCCAGGCGCATGTAGGCCTTGAGCAGCGGTGGCATTTCGGCGATCACATCGCCTGGGACATCCAGCGCAGGCAACGGCTTTTTCGGCTCGGCCCGCAGGTAGTCGGTGCACAGATGGCGCTCGCGCAGCCGCTGCATGATGGCCTGGGCTTGTACGCCGCCATCCTGCATCGGGATGCTGGCGCAGCCCATCAGGTAGCGGTAGTGGCCTTGGTTGAGCACCTCGGCCAGTTCACCCCAGAGCACGGCGATGGTGCCGCCGTTGCGGTAGTCGGGGTCGACGCAGGTGCGACCGATTTCCAGGATCGGCCCCTGCAAGTGGCCAAGGCCATGCAGGCTGAATTCTTCTTCGCTGTAGAACTGGCCCAGGCCGTGGGCCGCCTGGTGATCGAGCAAGCGCGTGGTGGCGACCAGACGACCGGTATTGAGGTCGCGCACGCCGATATGGCTGCAGTGCACATCGTAATCATCCATGTCCAGGCCCAATTCTGCGCCCTTCAGGCGGGCGTTGAATTCGCCGCTGAACACGTTGAAACGCAAGGCCTGGGCTTCGCGCAAGGCGGCGGGGCCTACCAGGCGTTCGGCTTGTAGACGGCGTTCAGTGCTGTTGTCGCCAGAGCGAGCGATTCGAGTCATTGCGAGTCTCCTGAAGCCAGCCATGGGTTGCGGCCGGTCGACTTTGTTGTGCAATCTCAGCCTATGTAGCCCCAGTGTCATCGCCATGAAGTTTCGGTGATGCTTGTATGACAGCCCTCAAGGAGTGATTCGATGCCCTGGCTTGAACGACTCAATCTGCGTGAACGCCTTACGGTCGCAAACTCGCTGAGCGACACCTATGCCGCCTTGCTGGAGCAGCTGGGCGCGGTGACACCGTTTGAACTGGCGGTGCTCGGTGGGCGAGCGGTGACCACCCCTGGGCTGGCGTTTCTGGTCGGCTACCAGGCGGCGCTGCGGGCGCTCTGGCCCAGTGCGCCGGCCAGTCTCGGCGCGCTGTGTGCGACCGAGCAACACAGCGTGCGCCCGGCGGACATGCGCACGCGCCTGGACGATTTGCGCCTGACCGGGAGCAAGGATTTCGTCACTGCCGGCCACGCCGCCGAATGGCTGTTGGTGGCGGCCCGCAGTGAAGCCAGCGGGGCGGCGGTGCAACTGAGCCTGGCGGTGGTCTATGTCGGCGAGCCGGGGGTGCGCCTGGAAACGCTGCCGGTACTGCCGCTGATACCGGACATCGGTCACGCCAGCGTGCAGCTGGACAACGTCTTGTGCGAGCGCCTGGCCGGCGATGGTTGGGATGCCTACGTGAAGCCGTTTCGCTCGCTGGAAGACTTGTATGTACTGGCGGCGCTGTCGGCCTGGCTGTATGGCGTGGGCCAGGAATGTGACTGGCCGCAAAGCCTGCAGCTGCGTTTGATCGGCGTGCTCGCCGGCTGTGCCGAGGCCAGCCGGCAGAGCGTCGACCAGCCCACCAGCCACCTGTTGCTGGGTGGCTTGTTCGAACAGTTTGCCCAGCTCAAGCAGCCGTTGGACGAGGCGTTTGCCACAGGCCCCGTACACTGGGCGCAGCTGTGGCAGCGCGATCAGGACGTGCTTGAAATAGCCAGTGCGGCCCGGGCCAAACGCCTGGAAGAGGCTTGGCGCAGAGTTGTCACGCGCGGTTGCTAAGCTTGCAGAACGGAACGCTCGTTTCAGGTCGTCTCAATGGTCAACGCAATGCTGGTGTCCATTCTTTTGCTGATGTGGGGCGCCGTCGCGCAGGCGCAAACCTGGCCCGGTGATGATTGGCAAACCCAGCCATCCCCGCCCAGCTCGGCCCTCCAGGCGCTGGAGAGCTACGCATTCGCGCCGCGTCACGACGAGAGTCGCGAGGGCATCCGCACCGATGCCTTGCTGGTGGTCCGTGACGGCACGGTGATCTACGAACGCTACGCGGCGCCGACCACCCAGGCGACCGCGCACCTGACCTGGTCGATCAGTAAAAGCGTGCTCGCCACCGTGCTCGGCGTCGCCTACGGGCAGGGCCGATTTCAGTTGCAGGACCCGGTCGCGCGTTTCTACCCACCCTTTGCGGTGCACCCGGCCGTGCACATCGAAGACCTGCTGTACTGGGCGTCCGGGCTGGACTGGCAGGAAGACTACGAGTTCGCCCCGCTCAAATCGTCCGTGGTGGCCATGCTCTACACCCGTGGCCGCGCCGACATGGCCGGCTTCACGGCCGCGCACAAGGCATTCGCCCAGCCGGGGCAACGCTTTCGCTACTCCAGCGGTGACAGCAATGTGCTGGCGGCGGCCTTGCAGCAAATGGTCGGCGCCGCGGACTATGCCGATTACCCCTGGCACGCCCTGTTCGAGCCGCTGGGCATACGCAGCGCCGTCTGGGAGACCGACGCCAATGGGATTTGGGTCGGTTCGTCGTATGCCTACATGACCGCCCGCGACCTGGCGCGGATCGGTCTGCTGATGTTGCGCGAGGGACGCTGGCAGGACCGTCAGTTGCTGCCGGCCGAGTGGGTCGCGCTCAATCGCACGCCGTTTGCCAAGGCCAACGCTGCACCGGGTGAGGCAACACCAGGCGGGCATTGGTGGTTGAACCAGCCCGTGGCGGGCGCACCACGGCCCTGGCCGGATGCGCCCGCAGACGCATTCGCCGCGCTTGGCCATTGGGGCCAGGCGCTGTACATCGTCCCCAGCGCGCAGTTGGTGATCGTGCGCTACGCCGATGATCGCGATGGCAGCTACGCTCACAACGAACTGCTCAAGCGTGCGCTGGCAGCGTTTGCCGGGGCGCGGCCATGATCCGTCGAGTGTCCTGGGTCCTGCTGATGGCCCTGCTTGCCCTGATCGTCTGGGGATGGCGCGAGCGGGTCGCGTTGCAGGCGTTTCCCGGCATCCTCAGCGCCTACTCGGCCAAGGAATACTGCTCATGCCGCTATGTCATGCAGATGCCGGGCGACTACTGTGCAGGTTATGTGAAGCAATACCTGCCGCTGAGCGCATTGCGTGACGACCCGGCCTTGCGTCGGGTGACGGCCTCGGGCCTGGGTCGCAGCAACAGTGCCATCTGGGTCGGCGAGCGCCAGGGTTGCCGCTTGCTGCCGGTGCCCTGACAGCCGTCAGGTTTGCCAGCCATCCGGCAGCCGGTTAAGGTTGACGGCTAACGTGTTTCAGGAATTTTCATGCGCCGCTCGAAGCGACTTCTGCTGGCCCTGCTCGGGGTCTTGGCACTCCCGGTACAGGCCAACTGGTATCTGGACAACGAGTCATCACGACTGTCATTTGTCACCACCAAAAATGTTGAGATCGCTGAGGTGCAGCGCTTTCTGGTCCTGCATGGCAAGGTCGACCGCAAAGGCGTGGCCGAGCTGCAAATCGAAATGGACTCCGTCAACAGCGGGGTTCCATTGCGGGATGAGCGCATGCGCAAATCCTTGTTCAACGTCAAAACCTTCCCCCAAGCCCAGGTGCAGGCGCAGATCGACCTGCAACCGATCAATGACCTGGCGCCCGGCGCTCAACTGGAACTTCGCCTGCCGCTTGACGTGACGCTGCACGGCAAGACCCAACGTTACAACGCCGAGCTGTTGGCCACTCGACTGGACGACCGGCGCTTTCAAGTCGTGACCCTGGAGCCGCTGGTGCTGCAGGCCGAAGACTTTGACCTGGCGCCCGGCGTAGCCGCCTTGCGCAAGCTGGCCGGGCTCAAGTCCATCAGCCTTGCCGTGCCGGTGGGTGCGGTGCTGATCTTCACGGCGCGCTGACATGGCCGGGCCGATCTTTCCGTGGCGTAGCGGCAACCGCTTCGAGTTACTGATCGACGGCCCCCAATTTTTCCCGCGCATGCTGACGGCGATTGTCCGGGCCCAGCGTCAGGTCGATCTGGAGCTGTACCTGGTCGAAGCCGGTGCCTGCGCCGAAGCCATGGTCCAGGCGCTGGTACAGGCGGCCGGGCGTGGCGTGCAGGTGCGCTGCCTGTTCGACGACTATGGCGCCCTGGCCTTCACCTTGAGCCTGCGCCAGCGCCTGCTGGAGGCCGGCGTCGAGCTGCGCTGGTACAACAGGGTCAGATGGCGGCGCGGGCTGCGTAATCTGTACCGCGATCATCGCAAGATCCTGCTGGTCGATCAGGAATGGGCGGTGGTCGGCGGCACCGGCGTGACCGATGAGTTTTGGCGCCCGGGCGAGGAGGTCAGTGAGTGGCATGAAGCGATGGTTGCCATGGAAGGGGCGCTGGTGGCCGACTGGCAAATGCTCTTCGACCGCCAGTGGCGCGCCAATGAACGCCGCACCGCCTGGCGACCGCCCACGCACTTTGGATTGCCACGCCTGCCGCGCGTCCCCTTGACCGGCGCGGGCCTGGGTCGGGTGGCCTATGCCGATGCCCGTCAACACCGGGATATCCTGCAATCGTTGGTGCGGGCTCTGAACAGCGGGCAGAGGCGCATCTGGCTGGCCACGCCGTACTTTCTGCCGACCTGGAAAGTTCGCCGTTCACTGCGCCGTGCTGCCGCCCGCGGTATCGATGTGCGCCTGCTGCTGACCGGCCCGCGCACCGATCACCCCTCAGTGCGCTACGCCGGCCACCGCTACTACCCCAGATTGTTGCGCGCAGGCGTGCGCATCTTTGAATACCAGCCGTGCTTTTCGCACCTGAAAATGGTCCTGATCGATGACTGGGTCAGCATCGGCTCTTGCAACTTCGACCACTGGAACCTGCGCTTCAACCTGGAAGCCAACGTTGAGGCCATCGACCCGCCGCTGACCCTGGCCGTGGCCGAGAGCTTCGAGCGCGACTTTGCTCGCAGCCTGCAGATAGACCTCGATCTGTGGCGGGTGCGTCCGTTCTGGCGTCGGGTGCAACAGCGGCTCTATGGCTGGCTCGACCGGGTGGTGGTGAACCTGTTCAAATCCCGCAACTGAGGCTGTCCGGGTGTAGGAAATATCTCTAAGTAGTATCTGGTCGGTCATACCGTGCACGCGGTGTGCCCGGGCAAGGTCAGCGGCCAGTCGGTGCGTACGGCGATTCACGATTTCGAGGGCGACCAGACGTACAGCGAAAAACCGGGGCATAACTTTGCCCTCAACTTCGATTTTGCCAAGGTCCGCGCCGAGGACTATGACGCGCTGGTCATTCCCGGCGGCCGAGCGCCGGAATACCTGCGCTTGAACGAGCAGGTGCTGCAACTGGTGCAGGCTATCGACACGGCCGGCAAGCCGATTGCGGCCGTCTGCCATGGCGCCCAACTGCTGGCCGCCGCTGGCGTGCTGGAAGGGCGCGAGTGCAGTGCTTACCCAGCCTGTGCCCCGGAAGTCCGCCTGGCGGGCGGGCAGTACATCGACATCGAAGTCAGCCAGGCCCATGTCCAGGGTAATCTGGCGACTGCTCCGGCCTGGCCGGCGCACCCACAGTGGCTGGCCGGTTTCCTGGGCCTGCTGGGGACCAAAATCACGCTTTGAGGGCGGTGTATGTGCGAGCTCTACGTCAAGGCCGACCCGATCCTGTACGAATCGCGCTCGCGCTCGCTGCGCATTTGCGGGGTGGTGACGACTTTGCGGCTGGAGAACCAGTTCTGGGACATCCTACAGCAAGAGCGAGTTGAATCAGCAGTTTTGGTAATAAAAAAGGCGACCCGTTGAGGTCGCCTTTTTTGTGCTGCAGTAACGCTTACTTCACTTCCACCGCCAGGCTTTCGGCGATTTTCTGTTGCCAGATCGCAGGCCCGGTGATGTGAACCGACTCACCCTTGCTGTCGACAGCAACGGTCACCGGCATGTCTTTGACGTCGAACTCGTAGATGGCTTCCATCCCCAGTTCCGCGAACGCCACGACCTGCGACTTCTTGATCGCCTGGGCCACCAGGTAGGCAGCACCACCAACGGCCATCAGGTACACCGCCTTGTGGTCCTTGATCGCGTCGATAGCGGTCGGGCCGCGCTCGGACTTGCCGATCATGCCCAGCAGGCCGGTCTGGTCGAGGATCTGGCGGGTGAACTTGTCCATCCGCGTGGCGGTGGTCGGGCCGGCTGGGCCAACCACTTCTTCGCGAACCGGGTCAACCGGGCCGACGTAGTAGATGAAGCGGTCTTTCAGGTCGACCGGCAGGGTTTCACCCTTGTTCAGCATCTCGACCATGCGCTTGTGCGCGGCGTCGCGGCCGGTGAGCATCTTGCCGTTGAGCAGGATGGTCTCGCCTGGCTGCCAGCTTTGCACTTCTTCCGGGGTCAGGGTGTCGAGGTTGACGCGGCGAGCCGACGGGCCGGCTTCCCAGACGATTTCCGGGTAGGCGTCCAGGTCCGGTGCTTCCAGCTCCGCCGGGCCCGAGCCGTCGAGCACGAAGTGCGCGTGACGGGTGGCGGCGCAGTTGGGGATCATGCACACCGGCAAGGAGGCGGCGTGGGTCGGATAATCCATGATCTTGACGTCAAGCACGGTGGTCAGGCCGCCCAGGCCCTGGGCGCCGATGCCCAGTTGGTTGACCTTCTCGAACAGCTCCAGGCGGATCTCTTCGATGCGGTTTTGCGGGCCACGGGCCTTGAGCTCGTGAATGTCGATGGATTCCATCAACACTTCCTTGGCCATGACCGCGGCTTTCTCGGCGGTGCCGCCGATGCCGATGCCCAGCATGCCTGGAGGGCACCAGCCAGCGCCCATGGTCGGAACGGTCTTCAGCACCCAGTCAACGATCGAGTCGGACGGGTTGAGCATGGCCATTTTCGACTTGTTTTCGGAGCCGCCGCCCTTGGCCGCCACGTCCACTTCCACGGTGTTGCCGGGAACGATGGAGTAGTGGATGACCGCCGGGGTGTTGTCCTTGGTGTTTTTACGTGCGCCGGCCGGGTCGGCCAGGATGGAGGCACGCAGGACGTTTTCCGGCAGGTTGTAGGCGCGACGCACGCCTTCGTTGATCATGTCGTCCAGGCTCATGGTCGCGCCATCCCAGCGCACGTCCATGCCCACGCGGACAAACACGGTGACGATACCGGTGTCCTGGCAGATCGGGCGATGGCCGGTGGCGCACATGCGCGAGTTGATCAGGATCTGGGCGATCGAATCGCGTGCGGCAGGCGATTCTTCACGCAGGTAGGCCTCGTGCATGGCCTGGATGAAATCAACGGGGTGGTAGTAGGAAATGAACTGCAGTGCGTCGGCAACGCTCTGAATCAGGTCGTCTTGCTTGATCACGGTCATGCGGCGCGCTCCTCTTAAAGACGGGAACATTCAATAAGGTATTCCAACAAGGTCGAGCCGACTCGTCGAAAAGACTTTTCAGGCGCGCCGACGAGTGACATCGACGCAAAAAAGGCGCCGCAGTATACCTTGCCTCGTGCGCGGGTACACGTGCCGGTGGACAAACGAAGGTCGAGCGCCGTTCGGCACTGATCTTGCGCTACCGCCATGACCCCTGCCGTGCAGGGGTGTGCCATAGTTGTACAGGCGCTGGAGAATTGAATCGTTATTTGAGACGCCAGGTTGGGCGATGGCTTAAAGCCATCTACTCTGCGTGGCGATCTCCCGACAAGAGTCCTTTCGAACACCGTGAATCGACAAGTGACCAGAAATGCCCTTCAGAAACTGCTGATCAAACGCTTCCTGCTGGCAGCCGGGACCTATGCCCTGTTGCTGCTGCTGGTGTGGGTGGCGATTCTCGGCGGTTACTTTCACGGCTCGCTGACCACGGCGCTGATCAGCACCGCGCTGGTGATTCTGTGCCAGGGCGCCTTGGCCTGGGTGTTTTTCAGCGGCCGTAACAAGCGTTTCGCTGACCCCGGCCTGACCGAGTTTCAGGTCCTGCTGGCGCTGGGATGGCACACCTGGTTGCTGGCCAATCTGCAGCAGGCTCGCGGCACCTTCCTGATGTTCTATGCACTGATCCTGATGTTCGGCCTGTTTCACCTGCGAAGGCGGGTGCTGGTGCGCTGCGCCGTGCTGGTGTTTTTCAGCTTCGGTGCGCTGAACCTCTGGGAGGCCTGGCAGCAGGCGCTGCCCGACCCGGGGCTGGCGGCCATTCAAGTGTGCGCGTTGTTGGTCATCCTGACGTGGCTGTGCCTGTATGCCAGTTATGTCCAGGTGTCCCGCTTGCGCATACGCAAGCGCCGCTTTGCCCTGCAGGCGCATCAGGACACCCTGCGCGGCATGATGCAACAGCTTGAAGACCTGGTGGCGACGGACGAGTTGACCGGGCTGTACAATCGCCGCCACTTCTTGCGCCTGGCCTCCAATGAGCTGACGCTGATGCGAGCGGATCAGCGTCACGGCCTGGCGCTGATTGATCTGGATAATTTCAAGCGCATCAACGATCGCCACGGCCATGCAACGGGCGATCAAGTGTTGCAGGTGTTCGCCGCAGTCGCTGGCGCGTGCCTGCGTGAGGGCGATGTATTGGCCCGTTACGGCGGCGAAGAATTTGTCCTGTTGATACCTGAATCCAACGCCGAGCGTTTTTCGGCCTGCTGCGAGCGATTGCGCCTGGCCTTCGCCAGTGCGGAGCTGGCCGGGCTGGTCGGTTCCAATTTGAGCTTGTCGGTGGGGATGACCTTGATTTCGATGAACGACGGCCTGGATGAAGCGCTGCACCGCGCCGACCAGGCCTTGTACATGGCCAAGCGCGATGGCCGCAACCGCTGTGCGGCGGCCTGGGAGGGCACCGATGCCTGACTTGGCGGTGGGCGCTCGACGCTGGGCGGTCGAGCCTGGCAGCAATCTGCTCGATGCCCTGAACGCGGCTGGCTTTGCGGTGCCGTACAGCTGCCGGGCGGGCAGTTGCCATGCCTGCCTGGTGCGCTGTGTCGAGGGCGAACCCCTGGACATCAACCCCACGGCGCTCAATGCGCAAAAGCGCGAGCAGGGCTGGCGCCTGGCCTGCCAGTGCCGGGTCGAGAATGACTTGAGCGTGGCGGTCTTCGACCCCGCCCGGGATGGCGTGCCGGCCGAGGTGATTGGCTGTGACTGGCTGGAGGGCGACGTGCTGCACCTGCGCCTGGCGCCAGAGCGACCGTTTCGCTACCAGGCCGGTCAGCACCTGGTGCTCTGGGCCGGTGGCGTGGCTCGGCCGTATTCCTTGGCCAGCCTGCCGCAGGACGACCCGTGGCTGGCGTTTCATATCGATTGCCGCTACCCCGGTGCCTTCAGTGATGCGGCGCGGGCTTTGCAGATAGGTGATCCGGTGCAACTGGGGGAGTTGCGCAGTGGCGCCTTGCATTACGACCCGGACTGGCAGACCCGACCGCTTTGGCTATTGGCGGCCGGCACGGGGCTGGGGCCGTTGTGGGGGATCTTGCGCGAGGCGTTGCGTCAGGAGCATCAGGGGCCGATTCGGTTGGTGCATTGCGGTGTGCAGTACTGGCGTGAACCCTTGGAGGAGATGGCGCGATGCCACCCGCCATTGCAGGTCGAAGGGTTCGAAGCGGGGGAAGTGCCGTCCATGCGCTTGCAGTCTCGGCAGACGATGGCGTTGCTGTGCGGGTCGCCCGCGAGTGTCGAGATGTTTTCCCGGCAGTTGTATCTGGCGGGGTTGCCGCGCAACCAGATGCTGGCGGATGTGTTTGTGGGGCGTAGCGTCTAAAAGCCTGGGGCTGCTTTGCAGCCCATCGCGAGCAAGCTCGGCTCCTACAAAAGCCCCCGATTACACACCGATGTGGAGCCGGGGATGTGGGAGCCGGGCTTGCCCGCGAAGGCCGCGCCGCGGTGTTCCTGCTGGATCAGACCAGCGGATCACCCACGTGCAGGATCTTCATGCCATTGGTGCCGCCAATCGTGTGATAGCTATCACCCTTGGTCAGGATCACCCAATCGCCTTGCTTGACCACGCCACGCTTGAGCAGCTCGTCGACAGCGGCCTGGCTGACCTTGTCGGCCGGCAGGGCGGCAGGGTCGAACGGCACGGTGTAGACGCCGCGGAACAAGGCTACACGGGCCTGGGTTTCGCGGTGCGGCGAGAACGCGAAGATCGGGATCGAGGAACGGATCCGCGACATGATCAGCGGGGTGTAGCCGCTTTCGGTCAGCGCGATGATCGCCTTCACACCCGGGAAGTGGTTGGCGGTGTACATGGCGGCCAGCGCGATGCTCTCGTCGCAACGCGTGAACTGGGTGCCCATGCGGTGGCTGGAGGTCTTGCTGGTCGGGTGCTTCTCGGCACCGACGCAGATGCGCGCCATGGCCTGGACCGCTTCGATCGGGTAGGAGCCGGCAGCGCTCTCGGCCGAGAGCATGACCGCATCGGTGTAGTCCAGCACGGCGTTGGCCACGTCGGAGACTTCAGCGCGGGTCGGCATCGGGTTCTGGATCATCGACTCCATCATCTGGGTCGCGGTGATCACGGCCTTGTTGTGGCGGCGTGCATGCAGAATGATTTTCTTCTGGATGCCGACCAGCTCGGCGTCGCCGATTTCCACACCCAGGTCGCCACGGGCAACCATCACCGCATCACTGGCGCGGATCAGGCCGTCGAGGGTTTCGTCGTCGGCGACCGCTTCGGCGCGTTCGATCTTGGCCACCAGCCAGGCAGTACCGCCGGCTTCGTCGCGCAGGCGACGGGCGTATTCCATGTCGGCGGCATCACGCGGGAAGGAGACGGCCAGGTAGTCCAGCTCCATCTCGGCGGCCAGCTTGATATCGGCCTTGTCTTTCTCGGTCAATGCCGGTGCGGTCAGGCCGCCACCACGGCGGTTGATGCCTTTATGGTCCGACAGCGGGCCGCCGATCAGTACCGAGCAGTGCAGGGCATCGTCGGTTGCGGTTTCAACGCGCATGACCACGCGACCGTCGTCGAGCAGCAGTTCGTCGCCGACACCGCAGTCCTTGACCAGGTCCGGATAGTCGATGCCGACAATGTCCTGGGTGCCGTCGGTCAACGGATGGGCGGTCGAGAAGGTGAAGCTGTCGCCAACCTTGAGTTCGATACGCTTGTTGGTAAATTTGGCGATACGGATTTTCGGGCCTTGCAGGTCACCGAGCAGCGCGACATGGCGGCCATGTTTGGCAGCGGTATCGCGGATGAGCTTGGCGCGTGCCTTGTGCTCATCGGGTGTGCCGTGGGAGAAGTTCAGGCGGGCAACATCCAGGCCTGCGAGGATCAGTTGCTCGAGAACTTCCGGCGAGTTGCTGGCGGGGCCAAGCGTGGCGACAATTTTGGTACGACGAACGGTCATGCACAGACTCCTTTAGTGAAGCGCAGCGAAAGGCTACTCCTCAATCTTGCTGTAGTCATTGTTACCGTTCACTACTTTTGCCGGCTTGCCTTGGTGCAACGACTTCAGTTTTCTCCACCGGTGCCGATAGGAAACCCAGCACAGGAGATTGTCATGCGAGCCTTGATCGTTTTAGCCCTGGCGACCAGTGTCGTCGGCTGCACCCGTTGGTCGATGGATCACCATCTGAACAACGCCTACCGCGCCTACGACCGGGGCAATTGCGAGCGGGTGATGCTTGAACTGTCCGAGGTCGATCGCGCCAGCCGTTCGCGGCGCTTTATCCAGCCGGAAGTCTCGATGCTGCGCGGCCTGTGCCTGGAGCGCCAGAAGCTCTATCTGGACGCTGCGCAAACCTATCACTTTATCCTCGAGCAATACCCGTCCAGCGAGTACGCTTACCGGGCTCGTGCGCGGCTGCAAATACTCCAGCAGCTGGGTCACTACCGTGGCGCAGAAGCGGCGCTGACCAGACCCGCGCCGCTCTGATTAATACTAAAGAGAGGCGTCGGATTATGACTGTAGGGCCACATTGCGCTAATCTTGCTATTGAAGCACCCAATCAAGCTACTAGTGCGGCCATACTCAATGGGCCTGGACAGTGTCAGCATGTTTACCGAACGTCGCATCGAGCGTCACCAGCTCCCTTACTTTCTCAAGGTTTTCAATCGCTACACCGATCAACCGATCGGCTACTTGGGTAATGTCTCCGAATCAGGGCTGATGCTGATCAGCTCGTTGCCGCTGCTGGTCGGACCGGACTTCGAGCTGCAACTCAAGGTGCCGGGCCGTGATGGTGTGATCCATCTCATCAACCTGACCGCCAGTTGCCTGTGGTGTCACGAAGATGAAACGCCGGGCCACTATGATTCCGGCTTCATGCTCCTGCAGGCCCCGCGGGAATACGAGCAGTTGGTCAGCGCGTTGCGCGACTATTTCAGTTTCTATCCGTTGAACGCATCGGCCTGAGCCTTCAGGTCGTTCAGACTGCTGGGTGATGTGCGCTAGACTGCCCTGAACTTGATTCAAGGACAGCGCCCTGTGAGTTCCAGCCTCTTCTGGTACGACTACGAAACCACCGGTATCGACCCGCGCAGCGATCGCCCGCTGCAAGTCGCGGGTATCCGCACCGACCTGGATCTCAATGAGATCGAAGCGCCGGTCAATCTCTACAGCAAGCTCAGCGACGATATCCTGCCGCATCCAGCCGCTTGCCTGATTACCGGCATTACCCCGCAACGCCTCGCCGAACAAGGCCTGGATGAAGCGCACTTCATGACCCGTGTGCATGCCGAACTGGCAAGGCCGGGGACCTGCGGCGTGGGCTACAACACCTTGCGCTTTGACGATGAAGTCACCCGTTACAGCCTCTATCGGAATTTCTTCGACCCCTATGCACGCGAGTGGCAGGGCGGTAATAGCCGCTGGGACCTGATTGATGTGGTGCGTGCTGCCTACGCACTGCGCCCCGATGGCATCGTCTGGCCGCAGGTTGAAGGCCGTACCAGCCTGAAGCTCGAATTGCTGACGGCGGCCAATGGCATTGATCACGGGCAGGCGCACGATGCACTGTCCGATGTCAGGGCAACCATTGGCCTTGCGCGTTTGATTCGCCAACAACAACCGCGTTTGTATGACTGGTTATTTCAACTGCGCAGTAAACATAAGGTGGCCGAGCAAATCCGTTTGTTGCAGCCGTTGATACATATCTCCGGACGTTTTTCTGCAGAGCGTCATTATCTGAGTGTGGTCTTGCCGTTGGCCTGGCATCCGCAAAATCGAAATGCCTTGATTGTCTGTGACCTGCACCTGGATCCTGCGCCACTGCTGGAAGAGCCCGCGGATGAATTGCGCCAGCGCTTATACCGGCGGCGCGAGGAGTTTGCCGAGGGAGAATTACCGGTGCCGCTCAAGTTGATTCACATCAATCGTTGCCCGGTACTGGCGCCCTTGAGCGTTCTGCGTGCAGAAGATCAACAGCGGTTGGGTTTGTCTTTGGATGATTATTTGGCACAGGCAAGGCGGCTTATTGACGCCCAGCCGTGCTGGGCGGACAAACTGGCGGGTATTTATGCCACTGAAGAATTCGCCCCCACTGAAGACCCGGAGCAACAGTTGTATGCGGGCTTTCTCGGTGAACGTGACCGGCGTTTATGTGAACAGGTGCGCAACCTCGACCCACAACAATGGGCAGGTTCACAATGGATGTTCGATGATGAGCGTTTGCCGGAATTGTTGTTTCGTTACCGCGCGCGTAACTTTGCCGATACCTTGACTGACGAAGAGCAGCAGCGCTGGCGCCTGTTCTGCCAGCAACGCCTGACGCAGCCCGCGCTGGGAGCGCCCAATACCCTGGCGCAGTTCAACCAGGCGCTGGCCGAGCATGGCGTGAATGCAGACCCTGCACAGCAGCAAGTGTTGGAGCAATGGCAGGTGTATGCGCAAGACCTCGCGAGACGCCTTGGCGTATAACCCTGCAATATGAAGTGGAATAAAAAAACGCCAGCAAGGCTGGCGTTTTTTTATGGCAGGCATCGCCCTGGGTGGGCGGCGGCTAAATTAGCCCAGCAGAGTTGCCCAGCCTTCAACCACATCGCCACCCCACTTGGCTTTCCATTCTTTCAGGGTTTTGTGGTTGCCGCCTTTGGTTTCGATGACTTCGCCGTTGTGCGGGTTCTTGTATTGTTTGACCTTGCGCGCGCGCTTGGTGCCGGTGGTTTTCACGGCGCCACGTGGAGCCTTGTTTACTTTGGCTTCAGGGTCCAGAAGAGCAATGATGTCGCGCAGCGATTTGGAGTATTCGCCCATCAGGGTGCGCAGTTTGCCTTCGAACTCCAGTTCGGTTTGCAGTTTGTCGTCTTGCGACAGGTTCTTCAGGCGAGCTTGCAGTTCTTTGATAGCTTCTTCTGTAGCGCGATATTCGTTGATCAGCGACATGGTGATGACCTTATCCAGAAAGGGTGACGGGGAGACAGTGCGGCAATAATAGTCAGACGGTTTGTTCAAGTAAACATTAAATAGGGCAGCGGGACAAATTACTTTTAATTCAAGTGCGCGCGGCGCTGCCCGAATTAGATATTTAAGCGGGCTGTCGGTTTTGGCGCGGTTGTTCCTGCGTCACTGTCTGACACCTGAAATACATCCTGCATGTGGGCCTTTCCCAGTGTTTTGTGGGACAGGTCGCCGTGCCGGTTGGCGCCTACTCTGCAAGGAATACTGCAGATCCGCCCCGCAGTCGCTAGAATGGCGCCTTTGCGAAGTTCTTGGAGTTTCCTACATGCGCACCTATCGGCTGGTGATTGCCTGCCCTGACCGCGTTGGCATCGTCGCTAAAGTCAGTAATTTCCTGGCGTCCTACAATGGTTGGATTACCGAAGCGAGTCATCACTCTGATGACTTGAGCGGTTGGTTCTTTATGCGTCACGAGATCCGTGCCGACACGCTGCCCTTTGGCATCGAGGCATTTCGCGAAGCCTTTGCGCCGATCGCCGAAGAATTCTCGATGGTGTGGCGCATTACCGACACCGACCAGAAAAAACGCGTGGTCTTGATGGCCAGCCGCGAGTCCCACTGCCTGGCTGATTTGCTGCACCGCTGGCACAGTGACGAACTCGATTGCGAGATCGCCTGTGTCATCTCCAACCACGACGACCTGCGCAGCATGGTCGAGTGGCACGGCATTCCGTACTTTCATGTGCCGGTCAACCCGCAGGACAAGCAATCGGCGTTCGCCGAGGTCTCGCGCCTGGTCAAGCAACACGACGCCGATGTGGTCGTGCTGGCGCGCTATATGCAAATCCTGCCGCCGCAGCTGTGCCAGGAATACGCAGGCCAAGTGATCAACATCCACCACAGCTTCCTGCCGTCGTTCGTCGGCGCCAAGCCTTACCACCAGGCGTCGCTGCGCGGGGTCAAGCTGATCGGTGCGACCTGCCACTATGTCACTGAAGAGCTGGACGCAGGCCCCATCATCGAGCAGGACGTGGTGCGTGTCAGCCACAGCGACAGCATTGAAGACATGGTGCGCTTCGGTCGCGACGTGGAAAAAATGGTGTTGGCCCGTGGCTTGCGCTACCACCTGGAAGACCGCGTGCTGGTACATGGCAACAAGACGGTGGTCTTTAACTGACGCCGTTCTGGTAGGAGCCGGGCTTGCCCGCGATGAACGAAGACGCGCAACCCCTGAAAAAACGCGGTGTCCTCTTTCGCGGGCAAGCCCCAATGCCAGTCAGTTAACGCATAGATTCTGTGGGAGCGGATTTATCCGCGAATGAACGATGACGCGCAATGCCTGAAAAACCGCGGTGTATTCATTCGCGGATAAATCCGCTCCCACAGGGGTTGTGTCGTTCAATGCCTTAACTGACCGGCATTGGGGCAAGCCCGGCTCCTACCGGTTTTGCAGTTTGTGCAGCAGTGGGCGCCCCAGCATCAGCAGAAACACTGGCCCGCCAGCGATCAGATAGAAGTAGTAGGTCACCGCCCGCCAAATCAGAATGGCGGCTGCCGCTGTGGATTTGCCGACCATCGGTGCGAGCAGGGCTGCCGAGGTCAACTCGGCCGCTCCGGCGCCCCCAGGCAACAGGCTCAGCTGTCCGGCACTGAGCGACAGCATCTGAATCAGAAAACTCCAGCCCCATTGCAGGTCGACGCCCAGGCCTTTCAGAGCCAGGTACAGCACGCTATAGCGCAGGCCCCAGTGCAGGCAGGTCAAGGCGAAGACCTTGAACAGCACCCGCCTTGGCAGGGTGCAGGTATCGCGAAACGCCTCGAGAAAGTGCAGCAGCTTGCGCGCCCAACGCCGCCGTGTCGGCGGGGCAACCTTGAGCCAGTGCAGCAGGCGGCCATTGATGCGGATCAGGTGCCGATGGAAGCGCATGACGGCCAGGCACAGGCAAATCCCTGCGGCCATCAGCAGGGCGCTGCTGAGCAGCAGCGATTCCTGATTGCGGCTGAGGTTGTGCAGCAACGCATAAAGCAGAATGCCGAGCAGGGCGCAGAGAAAGAACACCAGATCGCTGAACTGGTCCATCGCATACACCGCGCTGCTGCGCGCCGGGCGCACGCCACTGCGCGCCAGTAGCGCCATCAGGGTCAGCGGGCCGCCACTGCCACCGGGCGTGGCGCAAATGGCGAACTCGGTCGACATCACCACCCCTATGCTGCGCAGGCGTCCCAACCGGCCGACGTGATCACCCAGCAGCAGGCGCAGGCGTAAGGCGTTGATCAACCAGCAGGTGCTGATCATGCCGAACATGATCAACAGCAGGGTGAGGGGAAAGCGCTGCAAGCGTGGCCAGATATCGCTGCCGCCAACCCACAGCGGAATCATCGCAGCGACCAGTATGGCGATCACTAAGCCGATCAAGCGCCTCATGCGCGGGCCTGGCTTGCCAGCCAGGCGACCTTGGTCATGGGCTGGCGCCCCTGTGCCAACAGGCGTTGCAGCAATGTCAGCCAGTAGTCTCGGGAGAAGTCATGGCGCATGTCCACCGGGTGCAGGCCGAGGCGGATCGTCGATGCGTGCCGCCAGTGCGCTTCCCGGGCATCGTTGGCCAGTCGAGACAGTCCACGCCGCCAGCGGCTGCGCGCGCTCCAGACCAGCCCCGGTGCTGGCACCGCGGTGAAGTCGGGCAGCCGGAACAGCGTCTGCGGGGCACTGGTGTAGCTTAGAGGCAACTGACGCAACGCCTCGCGGGTGCCTTCGCTCATCAGCCACGCCGGCGCGACAAAACCGTGCAGTGGCCAGCCGTGGCGCTCAAACAGCCTGATGCCAGCGAGCAGGCGCTCCAGAGCCTGATCACGGCTCAGATTGTAGAATTCGCCCTCCCGGGTGTAGACCCGACGCATGAAGTACTCGCCAGGTGTAAGCGGCGGCGGGCCTTCATCGGCATGACAGTAGCCGTGCAGCGCCAACTCATCGCCGCGGGCCAGGCGCCGCTCCAGTTGCTGTCGAAAACAGACATCGGCATCCAGGGCATAGCGCCGATGAAAGTCCGGCACCACCAGCAAGGTCATGGGGATCGAGCCGAGCGCGTCCACGGCCTCGACAAAGGGTTGATAGTCGGCCCAGGTGTGCGGCGCGACATCATGCAACACCAACAGCAGGCTGGGCTGCCCGGGGGAGCTGGCGACTGTCTCAGGCATGAACGTGCAGCGCCAGATTGCTGCCCAGGACGGCTCGGTAGTGGGCGAGCAAGCCGTTGACGACGCTGTCCCAGGCATAGTGTTGTTCGGCATGCTGGCGCGCCGATTGGCCAAGTTGCAGCGGGTCGCCTTCAAACAGCTCGTGCACCTTGCGGGCCATGGCCAGGCCGTCGTTGGGCGCGCACAAAAGCCCGCAGTCCGGCTGAACGATCTCGTTGAATGCACCTGCCGCCACGGCCACCACGGGGATGCCGCTGGCCATGGCTTCGAGGATCACCAGGCCGAAGGTCTCCTGGTCGCCGGCATGCACCAGGGCATCCGCGCTGGCCATCAGGAGGGCGACTTCATGTGTCGGGCAGAAATGATCGATCACCGTGACGTTGTCCGGGGTGCCGGTCGGCATGTGCGAGCCCACCAGCAGCAGATGGTACGGCTTGCCGAGGCGCTTGATGCAGTCGAGCAGGATCGGCAGGTTTTTTTCCTTCGAGCCGCGACCCGCAAAAATCAGCAGGCGGCTGTCCTCGGGGATTCCCAGTTGTGCCTTCAGGCCCGGCTCGCGCAGGCTGGGGTTGAAGGTCGCCAGGTCCACACCCAGGCGTTGCACGTGCACATTGCTGATGCCAAGGCTGCGCAGCTTGTCGGCCATCACTTGGCTGGGCGCCAGCACCCGGTCGAAATTGCCGTACAACTTGCTCACATAGGCTTCGACGTTGGGGGTGAACCAATTGCCCATGCGGTTGCTGACCAGCAGTGGCAGGTCGGAGTGATAGAAACCAATCACCGGCACATCCAGTTGCCGGCGCGCATCCAGAGCGGCCCAGGCCGTCAGGTACGGGTCGCCCACTTCAATCAGGTCGGGTTGCAGGTCGTGCAAGACATTGCGCCAGGGCGCCAGCCGCAGCGGAAAGCGGTAACCATTGCCGAAGGGCAGGGCGGGGGCAGGGACTTCGTAAATCCCGTTTTGCCGGGTGAGATTGGCACCGGGGATCAAAAGGCTGTGGCGTACACCCGGATGCAGGCCCAGGCGACGGTGTTTGGCATCAAGATAGGTCCGCACTCCGCCACTGGCAGGGGCGTAGAACATGGTGATGTCAGCGATATGCACGATCAGCATCCCTCCGAGGTCGTCATCCACTTGGTTGACCTCTATGAAGAATAGATGTTCGATCGCTTGCTTGAGGGGTGCTTCGCAGCCCATCGCGGCTCGGGCCGCGATGGGCCGTGCAACGGCCCCAGGTCAGGGTCAGATTCGGAAGCTGCCCACCAGCTGCTTGAGCCGGCTGGCCTGTTGCTCCAGGTCCGAACAGGCACGCAAGGTAGCCTGCAGGTTTTCCACGCCTTCCTGGTTGAGGGTGTTGATCTCGTTGATGTCCATATTGATCGCTTCCACCACTGCGGTCTGCTCCTCGGTGGCGGTCGCGACCGACTGGTTCATCCCGTCAATCTCGCCGATGCGCAAGGTAACGCTGCCCAACCGCTCGCCGGCCTGGTTGGCAATCGACACACTGTCCTGGCTGTGGCGCTGGCTTTCGCCCATGGTGCTGACCGATTCGCGGGCACCCACCTGCAACTCTTCGATCATGTTCTGCACTTGCTGCGCCGATTCCTGGGTGCGATGTGCCAGGTTGCGCACCTCATCGGCCACCACCGCAAAGCCACGCCCGGCTTCACCGGCACGGGCAGCCTCGATGGCTGCGTTGAGGGCGAGCAGGTTGGTTTGTTGGGAGATGCTGGTGATCACTTCCAGGATCTGGCCGATATTCACGGTTTTGCTGTTCAGGGTCTCGATGTGTGAGCTGGAGGTGCAGATCAGGTCCGATAGCCGGTTCATCGCATCAATGCTGCGCTCGACCACTTGCTGGCCTTCTTCAGCCAGGTGCCGGGCGCTGCCGGCCTGTTGCGAGGCCTGGGCGGCGTTGTGGGCAATCTCCTGGGCGGCGGCGCCCAGTTCGTTAATGGCGGCGGCCACGCTGTTGGTGCGGTTGGCCTGCTCGTCAGAGTTGAGCATCGAGGAGTTGGAGGCGCTGACCACCCGCAAGGCGACTTCGTTGACCTGCTCGGTGGCAGAGGACACCTCGCGGATCGAGCCATGAATACGTTCGACAAAGCGGTTGAAGGCGTTGCCCAGAATCCCGAATTCATCCTGGGTATGAATCTGCAGGCGCTTGGTCAGATCGCCTTCACCTTGGGCGATGTCTTCCATGGCACGGCTCATGGTGTGCAGCGGCTGCATCAGCAGGCGAATCAGCATGCCCAGCAGGGCGATGATAAAGATCACGGCAATGAGGGTCGCTACCACCGCCGAGGTTCGGAACTCGCTGAGCATCGAGTAGGCCTTGTCCTTGTCGACGGACAGGCCAATGTACCAGTTCACCGATGGCAGGCCTTTGACCGGAGTAAAGGTGACAATGCGGTGGTTGCCGTCGGCCTCGACCTCGCTGATGTCGGTGCTGATGCGCGGGGTGTTGTGCGGATACAGGTCCGACAGGGATTTCATGACCAGATTTTTGTCCGGGTGGACCAGGATCTTGCCGTCGGCGCTGACCAGGTAGGCGTAGCCCATGCCATCGAAGTTCAGCGCGCTGATGATCTCGATCAGCACATCCAGGCTCAAGTCGCCGCCCACCACGCCAAGGTTGCGCCCGGCCTTGGTGGTGGCCGCGACAATGGAAATCACCAGCTTGTTCGACGCCATGTCGATATAGGGCTCGGTCAGGGCCGGACCGCTGCTGGCCTGGCCGCTTTTGTACCAGGGACGGGCGCGTGGGTCGTAGCTTTCCGGCATCTTGGCATCCGGGCGAATCACGAACTGGCCGTCGGTGTCACCCAGATAGATACCCAGGAAACTCGATGCCAGCGTTTTTTGTTCCAGTAATGCAGCAACGTTTGTGCGATCAGGATTAAGGGCAACGTTTTCGGCGAGGTTTTCTACTAACAGAGTGCGCCCGTCAAACCAGTTCTTGATGTTCGCCGCGGTGACTTCTCCCATTTCGTGCAGATAGTTATCCAGGTCTGCGCGAATGGCATTACGCTGAAGGTAGTCGTTATACAGTGTAAAAAGTGAAAAGGCGGCGATTACGATAAGGGACGCCGCAAGCAGGATCTTGTGGCTGAATCGCAAAGTATTGTTCATGGCGTGTTGTGTCCGCTAAGGTCTTGGAGTCCGTTTGCATCAACAATGGTTTGCACGAAAGGCCAGCCGCTTCGAAGTTGAGAGCCCTCTGTCCCTATGAGGTCTATCTAACCGGCCTTTCAGAAAACGCTTGTTACTTCCATCGGTATCGACTGCGTTGCCGCAAAGCTTAATCAAGGGTGAAAAAATGTCTGATTTCGCACAACTTGTACTGGGAGCGGATCTGCAGGCACAGCCTGTCGCCCAGGATTGGCGCCTGGCCAATCGCCATGGCCTGATTGCCGGCGCCACCGGTACCGGCAAGACCGTTACCTTGCAGCACATGGCCGAAGCCTTCAGTGATGCCGGGGTGGCGGTGTTTGCCGCCGACATCAAGGGTGACTTGTGTGGCCTGGGTGCAGCGGGCAACCCCCAGGGCAAGGTGGCCGAGCGCATCGCCGGCATGCCGTGGCTGAACCATCGCCCGCAGTCCTACCCGGTGACCTTGTGGGACATCAACGGTGCAAGCGGCCATCCCTTGCGCACCACCATTAGCGAAATGGGGCCGTTGCTGCTGGGCAGCCTGCTGGAGTTGACCGACAGCCAGCAGGCGGCGTTGTATGCCGCGTTCAAAGTGGCGGACCGAGAAGGGCTGCTGTTGCTGGACCTGAAGGACCTCAAGGCACTGCTCAATCATCTCAAGGACAATCCGCAGCTGCTGGGCGAAGACAGCGCGTTGATGACCACGGGCTCCAGCCAAGCCCTGTTGCGTCGGCTGGCGACGCTGGAGCAGCAAGGTGCCGAAGCGCTATTTGGCGAGCCGGCCTTGCAACTTGAAGACATTCTCCACCCGACGGCCGAAGGGCGTGGGCGCATCCACCTGCTCGATGCCAGCCGCCTGGTGCATGAGGCGCCCAAGGTCTATGCGACCTTCCTGTTGTGGCTGCTGGCCGAGTTGTTCGAGCAGTTGCCCGAGCGCGGCGATGCGGACAAACCTCTGCTGGCGCTGTTTTTCGATGAGGCGCATCTACTCTTTGCAGGTACACCCAAGGCCTTGCAGGAGCGTCTGGAGCAAGTGGTGCGGTTGATCCGCTCCAAGGGCGTTGGGGTGTATTTCGTGACCCAGTCACCCGCCGACCTGCCGGATGATGTGCTGGCGCAGCTGGGGCTTCGTGTCCAGCATGGCTTGCGCGCTTTTACCGCCAAGGAGCAGAAATCGCTGCGGGCGGTGGCCGAAGGGTTCCGGCCGAACCCGGCGTTCGATTCGCTGGCCGTGCTCACCGAGCTGGGGATTGGTGAAGCGTTGGTGGGCACGCTGCAGGACAAGGGCACACCGGCGATGGTCCAGCGTGTGCTGATCGCCCCGCCGCAATCGCGCATCGGGCCGTTAAGCGATGCCGAGCGCAGAGCATTGATCGCCCAGTCGCCGTTGCAGGGCCGTTATGACCAGGCAGTGGACCGGGAGTCGGCGTATGAAATGCTTACCGCGCGAGCGCGCAAGGGCCAGGCTGCTGAAGAATTGCCGGAAAAATCCACGCCCGCCGAAGAGAGTTTTGGAGACAAGGCCGGTGAGTTTCTCGGCAGCGTTGCCGGGCAGGCGTTGAAGTCGGCCATGCGCCAGGCCGCGAATCAGATTGGCCGGAATTTGGTGCGGGGCTTGATGGGGTCGTTGCTGGGGGGTAGCAAGCGGCGGTAAACCTCGGGCACAGACGTCCATGTAGGAGCGGACCTGGCCGCGATGGGCTGCGAAGCGGCCCCGGCGATTCCGAAACCGCCCGCACCCCTTGGGCTTGTCGTAGATATCACCTGCCTCGGGGGCTGCTGCGCAGCCCATCGCGGCCAGGTCCGCTCCTACAAAGTCGGGTCTGAGCCAGGTTGAAAAAAGTAAGGCGCCCATCAGGCGCCTTCCTTATATATAGCAGGGATCAAACCAGCGCTTTGCTCGCCAGCCAGAACAGCCCGGCCGACAGGCTTATCGTCGCAGGCAGGGTCAGTACCCAGGCCAACAGGATGGTCTTGACCGTGCCGCCTTGCAGGCCACTTTTGTTCGCAACCATGGTGCCGGCCACGCCCGAGGACAACACATGGGTGGTGGAAACCGGCAGGCTGAACACGTTGGCCATGCCAATGGCGCAGGCGGCGGTGATCTGCGCCGACATGCCTTGGGCATAAGTCATGCCTTGCTTGCCGATCTTCTCGCCGATGGTCAGCACCACGCGCTTCCAGCCGACCATGGTACCGATGCCGAGGGCCAGGGCCACGGCGAGAATCACCCAGAATGGTGCGTATTCAGTGGTCGCGGTCAGGTCTTTGCGCAGCTTCTCGAGGTCGGCTTTTTCACGCGCCTCAAGGCCCTTCAGCTTGCCGACTTTCTTCGCCGTGTCATCCAGGCAGAGCAGGTAGCGACGGACTTCGATGCGCTTTTCAGCGGGCAGCGAATGGTAGTCGGAAACACCTTTGAGCGTACCGAGCAAGGCTTCAATCGTCGGTTCAGTCTGCTGCGGGTTGCAGCTGAACTGCTCCGGCAGGTCGCTTTCGCGGGACTTGCCCAGGGCCAGGAATTCGCCCAGGGTTGCACTGTTGCGCTGGTAGAACTGGCTCAGGTGCAGGGTCGCGTCACGGGTACGCTCGATCTGGTAGGTAGTGCTGTTCAGGTCGAGAACGAACTGGGCAGGCACGATACCGATCAGCACCAACATGATCAGGCCGATGCCTTTCTGACCGTCGTTGGAACCGTGAACGAAGCTCACGCCCATGGCCGAGATCACCAGGACCAGACGGTTCCAGAAAGGTGGGTGCTTTTTATCGTCCAGCTGGCGGCGCTGTTCCGGGGTCTTGTGCATCTTCGACAGCGGACGCCACCATTTAAGGCCCAGCAACAGCAGTGCGGCAACGGCAAAGCCGGCCATTGGCGAAATCACCAGCGAGGCGGCGATATCAATCGCCTTCTGCCAGTTGACGCCATCGCCCAGCGGAATGTCGCTCAGCAGGGCGTTGGCCAGGCCCACACCCAGGATCGAACCGATCAGCGTGTGCGAACTGGAAGCCGGAATACCGAAGTACCAGGTACCCAGGTTCCAGGCGATCGCTGCTGCCAGCAAGGAGAAGACCATCGCCAGGCCGTGGCCGGTGTTCACATTGATCAGCAATTCGACCGGCAGCAGGTGAACGATGGCGTACGCAACGCCAACCCCTCCGAGCAACACGCCGAGAAAGTTGAATACACCGGAAAAGAACACGGCCAGGTGCGGCGGCATTGCTTTGGTGTAGATGACAGTCGCTACCGCGTTAGCGGTGTCATGAAAGCCGTTGATGAACTCGAAGGTGAGGACAAAGGCCAGGGCGAGCAGAAGGCTCACAAGAACCCAAGCGTCGAGCCCGCTGAATAAATCGATCATGAAGGTTTTCTGACCCGGTCATAAGGGGGCGCGATTATGCCAGAAATCACTTCTAATCAATGCACTAGCTTCCGACCGGTTGCACCTCGAATCAGGGGGGAGGAGAACGAGGGTGCGTGCGGAAATTGCGGTAAATTTCAGAAAAATCCGAGAAATTTGCCGCTAACGCCTGAGAAAAATGCATTCAAACGTATGAAGGAAATATTTCAAACGCTTGTATGAAATTTGTGTGATTCAGTAACCGGGTATTTTCATGTGGCGGGCCAGGTGTCCGATCAGACAAAAAAATACCCTGTTCGGTTCACTGCCGAATCCGCAAATTTGCACCGGTGAAAGGTTAGCCGCACGGCACAGCTCAAGGCTGTTCGGCCTTGAGCTCCTTTTCCATTTTTTCCAGTTCCTGGGCAAATACCTGGTCTTGAACGGTGGCTCGCTTGCGCCATGGCTTGCGTTCCGGTTCGGGTTGGGCGGCATAGGTGGTGACTTCGCCACCGTAGACTTCCTTGTAGCGTTGTTCCTGGCGCTCAAGTTCGGCGCGCAGTTCTTCTTTGGTCACAGTGTTACCTTAAAAGTTGGAGGAACATCCGGTGATTACGTGCAGCCACTTCCAGGGTTCGCGTGTTTCGCCAACGAACACATCGGGCGAACAGGCGATAACAGGGAAAGCGCACGGCCACGGCACCAGACAACAATAGCTGTCGTAGCAACAGACTTCCGATATGCAGGCCTCAAGGAGGGCAAATGTATTGCTTGCGGCGTTGAGCCTGCCTCTGGACGGGCACTGCCAATGTGCATCATCCAGTATGAGAACACCCAGTCAGAGAAAGAGCGTTCGTCAATGTGTTCGATTATAGCGGTTTGACGCCATAACACTATCTCGCTTCATTAACATGATGCAACTTTCAGTCGGCGTTTTGTTACATGCACAGCACCGGGCAACTCAAGAGGGCCCGGCGCACAGAAGCATCGACAGTGTGGTCTGACACATCGAAAAAAGGTTCAAGCAGATTTTTTGACGGCGGGTCGAAGAAAAAACGGCCTCGCTTCGTGGGCAAGGCCGTGCCGGGGACTTCTTCGGTGGGTACCTGACCAAGATCTCCAAGAAGCCACGTTGTGGCCAGGGAAAGGTATAAGCAACGCGGCAAATGGTCAATTGCGATTATCGGTCGATGGTTCGATAATCGAACTCGGTTGTATGTTTTCGAGGTGAGTCATGAGTCAAGATCAACGCCCTGGCGGCCCGGGTTTGAACGACCAGCTGCGTAATTCCTTCACGTCGCTGGCGCCACCGATCGTCGCCTCGCCGGCCAAGCGCATCCAGGCGTTTACCGGCGATCCGGATTTCATGACCTCACTGGCGCGTGGCCTGGCGGTGGTGCAGGCGTTTCAAGAGCGCAAGCGCCACCTGACCATTGCCCAGATCAGCCACCGCACCGAAATCCCCCGTGCGGCCGTGCGTCGGTGCCTGCACACGCTGATCAAGTTGGGCTACGCCACGACTGACGGGCGCACCTATTCGCTGCTGCCCAAAGTGCTGACCCTGGGCCATGCCTATTTGTCGTCCACGCCACTGGCCGTCTCGGCCCAGCCTTATCTGGACCGCATGAGCGAGCAGCTGCATGAGGCCTGCAACATGGCAACGCTGGAAGGCGACGACATTCTTTATATTGCCCGTTCGGCCACCACCCAGCGGTTGATCTCGGTGGACTTGTCAGTCGGCGGCAGGCTGCCGGCCTATTGCACCTCGATGGGCCGTATCCTGCTGGCGGCACTCGACGACGCGACCCTTGAGGAATACCTCGACCACGCTGACCTGCAGCCCAAGACCAGCCGTACCATCATCGAGGCCGGTGCGTTGCTCGAATGCCTGCAGCTGGTGCGCCAGCAAGGCTGGTGCATCGTCGACCAGGAGTTGGAGCAGGGGCTGCGTTCTATCGCCGTACCGGTCTACGACGCCTCGGGCCAGGTGCTTGCCGCCTTAAACGTCAGTACCCATGCCGGCCGGGTCAGTCGCAGTGAGCTGGAGCAGCGGTTTTTGCCGATCATGCTGACCGCCAGCCGTGACCTGAGTGCACAATTGTTTGCGTAAACCGTTTGGTATGTTCCTGTTCGATAAGCGCACAGATATGCGTTTATCGAATTGACGCTGTTTCTCCTGCCTCATTAATGTCGCTCACATCGGCACGACTGCACCGGCCACATAATAAAGAGGCCTGAGTCCGTGATGTTTACGTTTGAAAAAAAGGCCACGCCCCGACCCGGGCATGGCCTTTTTTACAGGTGACATTTGGTTCGATAATCGAACGGATAGTCGATTATCGGATTGTGCGGCACCAATCCCAAGCTTAATCTGGCTTCAATTCGGCGCCGCCCGAGCGTCTCTCAATCCCCCTGCAATCGGCGCAGTGAATATAGGAGTCTCCCATGGCTGAAATCCTCTCGCTCCACGACGCAGTGAAGCAATTCATCAACGATGGCGATACCGTCGCACTTGAAGGCTTCACGCACTTGATCCCGACCGCTGCCGGTCACGAAATCATTCGTCAGGGCAAGAAGGACCTTACGCTTGTGCGCATGACGCCTGACCTGATCTACGACCAATTGATCGGATCCGGTTGCGCCAGGAAACTGATTTTCTCCTGGGGCGGTAACCCGGGCGTCGGTTCGCTGCACCGTCTGCGTGATGCAGTCGAGAAGCAGTGGCCGCACGCGATGGAAATCGAAGAGCACAGCCACGCCGACCTGGCCAACGCCTACGTTGCCGGTGCATCGGGCCTGCCGTTCGCCGTACTGCGCGCTTACGCCGGTTCCGACCTGCCCAAGGTCAACCCGCTGATCAAGAGCGTCACCTGCCCCTTCACCGGTGAAGTGTTGGCCGCTGTACCGTCGGTACGCCCGGACGTCACCGTGATCCACGCACAGAAAGCCGACCGCAAGGGCAACGTACTGCTCTGGGGCATCCTGGGGGTACAGAAAGAAGCCGCACTGGCCGCCAAGCGCTGCATCGTGACCGTGGAAGAAATCGTCGACGACCTGCAAGCCCCGATGAACGCCTGCGTGCTGCCTACCTGGGCACTCTCGGCCGTTTGCCTGGTACCGGGTGGTGCACACCCGTCCTACGCCCACGGTTACTCCGAGCGTGACAACCGTTTCTACCAGGCTTGGGACCCGATTGCCCGCAGCCGCGAGACGTTCACCGCCTGGATCGACGAATACGTCCGTGGCACCAGCGACTTCAACGAATTCAGGGCGAAACTGGCCAGCGCTTCGGAGGCTAAATAATGACTTACTCCACCAATGAAATGATGACCGTGGCGGCCGCCCGTCGCCTGAAGAACGGTTCGGTCTGCTTCGTCGGCATCGGCTTGCCGTCCAAGGCTGCCAACCTGGCGCGCCTGACCTCGTCGCCTGACGTGGTACTGATCTACGAATCCGGCCCGATTGGCGCCAAGCCAAGCGTGCTGCCGCTGTCCATCGGTGACGGTGAGCTGGCTGAAACCGCCGATACCGTTGTGCCGACCGGCGAAATCTTCCGCTACTGGCTGCAAGGTGGCCGCATCGACGTGGGCTTCCTCGGCGCTGCGCAGGTTGACCGCTTCGGTAACATCAACACCACCGTGGTGGGCGACTACCACAACCCGAAAGTCCGTCTGCCAGGTGCCGGTGGCGCTCCGGAAATCGCCGGCTCCGCCAAGAGCGTGCTGATCATCCTGAAGCAGTCCAACCGCGCCTTCGTCGACAAGCTGGACTTCATCACCTCCGTCGGTCACGGCGAAGGCGGCGACTCGCGCAAGCGTCTTGGTCTGCCGGGTGCAGGCCCGATCGGGATCATCACCGACCTGTGCATCATGGAGCCGGAAGCCGGCAGCAATGAATTCGTTGTCACGTCCATCCACCCTGGCGTGACCCGTGAGCAGATCGTCGCCGCTACCGGCTGGGCGATCCGCTTTGCCGACAACGTGGCTGCAACCGCTGAGCCGACCGAAGTTGAACTGACCGCCCTGCGCGATCTGGAAGCTCGCACGGCGGCCGCCCATGGCCAGGCACCAGGAGAAGCGTGATGCGTGAAGTCTTTATCTGCGACGCGATTCGCACCCCGATCGGCCGTTTTGGCGGTGGTTTGTCCGGCGTGCGCGCCGACGACCTGGCTGCCGCGCCGATCAAGGCGTTGATCGAGCGTAACCCGTCGGTCCGTTGGGAAGAGCTGGACGAAGTGTTCCTCGGCTGTGCCAACCAGGCCGGCGAAGACAACCGTAACGTCGCCCGTATGGCGCTGCTGCTGGCCGGTCTGCCGGAAGGCGTGCCGGGCGTGACCCTCAACCGTCTTTGCGCTTCGGGCATGGACGCAGTCGGCACCGCGTTCCGCGCCATTGCCAGCGGCGAGATGGAGCTGGCGATTGCCGGTGGCGTCGAGTCGATGTCGCGCGCGCCGTTCGTGATGGGCAAGGCAGATGCGGCGTTTTCCCGCAACATGAAGCTGGAAGACACCACCATCGGCTGGCGTTTCATCAACCCATTGATGAAAGCCCAGTACGGCGTTGATGCAATGCCGCAAACCGCCGACAACGTGGCGGATGACTACAAGATTTCCCGCGAAGACCAGGACGCCTTTGCCCTGCGCAGCCAGCAGAAGACGGCAGCCGCGCAGGCAGCAGGCTTCTTCGCTGAAGAAATCGTGCCGGTGCGCATTGTCCACAAAAAAGGCGAAACCGTGGTTTCCCAGGACGAGCATCCGCGTGCTGACACCAGCCTGGAAACCCTGGCCAAGCTCAAGCCGGTCAATGGTCCGGACAAAACCGTCACCGCCGGCAACGCCTCAGGCGTCAACGACGGTGCGGCCGCGCTGATCCTGGCCTCGGCCGAAGCGGTCAAGAAACATGGCCTGACCGCCCGCGCCCGGGTCCTGGGCATGGCCAGCGCCGGTGTTGCTCCGCGCGTGATGGGCATCGGCCCGGTGCCTGCGGTGCGCAAACTGACCGAACGCCTGGGCATTGCGGTCAGCGATTTTGACGTCATCGAGCTCAACGAAGCGTTCGCAAGCCAGGGTCTGGCGGTGCTGCGCGAGCTGGGCCTGGCTGACGATGCTCCGCAGGTGAACCCAAACGGCGGCGCGATCGCCTTGGGCCACCCGCTGGGCATGAGCGGTGCGCGCTTGATCCTGACCGCTTTGCATCAGCTGGAGAAAACCGGCGGTAAAAAAGGTCTGGCGACCATGTGTGTCGGTGTCGGTCAAGGCCTGGCCCTGGCAATCGAACGCGTATGACCCTGAAGGCCGCGGTTTACGGGCCTTCCTGTTGAACCCTTTGCCCGAAACACAGACGCCCTCCACGCCAGGCTGTCGGTGTTTCGGGTTTTGGCCTGCGGAACGGGATTGTTTCCGAGGGTGTCTAGATTCAGGTATGTCCCCAGGAGTGAAACAATCATGACCTCGACCGTCCGTTCCTGGCGTTTGTGCTGATCACCCGATCCATTCGGGCGCGTCGGTAGCGGCGCGCCATTCAAAAGGATGTTTTCATGAGTCAAAGACCGGGCAATCAGCTGTTCGATGCCTACTTCACGGCCCGCAGCATGCGTGAGGTGTTTTCCGACCATGGCCGCGTGCAGGGCATGCTCGATTTCGAGGCAGCGCTGGCGCGGGCCGAAGCCAGGGTCGGAGTGATTCCGGCCGAGGCCGTTGCGCCGATCAGCGCCGCCTGCCGGGCAGAGCTGTATGACTTTGCGGCGCTGGGCGAAGCCATCGCCACGGCGGGCAACTCGGCGATCCCGATGGCCAAGGCCCTGGGGCGCGAAATTGCCCGCAACAATCCTGAAGCCGAGCGTTATGTGCATCTGGGCGCTACCAGCCAGGATGCCATGGACACCGGCCTGGTGCTGCAACTGCGTGCAGCACTGGCGTTGATCGAGGCTGATCTGGCGCGCCTGGGCGATGCCCTGGCCGTGCAAGCCCAGCGTTATGCCGACACGCCGCTGGCGGGCCGCACCTGGTTGCAGCACGCAACGCCGGTCACCCTGGGCATGAAGATCGCTGGCTGGCTGGGCGCGGTAAGCCGTAGCCGCCAGCGCTTGCAGGAACTGGCACCACGCTTGCTGACCCTGCAGTTCGGTGGTGCGTCCGGCACCCTGGCTGCGCTGGGCAATCAAGCCTTTGCGGTGGCCGAAGCGCTGGCCGATGAGCTGAACCTGAGCTTGCCGGAGCAGCCGTGGCACACCCAGCGCGACCGTTTGGTGGAATTCGCCTCGGTGCTGGGCCTGATCGCCGGCAGCCTGGGCAAGCTCGGCCGCGATGTCAGCCTGTTGATGCAGACCGAGGCCGGTGAAGTGTTTGAACCGGCAGCGCCTGGCAAGGGCGGGTCTTCGACCATGCCGCACAAGCGCAACCCGGTAGGCGCTGCCGTGCTGATCGGCACCGCGACCCAAGTGCCCGGTTTGTTGGCCACACTGTTCAGCGCCATGCCGCAGGAACACGAGCGCAGCCTGGGCCTGTGGCATGCCGAATGGGAAACCTTGCCGCAGATTTGCTGCTTGGTGTCCGGCGCCCTGCAGCAAGCCTTGTTGATCGCCGAGGGCATGGAAGTGGATGCCGCGCGCATGCGCCGCAACCTCGAACTGACCCAGGGCCTGGTGCTGGCCGAAGCGGTCAGCATTGTCCTGGCACAGCGGCTGGGCCGTGATGCGGCCCATCATTTGCTGGAAACCTGCTGCAAGCGTGCGGTGGCCGAACAGCGCCACCTGCGTGCGGTGTTGGGTGACGAGCCCACGGTGACCGCCGAGCTTTCGGCAGACGAACTTGATCGTCTGCTCGACCCTGCCCATTACCTCGGCCAGGCCACCACCTGGGTCGAGCGTGCGGTGGCAGAACATACCCGTCTGAGTGTCTAAGGAGACTGCTGTGGGAAGCGTACAACTCGCCGATGGCGAACTGAACTACCAGATCGATGGCCCGCAAGACGCACCCGTGCTGGTGCTGTCCAACTCGCTGGGCACTGACTTGCATATGTGGGATACCCAGATCCCGGCCTTCGCCGAGTATTTCCGCGTCGTGCGTTACGACACCCGTGGTCATGGTCGTTCGCTGGTCACGCAAGGGCCTTACAGCATCGAGCAGCTGGGCCGCGATGTGCTGGCACTGCTGGATGCGCTGCACATCGAACGCGCCCATTTCTGCGGGCTGTCGATGGGCGGCCTGATCGGCCAATGGCTGGGCATCAACGCCGGTGAGCGCCTGAACCGCCTGATCGTCTGCAACACTGCGGCCAAGATCGGCAACCCGGACGTTTGGAACCCGCGCATCGAAATGGTCCTGCGCGACCGCCAGGAAGCCATGATCGGCCTGCGTGATGCCTCGATTGCTCGCTGGTTCACCCCGGGTTATTCGGCCGAGCACCCTGATCAGGCCAAGCGCATCACCGACATGCTGGCCGCCACCTCGCCAGAAGGTTATGCCGCCAACTGCGCGGCCGTGCGCGATGCGGATTTCCGTGAGCAACTGGGTACCATCAAGGTCCCGACCCTGGTGATTTCCGGTTCTGAAGATGCGGTCACACCGCCGTCTGGTGGGCTGTTTATCCAGGAGCACGTCAACAGCGCCGAGTACGCCGAGTTCTATGCGGCGCACCTGTCTAACGTTGAAGTCGGCGAGCCGTTCAGCCGCCGTGTCATCGACTTTTTGCAAGCGCGTTGAGGAGTCATTCGTGGACGAGAAAGAGCGTTACGCCGAAGGCATGAAAGTTCGCCGCGCCGTGTTGGGCGAGGCCCATGTCGATCGCAGCCTGAAGAACCTGAATGACTTCAACGGCGAGTTCCAGGAAATGATCACCCGTCATGCCTGGGGTGACATCTGGACCCGTCCGGGCCTGCCACGGCATACCCGCAGCCTGATCACCATCGCCATGCTGATCGGCATGAACCGCAACGACGAGCTCAAACTGCACCTGCGCGCCGCCGCCAACAACGGCGTGACCCGTGACGAAATCAAGGAAGTGCTGATGCAGAGCGCGATCTACTGCGGCATTCCAGCAGCCAACGCCACCTTTCACCTGGCCGAGTCGGTGTGGGATGAGTTGGGGGTTGAGTCGCGCGGGTGATGTAAACCGATTCGCGGATAAATCCGCTCCCACATGTCATGCGCATGACATGTGGGAGCGGATTTATCGGATCGCCGCACCGCCGCGAATGAGGTCGGGTTAGAGAATACTGATCGGATAGCTGATGATCAGGCGGTTCTCGTCGAACTCATTGGTGCTGTAGTCGCGACGGATGCTCGAGTTCCGCAGTTTCAGCGACAGGCCCTTCAGCACGCCGGACTGCAGTGCATAGGCCAGTTCAGTCTCCCGTACCCATTCCTTGCCATCGGTAATCACGCCGGTGTGCACATTGCTGCCGCTGATGTAGCGGTTCATCAAGGTCAGGCCCGGTACACCCAGCCCCGCGAAGTTATAGTCATGGCGCACCTGCCAGGATTTTTCCCTGGCGTTGTCGAAGCTGGAGTTGTAGCTGTCGTTGGCCAGAGTCCCGCCGCTGGTGCCGTTGACGCGCATCCAGGCGTTGTCGCCGGTCACTTTCTGCAAGCCGACATAGAAGGTGTTGCCGCCATATTTGGCTGACAGCAGCGCTGAAGCGGTCTTGTTGTCCAACTCGCCAGCCAGTGCGCTGCCGTCTTCCTTGCCGATGAAGTAGCCCAGGTTCGCGCCCAGGGTCCAGGCGCCCAGTGGCTGGCTGTGTACCAGGTTGATGTACTGCTGGTTGTAGATGTCCTTGAGCTCGGCATTCCACAGGCCGATCATCGTGCGCTTGTCGTTGAAGGTGTATTCACCGCCGACAAAGTTGAAGCGGTCGGAGGTGAAGGCTGCTTTGCCGTTCATGGACATGTCTTCCATGCTGGCATCGTTGCGCGGGCTGTTGGCGCGGAACTGGCCGCCATAGAGGGTCAGGCCGGCGATTTCCTGAGAGGTGATCTGGCCGCCGCGCAAGGTTTGCGGCAGCGAGCGGCCATCGTCGGAACGCAGGATGGGCAGTACCGGCATCCATTCACCGACCTTCAATTCGGTCTTGGAAATTTTGGCCTTCAGGGCCACGCCCAGGCGACCGAAGTCGTCGGCCGGGTGACCACCGTCATGGATCGGCAGCAATTGGGTGCCGCCGGTGCCTCGCCCGCCATCGAGCTTGACCGAGTACAGACCCAACACGTCCACACCGAAACCGACCACGCCTTGAGTGAAGCCGGAACGGGCATCAAGAATGAAGTTCTGCGTCCATTCTTCCGCTTTGCCCTGGGGGTGAGACGGGTTGGTGAAGTTGCGGTTGATGTAGAAGTTACGCAAGTTCAGACCGACTTTGGCATCTTCGACAAACCCGGATTCAGCCGCCAGGGTGGGCAAACTCAGGCCGGTCACTGCCAGGGCCAGCAGGTTGGGAAGAGCAGGGCGGATAAGAGTATTCATTATTGGTCTGTCTCTCGTGTAAACAATGGGCAACAGCAGGCCGCTGCGACGAACCAGGGTCGCAGTCGTGGAGCTTGGTTGGGGTCGATCGGGTGCGAACAGGCCAGCACTTCCTGCGCGAGCGAGGTCGTCAGGAACGTCAGCCGGAAAGGGGGGCGCGTGAGTACATAGGGGAACCTGTTTTTATTGGTTTTGGTCGGGGTGGGCAATTTGCCTTGAGGGCGATGTTGCTGGCTTGGAAGGTGTGAATCAATTCGTTAAAGACTAATTTGTGCGATAAACGAACACTAACTGACTAGTTACTTCATTTTTGATTTGGATTTTGCTGCGGCCAAAAGCTTCGCGGGCAAGCCCGGCTCCTACAAAGTCCGTAGGAGCCGGGCTTGCCCCAATGCCAGTCAGTTAAGGCGCAGAACATGTGGGAGCGTATTTATCCGCGAATGTAGGCGCCGCGCAATGCCTGATAAACCGCGGCGTTTTCATTCGCGGATAAATCCGCTCCCACAGGGTTTGTGTCTGTGTCCCGCTGAATCAACCCTTGGGCGTAGTGCTCGCCGGCGTTTGCGCCGTCTGCTCGTACCAGCCGCCACCCAGGGCCTTGTACAGATTGACCTCGCTCACCAGCTGCGAGAGGCGGTCGCTGATCAGTGATTGCTGGGCGCTGAACAACGAGCGCTGGGCATCGAGGAAGGTCAGGTTGCTGTCGACGCCGATACGATAGCGACGCTCGGCCAGACGGTAGTAGTCCTGGTTGGCGGCGACCAGATCACGCTGCGCCTGCAACTGATCGTTGAAGGTCTGGCGCGCGGCCAGGCCATCGGAGACTTCCTGGAAGGCGGTCTGGATGGTCTTCTCGTACTTGGCAATGTTGATGTCTTTCTGGATTTTCGAATAATCCAGGCTGGCCTTCAGGCTGCCGGCGTTGAAGATCGGCAAGCTGATTTGCGGCTGGAACAACCAGGTTCCCGAACCACCCTTGAACAAGCCGCCCAGGTCCGGGCTCAGGGTGCCGGCATTGGCAGTCAGGCTGATGCTCGGGAAGAACGCTGCACGGGCGGCACCGATGTTGGCATTGGCGGCCTTGAGCAGATGTTCGGCTTCAAGGATGTCCGGGCGACGCTGCAGCAGGTCAGACGGCAGGCCGGCGGGCATTTCGCGCAGCAGGTCGGCGTCCAGCGGTTGGGCCGCCGGCAGATTGCCTGGCAAGCCAGTGCCGACCAGTACGGTCAGGCTATTCAAGTCCTGGGCCACCAGGCGTTGGTACTGGGCCAACTTGACCTTGGCGCCTTCGACCGAAGTGCGTGCCTGGCTCACGTCCAGCGCCGATGCCACGCCGACTTCGTTGCTGCGCGAGGTCAGCTTGTAGCTTTGCTCGTAGGTTTTCAGCGTGTCCTGGGTCAGCTTCAGCAGGGCCTGGTCGGCCTGCCAGGTGAAGTAGGCATTGGCGACGCTGGCGACCAGACTGATCTGCGTCGAGCGGCGTGCTTCTTCGCTGGACAGGTAGGTTTCCAGGGCCTGTTCGCTCAGGCTGCGGACGCGGCCAAACAGGTCCAGCTCATAGGCGCTGACGCCCAGGGTCGCCGAATACTGGCTGCTGATGCTCGACTCGCCGGTGGTCGACAGGTTGGCCGGGAGCCGTTGGCGACTGCCGCTGGCATCGGCGCTGACGGCCGGGAACAGGTCGGCGCGCTGGATGCGGTACTGGGCACGGTAGGCGTCGATGTTCAGCGCCGCGACCCGCAGGTCGCGGTTGTTGACCAGCGAGGTCTGGATCAGTTGCTGCAGCGCCGGATCCTGGAAGAACTGGCGCCAGCCTTGCTCGGCTGCCGCGATATTGGCCGCTTCGGTCGGCGAGTAGGCCGGGCCTTGTGGCCACTGCGCCGCCACCGGCGACGCAGGCTGCTGGTAGTCGGGTATCAGCGAGCAACCGCTGAGTACAAACGCGGCTACCGTCAGGGACAATAGGGACTTGCTCATTCGCCAGCCTCATAACGTGGAGTTTGTGCGGTGTCTTTCTCGTCGGCTTTCTTGCTGCTGAACCGCGAAGACACGGCCACGAAGAACAGCGGTACCCAGAAGATTGCCAACACCGTTGCCGTCAGCATACCGCCGATTACGCCCGTACCGATTGCATGTTGGCTGCCGGAGCCTGCACCGGTGGAAATCGCCAGCGGAACCACACCCAGCACGAACGCCAGCGAGGTCATGATGATTGGACGCAGACGCATGCGGCAGGCCTCGATGGCGGCGTCGACGAGACTGCGGCCCTGCTCATGCAGCTCCTTGGCGAACTCGACGATCAGAATGGCGTTTTTTGCCGCCAGACCAATGGTCGTCAACAGGCCGACCTGGAAGTACACGTCATTCGAGAGCCCGCGCAGGCTGGTGGCCAGCAGCGCACCGATGATCCCCAACGGCACTACCAGCACGACGGCGATCGGGATCGACCAGCTTTCGTACAAGGCTGCCAGACACAGGAATACCATCAGCAGGGACAATGCATACAGCGCAGGGGCCTGAGAGCCGGACAAGCGTTCTTCGTACGACAGCCCCGTCCACGAGTAACCGATACCCGCCGGCAGTTTCGCGACAATCGCTTCGACTTCAGCCATGGCCTCACCGGTACTGTAACCAGGCGCCGGTGCACCGAGGACCTCCATGGCTTCGACACCGTTGTAGCGCGACAGCTTCGGTGGCCCGTAAATCCATTCGCCGCTGGCGAAGGACGAGAACGGCACCATCTCGTTGTTGCTGTTGCGTACGTACCACTTCTTCAGGTCTTCAGGGTTCATCCGCGCGCCTGGCTGGCCCTGGATGTACACCTTCTTGACCCGACCACGGTCGATGAAGTCGTTGACGTAGCTGGCACCCAGAGCAATCGACAGGGTGTTGTTGATATCGGCGATGGTCACGCCCAAGGCACTGGCGCGCTCGTCATCGATGGTCAACTGATACTGCGGTTCATCGTTCAGGCCGTTCGGACGCACGGCAGACAACACCTTGCTTTGCGCGGCCATGCCGAGGAACTGGTTGCGAGCTTCCATCAGCTTGGCGTGGCCGACGCCGGCCCGGTCTTGCAGGTACACGTCGAAACCGGTGGCGTTACCCAGCTCCATTACCGCAGGCGGGGCGAAGGCAAACACCATCGCATCGCGGAAGCTGAAGAAGTGCTGCTGGGCTCGGGCTGCCAGGTTGAACACGCTGTTTTCGGTCGAGCGCTCGTCCCACGGCTTGAGCATGATGAACGCCATGCCGGAACTCTGGCCGCGACCGGCGAAGTTGAAGCCGTTCACGGTAAATACCGAGCTGACGGTGTCTTTTTCCTTGTCGAGCAGATACTCGCGCATCTCATCGACCACCGCCTGGGTCCGCTCGGCAGTCGAGCCGGCCGGAGTCTGGACCTGGGCAAAAAGTACGCCCTGGTCTTCTTCCGGAAGGAACGCCGTCGGGATGCGGGTGAACAGCCAGCCCATGCCGATCACGATCACCAGGTAGGCAATCAGGTATGGCGTCTTGTGCCGCAGGATATTGCCGACACCGCGCTCGTAGCCGCGCACGCTGCGGTCAAAGTTGCGGTTGAACCAGCCGAAGAAGCCACGCTTGGGTTGACCGTGCTCGCCAGCCGGGATGGCCTTGAGCATGGTGGCGCACAGGGCAGGGGTGAAGATCAGGGCGACCAGAACCGACAGCGCCATGGCCGAAACGATGGTGATCGAGAACTGCTTGTAGATCACACCGGTCGAGCCGCCGAAGAACGCCATGGGCAGCAGTACCGCCGACAGCACCAGGGCGATACCGACCAGCGCGCCCTGGATCTGGCCCATGGACTTCTTGGTCGCTTCCTTGGGTGACAAGCCTTCTTCGGCCATCACCCGCTCGACGTTCTCCACCACAACGATGGCGTCGTCCACCAGCAAGCCGATGGCGAGCACCATACCGAACATGGTCAGGGTGTTGATGCTGAAACCGAAGGCCGCGAGGATACCGAAGGTGCCCAGCAATACCACCGGCACTGTCATGGTGGTGATCACCGTGGCGCGGAAGTTCTGCAGGAACAGATACATCACCAGGAACACCAGCACGATCGCTTCGATCAGGGTGTGAATAACCCCGGAAATCGATTCGGTCACCACCGGCGTGGTGTCATACGGGAACACCGCTTTCATGCCCTGCGGGAAGAACGGTTCCAGATCGGTGATGGTCTTGCGCAGCGCCTTGGCCGTGTCCAGGGCGTTGGCACCGGTGGCCATCTTGATCGCCAGGCCCGACGCGGGCTTGCCGTTGAACTGCGCGCTGACGGCGTAGTTCTCGCCACCCAGGCCGACGTCCGCGACATCACCCAGGCGTACCTGGGAACCGTCGCGGTTGACCTTGAGCAGGATGTTCTTGAACTGCTCGGCGGTTTGCAGGCGGGTCTTGCCGATAATCGTGGCGTTCAGTTGCTGGCCGGCAACGGCAGGCAGGCCGCCCAGTTGGCCGGAAGACACCTGGACGTTTTGCGCAGCCACGGCGGTCTTGACGTCAACCGGGGTCAGCTGGAATTTGTTCAGCTTGGCCGGGTCGAGCCAGATTCGCATGGCGTATTGCGCACCGAACACCTGGAAGTCACCGACACCGGCGGTACGCGAGATCGGGTCCTGCATGTTGGAGACGATGTAGTTGGCCAGGTCGTCCTTGGTCATGCTGCCGTCTTCGGACACCAGGCCGATCACCATCAGGAAGTTCTTCACCGCCTTGGTCACGCGGATCCCCTGTTGCTGCACTTCCTGCGGCAACAGCGGGGTGGCCAGGTTCAGCTTGTTCTGCACCTGGACCTGCGCGGTATCGGGGTTGGTCCCCTGGTTGAAGGTCGCGGTAATGGTCATGCTGCCGTCGGAGTTACTTTCCGAGGAGACATAACGCAGGTTGTCGATACCGTTGAGCTGTTGCTCGATGATCTGCACCACGGTGTCTTGCACGGTTTGCGCAGAGGCACCCGGGTAGCTCACGGCGATAGCGATCGCAGGCGGCGCAATGCTCGGGTATTGGTTGATCGGCAATTTCAGGATGGAGAGCGCGCCGACCAGCATGATCACCAGGGCGATCACCCAGGCAAAAATGGGGCGGTCGATAAAGAATTTCGACATGGTTTACTTCCCTTTCGCGCCAGCGGCGGCCGACGCATTGGCCGGGACACCCGGTGTTGCCGGCTTGACGTTGGTGGCTTCGGTCACCTTGACCTCGACGCCAGGTTTGACGAACTGAAGGCCTTCGGTGATCAGGCGATCACCCGGGTTCAGGCCATCTTCGATCAGCCATTGGCTGCCGACGGTGCGGCTGGCCTTGAGCTGGCGCAGTTCAACCTTGTTCTCCTGGTTCACCACCAGAGCGGTCGGTAGGCCTTTGAGGTCACGTGTCACGCCCTGTTGCGGTGCCAGAATCGCCGAGCTGTGAACGCCGGCGTTCAAGCGAGCGTGCACGAACATGCCGGGCAGCAGGTTGTGATCCGGGTTGGGGAATACCGCCCGCAGGGTGACGGAACCGGTGGTTTCGTCGACCGACACTTCCGAGAACTCAAGCGTGCCTTCGTGGACATAGGGGCTGCCGTCTTCCAGCTTGAGGGTGACCTTGGCGGCATTCGCGCCGGCCTTCTGCAGCTGGCCGCTTTCCAGTTCACGGCGCAGTTTGAGTAGTTCAGCCGAGGACTGCGTCACATCGACATAGATCGGGTCCAGTTGCTGAATAACGGCCATGGCGTCGGTCTGGCCATTGCTGACCAGCGCACCTTCGGTGACTGCCGAACGGCCGATACGGCCGGAAATCGGTGCCAGTACCTTGGTGTAGCGCAGGTCGATCTGGGCGCTCTTGAGCGTGGCTTCGGCTTGCAAACGTTTGGCCTGCGCATCGTCGTATTCCTGACGGCTGACAGCCTGTTCGGCTACCAGCTGCTTGTAACGATCGGACAGGGATTTGGTCGATTGCAGGTTGGCCTGGGCGCTGGCCAGGGTCGACTCATAGATCGAAGGGTCGATCTGATAGAGCTGCTGGCCGGCTTTCACTTCGCCGCCTTCCTTGAACAGGCGCTTGAGAATGATGCCGTTGACCTGAGGGCGTACTTCAGCGATGCGGAACGCGGTGGTGCGCCCTGGCAGCTCGGACGTCAGGGTGTATGCCTGGGGTTGGAGGGTGACCACGCCGACCTGAGGGGGTTTAGCGACTGGCGCCGCTTCTTCCTTTTTACAGCCGCTGAGCAGCGTAGCCAGGGCGACGGCGGAAACCAGAGCGGTAACAGCTGGCTTGAATTGCATGAAGATCCTCGGTCGTAAGCGCGAACGCTCAAGAATAATGAAAAGGTGAAAAATTGTTTCGATAAGTAGCTTGCTAATGAATATACTTACATTCATGCTTGTTTGTAAATACCCGTGTCTGCGTCCTGCTGACGCGACAAGCCTTAAACTAAACCGTCATGAATGCGCTGATACCGGCGTTCTGACTACGATTCCGGGCGGCGTCAGTGCCGACCCGGGACTGCCTGATGGAGGTCGCACTGCCATGGTTCGCCGCACCAAAGAAGAAGCCCAGGAAACCCGCAAGCAGATTCTCGATGCTGCACAGAAGGCTTTTTATGAGCGCGGTGTGGCGCGAACCACCCTGGCGGATATCGCGACCCAGGCGGGGGTGACCCGGGGCGCTATTTATTGGCATTTCGAGAACAAGGCCGACCTGGTACAGGCCATGCTGGATACCTTGCATGAGCCGCTGGATGCGTTGGCCCGCGCCAGCGAAAGCCAGGACGAACTCGACCCGCTGGGCTGCCTGCGACAATTGATGGTCCAGTTGTTTCAGCAAGTGGCGCTGGACCCGCAGACCCGGCGCATTAACGAAATTCTGTTCCATAAGTGCGAATTCACCGATGAAATGTGCGATTTGCGCCGTCAGCGACAAGTCGCCACCCTGGATTGCAACGTCCGCATCGAATTGTCGCTGCGCAATGCCGTCAACCGCGGACAGTTGCCGCATGACCTGGATACCGCCCGGGCAACGCTCACGCTGCATGCCTACGTCGACGGCATGCTGGGCCAATGGCTGCTGTTGCCGGACAGTTTCGAACTGCATGAAACTGCCGAGCGGTGGGTCGACACTGGGCTGGATATGCTGCGCCTGAGCCCGGCACTGCGCAAATGAAGGTTTGAATCGGGGTGTGTCTCCCGAAACTTGCTGTAAAAGTTACGCGATTATCGCGCTACCTCGAGCCCTTGAAGATGACGTTTTCTTCACGTCCGCGCAGGATTCGGTTGGGCATGGCAATGGCGGCTGCCAACCCCAGTAGCGAGACGGCGGCACTGCCGAGCAGCAGATGGCGGAAGGTGATCAGAAGCTCCGCGCGCAACGCCAACTGTTCGGCGCCGTTGGTCGCATTCAGGCCATCGAGCAGGGGATTGCCTGACGTACCTTCGCCGATGGCCATGCTGCCCAGGTGAGCGAGACTCGAGTGTTCGAGCATCGCCAGCAGCAAGGCTGACATACAGGCTACACCCATGGCGCCGCCCAGTGAGCGAAACAGATTGGTGGTGCTGGTTGCCACGCCGATATCCCGCGCTTCTACTGCATTCTGTGAGCCCACCAGTGAGGTGGGGAACTGCAACCCGCAGGCAATCCCGGTCAGCACCATGAACAGCCCGCTGAGCAGCATCGACTGCGGCGGGCTGAAGGCCATGCCGACAATGGCGACCGGCATCAGCAGTGCGCCAGCGAGAATCTGTGGCTTGAAGCGGCCGGTCAGGGAAGTCATGCGCCCGGCGAAATAAGCACCCATCGGTAAGCCCATGGCCAGCGGCAGCAGGTGCAAGGCGGCACTGTCAGCCCCGGCACCGGTAACGGTCTGATAGCGCATCGGCATCAATACTGTCAGGGAAATTGTCTGGAAGCTGGTGAAAAACACCGTGCACCAGCACAGCGTGGCGTTGCGGTTGGCGAACAGCTGCATTGGCAGCAAGGGCTCAGGCACCCGCAGCTCATACCAGGCAAACACGGCCAGGGTCAGCACGCCGGACAGCAGCAATGCGCATACGGCCGGATCGCGCCAGGAATAACCTTGACCGATCTGGGTGATGCCCAGCAGCAGGGCGGTCAGGCCGATGATCAGCAGGACTGTCCCCAGGTAGTCGATCACCACCGTGCGTTGCGGGATCTTGAGGCTGCGCAGGGTACGGCGGGAAATCGCCCAGGCGGCGAGACCCAGCGGCAGGTTGAGCCAGAACACCCAGCGCCAGGACAGAAACTCGGTCAGATAGCCACCCAGCACCGGGCCGGCGACACTGGCCAGCGCGTACATGCCACTGAAATACCCTTGGTAGCGGCCGCGTTCGCGCGGCGGCACCATATCGCCAATGATGGCTTGGGCCACCGAAATCATCCCGCCGGCACCGATGCCCTGGATGATTCGCGCCAGCACCAGCTGTTCCATGCTTTGCGCCATCGCACAAAAAGCCGACGCCAGGGTGAACAGCCCAACCCCGAACAACATCAGGCGCCGACGGCCATACAGATCGCCCAGCTTGCCGTAGATCGGCACGGCGACGGTCATGGCGACCATATAACCGGAGATCACCCAGGCCAGCAGGGAAACATCGTTGAATTGCGCAGAAATGGCAGGCATCGACACGGCAACGATGGTTTGATCAAGGGCGCCGAGAAAGATCGCCAGCATCAGCGCGACCAGCACGCTGCGCAAGGCAGGTTTGGGAGTGTTCAGATCGGTCACGGGCAGCCCTGGAAGCAGTGATGCCCGCACGCCAGGCGCGCGGGCTGAAGTGACCGTCAGTGTACTCGATAGCTAGCTAAGCGTCTTACTCGATCGCTCCGTAAGGCAGGTTCTTTCGGCGCATGAGCGGGATGTCGCCAAAGACTTATCGGCAGCTCGGCAGCTCGGCGGCAAGGCCGAAGCATCTACCTGACAGCAGCCATCGAGGCGGTGTGCGGAACGCACTGGGTGAACATGCACGACGACTGGTCGCGTGGCGCATTGCGGGCTTGCTCGAGGCGATAGGCGGCGGCTGCATACAAGCCAATCACGGCGGCAATGGCAAAGATAAACGCGCATTTTCTTGTTTTTAGGGTCATGACACTCACCTCTTGCACGTAAAAAGGCTCTGTCTGAAGCGTAGGCCAGGATCAGCGACCGCGCTCAGTCCAGATCGCAGGTCCAAAAGCCTGCGCGCGCACGTTAACGCTCCCCGGCCTGCCGGCACAACCAATCCATCAACTCCAGCAATCCTGGTGATGGTGTACTGCGTGGCGGCAATACCACGTAGTAGGCCAGTCCCGTGGGCACTTTCAATTCGAATGGCATCACCAGCCGTCCACTGGCCAGGTCCTCGGCAATCAACGCCCAGTCGCCGATGGCCACGCCCGTCCCTTGCGATGCCACTGACATCGCCAAGTCCAGCGTCTCGAAATGCTGGCCCTTGCCGATGTTATTCAGCGTGATGCCCGCCACCTTCAGCCAGGTTTCCCAGTCCTGCTCGTCGCAAGTCGGGTGCAGCAGCATGTGCGTGTCCAGGTCGCTGTAAGTGCTCAACGGCAGGGGGCCGGCCAGCAACCTGGGTGAGCAGACGGGTGTCAGTTGTTCATCGAACAGATGCCGCGCGGTCAGCCCGTGATTGGGTGGCGGGCCATAGACCACTGCCGCATCGAACGCCTCGCGGCGAAAGTCCACCCCGTGGGCGACTGTGGTGGTCAGCTCCACCGGCACGTCCGGGCGTTGCGCCTGCCACTGCATCAATCGCGGCAACAACCAGCGCATGACACAGGTCGGGGCCTTGAGTTGAAGGGCTTCGCGCTTGGCGCCGACGTGCTCGACGGCCTCGTCAATCAAATTGAACACCTGTTGAATCCGCGCAAACAACTCGCGCCCCTGGGGTGTCAGGGCCAGGCCCCGGGCCTGGCGAAAGAACAGCGCATAACCCAGATGATCCTCCAGCCCGGCGATCTGTCGGCTCACCGCGCCTTGGGTGATATGCAATTGCTGGGCGGCCCGGGTGAAGTTGCAACACTGGGCGGTAATCAAAAAGGTGTGCAAGGCCGGCAAGGGCGGAAGGCGTTTCATGGCGGTACCAGGCATGATCTGTGGACATGGCTAGTATGACTATTTTTGCATTGTGCAGGTACGTCGCCGCCAGTTCCAATGAAGCCACTTTTCAGTGTTCCTCGAACAAAAGACAGGCATTCGAACATGGCTACTTGTGGCGAAGTGTTGGTAAAACTGCTTGAACGCTACGGCGTCGACCAGGTATTTGGTATTCCCGGCGTGCATACCGTGGAGCTTTACCGCGGGCTGGCCCGCTCCCCGATCGAGCACGTGACCCCTCGCCACGAGCAAGGTGCCGGATTCATGGCTGACGGCTATGCGCGCACCAGCGGCAAGCCGGGTGTCTGCTTCATCATCACCGGCCCCGGCATGACCAACATCACCACTGCCATGGGCCAGGCCTATGCCGACTCGATCCCGATGCTGGTGATTTCCAGCGTCCAGTCCAGTACTCAACTGGGGGGCGGGCGCGGCAAGCTGCACGAGTTGCCGAACCAGGGCGCATTGGTGGCGGGCGTGGCGGCGTTCTCTCATACACTGATGAGCGCTGACGACCTGCCCAGTGTGCTGGCCCGTGCCTTTGCTGTGTTCGAGGGCGCCCGCCCGCGCCCCGTGCATATCGAAATTCCGTTGGATGTTCTGGTGCAGCCGGCCGACCACTTGCTGAGCAGCGAACCGGTGCATATTGCCCGTGCCGGTGCCGCACCTGAGGCGGTGAGTCAGATGGCCGCACTGCTGGCCGAGGCCAGTCGCCCGCTGATTCTTGCTGGCGGGGGCGCCATTGATGCTGCCGCAGCACTGACCCGCCTGGCCGAACACCTGCAGGCGCCGGTGGCGCTGACCATCAATGCCAAAGGTATGCTGCCTGGCAAGCATCCGCTGCTGATCGGCTCGACCCAGACCCTGGACACTACCCGAGCACTGATCGAGGAAGCCGACGTGGTACTGGCCATCGGCACCGAGCTGGCGGAAACCGACTACGACGTCACCTTCGCCGGCGGCTTCAAGATTCCCGGCACCCTGCTGCGTGTGGATATCGACCCGGATCAGACAGTGCGTAACTACCCGCCGAAGGTGGCGCTGGTTGCAGACGCCCAGGTGGCCGCCCAGGCCCTGTTCGACGCAGTGGTCGCCTTGCCCTTGATCGAACGTGTGGCCGATTGGGGCCCAGCCCGGGCTGCGGCCTTGCGCGAGGTCAACGAGGCCTCGTGGGATACCGCCATGCGTGGCCAGACCCTGTTCCTCGACACCTTGTTGGAAGAACTGCCGAACGCGGTGCTGGTGGGCGACTCGACCCAGCCGGTCTACACCGGCAACCTGACGCTGAACCCGGACCATCCGCGCCGCTGGTTCAACGCTTCGACCGGCTACGGCACCCTTGGCTATGCCTTGCCGGCGGCCATGGGAGCCTGGCTCGGCGGCAGTCCATGGCGCGATTCCCGTAGCCCCGTGGTGTGCCTGATCGGTGACGGCGGCTTGCAATTTACCCTGCCGGAACTGGCCAGCGCCGTTGAAGCGCGAATCCCTGTCATCGTCCTGCTCTGGAATAACCAGGGCTATGAAGAGATCAAAAAGTACATGGTCAACCGCTCGATCGAACCGGTTGGCGTAGACATCCACACCCCGGACTTTATCGGCGTTGCCAAGGCCTTGGGCTGTGCCGCCGAGGCGGCGGATGGGGCGGAGGAACTGCGGGTTGCGCTGCGTGCCGCGAGCGAGCGCAACGGACCGACTCTGATCGAGATTGACCAAGGTGTCTGGATGAAAGGCCTTAAAGCATGCTGAATTTTCCCCAAACCCTGCCGGGTGTTTACATCAATGGCACGTGGCAACACGGCAACGCACCGTTGACGGTGATCAACCCTGCCACTGAACAACCGCTGGCGCAGGTCGCCGGTGCCGACACTGGGGCGGTAGAGCACGCGGTCCAGGCCGCGCAGGCTGCCTTCAGCGCTTGGTCGACGACCTCAGCCGCCGAGCGCGCCGTGTACCTGCGTGCTATCGCTGAGGGTGTTGCCGCCCGGCGTGAGCACCTCATGCAGCTTCAGTCGAGCAACAACGGCAAGCCGCTGTTCGAAGCCGGCATCGACGTCGATGATGTGATCGCGACGTTCAATTACTACGCCGACCTTGCCGACGCATTGGGTGTGTCCCAGGACAGCAATGTGCCGCTGCCGAGCGACGCCTTCAGCGCGCGCGTGCGCCGTGAGCCCTGCGGCGTTGTCGGCCTGATCGTGCCGTGGAACTTCCCGATGGTCACCACGGCCTGGAAGCTGGCGCCGGCCCTGGCGGCGGGGTGCTGCGTGGTGCTGAAACCTTCGGAAGTCACGCCGCTGCCTGAGCTTGAACTGGCTGCAATCATCGCTGAAAGCGGCCTGCCTGACGGAGTGTTCAACCTGGTCTGCGGTACCGGGCTTGCTGTCGGTGCGCCACTGGCCGCTGATCCGCGTATTGCCAGGATCTCGTTCACGGGCAGCAATGCCGTCGGTGTTCAGGTCATGCAGCGCGCGGCAGAAACGATCAAGGGTGTAAGCCTGGAGCTGGGCGGCAAATCATCGTTGCTGGTATTGGAAGACGCCGATCTGGAACTGGCCGTGGAAATGGCCAGTGGCGGCGGCTTCTTCAATGCCGGGCAAATGTGCTCGGCCACCAGCCGGGTGGTAGTGGCTGATGCTCTTTACGATGAATTTCTGGAACGTCTGAAAACCCGCGCCGAGGCCATCAAGGTTGGTGATCCCTTTGCCGAGGACACCGAAATGGGCGCCCTGGTGAACCAGGCGCAGTACGAGCGTGTGCTGGGGCATATCGATCGGGGCGTGAGCGCCGGTGCGCGACTGATTTGCGGCGGTCAGCGTCCGCAACACCTGCCGTGCGGCTACTTCTTGCGCCCGACGGTGTTTGCCGATGTGCCGCAAGGCAGCGCCTTGTGGCGGGAAGAAATCTTTGGCCCGGTGTTGTGCGTGCGCCGTGCGACCAGTGAAGCCGAGGCCATTGCCCAGGCCAACGACACTGAGTTTGGCCTGGTGGCCAGCGTGGTCGGGCAGGATCCCGAAAGGACCGAGCGCGTGGCCAATGCGTTGCTGGCTGGTATGGTCTGGATCAATGCGCCGCAGGTGATCTTCCCGCAGACCGCCTGGGGCGGTTACAAGCAGAGCAGCATCGGCCGGGAGCTGGGGCCGTGGGGCTTGAGCGCGTTCCAGGAGATCAAGCACGTCGTGCGAGCGGTGTGACAGGAAGGGCGAGCCTTACGGCAAACTCCGCAACCTCGCCATGTCCCGCAACGGCGGCGCCCCATACAACCGGCTGTACTCGCGGCTGAACTGGGAGGGGCTTTCATAGCCCACCCGGTAGCCTGCCGCCGACGCTTCCAGCCCCTCACTGAGCATCAACCGTCGGGCCTCCTGCAAACGTAATTGCTTCTGGTATTGCAGGGGGCTCATAGAGGTCACGGCCTTGAAACGATGATGCAGGGTCGACACGCTCAAATTCACCTGCCGCGCCAGGTCATCGATCCGCAACGGGCTCTGGAAGTTGCTGTTGAGCCAATGGATCGCCTGGCTGACGCGGTGGGTCTGGGTGTTGCCCAGGGCAATCTCATACAGACGGTGGCCTTGCTTGCCACGCAGCAGGCGATACAGGATTTCGCGGCGAATCAAGGGCGCCAGGATCGGGATGTCCTTGGGCGTTTCCAGTAGCCGGGTCAGGCGCAGCACCGCGTCGAGCAAGTCTGAATCCATCTGCTCTACATACAGCCCACGTCCTGTGGGGCGGCTGGGCACACCCAATGGCCCGGCCTCGGCAATCAGTGTGTTGATCTCGCTCGGGTCGATATCCAGCCGAATAGACAGGCTCGGGTTGCTCTGGCAAGCCTCCAGAATTCGACCGCTGATCGGCATGGCGACCGAGACCACCATGTAGTTGAGCGGGTTGTAGAGGTAGGTTTCATCGCCCAGGCGAACCTCTTTGCTGCCATTGGCCATGATGCACAATGCAGGCTGGGCGAGCGTCGGAAAGGAGGACGTACGTTCGCAGTAGCGCACCAGGTGCAACGACTCGATGGCCGTGCAGAAGCTGCCTTGTTCCGGGGTGTGGCGACCGATCAGGTTGGCCAGCTCGGTGCGCTGCTGCTCAAGGTCGGGCGGCAACGGGAGGCTTGGGTGTTCACTGTTCGACATGGGGGAATCCTGAAGGCGAGGGCCGCTGACCGGATCAGAATACGTTTGTGCAAGCCGGGACGGTAGGCGGATTCTGCGAGGTTCTTGCCTGATTCTGTCGTGGAGTCGTTCGACTGGAGGGACAGTGGGGCCCCATCGCGGGCAAGCCCTGCTCCTACCGCAGGCCGGTAGGAGCGAGGCTTGCCCGCGATGCTTTTTTGCACATTCATTGTCGCCGCGATCTGCACGGTCCGGCGCGCTATCAGCCGCCTTGCCCATGCCCCGCGCAGAATCAGGCAAGTCATCGACAGGATTCGTCTAACGGCGGCTGGCAGCCACCCCGTAACCTGTGCAACGTGGCCTGATTGGGGTCGCGATCACCCAGGGAGAATCCTTCATGAGCCAGCCGTCAGCGGTCAGTCATCTTGCGTTAGTGCGCGCCAGCGCCGGTTCGTCCGTGGCATTGGGCGAGCGTTTGCACGGTTTGATCGAGCCATCGCGCAAGGCCCCGGGGTGCTTGCACTTTGCCCTGCAACGCTCCCAGTGCGACGCCGATTTGTGGATGATCAGCGGTTTCTGGGCCAGCGAGCCGGCCATGACCGCCTACTTCGCCTCGCCGGCCATGCAGGTGTTCAGCGAGCTGGTGCAACACCTGATGGTCAACAGTCTGGATCTGCATACCTTCAGCGAGGTCTCGGCTAGAATGCCCGCCGTTGAATAATTGGCAGGGTAAGCAACATGGCACGTAAAGAGTTCGCCCACTTCGAAGCGGTTTCGGCCGTGGTCCCAGGTGAAGGTGGTTACAACGCGGCAATCGCGGTCAAGGGCCTGGGCGCCGGCGGAGCACCGCACTTTCACAAAGTCCTGGAAGGGCAAACCTTCAAGACCGCATTGAGCGCCGATGACGCCGCCAGCGCCGAGCTGGCAAGGCTGGTTGATGTGAACAGCGAAGGCGAGCTGGTCTGGTAAATCAGCGGTTAGCCTGCGGCCGGTTCATCTTGAACAATTCTCCCAGACGGAAGTAATCGGCCGGGCCGCCGCCGCGCAGAATCGGGTCGGCTGCGGCGGTGTCGTAGATACCGTCCTTGAGTAGCGACTTGTCGATATGAACGGCGACCACTTCGCCGAGAATCAGCCAGCTGGGCACGAGTTCTTGATCAGCGCGCTGCAGCTGGACGATTTGCGTCACCTTGCATTCAAACGAGACGGGGCTTTCCAGCACTCGAGGCACCGCGACCACGCGTGAAGCCATCGGGGTCAAATGGCTCAGGGCGAACTCGTCGACCTCCGGCGCCACGGCTGTGCAACTCTGGTTCATGGCCTCGGCCAGCGGAAAGGTCGCCAGGTTCCAGACGAACTCACCGGTTTGCTCGATGTTGTTCAGGCTGTCTTTGCGCCCGACACTGGAAAAACCAATGATGGGCGGAATGTAGTTGAAGGCATTGAAGAAGCTGTAAGGCGCAAGATTCAGGCGCCCGTCGCGGTCATGCGAGGAAATCCAGCCAATCGGGCGCGGGCCGACAATGGCGTTGAACGGGTCATGGGGCAGGCCGTGGCCCTGTGCGGGTTCGTAGAAATACTTGTCGTCGGACATACCGGATTCCTTGGTGTCGCAGCCAGCGACTTCAGACGTGAAAAGCGCACAGTGTGCTGGGCAAATGCCGGGCGTGCCACTGTTCACGATTCAAAAAGCCCATCCAGCATCAGGCATGAAAAAGGGCGATGCCGTTACCGGCATCGCCCCTTTTTTGCGCTACGAGATCAGTTGCTATCGATCTTCGAATGCTTGCGGGTGTCTTTCATGAACACGTACACCAGCAGCGAAACCGCAATACAACCGGTCACGTACCAGTAGTAGCCGGTTTCCATGCCGACGCTCTTGAACCACAGGGCCACGTATTCAGCGGTGCCGCCGAAGATCGACACGGTCAGTGCGTACGGCAGGCCGACGCCCAGTGCGCGGATCTCGGTCGGGAATAGCTCAGCTTTGACCACGGCGTTGATCGAGGTGTAGCCGCTGACGATGATCAGCGCGGCCATGATCAGGAAGAACGCGCCCCACCAGGTTTCGATGGTGTGCAGGGTGGTCAGGATCGGCACGGTGCAGATCGTGCCCAGCACGCCGAAGGCGATCAGGATCGGGCGACGGCCGATCTTGTCCGATAGCGAGCCGATCACCGGTTGCAAGCACATGAACAGGAACAGCGTGGCGGCCGAAATGGTGGTGGAGTCAGAGATGCTCATCCCGGCGGTGTTCACCAGGTATTTCTGCATGTAAGTGGTGTAGGTGTAGAACGCCAGGGTGCCGCCCATGGTCAGGCCGACCACGGTCAGCAGCTCCTTGGGGTGACGCATCAGGATGCGCATGGTGCTTTCTTTGGGCTTGTCCTGCTTCTTGGTGAAGGATTCGGTTTCCTCCATGCCGCGACGCAGGTACAGCGCCACCACGGCACACAGCGCGCCGATGGCGAACGGAATGCGCCAGCCCCAGCTGTGCAGCTCTTCGGTGGTCAGCACTTGTTGCAACACGATCAGCACGCCCAGCGCGATGAGCTGGCCGGAGATCAGGGTCACGTACTGGAAGCTGGAGAAGAAGCCGCGACGTTCCTTGGTCGCCATCTCGCTCAAGTAGGTGGCGGAGGTGCCGTATTCGCCGCCGACCGACAGGCCCTGCAGCAGGCGAGCCAGCACCAGCATGATCGGCGCACCGACGCCAATGGTCTCGTAGCCGGGGGTCAGGGCGATGATCAGCGAGCCGAAGCACATCATGACGACCGACACCATCAGGGCGGATTTTCGGCCCTTGCGGTCAGCGTAGATGCCCATGATCCAGCCACCGATCGGGCGCATCAGAAAGCCCACGGCAAAAATGGCGGCAGTGTTCAGCAGTTGAGCAGTGGTATCGCCGGCCGGGAAGAAGACCTTGGCGAAATAGAGGGAGAACGCAGCGTAGACGTACCAGTCGTACCACTCGACCATGTTGCCGACCGAGCCGCTGAAAATCGACTTGAGGCGGCTGGAGGTGGTTCGTTCGGCAGCGGGTGCAGCCGCCGCCCCAGCAGGCAGGGTATTGGAATTATCCATGATGGATCCTTCTAGTTGTTTTTGTGGAGCGCGTTGAAACGCAGCCTGGCAAGGCTATAGCAGGAGCTGTGCCAGGTCTGTAACGCCCGTTCTAGAAGGGTTTAAGGGTGTGGAGTGAGCGGAAATCCGCTCATTACCCTGCAATGGATAAGCGGAAATCTGCCGATCAATCGCCTTTGAGGAAGTCTTCACGGAGCAAACCGTGGCGCTGCATCTTTTCGTTGAGCGTACGCCGGGGGAGTTGCAACTCATTGAGTACGGCTTTTATATCGCCCTGATGGCGCGTCAGTGCTGCGCGCAGGCACTGGGCCTCGAATGCTTCCTGCTGGGCGGCGAGCGATTGCCCGCTGGCCGATACCTCGGTCCAGGTGCCGTCCAGCCCCAGGACATGGCGCTCGGCGGCGTTCGCCAGTTCACGGACATTGCCTGGCCAGTCGTGACTGAGCAGCCGCCCCAGTTGCGCACCATCGAGTGGGTTGAAACGACGGTCCAGGCGTTCTGCGGTGCTGCGGGCAAAATGGTCGAAGAGCAGGGGAATATCTTCGCGCCGGTCGCGCAGCGGTGTCAGGCGCAGTTCGGCGACATTCAGGCGGTAGGCCAGGTCTTCGCGAAAGCGCCCAGCCCGGGCTTCGTCGAGCAGGTCAGGCTTGGTCGCGGCGATGATCCGCAAATCGACCGTGATGCTCTGGTTCGACCCCAGCCGCTCAAGCTTTTGTTCCTGTATCACGCGCAACAGCTTGGCTTGTTGCGCCAGTGGCATGCTTTCGATTTCATCGAGGAAAACCGTGCCGCCGTTGGCGAATTCGAGTTTGCCGATGCGTTTACCCTGAGCGCCGGTAAAGGCGCCGCTTTCATGGCCGAACAGTTCGGCTTCGAACAGCTGCTCGGGAATTGCCGCGCAGTTGAGTGCCACAAACGGCTTGCTGGCGCGGGGGCCGAAGTCGTGCAGGCAGCGGGCCACGCGTTCCTTGCCGCTGCCGGTTTCGCCACGAATCAACACATTGACTGGCAGGCTGGCCAGATCGAGCACTTGTCGACGCAGGGTTTGCAGGCCCTGGGAGACGCCGAGCAGGGTATCGTCCAGGCGCGCCTTGAGGTCGGCCTGTTCGTGCAGGCGGCGGTTTTCCAGGACCAGACGGCGTTTTTCCAGGGCGCGTTGCAGGCTGTTGAGCAGGCTCTGCGGGCTGAACGGCTTTTCCAGAAAGTCGTAGGCACCGCTGCGCATGGCCTCTACCGCCATGGGCACGTCGCCATGGCCGGTGAGCAGAATCACCGGCAAGTCGGCGTCCAGCGCCTGCAGCCGTTGCAGCAGTTCCATGCCGTCCATGCCGGGCATGCGCACGTCACTCAGAATGACGCCGGGAAAGTGCATCGGCAGCTGCGCAAGGCAATCCTCGGCGCGGCTGCACAATTGCACCTGGAAACCCGACAGGCTCAACCACTGCTCAACCGCGGTGCGGATGCTGGCCTCGTCGTCGACAACGATCACCGAATTCAACATGGGGCCTCCGGGTTCGCGGGCAGGGTCAGGGTGAAGAGTGCGCCAGCACCGCGATTATTGGCCGTGAGCCGGCCGCCCAGTTCGTGAACGATGCCGTAGGACACCGCCAGACCAAGGCCCAGGCCATCACCCACCGGTTTGGTGGTGAAGAACGGGTCGAACACATTGGCCAAATGCTCTGGGGCAATGCCGCCGCCACTGTCGCCAACGCTCAAGTGCCAGTCGCCCTGGGCCTGCTCGATTCGCACTTCCAGGCGCTTGAGCGGTTTATTGCTCATGGCGTCCAAGGCATTGCGGATCAGGTTGATCAATACCTGTTCAAGGCGAATGGCATCGCCGCGGACCCAGGCCGGGCGGGTCAGGTGTAGCACCGTGCTGACCGCTTCGGCACGAATGCGCGGGTCCAGCAGGTGCAACGCCTGGTCGACCACACTGGCCAAGTCCAACCGTTCGCGCAGGCCACCGGGGCTTTTGCGGGCGAAGGTTTTCAGGTGCCCGGTCAGGGCGGCCATGCGCTCGAGCATCTGATCCAGCGGTTCCAGTGCCTTGTAGGCATCATCGGCGCGGCCGTGCTCGAGCAGCAGGCGCAAGGTGGCCAGTTGCATCCGTTGGGTGGTCAAGGGCTGGTTGATTTCATGGGCCAGCGCCGCCGACATCTGCCCCAGTGCAGCCAGTTTGGCCGACTGCACCAGGCCTTCCTGGGCTGTGCGCAAGTCACGGGTGCGTGCTTCGACCAATTGTTCGAGTTCTTCGCGGCTGCGCTGACGCATGCGCGCCAGGCGCCAGCGCTGGTTGAGGAACAACAGCAGAAACACCAGGCTTAGCCACACGGCCGCAGCGGCAAACGCGGCATTGCGCCCGTCTTCATTGGCGTGGTGTTGGCGCAGCAGGTGCAATGTCCAGCCTTCGGTCTGCAGTGGCAGGGATTCCCACAGGTAATTGGCCTCGCCCTGCGGGCCTTGGACGCGAACCAGGTCGCTGTTGTCGGCGAAGCGATCGAGGGTCTGGCGCTCAAGTGGGGTGAGTGGCTGGTTGTTGTATTGACGGGTCGCTGCCAGTTCGGCGCGATCACTTGCCGACAAGGGTTGCAGTTCGCGATAACGCCAGCCGTCCTGATTGGCGATAAAGACAATCCCGCGGGCATCGCTGACCAGGATGGTATCGCTGCCCTGACGCCAGTCGCGTTCCAGCTCCGGGAACTCCAGCTTGACCACCATGGCACCGAGAAAACGGGCATGTTCGTCGGTCACGGCACTGGCGAGGAAGTAGCCGGGGATCCCGCTGGTTACCCCCACGGCGTAAAAACTGCCGCTGCCGGTGCTGCGAGTCTGCTGGAAGTAAGGGCGAAAGCCGTAATTCTGGCCGACATAGCTGGTCGGCAGGCGCCAGTTGCTGGCGGCAACCGCCATGCCAGTGCGGTCCAGCAATTCAAGGGTCGAGGAATTGGCGGCACCGTTGATGCGTTCCAGCTTGAGGTTCAGCGCGTCCTGAATGCTGCCGTTGACCGTCCCGCGCAGGGCGTTGATCAACTCCGGGTCCAGCGCCAGCACGGCCGGCAAGGCGCGGTAACGCTCGATCAAGGTGTGCAGTGACGTGGCATACAAGTGCAGCTGTTCATTGGCCCGCGCTGCTTCATCAACCATCGCCACCCGCTCGGCATGACGCATGGCGAGGCCGGCTGACATCAGCGTGCCGAGCAGGATCAGCAGAACGATCAGCGAGAGGCGCAAGGCGCGAACGGATGGGCGCATGGGAATCAGAAAGGACCAGGGAGGAGGGCACGATAGCATTTATGCTCGTTGGACGCTGAGCCTGCAAGCGCCTGTAGGGGGCGCTCCAGGATCAATGACCTGACGAGAAATCACGATGGTGTACGTAGGAAATTACACATAACGGGTAGGGGCCGGGCTTGCCCGCGAATAAGGACACCGCGGTCTTTCAGGCATTGCGCGGTGCTTTCATTCGCGGATAAATCCGCTCCCACATGGGTCTCGCCTTAACTGACTGACATTGGGGCAAGCCCTGCTCTTACATTGGCAGCAGGGCCAGCGGCTATCTCAAAGCAGCTCGAAACTCTGCTGCTCCACCGCCTGCGAATCCAACCCGACCTGCACACTGAACTCCCCAGGTTCGGCTGCGTACTGCAGCTGGGTGTTGTAGAACTTCAGATCGTTCTCGTCGATGGAGAATTTAATGACTTTCGACTCACCGGCCTTGAGCAATACCTTCTGGAAGTTCTTCAGCTCTTTGACCGGCCGGCTCATGGAAGCCGTCACGTCCTGGATGTACAGCTGCACAACGGTTTCGCCATCACGCTGACTGGTGTTTTTCACGATCACGCTGGCTTCGAGCTTGCCGCCCTTGTTCAGCGTCTTGTTCGACAGTGCAAAACCGGACAGTTCGAAACGGCTGTAGCTCAAGCCATAACCGAAGGGGTACAGCGGGCCGTTGGGCTCTTCGAAGTACTGTGAAGTGTAGTTGCCCGGCTTGCCCGGTGTGTAAGGGCGACCGATGCTCAGGTGGTTGTAGTACATCGGAATCTGCCCCACCGAGCGTGGGAAGGTAATCGCCAGCTTGCCGGACGGGTTGTAATCGCCGAACAGCACGTCAGCAATGGCGTTGCCGCCTTCAGTACCGCTGAACCAGGTTTCCAGGATCGCGTCGGCTTCTTCGCGCTCACGGCTGAGCGCCAGCGGGCGGCCGTTCATCAATACCAGTACCAGCGGTTTGCCCGTGGCTTTGAGCGCCGTGATCAGCGCGCGCTGGCTGGCCGGGATTTCCAGTGAGGTTCGGCTGGAAGACTCGTGGGACATACCACGCGACTCACCCACCGCCGCGATCACCACGTCAGCCTGACGGGCTGCCTTGACGGCTTCCTCGATCATCGCTGCCGCCGGACGTGGGTCAACCTCCACTTCTGGGTGGTTAAAGTTGAGGAAGTTCAGGTAGTCGACGATTTTCAGGTCGTCGGTCACGTTCGCGCCTTTGGCGTAGAGGATTCGCGCGCGATCGCCGACGGCCTTGCGCAGCCCGTCATGCACGGTCACCGACTGGCGCGGAACACCGGCGGCGGCCCAGCTGCCCATCATGTCGATGGGGGCATCAGCCAGCGGGCCGACCAGGGCGATGGTGCCTTGTTTCTTCAGTGGCAGGATCTGGTTGCGGTTCTCCAGCAGCACCAGGCTCTTGCGCGCCACGTCACGGGCGGCTTCGCGGTGCAGGCGGCTTTCGGCGTTGGTGTCGGCCGGATCTTCGCTGGCGACACCAATGCGGCGGTATGGGTTGTCGAACAGCCCCATGTCGTACTTGGCGCCGAGGACTTCGCGCACCGCGTTGTCCAGCTCTTGCTGGCTGACTTCGCCAGACTTGAGCAGGCCTGGCAGCTCTTGGCCATACAGCGAGTCATTCATGCTCAGGTCGATACCGGCCTTGATCGCCAACTTCGCAGCCTCACGGCCATCACGGGCGACGCCGTGGCGCACCAGCTCGGTGATCGCGCCGTGGTCGCTGACGGTCACGCCCTTGAAGCCCCAATCCTTGCGCAGCAAATCTTGCATCAGCCAAGTGTTGGAGGTGGCCGGGATGCCGTTGACCGAGTTCAGCGCCACCATCACACCGCCAGCACCGGCGTCGATGGCCGCGCGGTAGGGCGGCAGATAGTCCTGGTACATTTTGGTCGGGCTCATGTCGACCGTGTTGTAGTCGCGGCCACCTTCAACGGCGCCGTACAGGGCGAAGTGTTTGACGCTGGCCATCAGGCTGGTGGGCGAGGCGGCGCTCTGGTCCTGGAACGACTTGACCATCTGCGCGCCGATCCGCGATACCAGGTAGGTGTCTTCGCCGAAGCCTTCACTGGTGCGGCCCCAACGCGGGTCGCGGGCGATATCGACCATGGGCGCGAAGGTCATGTCGATGCCGTCGGCACTGGCTTCGATGGCCGAGGTGCGGCCGACCGTGGCGATGGCGTCCATGTCCCAGCTGGAGGCCAGTGCCAGGCTGATCGGGAAAATGGTGCGGTGACCGTGGATCACGTCATAGGCGAAGAACATCGGGATCTTCAACCGGCTGTTCTTCACGGCGGCGTCCTGCAGCGGGCGGTTTTCGCTGCGGGTGATCGAGTTGAAGGTACCGCCGATGCGTCCTGCCGCGATCTCTTTGAGGATCTGTGGCTGAGGCATTTCCGGGCCGATGCTGATCAGGCGCAATTGGCCGATTTTTTCAGCCTCGGTCATCTGCTTGAGCAAATCGGAAACGAACGCGTTTTTTTGCTTCAGCGCATCGGCTTGCGTGTCGGCAAAGGCCGAGTGACTGGCCAGGCTGACAAGTAGGCCCAGCAAACACAACTTATTCATGTATTCAATTCTCAAGGCTCACAACAGTCTGCACGGCGCAGACTGTTCAGCCGAAGTTGGGGGAGCGGCTATTGTTGTATTCGCTGGTGCATCTTTTAGCCAATCGGGCAGGCGCAATCCAGCAGTGGCGACGGATTATGCCTCAAGTCCCGGGCTTGAGGGCGAAATGGGCCAGGTTCCCTCCATTGAGGAGCGTTACGCACATGCACGACCATCGGGTATCAGGCGCCGGTTTCAAGGTGCTGCTGTGGATGCTGCTGACCAGCCTGCTGGCCGGCTGCGGCATCAACAACATCCCCAGCTACGACGAGCAGGTCAAGGCGGCGTGGGCGCAGGTGGAAAACCAGTACCAGCGCCGCGCGGACCTGATCCCCAACCTGGTCGAGACCGTCAAGGGGTACGCCAGGCAAGAGCAGGAAACCTTGACGGCAGTGATCGAGGCGCGGGCCAAGGCCACGTCGATCCAGGTCGACGCCAGCACCCTCGACAACCCGGAAAAACTGCGCCAGTTCCAGCAGGCCCAGGAGCAGCTTACCGGCGCCTTGAGCCGTTTGATGGTGGTGTCCGAACGCTACCCGGACCTCAAGTCGAACCAGAACTTCCTGGCTCTGCAGTCCCAGCTTGAAGGCACGGAAAACCGCATCGCCGTGGCCCGGCGTGACTTTATCGCCGCAGTGCAGCGGTACAACACCGAGATCCGTACCTTCCCCGGGCGGTTCTGGCACATGGTGATGTACAGCAGCATGCCGGTGCGGGAGAGCTTCGAGGCGACCAGCGCGGATGCCGATAAAGCGCCAGAAGTGAAATTCTGATGCGTGCGCTCAGGCTATGCCTGGCGCTGCTGCTGATACTCGGCGCGGCGGCGGTGCGCGCCGAGCTGATCTTCCCGGCCTTGACCGGTCGGGTGGTGGACAACGCCGGCATGCTCGACGCCAACACGGCGACCCTGTTGACCGACATGCTTGCCGCCCACGAGCAGGGCACTGGCGAGCAGGTGGTGGTGGTCACCCTGGCCGATTTGCAGGGCAGCAACATCGAAGACTACGGCTACCAACTGGGCCGCCATTGGGCCATCGGCCAGCAGGGCAAGGACAACGGCGCCCTGTTGATCGTCGCCCGCGACGAGCGCAAGCTGCGCCTCGAAGTTGGCTATGGCCTGGAAGATCGCCTCACCGACGCCCAGGCCTCGGTCATCATCAATCAGGTGATGACCCCGGCGTTCAAGCGCGGCGACTTCAAGCAGGGCATTCGTGCCGGTACCATTGCCATCATTCAGGTGCTGGGGGGTAACCCTCTGGCCGAGCCGGCGCAAGCCTTCGGGCAGTCCGCTTCACAGAAAGCACCGGGCTGGGTCATCAGCCTGATCGTGCTGTTGTTCATCATCGTCTTTATCAGCCAGGGCCTGGGTATCAGCGGGGTCGGCCGCCGTGGTGGTAGCTCGGGTGGGTTCGGCGGTGGTTTCGGTGGCTTCGGGGGTGGAGGAGGAGGCGGCGGCGGTTTCAGCGGTGGCGGTGGGAGTTTCGGCGGCGGGGGGTCGTCGGGCGGTTGGTAAAACAATAATGAGAACCTCGAGCCATGGCTTTATTGAGTGAGTACGAACAACGCCAGGTTGCCGAAGCGATCGCCCGCGTTGAACAGCAAACCGATGCGGAGCTGGTGACCGTGCTGGCGGCGCGCGCCGACGATTACGCTTACATCCCGCTGCTATGGGCCAGCCTGCTGGCGCTGGTGGTGCCGGGGCTGGTGAATTACCTGTTGGGGCTTCTGAACGTACACACTTTGCTGATGGTGCAATGGCTCTGCTTCTTTGTCCTGTGCCTGCTGTTTCGCATTCCGGTCATCACCACCCGACTGATCCCTCGCTCGGTGCGCCACTGGCGCGCCTCCAACCTGGCGCGGCGTCAGTTTCTCGAACAGAACCTGCACCACACCGTCGGCAGTACCGGCATGCTGATCTTCGTCAGCGAAGCCGAGCGCTACGTCGAAATCCTGGTCGACGAGGGCATCTCCAGTCGCCTCGACAACAGCGTCTGGGATTCGATCGTCAAGGCTTTCATATTGCAAGTGAAGGCCGGGCAGACACTGGAGGGGTTTATCAGCTGCATCGAGGCGTGTGGGGAGTTGCTCAAGGTGCATGTGCCGGTGACCCATGTGAGGAATGAGTTGCCAAATCGGTTGGTGGTGCTCAGCTGAACCTGAAAGATTCAGGTGGCAACAACCGCACAGCCGCTTTCCTTCTGCATCTTTTCGGCTGACCGGCGCACAGGGAAACCACAAACCCTGTGCCCTATCGGCGCAACCCCCGTAAAATGCCCGGTATTTGCGCTTGCGCGCCCCGCAATTCGAGGCACCTGAATGTCCGTTACCGTTCCCTGCGCCAAACCCGCACCCGATCAGCGTGCGCAGTTCCTGACCCTGCTTGAGACCAGCCTTGAGCAAAACGCGCTGGTGAAGCTGGTGTTGGCCCGTCATGTAGGCGCGCAGGTGGATTTGCAGCGGCTGATCATCAAGCCGTTGACGGTCAAGGAACAGCCTTGCCTGTCATTTGTGTACCGCTACAAAACCCGCGACATAACCCGCAACTTCCCGCTCGATGAGGCGCAAGCGCTGGTGGCCGAGCTGTTGCCGGAGAGCTTTCGCAATGCGCACCTGCTGACCCTGACCGATGAGTTGCAACTGGAGTTCAGCAAGAAGGGCAAGCCGATGCTGCACCGCACCGCGGCGCAGCAAACCCGGGAAGCACCGGCCGCCGGGCATGATCGGGAGAAGAAGCGTTATCTGGAGCTGGCCCGGCCGTTTCTGGTCGACCTGGGCGTGACCGATCGCCAGCACCAGTTGATCCCGGCGATGTCGCGCAAGTGGAAGCAGATCAACAAGTTCATCGAGGTGTTTTCCCATGCTCTAAGCAGTTCGGTGCTGTCGGCGGAGCAGGCGTTGCGGGTGGCGGACTTCGGTTCCGGCAAGGGCTACCTGACCTTCGCCATTCATGATTACCTGACCAACACCTTGCAGCGCCAGGCCCAGGTCACCGGGGTGGAACTGCGCCAGGACATGGTGACCCTGTGCAACACCGCCGCCGCACGGCTGGAGCACCCGGGGCTGACCTTCGAGCACGGTGATGTGCGGACCGTGGTGCCCAGCGAGATCGATGTCATGATTGCGCTGCACGCCTGTGACATCGCCACTGATTACGCCATTCACACCGGTATCCGCTGTGGGGCGGCGATCATCATGTGCTCGCCGTGCTGCCACAAGCAGATCCGTCTGCAAATCCAGAGCCCGGGCCTGCTCAAGCCCATGCTGCAATACGGTCTGCACCTGGGCCAGCAGGCGGAGATGGTCACCGATAGCCTGCGCGCGCTGTACCTGGAAGCCTGCGGTTACGAAACCAAGGTGTTCGAGTTCATCTCGCTGGAGCACACCAACAAGAACAAGATGATCCTCGCGGTCAAGCGCGCCCAGCCCGCAGACCCGAGTGCATTGCTGGAAAAAATCCAGGCGCTCAAGGCGTTTTACGCCATTGAAGAGCACTGTCTGGAAAGCCTGCTCAAAGCTGATGGCTTGTTAGGCTGAACCAGAGCGACCTGCCTCAGGGCAGGTCGCTTGCCGTACCCCTTCCTTCCCCCGCGTTACACATCATTTGTAGCAACTGGAACGACACCCCCCCGTCGTTGCCCGGCTGTGGTCGCGCGCCCACACTTTCTTCCGTAGGTAAATTCATTGCGGCGTGCAGCTTGGCACCCCGCTTATCGGCAGGAAGCGTATTCAATGCAGAAACTTAAGGAAGGCCGTTCCGGTACGCCGGTCTGCGCCAGGCAAGAGGGCGACAACACGACCGACATCGTGCTGACGCCGCGAGAACTGGATGTGCTGGGCTGGTTTTCGTTGGGCAAATCGACCTGGGAAATCGCTCATATTCTGAGTTGCACCGAAGCCACCGTGAACTTTCATTTCTGCAATATCCGGCGCAAGTTCGATGTTTCTTCCCGCACGGCTGCGCTGGTCAAGGCGCTGAGACTGGGGATAGTGAACCGTGAATGAGCCACCGTTGGATTTAAAAGGGAGCGCAGCACCGGTGGGTGCTCGCTGTATCAACAGCGACCCGTTCTGGCCTTCCATTGACCTGGACAATTTGCGCCAGCAACTGCAGATACCTCCAGCGATCAGCGATGCGCGCCTGGAAGTGGCGGCCATTGGTGCGGTGATTCGGGTCAATCGTGAGTTCGGGCAGTGGCGCCGGGGGCTGAAACTCAAAGGCTACAACTGCCTTGAGCAGTTGCGCGCCGAGCCCGAGGACGAAACGCCGGTATTGGTCCGTTGTTATCTCAAGGCTGTGGCAGCCCAGACCGCGCTTGAGCTTGAAAGCCATTTTCGAGAAACCGACCAGAGGCTTCGGTGCCATGACGGCAGGATTGACGCCACCCGCAAGAAAGGCAAAAAAGGAGACAACGGCCATGGCTGAGCCGTCCAGCAGTATTACCAGTGTCTATATCGGACTGGCGTTGGCCGCTGTCGCGCCGAAAATTGATGGCGATGCGTTGTTCGGGTCGTTGCTGGGCGCATGGTTGGTGTCCAGCACGCGCCAGCACTTGAAGGCGTGGCAGCGGCTCGGTTCATTGACGCTGTCGGCCGGAGTTGGCTACCTGTTCGCGCCGATGGTGTTGTCCGTCGCGCCGTTTCTGTCCACGGGTGTAGCGGCGTTTATCGGGGCGGTTGTCGTTATCCCCATCTGCATCAAGGTCATGGTGTGGCTTGACGCCGCTGACTTGCGTGAGGTGCTGCAACGCTTGCGGACTGGACGCTAGCGCGCTGCGCTGATCTGGGCCAGAGAGGCGGACAGCAGTTCGACGCGCTGTTCCAGGTCTCGCAAACGCTTCTTTTCCTGGGCCGCGTTGTGAATGAACTGTTGATCCGCCGCATTCAGGCCGCGAAGCAGGTCGAGCAGTTCAAGCTCTCGGGGGGTATGGGTCTGGTCCTGCGCATTGAGCCCGGTACGGTCCCGTCGCAACATCGGGCCTTCGCCCGTCAGCAACCAATCAAGGGAAATGGCGTTTTTTTCAGCAAGGTCTATGCAAATTGCATAGGGAATACTGTCGCGGCCTTTCCAGCTGCTGAGTGTCTGCGGGCTGACGCTGAGTGCTGACGCCAGCTGTGAGTCAGTGTTTGTTTCGGTCACGCGTTTCAGCCGACTCAACACAGCCGTAGATCCTTTGTTACGCATTTTAAGTATATCCATTTGACTTAATTGTTATATATCGCAAAAAATTATGCGAAATGCGTACCTTTATGCACTCGGGGACACCAATACGATGAACTTCGGTAACGCAATGCCTAAAAATCCCAAATCAAAGAAGGAAATTTCCTTCTTTGATTGGGCGTACTTGCTTACATCCATAAGCTTACAAGAGAGATTGGAAGTCATGAACAAAAGTCATTATCTCAGGGGCGAAACAAAGCGCAGCGCCTTGTATGTAAGGTTCTGCGAGGCTGGTCAGTTCTGCGGGAGTCCTCAATGAGCACGTATAAAATGGTCTGCCCGCATTGCTTGAGCCGCATGCGTATTCGCACCAGTGAAGGTCGGCACATTTTCTTGCGAATTGCTTATTTGCAATGCACGAACGAAGCCTGTGGCTGGTCGGTACGCGCCGAGTTCGAGATGACCCACGAACTGTCGCCCAGCGGCATGCCCAACCCTGAAGTCAGGCTGCCGCACGCGGAGGGTGAGTTGCGCCGAGCTGCCGCCAAGCCGGTGCAGCCTGCAGAGGCAATGGTTGCTGAGCCAGCCTTGTGACGCAAACGATCACGGTCGTTGGGAAGGGGATGAGGGTTGCCGGGCAGACACGGTCCCGGCGCCCCGGCGGCAGTCATGCACTCAGCGCCGCCGCTTTGCAGGCCCCAACAACTCGACCGGCACATTCAAGCCAGTGTCGCCCAGCGGATGGCTGGCCGAATCAAAGAATTCCAGGCTCACACCCCCAGCGCCGAACAAACGGCTGTAGTGCTGTTTCTGGCTGATGATCGAGGCTTCGCTCAACGGAAATACCGAGATCAACAACTGCTTTACACCGCTCTGTTGAATCGCCGCAACGATATGGTCATCGCTGCGGCCCAGGCTGTGGCCGAAGATGCACAAGGCGCCTTGGTGATGGGCCAGTTCGCCGTAGCACCAGCTCAAGTAATCCGAGCCGCGAATCATCCGCAGCTTGTCTTCGGCTGTGCTTTCGTTGACGAACAGCGGCACATCCCCCGGCGTATTGATCGCAAAGCCATCGAGCAGGTTGCTGGCGCTGGCGCTGCGTTGGCGGGTGCTGGCGTCCTGGTTCTTGAGCAGGTGCAGGCCACCGTGCAGGTAATGCACGCGGGCGCCTTCGGCGGGAATCGTGGCACTGTTGAAGCCTTCGTCAGTGTGCAACAGGTCGGCAAAACCTTCGGGCTGCTGCTGGACGGCCCAGTGGCAGAGCAGGTCGTAATTGGTCGAGTACACCCGTTCGTACTGTCGCAGTTCGTGGTTGATGGTCTGCAAGGTCTGCGGCTGCACCAGCCGCCAGGGGATATGCACGCTGCGCAGGGCGTGGATCAATGCTTCCTTGATGGCGTAGTAGCGATTAAGCGGGGAGGACGAACTGATCGCCAGTGCGGCGTTGACCCTGACCGTGGTGTTGAGGGCGCTGAGCACCTGTTCGAAGCTCTCGGTACCCATGGACTTGAACAGCGCCAGGTCGGTCTGCCCCAGCGGCTTGTTGCGCACCCGCTGGGCCCGCTCGAACAGCGACTCATAGGCAAAGTTGCGCCAGATCGCACGGCTTGCGCCGTTGCCCAGCAGCAGCCCGCTGCAGCGGGTTTGCAGGTCAGGCCAGTGGGCCAGCGCAGAGTCGAATGCTTCGGGTTCCATGGGGTGTCTCGTCTTGTTCGCGGGTATCAACGGGCGGCGACTTTAGCACAGCCTGGTCGGCTTCCCAGTAGGAGCAGGGCTTGCCCGCGATGCAGGCGCCGCGGTGTACCCGAAACACCGCGGCGCCTGCATCGCGGGCGAGCCCTGCTCCTACCCCGCGGTCCATCAACCCTTCAATCAGAACGATGTCGCAAACACCAACTGGCTATACAGATTCGTGTCGTTGTTCCCCAGCTGCGTCCCACCGTGCTCGGCGCTCTTGTCCGGCTGATACAAGCCGATCACCGGCATGACCATCAAGTGTTCGTTGACCGCCCACTCTGCATACAGGTCCAGCTCGCGGCCATCGGTGTTGCCCAGGTTTTTGTCGAGGGTCTGGAAGTCGAACCACAGTGCGCCAATGCTCAGGTTCTCGAGCGGCGAGACTTTCAGGCCGACATGGTGCACCTGGGTGTTGCTATTGAAGGGGCCTGAGTAGTTGCCCGCCACTTCACCCTGGAACCAGGTGCCATAGCCACGGCTGAAGCCGTAGAACAGCGGGTCGAAGGCTTCCGAGAAGCGGCTGTAGCGATAACTGACAGCCGGGGTCCAGGGTGCGTCGGCGAATTTCCAGCCGGCTTCCAGGTACCAGGCGTCTTCGTTGCCAGCCTCGCGTTTGTCCTGCCAGGCGTACTCGCCCGACAGCGAGAGGTTTTCCACGCCGGCGTTGCCTTGCCCGCGCAAGCTGTACGTTTTCATGTTGTCGCGGTCGAGCTGGAGCGGCGAGGCGAATGCTTCATCCACATCGGTGACTTCAATGTAGGTCAGGCCCACAGTGCCGGCGTCTGCGACATGCTCCAGAGTGCCCACCACCAGCTCCGATTTGGCCTGGGCGCGGTTATCGGACTTGAGCCACATCAGGTCGCTGCGCCAGCCCTGTTTGCCGCCCAGGCGCAGCACAGCGGTCTGATCGAAATTCTTGCGCGCCGCCAGGTAATAGCCACCGCCACGATTGAACTCGCCATCGGCCACGCCGTGACCCAGGTTGAGTGCGTCGCCGTTAATCAGGAAGCCATCGCCCACCATGATGTTCTGCCGTCCGAACGACAGGTCCACGCCATCCTCCCCCAAGGCCTGAAACAGGTTGCCCGAGCGCCAGCCCAGCGACGCATCCTCGATTTTGGTGGTGCGTTCGGAGCCGTCGCTGAAGCCGGCTGCATCGCCATCGCCCCAGGTACCGGAGCTGAGCAGACCGAACGCGCCGTAGGCGGTGCCAACGGCGCCCAGCCCTTGATCGAACGCCAGGCCGTATTTGATGTAGCCCTCTTTCCAGGACGACGAACCTTCACTCAGTCGCCCCGACAGGGCGTAGTTTTCCTGGCTGTGAAACAGGCCGAACACCGCTTCGACCTTGGCGTTCAGGTGGGTGTCGTCATCGGCGTACAGTTCGTAAGCGCTCGCGTGCGAAGCCGCGCTGACCAAGAATGCAAGGGTGGATAAGCGGAGCAACGGCGAGGATCTCATGGACGGGTTTCCATTGTTATTTGTTTGTCGGCCGATACTAAGGCGCTGCTGGAATCCGGCCTTTAACCTGCTTGCCATTCACTTGACTGTGATTGCCAGATTTGCCCAGCAGCGCTGTTTTTCAGTTATCTGTGGCACGCCCGCCAATGGCTCTGAAGATTTCCCCAATAGGCAGTCCGCGCGCGTTGTGCCTATAGTCGCCAACGCTTGATGAACCGGCCGTGAGTGCCGGTATGACTATAAAAACACTGCATCCATGAGGCTTCGAAAGCCATGACGACTGCACCTGTACAACGGGTGGACCGCTTTGACCAATGGCTGGACCAGGTCAATCAGGTCTGCGGCAATTTTTCGGCAACCACTTTGGGCGACAGCTTCGAGGGCGCGATCAGCGAATATCGGGCGGGCACTATCAAGCTGAGCGTGGTCGACGTCGCCCAGGCGCGGCTGTATCGCGCTCAGGATGAGCTGGCGCGCAGCGACGCCGCGCACTATTACGCAGCATTCCAACTCAACGGCCAGGCCTGTATGGAGCAGGCGGGCCACAGCATTGAACTGTTGCCCGGCGACGTCACCCTGATCGACTCGACCCAACCCAGCAATTTCGTCTACACCGGCCAGTCGCGCCAGCTGTCGCTGGTATTGCCGCGGCAATTGGTGGAGCACAGCCTGCGCTTTGCCGGAGTGAAATGTGGCCAACGGATTCCGGCCAGCTCATCGGGTGCGCTGCTGGCGCGGCAGTTGATTCTGGAATCGACCCGCCAGCCCGACTTCAGCGTGCCGGAAAGCGAGGCAACCCTGGAAGCCATCGTCAGCCTGCTGCGCCCGGCCATCAGTGCGCTGGAGCCTGAAGACGCCCACGACCGGCTGCTGCGCAAGGCCATGCGTTATATCGATGAGCAGTTATGCGGCGAAGAACTGTGCCCGGAACGGTTGGCGCGCGAGATCGGGGTTTCGGTGCGCGGGCTGTATCGGTTGTTTGCGAAGAAGGGGCTGGTGGTGGCGCAGTACATCAAGAACCGCCGCCTGGACTTTTGCGCGCAGAGCTTGCGCCAGAGCGGGGCAGAGCAGAAGTTGTCGGCACTGGGGTATGCCTGGGGGTTTGCGGATTCGAGCCACTTTTCGACGGCGTTCAAGGCGCGGTTCGGGGTGTCGCCCGGGGAGTATCGGCGGCGGTATCACGCGTCGTGATCTGTGATTTTGGGGCCGTTTCACGGCCCATCGCGGCCAGGTCCGCTCCTACATAAACCGCGTACCTCGTGTAGGAGCGGACCTGGCCGCGATGGGCTGCGCAGCAGCCCCGGCTCAACTCAGTACGCCATCGGCATCCCATCTTCAATGGCAATACCCTTGGCCCGCATCTGCTCAATCAACCCGGCCCGGGTCTGCGGCAGGTTCAACATCGGCACCTTGCGAATCCTTCCGACTTCCTCACCGGTATACGGCTGGTAGTGCTCCGGCACGCTCTTGCCGGCCATGCCATCAGGGCGCATCAGCCAGTTGATCAAGTCTGCCAGCTGATCATCGTTGAGCGCCGATTGCGACATTCCCGGAACCTGCACCAGAAACTCACGGCCACCCGGTACCTTCAGAAAGTTACCGACAAAGTCCTTCATCCGCGGGGTGTCGTTGGCCACCGAGCCCTCACCGTTGCCCAGGTGGCAGCCGGCACATTGCAGCTGGTAGTTCACCGGCGTGCTGTAACCGGCCTGGGCAATCGGCGTTTGTGGCGACTCGTTGCCCGGTGCATGTGTCTGGTTCGGGTTAGGGATGGCGCGAGCCAGCGCCAAAGGGGCTGCCATGGCGCTTGCCAGTGCCACGATCCACAGTAAACGCATGTTCGCCCCCAGGGTTCAGACCGCGACGCCGCGGATGATCGAAACGGTGCAGTGGTAGATATGCGACTTGGCCGCCAGGCACCAGTTGATGTCGTTGTTGTTGAACGGACGGTAGGCCGGTTCCTCGCTGTCGTTACGGGTACAGGCACACTGGGCGCAGCTGTGCTTACCGCAGCAGTCGTTATAGGAAATGATGTAGTCCTTGCCATCGGCCGGGTTGCGGCAGGTGCCGATCCAGGTCACTTGCGAGACTTCGGTGCCCGGTGGGCAGGAGGTCACCGAGCCGCCGCAGCAGCTGCACAGAAAGCCGTCGACGGAGCAGTAGCGCCAGTAGTCGCAGCTGTTCGGATCGCCCGGGTCACCGGCCATGGGCTTGTCGGCGGCCAGCGCCTTGCTGGTACGGTCGATCGGCAGCAGCACCGGCAAGGCGGCGCCGGCGACGATCAGCGAGCCGAGGCGCGCCAGCAGCTTGCGCCGCGAAGTGGTGTCGGCGACATGCCGGCTGGAGCGTTCGAACAACAGGTCGAGCAGTTTCATGGGGTTTGCCCTTCTTGTCAGTGGCTGTGAGTGTGGGAGTGCGGCTGCGTCTGACCGTGCAGGTATTGCTGCAGGGTCGCACTGCCCAGGTGCTCAGCCTCGAACAGGCTGTCCAGGTGCTCACGAGAATTGACCAGCCCTTTGGAGCGCAGGATGCCGGCCTGGTCGATCAGTGCTGCGTAGGGCAACTTGCCGATCTGGTAGGTCATGCCGACTTCCGGGCCGACCACGTAGGTCGCGTTTTCCAGTTTGTGCTCACGGATCAGCGCCTGCTGCGCGTCCATGTCGCCGTCGCTGACGTAGATCACGTCGAGGCGGTCGGCCTGGTCCCTGGCGATCGATTTGATCGCTGGCAGCAGTGACTTGCAGATCGGGCAGGTGGGCGAAAGGAAGAACAACAGCTGGCTCTTCTTGCCGGCATAACCGAAGTTCACGGGCTGGCCGTTACGGTCAGCGGCGGTGACTTTGGGTGCTGGCTCATTGACCGCCACGCCCTTGTCGACCATCAGGGCACCGGCAGGCGCCAGGCGCGAATGCAGAATGCCGATCTGGCGAACCAGGCCCATTACGACAAAAGCCAGTGCCAGCAGCAGGCACCAGAGCAATACGTTGGAAACAATCAAGCCTTCCATATCTCACCTTCCAATCAGTTTGAGCAGACGTGGGCTGTTGGCCAGCAGGCCATCGGCCGCGGCGTACAGCAGCAGGGTGACGGCGCTCGCGGCCAGTACCACAAAACCATCAAAAAAGCCCAGTTCACGCGCCTGTGGGCTCAGGCTTGCGACCAGCGCCAGTAGCACCAGCAGGCTGTTGCGCAGCAGCAGCGCCGGGCGAATCGGCTGGGCCTGGTCGGGGCCGGCGCAACCGCAGTCGATGTCGTTGCGACCGCGCCACAGGTTCAGCCCGATCGCTGCCGCATACAGCGCCAGCAAGCCAGCGGCCAGCGGCGCGGCATAAGGGCGGCTGAACGGCGCCAGCAAGGCCAGCGCAGTGCCCGCTTCCAGCACTGGCAGCAGCCGAGCGACCAGGCGCACCAGGGCCTTGGGCAGCAATTGGTAGTCTTCGACCTGGTTGGCAAACCTGGCGGGCGCACGAAACTTGTGGGTCGCGGCGCTGGCCAGGATCACGGCGACCGTGACGGCGCTGGCGATGACGAGGATCGGATCAAGTTGCATGCTGCACCTCTCAGTGGCTGAGAACCTGGGTCGGCGTCTTGGTGATCTTGTCCATGGTGCCGGTGTGCTTGCCGCTGGTCAGGTCGAACACTTCCAGGCCGCCCTCGATGTTGGTGCCCAGCAGCAACGGCTTGCTGTCGCTGGTGGCGTGCAGGCTCCAGATCGGCTTCGGCGCTTGCAGCGTGCCAACCTTCTTCTGGGTCTTCAGATCAAAGGCCCAGACCAGCGGGCTCGGGTCTTCCCACTTCATGGGTTCGTGGGCGTCGTGCATCAGCACGTACAACCGATTGAGCTTGGGTGCCACGGTGATCAATTGCCAGCCGCCCGGCGCCCAGCCGGCTTTCTTCTCTTCTTCGCTGACCAGCGACCAGCTCGGCAGGGCCTTGGGTTCGCTGCCGGAGAAGTCGACCGGGCGCACGGTGCCGGTGGTGGTGACGAAGTAGTAGGTGTCGCCCACGGCGATCCCGCGTTCTACCAGTTTCTCGGCGTTCGGGTCGAAGAACGGGGTCTTGCCGCGCGAGACTTCCTTGCCGCTGTCATCGAGCGTGACCAGTTGCAAGCTGCCGTCGCCGCACAGCGACGCAAAACCGCGCTTGCCGACCGGGTAGTTGAGCACGCAACCGGGGATGGCGATTTCGCCGGCCACGGTCTTGCTTTGGGTATCGACCACGGTGACCGAGGTCGATGGGGTGAAGTTGTAGACATAGACAAAACGGTCATCGCTGCTGGTGCCCAGGGCGTAGCGTTGGCTCAGGCTTTCGGAGCGTTTGGTGGGGATCAGCACTTCCCAGCTGGGCGACAGGGTCGAGGTGTCCCAGGCGGTCAGCACGTCGGTACGGGTGCCGCGAGTGCCGCGCGAGTAGAACAGGTCGGCGGTGTACAGCGTGTGGTTGTCGCGGCTCAGGGTCGACGGCGCGGCAAAGCCGGTGCTGACCATGCCGAGCATGCGTTTCTTCTCAGGATCGACCACCACGACCCGGCCGGTCACAAAGTTTTCGAACTCTACGTCGACGATGTAGGCGCGGTGCGGGTCTGGCGGGAACGGCAAGGTGGTCTGGCCGATACCGGTGTCGGCGGGCAACTCGGCGCTGGCCTGGCTCAGGCCGACCAGCGACGCGCCAAGCGCAAGCGTCGTATGGGCGAGGATCCTGGATATTCGCATGGGGGGCTCCCTTGATTATTGGACTGGCGGATCGCCGATGCACGGGCAGAAATCTGCAGTCCAAGTCTGCCTTGTGACAGCGCGCCCGGAATTGTTCTGCCTGCCAACCTTTTGTCTGTGCATGTCAGGCCGGCAGGCGGGCGCTGGAAGACTTTCAGCATAGTTGCTGTGAGCGGCTCAGGCCTTGGGCAGGGAGAAGCAGAACCGCGCGCCGCACGGGTTGACGTTCTCGGCCCAGATATCGCCGCGATGGCGGCTGATGATGTTTTTGCACAACGCAAGACCAATGCCGTTGCCGTTGACCTTGGAGGAGAAAAAGCCATCGAACAGCTTCTGCTCGTTCCCGCTCTGGATACCGCGGCCACGGTCTTCGACGCACAGCAGCACGCGATCACCGGCGCTCTGGGTGTAGATACGCAGGCTGCGGCGCTCCACTGGCAAGGCCATCAGCTCGTCGATGGCATTGAACGCGAGATTGAGGATGACCTGGCCGATCAGGACTTTTTCGCAGTTCACCATCAGCGGTTCACGGCTGCTGCTCAGCTCAAGCCGCACCGCCGCGGGCTCGCCCTTCAGGGCAATGAAATACTGGCTTTCGGCAAGGATGTCGTTCAGGTCCAGGCGCTGTTCGGCTTGCTCAAGCTTGACCACGTACTCACGCACGCTCTTGATGATGTCCGAGGCGTGCTCGATCTGCCGAGTGGCCTGGTGCAAGCCCCAGACGGCCTTGCTGGCCGCCTCGTCGTCGGCTGGCAGGCGGCGGATCGCGCCTTCGATAAAGTTGCGGGTAGCCGCCAGCGGCTGGCTGAGTTCATGGGCAATGGCCACTGCCATTTCGCCCATGGCATTGTGGCGGGCCATGTACTCCAGCTGGCTTTCGGTGCGCTTGAGCTCAAGTTTCACCTGCTCTTCGGCGCCGATGTCGCGAAACTGCACCAGCAGCACTTCGCGCTCGGTCAGGGACACTCGGGTGGCAATGGCTTCGGACAGTATCTCCACGCCGTCTTTGGCCCGGTAGCACCACTGGATCGTGTGCTGGCCACTGCGCACGGCCTCTTCCAGCCACTTGAGGCCGATCTCGCGGCGGTATTTTTCGGTGCGCTGGCTCATGTCCGGGGCCTTGAGCGGTGTCAATTCCTCGATGCTGAACCCCAGCACCTTGCACGCCGCCGGGTTGGCCCAGAGGATCGCCTTGGTTTGCGCGTCGTGCAGGATGATGCACAGCGGCAGGGCTTCGAGCAGTGCCTTGAAGTCGCGTTCAGCGGGATGGAACATCGCAGTGCGGGGCCTCGTCGTCGCTGATGCTGATCACGTCCCTGACCAGCATGGCAATGCTTGAAACACCCATCTTTTCCTTGATTTTGGTGCGGTGCACATCGACCGTCTTGACGCTGATATTCAACTGGCTGGCGATCAGTTTGCTGGCCTTGCCGTCCACCACCAACTGCAGGATTTCCCGTTCGCGGCTGGTCAGCAATTCAAGCCTGGCCTTCAGTTGCTGGCGCCGCAGCGAGCCGGCATGGTTCTGCTCGGCCTGCCTGAGCGCAGACTGGATGCTCTCCAGCATCAGCTGCGGGTTGTAGGGTTTTTCGATGAAGGTGAACGCACCGTTCTGCATCGCCCTGACCGACATGGGGATATCGCCGTGGGCTGATACGAACAGCGTCGGAATGCTGATGCCACGGGCCTTGAGGATGTCCTGGAGCTGAAAGCCACTGGTGTTCGGCATGCGCACATCCAGCACCAGGCAGGCCGGTTGCGAAGGGTCATACTGCTGCAAAAACTCATCGGCGCCGCTGCAGCATTGAGCCCGCACGCCAACCGATTCGAGCAACCAGGCCAGGGAAGTGCGCAGCTCCTTGTCGTCATCGACGATATACACGAGGGGTGTTGACGGGGGCATCGGTCGGTCAGCCAGTGACGGTTTGAGGTTGTTATCCGACAAATGCCGCGCGCGCGCAACGGCTTGTCTTCAAACATCGGTGCAAGGCAATGATTGGTATGCTCGCGTGCCTTGACCCAGACCTATCCCATTCGCTGCGCGGTGGTATCAGACCGGATTTCGGCTACGGCTGTGACTTGCGCCACAGCCGATATGCCCGCATCCCCGCCCTGACCGAGGCAAACAGCAGCTTGTCCTCCCTCTCCCGGGCCAGCCCGGAACGCAGCAGCATGCGCAAAAAGGTCCCGCGTGCGCGGGCGATGCCGAGCATGATTCCCCGCGCTGCCAAGGTATCGCGGACTTCGCGCAAGGCGGATAAGCCACTGACATCAATCGACGTCACCGCCTCGGCATCAAACAACATCGCGCGGGGCGTGGCATCGCTGTCCACGGCTTCCAGAATCCGTGACTTGAAGTAGTCGGCATTGAAAAACAGAATCGCGTCGTCGAAGCGATACACCACCAGCCCCGGCAAGGTCCGAGCGTCGGGGTTGCGACGGATGTCCACCTGGCCATCGACCCCGCGCACCCAGCCCAGCACCGCGTCAGTCGGCTGGTAGATGCTTTGCAGCAGGCGAAGGATCGCCAGCGTCACGGCAATGATAATCCCCGGCAGCACGCCGACACCCAGCACGCCCACGGTGGTCAGGACGCACAGCCAGAATTCGAACCGGCTCAACGCACGGATCTTGCGCATCGAGTGCAGATCGATCAGTCCCCAGCCGGCCATCAACAGCACCGCCCCCAGCGCCGCGTGGGGAATCCAGGCGAGCGGGGCGGTCAGAAACAGCAGGATCAAGGCAATCACCAAGGCGGCAATAATGCCCACCAGCTGGCTTTTGCCGCCGACCATGTCATTGACCGCAGTGCGCGAATCGGCACCGCTGATGGCGAAACCCTGGGACACGCCAGCGGCAATGTTGGAAACCCCCAGGGCCAGGAATTCATGGTTGGCATTGATCGTGTCACCATGCCTGGCCGCAAAGCTGCGGGCCGTCAGCATCGCGCTGCAAAAACTCACCGTTGCGATACCCAAGGCATCGCGCAGCAGTCGCTTCATCTCGCCCAGGTTGGTTTGGGGCCAGGCCAGCTCGGGAATCCCCGCCGGCACCGTGCCCAGGATCGATACGCCATAACGGTCCAGCCCCAGCAGCTCCACGCCAACGGTTGCAATCGCTACGGTGACCAGAGCAGCCGGCAAGCGGGCAAAGTGGCGCGGCAACCAGATCAACAAACTCAGCGAAACCGCCCCGACCGCCAGCGTCGGCAGGTGAGTCTCGCCCAGCCGCGAAAGCATATTGATCAGGCTCAGCACAAAGCCGTCGCCTTCGATTTTAAAGCCGAGCACCTTGCCCATTTGCCCGGCCAGCAAACTCAAGCCGATACCGTTCAAATAGCCGATCAAAATCGGCCGGGAAAAGAAACTGGCGATAAACCCGGCCCGCGCCACCCCGGCAAAGATCAGCATCAAGCCCACCAGTACCGTAACAATCACCGACAACTGCACCATCCGCTCCGGGTCGCCCATCGCCAGCGGCGCGATCGCACCACCAACCATGGCGCAAGTGGCCGCGTCCGGCCCCACCATCAACTGCCGCGAACTGCCCACCAGCGCATACACGATCATCGGCAAAATGCAGGCATACAAGCCGTACTGCGGCGGCAAACCGACAATCTGGGCATAGGCGATGGCAATGGGAATCTGAATGGCGGCGACCGACAGGCCGGCCTGCAAGTCCGCAGCGAACCATTCGGCGCGGTAGTGCAGCAGGTTGGCAAGGCCAGGGAGCCAGCGGGCCAGGGGCATGGGCGCTACCTTTTGGGCTGAGTTACAGCTTGCATTGGATTAAAGGTTGCCGGTGCAGAATAGCTGAATGATAGTGGCCCGGTGCCCGTGAGGGGCTTAGTGAGACTCCATTTCATCCGGGTACCGGTACGTGGAGCCATACAGGCATAGGGCAATGACAAGCCCGCTTGTTTGCGAATGAGGCGCCGAAAGGCGCCTCTTGTCATGTCAGGAGTCGTGACTCTAGTTAACTTGAGCTGATAACGGCACCCCGGCGAAATAGTCCTTCAAATTTTCGAACGTCATACTCAGCATCGCTTGAACAGTCGCATCCGTAGTACTGGCCATATGCGGTGTCAGCACCACATTGGGCAGCTCCAGCAGTGCCTGCGAAACGTTCGGCTCATTGCAAAACACATCAAGCCCCGCTGCGAGAATCTTGCCGTCGCGCAACGCCTGCACAAGGGCATCCTCGTCGACGATGGAACCGCGCGCGATATTGATCAATACACCGGACGGGCCAAGCTCAGCCAGCACGGCCGCGTTGATCATGGCGTGAGTGGCGTGGACATCTGCCATGCCGCCGCCCAACGGTGAGAGAGGCTTATTCAAGAACGGTGGGATCGCGCCGGATTTCCTCGCGAGCCATGGCTTCCCACAGGAACGGGAACCCATTGGCATCGGTGCGCTCCCCGGTTGCGAGCGCAACGCTGGCGGGCAACGGTGAGCCGCCGCCGAGCATCTCGACACGCCAGGCCAGACGGCTGCGCCACTCCAGTGTGATGGCGCGCAAGTGCGCCTGGCGAATGCCGTTGGCCACCACCAGCACGCCATGGTTGGCGAGCAACGCCCATTTTTGTGTACCCAGTGCGTCCACCGCAGCGCGGCCCAGTTCGAGGTCTTCGACCGTGCCTCGATACTCGTCATAGAGCACCGGGTCAGTGTCAACCAGAGCGGAGGTCTGGTCGTAAATCGGCGGAATGCGCCCGGCCGCCGACCACACCGATCCCCATTGCGGATGATTGTGGATCACCACGCCGACATCATGCCGTACAGCGTGTACATCAATGTGCAGGTTGATGGCGGGGGTGATGTTCCATTCACCCTCGATCACCTTGCCTTGTTGATCGAGGCGCACGATATCCGAGGCCGTCACTTCACCCCAGGTCAGTTCCCACGGGTTGGCCAGGTAAGTGCCGTCGTCCTGGCGCACGGTGATATGGCCGGCGATGTGGTCGTTATAGCCTTCGCGAGACAACACCCGGCACAGCAATGCCACGCTCTGGCGCGGTGTCAATTCGGGCAGCAGCGCATAGCGACCTGGCCTGGGAATGTAACGGGCCAGCAAATCGTGGTTCAGCTCATCCTTCAACATGGCTCTTTCCTCTTGAGCAACGGTGGTAAACGGTGATCAACCCATCAACGAATCACGCGTGGAAAGGACCGCGAGCGAATACTGAGGTGCGCTGCATGCGCCGTTGGTGCGGTTTATAGTCCAGGATGGCGTTGTGGAGCACGCTGCGGTTGTCCCAGAGCACCATGTCACCGACTTGCCAGCGATGGCGGAAACCAAACTGGACGTGTTGGCAGTGGGCATGCAGGTAGGCGAGGATGGCATCGCTTTCGGGGATGGCCAGGCCGTCGATATGGGTGGTGTAGGTTGGGCTCAGATACAGCGCCTTGCGCCCGGACACCGGGTGCTGAATGACCAGCGGGTGCAGGTGCCGGCGGTTCATTTTGACGACCTCGACATAGCGCTCATGCGTGACGACGTTCTGGCGCAGCGCCGCCGTCATCGGCCCGTTCATGTCGTGCCAGGCGCTGAGGCCTTCAAGGTAATGCTTCATGCGTTCGGACAGGGCGTCGTAGGCCGTGGTCATGCTGATCCAGCAGGTGTCGCCGCCAGACGGCGGCAGGATCTGGGCGTGAGTCATGGTGACAATCGGTGGGCTGGGCAGGAAGCTCTCGTCGTGGTGCCACATATCCGCTCGATCGCCCAGCCTGGAGTCGATCACGGTGATCTGTTCAAAGCCCTCGCCCAGATTGGGATAGAAGGTGTGAATTTCGGGCTCACCGAAATACCGTGCAATCGCCAGGTGTTGCTCGGGCCGTAGCCCAGGGACGTGCAGCACGATGGCTTCATGTTTGACGAGTGCCGCCTCGAGCGCCGCCAGCGTTTCTGGCAAAAATACTGAAGCAGGATCCAGATCAAGTACTTCGGCGCCCAGGTTTGGACCAAGCGGCCGGACGGTGAAAGATGACGACATGGGCAATCTCCCGGTAGGGTTGGAATATCCAATCTCGTAGGGCGCATCACTGCGCATTTGGACGTTGTCTGCTCGACGAAAACGATCATACTCACGTCGCCAAGGCTGAGATATTCGCATTCCAGGGTCGCCTGAATTCCTGGTTAAATTATTGATTTAACTAATAAATATTTGAAATTTCACGCGGCGTTTCAAACAGCACTCGGATTCCCATGAACAAGAAAGGCAGTGAACCCACGACGGGCCCCAGGCCTACGCCGGAGCAGCTTCCCTCGTTACGCAAGCGTCCGACCCAATCACGCTCGCGCGCACTGGTCGACGCCGTGGAGCAGGCGTGCCTGCGGATTCTGGATGAATCAGGCGAGGCAGCGCTGACCGTCGCCCGTATTGCGGAGATATCAGGGGTAGCGGTCGGCTCGATCTATCAATATTTCCCCAACAAGGACGCGATCGTGGCCTTGCTGTACGAGCGTGTTCTGGATGAGGAATCCGAGGAGCTACTGAGGGTGCGCGAAAGGCTGATGGGCGTGCCTTTGAAATCGGCCCTGCGGGATATTCTGGCCAACATCATTCGGGTCGAAACGCGCCTGTTCAAATTGAACAAGGCTTTTCACTTGCGTTACCACTCCGCCCTGCACTTGGGTATGTGGCGCGGCCCTTACCACACGGCTGGCGAATTCATCGAAGCGACCTGGCTGCCGTTCCTGCAACTGTACGAGCATGAGATCACCACCGAGCACCCCGCCCTGGCGGCCTATCTGCTCGGGCAGGGGTTGCGCAGCGTGATCCGTTCGGTACTGGAAGATATTCCAACGCAACTGGAATCCTCGGCATTACTCGATAGTCTGGTCGCCATGGCGATCGGTTGCCTGCGTCCGCAGACATTCAACTAAGTAACGAGACGTGATGCTGAATATCTACAGTTATAGGTAGTGAACAGGTTTTAAGTGATTAACTTAATGTTGGGATTGGAATATCTGGGCATCGGGTTTTTCAGAAAAGCGCTTGTTCCGTCCATGCACTATACTTCTTGCTGTGCTTTGCCGCCAGGAGGGGTGGTGCTTGTGTTCAGTGGCAATGCTTTTGCATAACCAATGAGTAACAGGAACAGGATGAAGAGAAATGGCAATAGCAATTATCTTGATTCTAATCGTTGTTGCATCAGTGCTGTTCCACATCGTAGCGCCTTGGCATGCGACACCGGCAGCGTCCAACTGGGGGTCAATAGACACCACCCTGTTCATCACCCTGATCATTAGCGGAATATTTTTCATCGCCATCACGGTATTTATGGCGGTAGCCGTGATGCGTTATCGTCACAAGGAAGGTGCCAGGGCGGCCTACCAGCCAGAAAATAAAAAGTTGGAGTTATGGTTAATAATCGCTACCTCGATCGGTATTGCCGGGATGTTGGCGCCAGGTCTGGTTGTGTACAGTGATTTCATCCAGGTACCGAAAAATGCTTATGAACTTGAAGTGGTCTCCCAGCAGTGGCAGTGGGCCTTTCGTTTTCCCGGCCAAGACGGGAAGCTGGGCAGATCGGATGTTAAGTTTATTGATTCCGCCAATCCCCTCGGCCTTGATCCCAAGGATCCCGCTGGGCAGGACGATGTGCTGATAAGGAACAATGAAGTCCGCCTTCCGCTCGATCGGCCGGTTAAAGTTTTACTGCGTTCCAAAGATGTGCTGCACAATTTTTATGTGCCGCAAATTCGCAGCAAGATGGATATGGTGCCAGGGATGGTGTCGTACTTTTGGTTTACGCCGACCAAAACCGGGAAATATGAAGTCCTTTGCGCTGAATATTGTGGCTTAGGTCATTACAATATGCGCGGCCATATGATCGTGGAAGAACAGGACGCCTTCAATCAATGGCTCAATAGCCAACCGACTTTTGCGCAGACATTAACGACAGCTGCCAGGCCCAGTCGGGACAGCGTGCTGGAAAAAGGCCGCCTGTTGGTCGAAAACCTCGGCTGCAGTGCCTGCCATAGCCAGGATGGCAGTGCCAGTCTCGGTCCGGGATGGAAGGGCCTGTACGGCGGCACTGAACAGCTTGCCGATGGCACCAGTGTGCGGGTCGATGAGGCCTACCTGAAAGAGTCGATCCTCGATCCGAAGGCCCGAATGGTACAGGGCTACCCGCCGGTCATGGTGGCCTATACTCTCACTGAAGATGAACTGGGTGCTCTCGTCGCCCTGATCAAATCACTGGGTGCTGCGCGACAAGACGATGGACTTTCTGCCGACCAGGGCCCCGGTGATGACTTGGCGGCACAAGGACAGCGGCTGGCCGAGTCGCTCGGCTGTCTGGCCTGCCACAGTGTCGATGGCAGCAAGGGCATCGGCCCCAGCTGGCAGGGCCTGTATGGCAAGACACAAACCCTTGCCGACGGTACGAGCATAAAGGTCGATGAGGGCTATATAAAAGATTCGGTTCTTAATCCCAGTGCCGTAATCGTCAAGGGTTATGCAGCCGTCATGCCGGTCTTTGCTCCGAGCGATAAGGAGTTGAGCGCACTGATCGCTTTTATCAAGTCCAAAGCGAATGCCGACGCTGATGCGAGCAAGGCAGCGCCAGGAAAGTAGCCGTAAAGGAGCCAGAAAGACACCGAAACTTCAGCAGGAGGATGACGTGATGGCCTATGCGGAGCCAGCCGAAACAGAAGCACTGCACGAACCCAAAAGCTTCCTGACCCAATATATCTGGAGTCAGGACCACAAGGTCATAGCCATTCAATATTCCTTGACGGCTATATTCGTGGGTCTTATCGCCGTGGTGTTGTCCGGCTTGATGCGCATGCAGATAGGCTTCCCCGGTAGTTTGGAGTTCATGGACGCCAGCGCTTACTATCAGGCGATGACCATGCACGGCATGATCATGGTCATTTATTTGCTGACGGCCTTGTTTCTGGGCGGCTTCGGCAACTATCTGATCCCACTGATGGTGGGCGCCCGCGACATGGTCTTCCCCTACGTCAACATGCTGAGTTACTGGACCTACCTGCTGGCGGTACTGGTGTTGCTCGCCAGTTTCTTCGTCCCTGGCGGCCCCACCGGTTCGGGCTGGACGCTCTATCCGCCACAGTCCATTACTCAGGGCACACCGGGGACCGAGTGGGGCATCGTACTGATGCTCGTCTCACTGGCGATTTTTATTGTCGCCACCACCATGGGCGGGTTGAACTACGTCACCACGGTGTTGCAGGCGCGCACGCACGGCATGACATTGTTTCGCATGCCGCTCTCCGTATGGGGAATCTTCATGGCCTCGATTATGGCCTTGCTGGCCTTCCCGGCGTTGTTTGTCAGTGCGGTCATGATGCTGTTTGACAAACTGTTGGGCACCAGCTTCTTTATGCCGGCGATCATCTCACTGGGGCAGCAGCTCGATCACCAAGGTGGCAGCCCAATATTATTCCAGCATCTGTTCTGGTTCTTCGGCCACCCGGAAGTCTACATCGTTGCGCTCCCCGCGTTTGGTCTGGTCTCCGACTTGATCAGCACGCATGCGCGTAAAAATATCTTCGGCTACCGAATGATGGTCTGGGCCATTATTGCGATTGGCGTGCTCAGCTTTGTGGTCTGGGCGCACCATATGTATGTCAGCGGAATGAACCCCTACTTTGGTTTTTTCTTCGCCGTCACCACCTTGATCATCGCGGTGCCGACCGCACTGAAAGTCTACAACTGGGTGCTGACCCTGTGGCGGGGTGACATCCATCTGACCGTGCCGATGCTGTTTGCCCTGGCCTTTATCGTCACCTTCCTGGTCGGCGGCCTGACCGGGTTGTTTCTCGGTAATGTGATCGTGGATATTCCGCTCTCGGACACCTATTTCGTCGTCGCTCATTTTCATATGGTCATGGGTGTCGCACCGGTACTGGTGGTGTTCGGCGGCATTTATCATTGGTTCCCGAAAGTAACCGGGCGCATGACGAACGACACCCTGGGCAAGCTGCATTTCTGGATTACCTTTCTGGGCACCTACGCCATCTTCTTCCCCATGCACTACCTGGGTTTCCAGGGCATGCCACGCCGCTACTACGCCTATGAAAACTACGCGTTCATCCCGCAGTCGGCGCAAGATTTGAATGCCTTCATTACGGTGGTCGCATTGGTCGTCGGCGTTTCCCAACTGCTGTTCCTGTTCAACCTGACCTGGAGTGTATTTAAAGGCAAGCCCGCAGGCAGTAATCCTTGGGGCGCGGCCAGTCTGGAATGGCAAACGCCGAACACCCCGCCGATACACGGTAACTGGGGAGCGAAGCTGCCGGTCGTGCATCGCTGGGCCTATGACTACAGTGTGCCGGGGATCGAACAGGATTTCGTTCCGCAAACGGTCTCCGCCGAGGAGCTGGAGCAGCTGCGGCAACTCAGTGCCGGAACCAAGATAGTGGACGTTAAAACATGAGCAGACTGCTATTGAGAAACGCCGACGGCGCTGACCCCGGCGGCAGTTGGAGTCGAGATCCTGAGGGTATTCAGGCCGCCGAGGGTGCCGATAGAAGCCAAACCGCAAGGATAGGCCTGCGCTTGTTTCTGGTCGTGGTGAGCTCGTTATTCTTTCTCTTCCTGTTCGCCTTTATCGCCCGCTCACAAATGGCCGACTGGCTACCCCTGACAGAGCCCCTGGCGCCGTTAGCCAATCCATGGCAGCTATGGCTGAATTCGGCTTTTCTGGTATTCAGTTGCATCGCACTGCAGTGGTCGCGTATGGCCGCCCGGCAGGCTCGCCTGGGCGCAATGGTCATTGGTTTTGCATGGGGGGGCGTCTTTGCAATTGCCTTTCTGGCGGGGCAACTCTGGGTCTGGCAGCAGTTTGTCGCCTGGGGCTACTTTGTCGCCAGCAATCCGGCCAACAGTTTCTTCTACCTGTTGACCGGCCTGCATGGGCTCCACCTGCTGGGCGGGCTGATAGCCTGGGGCAGAACCGTCGCTAAATTCCTGCATCGCGTGCCGTTGCCGCAACTCAGTGCCAGCGTAGAGCTCTGTGCCATCTATTGGCATTACTTACTGGGTCTTTGGTTCGTGCTGTTCGCTCTGCTGACCAGCACGCCACAAACCTATGAAGCCATCGCCAGATTCTGCGGCCTGAGGTGAAAAGCCATGGCATCGCACCCACCAGCCCCAGGCGAGTCCAGTTCATCCAATCCACCGAGCTCGCCGCCTGCACCAGGATGGCGGGGCATCGCCAGCGACTGGGCCTCGGATAGAGACGCTTTCAAGCAGGTCCCCTGGGGCAAGGCGATGATGTGGATATTCCTGCTCAGCGATACTTTTGTATTCACCTGTTTTTTAATCGGCTACATGTCGGTACGCATGACCATCACCGCCCCTTGGCCGAACCCCAGTGAAGTGTTCGCATTGACGATCGGCGGTAGAGAAATCCCACTTATTCTGATCGCCATCATGACCTTTGTGCTGATCAGTAGCAGCGGCACCATGGCCATGGCCGTTAATTATGCCTATCGCCGTGATCGCGCGAAAACCGCTGCCCTGATGCTGGCGACCGCAGTCTTGGGTGCGACCTTCGTCAGCATGCAGGCATTTGAATGGAGCAAGCTCATCGCAGAAGGGGTGCGTCCCTGGGGGAACCCCATGGGGGCGGCGCAATTTGGTGCCAGCTTTTTCATGATTACCGGTTTCCACGGACTGCATGTGTCAATCGGCGTCATCTACCTCAGCATTGTGGCGCTGAAAGTACTGCGGGGAGACTATGAGCGCTCCGGAAACTATCAGAACGTCGAGATAGCCGGGCTTTACTGGCACTTCGTGGATTTGGTGTGGGTGTTTATTTTTGCTTTCTTCTATTTATGGTAGGTCTATCGTCAACAGGTTCTGAAGAGGAGCACTGATGATGGCGCATGTTCAGGGTCAACAACATCCAATCAGTTTGTACCTTAAAATTTGGGGGCTGTTATTCGTCCTCAGCACGCTGTCGTATCTTGTCGACTATTTTCACTTCCAAGGCTACCTTAGGTGGTCCCTGATTATCACGTTCATGTTGTTGAAGGCAGGTTTAATTGTCTCCATCTTCATGCATATGGCCTGGGAACGGTTGGCCATGGTCTACGCCATATTGGTGCCACCTTTGTGTTTACTGGTGCTTGTGGGGCTGATGGCCACCGAGGCGGACTATGTTTTCCTCAGCCGGGTCATTTTCTTCGGCCAATAAAAAAACTTCCGGATGGCCTTGAGCCTCCAGGGGCTAACCCCCAATAGATGGCTTTATATCGTTCGCTTGAACTGATGCCATCTGTGCAGCCAGGCGACTGTCCAGTGGGGGGCTGCCGTTCCCATGCCGGCGATCTTCAGCTTTGGATGATGTTCGATTACCCGGTCCAACACCGATTCCTGATCCGGCTCAACATCCACGAAGAAGATATGTTTGCCTTCTTCTACCATCTTTTTAAAATTGCGGAAGTGAGCGTTCGGTAGCTGGATACCCAAAAAACCACCTTCCCAGATGCAGAAGCCAAATATAATAATGGCAAGGAAGATAAAAGGCACCCAACCTGCGGCGGATTCGGTCCAACCCATCCAATAGGCGCCGCCAAGGACCAGCGCCGCGAGTGGCAAACCGACCACCGCACCAATCTCGCCAGAGTGAACAACATCTTGTTTCATTAACGAGTTAACCTCGTGGAGGTGATGTTCTTCAACATCAGCAACTTGTTCACTGAGCACATGAATTTGTTCGGTGTTGATGCCGTTGGCTTCCAATTCATTTTCAACGGCTTCAAGGTCGTCGAGATTATCACTGATGTAATAGTGTCGATTCATGCCACACCTCCCATCTCGTGTTTGCTGTAGACCTCCTCTGTCCTGCAGCCGTTGACTGAGATTTGCAGTCGGTATATGTACCCGTGTGGAACGTTGCACACTTCATGCAATCACAAAGAAGTATAGCACTCGATAAGCATGCAGGGCGGGCAGCGTCAAGATCCTGAAAAACAGCATCAGGGCCTGTCGCACCCCGACGATTTCTGCATCGCAGCGCCACCAGCAGGTTCGCCCAACGAGGTCGGAAACAGGTCATTCGTTTCAGGATTTTCTCCAGACGAAAAAAAGGCCATCAGGCCATTCGTTCTTTATCGCGTCTAGAGAGGAGAAGTCGTTGCTCGAAAAGCTGTCGTTCTTGCGTTCGGTTTTGTCCCACACTGGCACATGCGGCTCGATGTTTTTTTTCTCCACCATCCAGGCCAGCATCGGCGCAGTACCGTAAGCGGTGTTGCCGATGAGGCGTTCCGGCTTGATCTCGAACTGCGCTTCGACGCGGTCAATCATTGTCTTGGTGCTCTCGACTTCGGCGGTGCGATGAGCCGGTGTGGGTTCCACATCCATGATCACGCCGTGCTAATTCGTGGAGTAAGCGTAGAACGCTGGGCCACCTGGAGCTGCGGTCCAGCGGGCCTGAGGATCAGTCAGCGATAGGCGCTTCGGTAGCGTTTCGGCCAGAGCCTCTTCATCGAGTGCCGCAAGGTATTCACGCACGGCGCGGGTGCTCAGGGACGGATCGCTCCAATTGACCTGTTCATCACCCGGTACACCGCGCTGGCGACTCGCATCCGCTTTGATGATGCTGGCGTCCACGGCAAATCCTTCGCCCTTGACCCAACCCGCATCCATGCAACGGCGCAGCACTTCATTGAACAACCAGCGAAACAGATCACTGTCCCGAAAACGGCCGTGTCGATTTTTGGAGAAGGTCGAGTGGTTGGGGACTTCATCTTCCAGTCCCAATCGGCAGAACCAGCGATAGGCCAGGTTCAGATGAGCCTCTTCGCACAAACGCCGCTCGGAGCGGATGCCATAGCAGTAACCGACGACCAGCATGCGGATCATCAGCTCAGGATCGATCGAAGGCCGCCCAATCGGGCTATAGAAATCGGCGAGGTAATGGCGCAGGTCGGTCAGATCGAGACACCGATCAATGCTGCGCAGAAGGTGATTGGCTGGGATGTGATCTTCAAGGTTGAACGAGTAAAACAGTCGCTCCTGCCCACCCGATAACTGTCCCATCATGCTGCGTGCTTCCCTGCTGGCCAATGCAGAGATTTTGCCGGAGGCCAGACAGGGGAGCTACTTTTCAACAGAATCGGCCAAAAGCAGCCTTTCACTGCAAATGCCTTATGCGTTCAAACCGATCCAGCCATGGAAGCCCACATAAAGACCAACACTGATGATCATCACGCTGGATAGGTACGGTGCACGACGAGCCACGCTGCCCAGCCACGGCCAGCGGTTGGAAGCCTGTTTAGCACCAATGGCCGCAGCAGCTCCCACCGCCACCAAGGTGATCGCCAAGCCAATGCTGAAGCACAGGACGAGCATGCCTCCCAATGCCACCTCTTTCACCTGAAGGCACAACAGCAGCACGGTGATGGCAGCAGGACATGGAATCAGACCACCAGTCAGACCGAACATGACGATCTGCCCCGTGGTGACCTCGCGGTTGGTGAAGCGTTTACGGATATCGTTGGCATGCGCACGTTCGTGCGCATCCTGATAGCCGTCAATCGACAGCTCCAGACCTTCCAGCTCGGAATGCGCATGCCCGTGATCATGCTCCTGGTAGTCCAGGTCATAATCATGGGAGTGGCCCGCATGCCCGAGACTCAAGCGAGCACTGAACTCATGAGGTTCCGGGATATCGACTGCCGACTCCAAGAAGCCTTCGCGCTCGACAAAAGAGAACGATTGCGTGCTGCCATCTGGACGAGTAGTCATCAGGCGAACATCTGAGGCAGCCCAAGCGTGTCCGGTCAATATCTTCAAGCGCCAATGCGGCGGCATGCCTTCTTCGAAGATCGACAGTTCGACACGGCCATGGCCGGTATCGATTCGGTGGGTTTCATCATGATGGCCATGGCCATGCTCGCCGTGGTGGTGGTCATCACCTTGCTCGAACTTGAACATCTGCTCGCCGCGCCAGGTACTCCACAGCATCCAAAGCGCAATTACGATGATCAGTGCAGAGGACGCAAGCTGGAAGTACGGCTCAGTGGTTTGAGCGTCCAGACCTTTGCCCAGGTACATGCCGCCGATGGCGACCAACCACACCACAGCTGTGTGCGACAGCGTCGCGGCCAAGCCCAACAAAACGGCCTGTTTGACCGAGCCACGGATGGCCACGATGAAGGCCGCCATCATGGTTTTTGAATGGCCCGGTTCCAGGCCATGCAAGGCACCGAGCAAAATAGCGCTCGGGAAATACAGCCAGGCGTGAGCCCCGCCTTGTTGCAGCAGTTCAGCGAAGTTGGGCATGTCAGACCTAGAGGTACTTGGTGATTTGCTTGAAGGCTTCCAGTGGTGCGCGCTCGCCATTGTTCAACGCCGAGACGGTGTCCTCCAGGCAATGATCGATGTGATCCTGAATGAGCGTGCGCTTGGCTTGGCATACCGCTTTTTCGACCGCATGCAACTGTTGGGCAATGTGCACGCACTCACGACCCTCTTCGATCATGGTGATGATGCCGCGTAAATGGCCGTCCGCCCGCTTGAGACGTTTAATGATCGCCTCATGACTTTGGTGGGTATGAGGATGGCTGTGTTCGTGTTCGTGTTCGTGTTCGTGCTCACTCATGACTTGAGCCTCAGGCCTCAATGAATTACGCTGGCATCCTATCCCCCCCTGGGGGATATGGTCAAACGCAGCAAAGCCCTACAAAACGAGTCGAAACCCGAACGCTATGTTCAGCAGAACACTGACAACGACGGTGGTAATCGCGCTTGCTCTCGCCATGTTTGTGGCCTGGGCCGGGCATACCTATACGTTGTCAGTGACGTCGAAACATCCAGCCTGGGAGATTGCGCAAGACGCCCATCACTCCCATGAACAGCAAGCCGAGATGTCGTGTGCGAGCTGCTCGGATCACTATCACTCCCCGTTGACCCCTGACCATCAGCACGAAACGCCACAACTCACCTCCGCGTTGAGTCTGGCCGCGCAGCCGAAGCTCTCTATGCGGGTCGATGCGCCACGCTATTCCGTTCCCCGTCCGCCGATTTTCTTGATCGAGCGGCCACCCCGTCCTTCGTTCGCATCCTGACCATGGCCGCACTGCGGCCTTTGATCCCTGCAACGTAGGATTGATCTATGCATTCGCACTCGATGAGCGGCGTTGACGCATTTACTGCGCCTTCGCGTCGCCTGCTACTGCTGCTGTTTTTATTTGTCGCGTCACTTTTCCTCGCAATGCCCGAGGCGATGGCTCATGCCGTCGCTGAAGGTGACAAGGGATTCATCCAGGAAAGCTCCGGCGTCATGTTGCTGCCCTTCATCTACATGGGCGCCAAGCACATGATGACAGGCTACGACCACCTGCTGTTTCTGTTCGGGGTGATCTTCTTCCTCTACCGCCTGAAAGATGTAGGGCTCTACGTCACGCTTTTCGCCGTAGGCCACTCGGTCACGCTGCTGCTGGGCGTGCTGACTGAGATCAGCATCAGCTCGTACATCATCGACGCCATCATTGGTTTCTCGGTGGTGTACAAGGCGCTGGATAACCTGGGCGCATTCCAACGCTGGTTCGGCTTCCAACCCAACACCAAGGTGGCCACGCTGATCTTCGGCCTGCTCCATGGTTTCGGTTTGGCCACCAAGATTCAGGAGTACGAGATCTCGCCTGATGGCCTGATTCCGAACCTGATCGCCTTCAACGTTGGTGTCGAGATCGGCCAATTGCTGGCCCTCAGCGCGATTCTCATTCTGATGGGGTATTGGCGTCGCACCGGCAGCTTCTGGCGCCACGCCTATACCGCCAACGTCGCCATGATGAGTGCCGGTTTCCTCCTAATGGGTTACCAGATCACCGGCCTGTTTGTCTCTGCCTAAGGAATCCTGACCATGTTCAATACTCCGCTTCCAACCGTTAATGAATTGCCTAGCACTCGCAAGCTGGTGCGTTCGACTGTCATTGCACTGCTGACTGCGGTCGGCCTGCTGGTGACAGTGGTCATGCCTTCGGAATATGCCGTTGATCCTACGGGCGTGGGCCGCGCACTGGGTCTGACCCAGATGGGCGAATTGAAGATCATCCTTGCCCAAGAGGCGTTGGCGGATGCCGCGCCACCGCAACCGGCAGCTCCAGCTCCAGCTCCGCAGGTTGCGCAAGTTCAGCCTATTGCGAATCCGGTGGCGACACCTGCCCCTGCTTTGAAGACGGATCAAATGACTGTCACGCTCAAGCCAGGTGAAGGGACAGAAATCAAACTGGAAGTGCTGAAAAACAAGACTATCAGCTATGAATGGACAGTTGCTGGTGGTCCTGTGAACTACGACACCCATGGCGAACCCTACAACGGTGAAAAGGGTTACTTCCACAGTTACAACAAGGGCAAGCAGGTCAAACGTGATAAAGGTGAATTCACCGCCATTTTTGACGGCACCCACGGCTGGTTCTGGCGTAATCGCGGCAATAACGACGTGACTATTTCATTGAAGACGAGCGGTGATTACCTGAACGTCAAACAGTAATCCGAAGTAGCGATGGCTTTCCTACTGCCGAAAACGCGGCACTCAGCCTGAACACAGACCATTTATTTCATCCATTTTTGGAAGAGTCTTCCCATGAAAACCCCAACCACTCTGATTCGTTCGATGCTCCTGATCTGCTTCCTAGGCCTGATGACGGCATGCGGCGGCGGTGAGAAAGGCGCAACCTCCGAGAGCGCTGAGCACGGCCATTCACACGAGTAACACCCGAAAACAAGGCCGCATTTGCGGCCTTGTTTGCTTATGCATGAAAATGAATGCCTGCTTTGGGTCGAGGCTGTGTAAAAACACTTTTGTGCAGATTCAGCATGCGGACTCCGCGACCATCCGGCCACCTATTCCATGAACATCCGGCCACTGATTCCACGATGATCCGGCCACCCATTCCACGCGCATCCGGCCACTGATTCCACAGCCATCCGGCCACCCTTCAGGCAGGCAGCCACGCAGGATTAATTCACTACCATCGACCTCTTTTTTCGAAGCAGAGAGGTCGTCGTGGAGCGTTTATCCATGCGTAAGATTCGAGAAGTTCTGCGCCTCAAGTTTGAGGTGGGTCTATCTGCTCGCCAGATCGCGGGCAGCTTGCAAGTGGGACGAGCCACCATCGGTGACTACCTCAATCGCTTTGCTGCCTGCGGGCTGACGTGGCCCTCTGCGCTGACCGACGCCGAATTGGAACGTCAGTTGTTTCCGCCTGCGCCGACCATCCCCAGTGAGCAGCGTCCGATGCCTGACTGGGCATGGGCTCACGCCGAACTGCGCCGCCCCGGCGTCACCCTGGCCCTGCTCTGGCAGGAGTACCGACTCAGCCATCCGCAAGGTTACCAATACAGCTGGTTCTGCGAGCACTACCGGCTCTGGGCCGCCAAGGTCGACGTGGTCATGCGCCAGGAGCATCGCGCCGGTGAAAAGCTGTTCGTCGACTACGCCGGCCAGACCGTAGTGGTCATTGACCGGCACACCGGCGAGATCCGCCAGGCCCAGGTCTTCGTCGCTGTCCTCGGCGCCTCCAGCTACACCTTTGCCGAGGCCACCTGGTCGCAGCAACTGCCCGACTGGCTGGGCTCGCACGCCCGTTGCCTCGCGTTTCTCGGTGGAGCGCCCGCGATCCTGGTGCCGGATAATTTGCGCAGCGGCGTCAGCAAAGCGCATCGCTACGAGCCGGACATCAACCCCAGCTACCGCGATCTGGCCGAACATTACGGGGTCGCCGTGTTGCCCGCTCGCGCCCGCAAGCCCAAGGACAAGGCCAAGGTCGAAGTCGGCGTGCAGGTGGTCGAACGCTGGATCCTCGCGGCCTTGCGCAACCGCCAGTTCTTCTCGCTGGGCGAACTCAACACCGCCATCGGCGTGCTGCTGGAGCGACTGAATCAACGGCCCTTCAAGAAGCTGCCCGGCTCACGCCGCTCGGCCTTCGAGGCGCTCGACCAACCCGCGCTACAACCGCTGCCAGAACGTCCTTACGTCTACGCCGAATGGAAAAAAGTAAGGGTGCACATCGACTACCACATCGAAGTCGACGGCCATTACTACTCGGTGCCGTACCAGTTGGTGAAGCACCAGCTCGAAGTGCGCCTGACTGCGCAGACCGTCGAGTGCTTCCACGCCAACCAGCGCGTGGCCAGCCATGTGCGCTCGCCGCACAAAGGCCGTCACACCACCCAGACCGAGCACATGCCCAAGAGCCACCGCGAACATGCCGAGTGGACGCCGCAGCGGCTGATCCGCTGGGCAGAGCAGACTGGGCCAAACACCGCTGGTGTCATCGCCCACATCCTCGAGCGCCGAGTCCATCCGCAGCACGGCTTCCGGGCTTGCCTGGGCATCCTGCGCCTGGGCAAACAGCACGGTGAAGAACGGCTGGAAGCCGCTTGCCAGCGCGCCCTGGCGTTGGGCGCATGCAGTTACAAGAGCCTCGAATCGATCCTGCGCCAAGGGCTGGAACGGCTACCGCTGGCCCAGCAGAACCTGCCGCTGTTGCCCGATGAACACATCAACCTGCGCGGCCCCGGCTACTACCACTGACCTGAAGGAATACTCCCATGCTCCCCAATCCCACCCTGGACAAGCTGCAAACCCTGCGCCTGCACGGCATGATCAAGGCGCTGAGCGAGCAACACGCAACGCCCGACATCAACAGCCTCAGCTTCGAGGAACGCCTGGGCCTGATGGTCGATCGCGAGCTGACCGAACGTGAAGATGCGCGCCTGAGCACTCGCCTGAAAGCGGCCCGACTGCGCCACAACGCCTGCCTGGAAGACATCGATTACCGCAGCCCGCGTGGGCTGGACAAGTCCCTGATTCTGCAGCTGGGCAGTGGCCAATGGCTGCGCGACGGCCTGAACCTGATCATCGGCGGCCCCACCGGCGTGGGCAAAACCTGGCTGGCCTGCGCACTGGCCCACAAGGCTTGCCGGGACGGCTACAGCGTGCGCTACCTGCGCCTGCCGCGCTTGATGGAGGAACTGGGTCTGGCCCACGGCGACGGTCGCTTCGCCAAACTGATGGCCGGTTATGCCAAGACCGATCTGATCATCCTGGACGACTGGGGAGTGGCGGCGTTTACCGCTGCGCAACGGCGCGACATGCTGGAGCTGCTGGACGACCGCTACGGGTACCGCTCGACACTGGTGACCAGCCAGATGCCGGTAGACAAATGGCATGAACTGATCGGCGATCCGACCTTGGCCGACGCCATCCTCGACCGGCTGGTGCATAGCTTACCGCATCGAACTCAAGGGTGAATCGATGCGCAGACGCGCTACGAAATTGACTGCAACAGGGACTTCAGACTAACAATGCAAACCTGCGTCGCTGCGCTCCGACTGCCCGGCCGGATGGCCGTGGAACAGGTGGCCGGATGTGCGTGGAATACCCGGCCGGATAAGCGTGGAATGAGTGGCCGGATGGCGTGGAATCCGCAGATTCAGCATTCAAAATCGGCGCGAAAATCACGCTCCTGCGCAAAATCTAGATCTGCTGACTAACCGAACGCTTGCAGATTTAACGTAGAAGCGAGGACTTCAAAACGGCGTCTGCGTTTTTACACAGCCTGGGTCGCTTGCCGAAGTTCAAGGAACTCCCATAAACATGCTTATGGCTTAACGTACGGTTTCGTCCATTTCGTGAGCTGCCCCCTCATAGGCCACTACCATTTATGCGACTGAACCGCACAAGTGCGGAGCCCCGCCGCAACCAGTATCAGGAGAGAGAGATAGCGTTGGGCTGATGGGGAAGTGATGACGCAAGGTTCTCTGTCGATCGAAAGCAGAGACGCGGAGGGCGTCCGTGAAGGGAGTGGGGGCTGGGGAGCAACAGAACAGAAAGTGAACTTAAGCCCCGCGCCTCCCCGAAAATCCTTGTGGCAAGCCTGCAACCTCTTCAGGCTCGGTGACCCCGAGGCTTGCACTCATGATGCCGCCCTGGCTGAAACCAGCGATCACGGTGGGCAGCTTGGGCTGCGCTTCGATGAAAGAATGCAGGCGTTTGCGGCTCGATTCCGCTTGGAAGAAGTCTCACGCATGAAGGCTTGACGCCGGCAGGTGTTGCATGTCCTTTAAGGGTGTCGAATGGACTTCAATTCGACACTCCTTTTGCGTTTCCGGCTTATACGGTTCTCAGCGACCCAGCGGGTCACCGTGAAGTCGATCTCCGGGACACCTTGGAGCATTTCGCTCGGG
>NZ_JAAAMT010000070.1 GCF_009905435.1 Pseudomonas sp. R5(2019)
CGGATTTATCCGCGAATGAAGACGACGCGCAATGCCTGAAAAACCGCGGTGCCTTCATTCGCGGATAAATCCGCTCCCACATGGATCTCGCCTTAACTGACTGGCATTGGGGCTTGCCCGCGATGGAGCGCGCAGCGGCCCCGGTCAGCGGTCCGACGGCTTGCTAGAGGTTACCATTTGTGTCCCCGCCTGAAAGCAACCTGATATCGTCTTCCCCCCGCACCTGAGGCCATCGAGGAACCGCCATGCCTATCGTTGTCGAAAAAGTGGTCGCGCCGACCCGGCAAGACCTGGACGATCTGCACAAGATCTACCGCGATGCCCCGACCTGGCTGTTCGGAGCACTCAAGGACAGCCAGGGCCTGATCGATGCCGGCCTCGAGGACGGCAGCCTGCTCGCCGCCCGCTTCAACGACCGCCTGCTGGGGGCGGCACGTCTGCGCCAGCAGGGCGAGCAGTGGCAGCTGTCGCACCTGTGCGTGCGCACTTTGACCCGGCGTCGGGGCGTGGCTGAGCGACTGGTCAGCGAAGCGCGCCGAACCGCCCTTGAAAGCGGCGGTCAATTGCAGCTGTTGGCCCCGGCTGGCCATCTGGAGTGCCAGGCGCTGGCCGCCAAGCTGCATTTGCCGCTCGACAACAGCGAAGATTGATCCCGACCGGTGCCTGCCATGATGCGCAGGCGCTAACCTCAGAGCGCTATACTCTGCGGCTGAATTTTGAATCGACCTACAAGGACTCGCCCATGAAAGCGTTCGGCAAAATCCTGGGGCTGTGTGTTCTCGGGCTGTTGCTGATCATTGTGGCGTCGGGCTTTGCCCTGACCCACTTATTCGATCCCAACGACTACAAAGACGAGATTCGCCAGCTGGCCCGCGATAAAGCGCATGTTGAGCTGACACTTAACGGCGACATAGGCTGGAGCCTGTTCCCCTGGCTGGGGCTGGAGCTGCATGAAGCCAGCGTCGCGACCTTGAACAACCCGAAAGTGCCGTTTGCCGACTTGCAGATGCTGGGCCTGTCGGTGCGCGTGCTGCCGCTGCTGCGCCGCGAAGTGCAGATGAGCGACGTGCGCGTCGAAGGCCTGAGCCTGACCCTGAACCGCGACCAGAACGGTCACGGCAATTGGGAAGACATCGGCCAGCCGCTGCCCTCGGACGCCCCAGCCGCCGCCACGACCAGCACCAGCGAGCCTTCGGCCACTCCGGCGCCGAAAGCGCCGGACGCCCCTGATCGTCCGGTCAAGCTCGACATTGACAGCCTGACCGTGAACAACGCCCGGGTGTACTACACCGACGAACGCACCGGCCAGCAGCTCAGCGCCGAAAGCATCCAGTTGAGCACCGGTGCCGTTCACCAGGGCATCAACATCCCGGTCAAGCTGACCGCCTTCCTCGGCACCAACCCGCCGGTGCTGCGCGCCCGCACTGAACTCAACGGCGAGCTGCGCTTCGACCGCGCCCTCAAGCGCTACCAGTTCGAAGACATGAAGCTCAGCGGCGAAGCCTCCGGCGAGCCGCTGGAGGGCAAGTCCGTCACCTTCGCTGCCCAAGGCCAGCTGCTGGTCGACATGGCCGCCAACGTTGCCGAATGGACCGGCTTGAAGATCTCCGTCAACCAGCTGCGCGCCCTGGGCGAACTCAACGCCCGCGAACTGGACAAGGAGCCCAAGGTCAGCGGCGCCCTGTCCATCGCCCAATTGGACCTGCGCACCTTCCTCGACAGCATTGGCCAGCCGGTACCGGCCATGGGCCAAGGCACCTTGGGCAAGTTCGAGCTGGTCAGCCGCGTCGAAGCCAGCAAGAACAGTCTGGCACTGGAAGACCTCAACCTGAAGCTCGATGACAGCCTGTTTACCGGGCGCATCGCCGTCGACGACTTCGCCAGACAAGCCCTGCGCCTGCAGCTCAAGGCCGACAAATTCGACGCCGACCGCTACCGCCCGGCCAAGAGCGAAGCCGCTGCCGGCGCCACCGCGGCGCGCCAGGCCGAAGTCAAGGGCACTGAAGCCGGCGCACTGGGCACTGGCGACAGCCCGCTGCCGAACGCCCCGACCCAGATCGCCTGGAGCAACGACAAGCTGCTGCCGGTGGACCGCCTGCGCCAGCTCGACCTGCAGGCGGACCTGAGCTTCGGCGTGCTGACCGTCGACAAGCTGCCGATCCAGAATGCAATCCTGAAGGCTCAGGGCGCGGACGGCTTGATCAAGCTCGAAACGCTCCAGGGCGGCCTCTACAACGGTGATTTCACCACCACCGGCACCCTCGATGTGCGCCCTGCCGTGCCGCAGATCGGCCTGCAGACCACCATCAATCAAGTCCCGGTCGAGCACTTCGTCAAAACCGATGACAAGCCCTCGCCGGTCAACGGCCTGTTGACCCTGAGCAGCGACCTGACCGCCAGCGGCAACAGCCAGAAAGCGTTGGTCGACACCCTCAACGGCACCGCGAAGTTCAACATCACCGATGGCGTGCTGGTCAATGCCAACCTGGAGCAACAGCTCTGCCAGGGCATCGCCACCCTCAACCGCAAGGGCCTGAGTGGCGAGCCACGAGGCAAGGACACACCGTTCGAAGAGCTCAAGGGCAGCCTGGTGTTCCGTAACGGCGTGGCCAGCAACCCGGACCTGAAGGCCCGCATCCCCGGCCTGACCGTCAACGGCAACGGCGATATCGACCTGCGCGTGCTGGGCATGGACTACCGCGTGGGCGTCGTCATCGAAGGCGACAAGAGCGCCATGCCCGACCCGGCCTGCCAGGTCAACGAGCGCTATGTCGGCCTGGAATGGCCACTGCGCTGCCGTGGCCCGCTGGAACTCGGCGCCAAGGCCTGCCGCGTGGAAAAAGACGGCCTGGGCAAAATCGCCGGCAAGCTGGCCGGTGACAAGCTCAACGAAAAACTGGAAGAGAAACTCGGTGACAAAGTGAGCCCGGAATTGAAAGACGCACTGAAGGGGCTGTTCAAACGATGAGCCCGGAGCAATTTTCCACGGCCGTGCTCGACTGGTACGACCACAACGGCCGCCACGACCTGCCCTGGCAACAGGGCATCAACCCGTATCGGGTGTGGGTCTCGGAGATCATGCTGCAACAGACGCAGGTCAGCACGGTGCTGAACTACTTCGATCGCTTTATGGATGCCCTGCCCACGGTCGAGGCGCTGGCAGCGGCCCCGGAAGACGAAGTGCTGCACCTGTGGACCGGGCTGGGCTACTACACCCGCGCCCGCAACCTGCAGAAAACCGCCAGGATCGTCGTTGAGCAGTACGCTGGCGAGTTTCCCCACGACGTGGAAAAACTGACCGAGCTGCCGGGGATTGGCTTGTCCACCGCCGGCGCCATTGCCAGCATCAGCATGGGCCTGCGCGCGGCGATTCTGGATGGCAACGTCAAGCGCGTGCTGGCCCGCTACACCGCCCAGGAAGGCTACCCTGGCGAGTCGAAGGTCGCCAAGGCGCTGTGGGCCAATGCCGAACGCTTTACGCCACAGACCCGGGTGAACCATTACACCCAGGCGATGATGGACCTGGGCGCCACGCTCTGCACCCGCAGCAAGCCCAGCTGCCTGCTCTGCCCGCTGGAAAAGGGCTGTGAGGCGCACCTGCTGGGCCTGGAGATCCGCTACCCGATCCCGAAACCGCGCAAGGCTGTGCCGCAAAAGCGCACGCTGATGCCAATGCTCGCCAACCGGGAGGGCGCCATCCTGCTTTACCGTCGCCCTTCCAGCGGCCTCTGGGGCGGGCTCTGGAGCTTGCCGGAACTCGATGACCTGAGCGACCTCGAACACCTCGCCGATCAGCATGCACTGGCGCTGGGCGCGTCCCAGAGCCTGCCAGCGCTGACCCACACCTTCAGCCACTTCCAGTTGGCCATCGAACCCTGGCTGGTCCGGGTCGACAGCCAGGGCCCGCGCGTGGCCGAGGCCGACTGGCTCTGGTATAACCTCGCCACCCCGCCGCGCCTGGGCCTTGCTGCCCCGGTGAAGAAACTGCTGAAGCGCGCGGCCGACGCCTTGAACGCAGGAGAGTTGTCATGACCCGCACCGTAATGTGCCGCAAGTACAAAGAAGAACTGCCAGGCCTTGAGCGCCCCCCCTACCCGGGCGCCAAGGGCCAGGACATTTTCGAGCACGTCTCGGCGAAGGCATGGGCCGATTGGCAGAAACACCAGACCCTGCTGATCAACGAAAAACGCCTGAACATGATGAACGCCGAAGACCGCAAATATCTTCAGGGCGAAATGGACAAGTATTTTTCGGGCGAAGATTACGCTCAGGCCGAAGGTTACGTTCCACCTGCTCAATAAATGAGCAAATCCGTAAGCTTCGGTATTAATTCAGAAAATTTTTAAAAACTTGCTTGACGCATCATCGAAAAAGCCTTTTAATGCGCCCCGTTGCCCAGATAGCTCAGTCGGTAGAGCAGGGGATTGAAAATCCCCGTGTCGGCGGTTCGATTCCGTCTCTGGGCACCACTCATAAGCTTTTGAGTGGTGTGCATCACCACCGAAGCAAACAGAAAACCGGCCCTTGAGCCGGTTTTTTGTTGCCTGTAATTTAGGTTGCCTCCGGTGTCGCTCACTTCCACCAGGACTCAATTACATGGCCTCCCCTATCAAGCAACAAAAGCGCGCCAAGCGCAGCGCCACCAAAGCCAAGCAGAATCGCGTTGCCCGCAGCGGCAAGGCAATCGCGGCCACCAATACCAAAGACCCGGATTTCGAACTGACCATCGACGAAGTGTTCGAGCAGGCAGCCGAGGCCGGCGCCTACGACAAATTATTCGCCGACATGAACGAAGCCCTCCAGGGCGAAGCCGGGCTGGTCGGACTGTGCGCGGTGTTCCTGCAGGATTCATTGCTGCAGCTGGTGGTCGAAAGCTTCGACGAGGAGCAGGCCACCGACTACATCATGGCCGTGCTGGTCTCCTACCGCATCGCTGAGGGCGATCCGGACGAAGAGACGGCCATCTCCTGGGTTGAGAGCGAAGCCTTCCAGATCGCCTATGTGGCGGCCTCAGAGGCATTGGCCAAGACCTGAAAAGCCCCCACACAAACCCAAGCGGAAAAAATGTGGGAGCGGCTTCAGCCGCGAATGACGGCGATGCAGTTTTTCAGACATTACGCGTCCTATTCATTCGCGGCTGAAGCCGCTCCCACAGGAACAAAAAAGGCCGCGATCATCACTGACCGCGGCCTTTTTCATTTCAACCCATCACATCAACGATCAAGCACCACACGCCCAAGCCCCTGAGCCTTGCGACGGCGCGCAACCAGCAAGCCAGCCGCGACCACAGCAATGCTCAGCAACCCGGTTGCAATGATCTCGATACGGTGATCTTCCCGGACCAGCATCAAGGTCAGCACGCTGACGATGAAGATAATGGTTGCCCAGGTCAGCCCCGGGAACAGCCACATCTTGAACGCGATGGCTTCGCCACGAGCCTGACGCTGACGACGCATGCGCAGTTGCGAAACCGCGATCACCAGATAGACCAGCAGCGCAATCGCGCCGGAGCTGGCCAGCAGGAACGCGAACACCTGCGAAGGCGCCACGTAGTTGGCGAATACCGCCACGAAGGCCGCGGCAGTCGACAGCATCACCGCCCAGTAAGGCGTGCCGCTGGCGTTGGTGCGCTGGGCCACGGCCGGGGCATCACCCCGCTTGCTCAGGGAGAACAGCATGCGCGAAGCGGTGTACAGGGCCGAGTTCAGGCAGCTGGTTACGGCAACCAACACCACCAGGTCAACGATCAGCTTGGCATTCGGGATGCCCATGCGGTCCAGCACGGTCTGGTAGGAACCCACTTCGGCCAGACTGCTGTCGTTCCACGGCACCAGCGCCACCACCAGGAAGATGGAAACGAGGTAGAACAGGAAGATCCGCCAGATCACCGAGTTGGTCGCGCGGGTGATTTGCTGGCCCGGGTTCTTCGACTCGGCCGCTGCGATGGTGACGATTTCAGTACCCATGAACGAGAACATGGTGGTCAGCATCGCTGCCACTACCGCACCCATGCCATTGGGCATAAAGCCTTGGGTATCGACCAGATGGCTGACGCCACTGACCTGGCTGCCCGGGATCAAGCCGAACACAGCCGCCACGCCCACAACAATAAAGGCAACGATCGCCACCACCTTCATCAGCGCGAACCAGAACTCGAATTCGCCGTAGTTCTTCACGCTGAACAGGTTGGTGGCGGTCAACAGCAAAGTAATGACCAGGGCGAACGCCCAGACTGCGATATCCGGGAACCAGGCATGCAGGATCGTTGCGGCGGCGTTGGCTTCCAGTGGAATCACCAGCACCCAGAACCACCAGTACAGCCAGCCGATGGTGAAACCGGCCCAATGGCCAATGGCTTTGTCAGCATAAGTCGAGAACGAACCCGTATCCGGCGAGGCAATGGCCATTTCGGCCAGCATGCGCATGACCAACACGACCAGGGTACCGGCCGCCGCATACGCCAGCAGCACCGCAGGGCCTGCCTCCGCGATGGCATGGCCGGAACCGACAAACAAACCAGCGCCGATAACACCGGCGATCGACAGCATGGTGACGTGTCGCTGTTTCAGCCCTTGACCGAGGTCATTGGAGTTTTGCGTACCGCTCATAGAACTACCTTTGTAAAAAATAGCGTTCAGTCCAGCCGTTACACGCACCCTTCGTAAAAAGAATGCAACATTCCGTTTTTTATCCTTTACGCAAGATCCAAGCCAGAAGAGGACAAATCTGCCACAGCCCCTGAATTAGACAGATCTCGCCTTTTCAGCAAGCCATTGAAGAACATGGCGAATCAGCCTAAAGGCAACAAATCATTACCGTAATACCCAGTTACAGAGACGAAATGTCGCACCAAAAATACACCGAGGTAACACCTTTGCCCAGAAAAGGAGCAACTGGAAGGTGCAACCCCAAAACGTTCAATAAAGCCCACAGCCTGTGAGGGCGACTAAAAGCCGCTTCCAACCACCGGTCAAAGCTGGCACCATCGCGCCCTTTTTCAAGCGACTCCCACCCCGGACTCGAGTGACGCCCGCCTCAAGAGACCGCCCGGAAGATATCCGCGCGACAGTCTGCTGTAGCGATGCGACACCCACCTGCCTACCGTGCATTTGCTGCCCGTGGCGCTGTTGGCGAGCTTCCGGACCCTATGCTAGCGTGGCGCCTCGCCAGGAAGGCCACCAACAGCAGGAGCGCACAGAACTCATGAGGACCGCACATGGCCCAGGCCACGCCCGCGCTGGAAATCCGTAACTTGCACAAGCGCTACGGCGATCTGGAAATACTCAAGGGGATTTCCCTGACGGCCCGCGATGGCGATGTCATCTCGATTCTCGGCTCTTCCGGGTCCGGCAAATCGACCCTGTTGCGCTGCATCAACCTGCTGGAAAACCCGCACCAGGGGCAGATCCTGGTGGCCGGCGAAGAGCTCAAGCTCAAGGCCGCGAAAAACGGCGAGCTGATTGCCGCCGACAACAAGCAGATCAATCGCCTGCGCAGCGAGATCGGCTTCGTGTTCCAGAATTTCAACCTGTGGCCGCACATGAGCATCCTCGACAACATCATCGAGGCTCCCCGGCGCGTACTCGGCCAGTCCAAGGCCGAAGCCATCGAAGTGGCCGAAGCGCTGCTGGCCAAGGTCGGCATCGCCGACAAGCGCCACGCCTACCCTTCGCAGCTCTCCGGCGGCCAACAGCAGCGCGCCGCGATTGCCCGCACGCTGGCCATGCAACCCAAGGTCATCCTGTTCGACGAACCCACCTCGGCGCTGGACCCGGAAATGGTCCAGGAAGTGCTCAATGTGATCCGCGCGCTGGCCGAAGAAGGCCGAACCATGCTACTGGTTACCCACGAAATGGGCTTCGCCCGTCAGGTGTCCAGCGAGGTTGTCTTCCTCCACCAGGGCCTCGTCGAAGAGCAGGGATCGCCGCAGCAGGTCTTTGAAAACCCGCTTTCGGCGCGTTGTAAACAATTCATGTCCAGCAACCGCTAACGGAGCAACACGAATGCAGACCTACAAGAAACTCCTCCTGGCCGCTGCCGCCGCGCTGGTGTTTGGCAATGCCATGGCTGCCGACAAACTGAAAATGGGCATCGAAGCGGCCTACCCGCCCTTCAACAATAAAGATGCCAGCGGCCAGGTGGTCGGCTTCGACGTCGACGTCGGCAACGCCCTGTGCGCCAAGATGAAGGTTGAGTGCGAGATCGTCACCTCCGACTGGGACGGCATCATCCCGGCCCTGAATGCCAAGAAATTCGACTTCCTGATCTCGTCCATGTCGATCACCGACGAGCGCAAGCAGGCCGTTGACTTCACCGACCCGTACTACTCGAACAAGCTGCAGTTCATCGCCCCGAAAAACGTCGACTTCAAGACCGACAAAGCCTCCCTCAAGGGCAAGATCATCGGCGCCCAGCGCGCGACCCTGGCCGGCACCTGGATGGAAGACAACCTGGGTAGCGACGTCACCATCAAGCTCTATGACACCCAGGAAAACGCTTACCTGGACCTGACCTCCGGCCGTCTGGACGGCATCCTGGCGGACAAGTACGTCAACTACGAGTGGCTGAAATCCGACGCGGGCAAGGCTTACGAGTTCAAGGGCGACCCGGTTGAAGAAAGCGACAAGATCGGCATTGCCATTCGCAAGAACGACCCGCTGCGCGAAAAGCTCAACGCCGCGCTGAAGGAAATCATTGCCGACGGTACTTACAAGAAGATCAACGACAAGTACTTCCCGTTCAGCATCCTCTGATTGACCCGACCGGCACCGCCCGCCCTGTGGCGGTGCCCGTCTCATTGACCAAACCTGCCCATGAATATTGAACTCTACGGATTCGGCCCGGCGCTTGCTGCCGGTGCTCTGATGACCGTCAAGCTGGCGCTCTCGGCCCTGTGCCTGGGCCTGGTCCTGGGCCTGCTCGGCGCCCTGGCCAAGACCTCGCCGTACAAGGTTTTGCAGTGGATCGGCGGCACCTACTCGACCATCGTGCGTGGCGTGCCCGAACTGCTGTGGGTTTTGCTTATCTATTTCGGCACCGTCAGCCTGATGAACCGGCTGGGCGAGCTGCTCAACATTCCCGGCCTGGAACTCAACGCCTTTGCCGCGGGTGTCATCGCCCTGGGCCTGTGTTTCGGCGCCTACGCCACGGAAGTGCTCCGCGGTGCAATCCTGGCCATCCCCAAGGGCCACCGTGAAGCCGGCCTGGCCCTGGGCCTGTCGAAGGGCCGGATCTTCTCGCGGCTGATCCTGCCGCAAATGTGGCGCATCGCCCTGCCGGGCCTGGGCAACCTGTTCATGATCCTGATGAAAGACACCGCGCTGGTCTCGGTGATCGGCCTTGAAGAAATCATGCGCCACTCACAGATTGCCGTGACGGTGAGCAAACAGCCGTTCACCTTCTATATGGTTGCCGCCTTTATCTACCTGGGCCTGACCATCCTTGCCATGATCGGCATGCACTTCATGGAAAAACGCGCTGCACGTGGCTTTGCGAGGTCAGAATCATGAATTGGGAAGTCATCATCAAGTGGCTGCCACGCCTGGCCCAAGGCGCGACGCTGACGCTGGAACTGGTCGCGATCGCCGTCATCGCCGGCCTGATCCTGGCCATCCCGCTGGGCATCGCCCGCTCTTCGCGGCTGTGGTACGTGCGGGCATTCCCGTACGGCTACATCTTCTTCTTCCGCGGCACCCCACTGCTGGTGCAGCTGTTTCTGGTCTACTACGGCCTGGCCCAGTTCGATGCCATTCGGCAAAGCGCGCTGTGGCCCTATCTGCGCGACCCATTCTGGTGCACCGTGCTGACCATGACCCTGCACACCGCTGCCTACATCGCGGAAATCCTGCGCGGCGCCATCCAGGCCATTCCGCGTGGTGAAATCGAAGCGGCGCGGGCGCTGGGCATGTCCCGGGCCAAGGCGATGATCTACATCATGCTGCCACGCGCGGCGCGCATCGGCCTGCCGGCCTACAGCAACGAAGTCATCCTGATGCTCAAGGCCAGCGCCCTGGCCAGCACCGTAACCCTGCTGGAACTGACCGGCATGGCCCGCACCATCATCGCCCGCACCTACCTGCCGGTGGAGATCTTCTTTGCGGCCGGGCTGTTCTACCTGGGCATCTCGTTCTTGATGGTGCGCGGCTTCAAACTGCTGGAACGCTGGCTGCGCGTGGATGCCTGCCAAGGCCGCTAGGAAGCATCCTGCCCCCACAAATGTCGCGCGAGGATGTAGGAGCGGACCTGGCCGCGATGGGCTGCAAAGCAGCCCCCGCGATCGCAAAATCACCCCAGGTCCAATCCTAGGATCACGCCAAGAACTTAACCTGTGCCCCCATGACCCACCCCCTCTCCGGCGACAACCTGCTGACCCGTTTCCAGGCACTTAACACCTTCCTGCTCCAGCACCAGGCCCTGTGGCGCCCCCGCCCGTTCAATCACCTCGAACTGCCATGGGAAGCCCAGTTGCCGGAACTGGCAAACTGGCTACGCCAGCGCTCCCTGGCCGACGCCGAAGCCGCGCACAACCATCCGGAATGCTTGCCCGCCCCTGCGCCCTATCCCGCACTAGCCACCCAAGCCGCGGCGCTGGCGGCAGTCGGCGAGTTATCCACATCGCCCTTGCACGCCTGCCCCCCACGCCTGAGCGTCGACGTACCCGGCCGCAAGTGGGACCAGATCGAAGCCTTCGCCAGCCACCTGCATTTCACTGAGCAGCCCCGGCACTGGCTCGACTGGTGCTCCGGCAAAGGCCACCTGGGCCGACGCCTGCTGCAACCAGACCAAGCCCTGACCTGCCTCGAATTCGACGCCCAACTGATCGATGCCGGCCAACAACTCAGCCAGCGCCACGGCCTCAACGCCCAACACCTGCTGCAAGACGTCATGGCTGAAGAAGCTTCGACTCGCCTGCAGGCCAATCACACCCCCGTCGCCCTGCACGCCTGCGGCGACCTGCACGTACGCCTGATGCAACTCGCCAGCCGCGCCGGCTGCCGCCAACTGGCCATCGCCCCGTGCTGCTACAACCGCACCGCCAACACCGGCTACCAACCGCTGTCCACCGCAGCCATCGCCTCCGAGCTGCACTTATCGCTGGACGACCTCGGCCTCCCCCTGAGCGAAACCGTCACCGCCGGCGCCCGCGTACGCCGCCAGCGCGACCTCTCCATGGCCCGGCGCCTGAGCTTCGACCTGCTGCAACGGCGCCTGCGAGGCATCGACGAATACCTGCCAACCCCCTCCCTGCCCACCGCCTGGCTGGACAAACCCTTTGCCGACTACTGCCAGGAACTGGCCGCACGCAAGGGTTTATCCACAAACGGCTTCATGGATTGGGCGGCTCTGGAACAGGCCGGACAACAGCGCCTGGCCCAAGTACGCAACCTCGAAATGGTCCGCAACCTGTTTCGCCGCCCGCTCGAACTGTGGCTAGTACTCGACCGCGCCTTGTACCTGCGAGAACAAGGTTTCGAAGTGTATCTGGGCGTGTTCTGCGAAAACCGACTGACCCCTCGCAACCTATTGCTACTGGCAGAACGCTGAGAGCGCTACCGGATTTGTGCTCAGCCTGTGGATAACTCTGTTGAAAACCTTCACTGATGGCCCCGTAAATAAGTGGATCCAACCGCCTTCATGGCCTGGTCATTTTTTAGACACATTTGAAAGCCGAGAAAAAACAGCACCTTGCGGCAGGCAGTGATACAGCGCACAAAACAGGGCAACGGCACGGGTGGCGATCTCACGAATGTGCATAAGCATTTGAGCAGGGCGAATAAAGGGTGAGAAAAAAGAGCGCCGAGGGGGTTTACTCGACAGAGCGAATGGCTATAATCAGCGCCCTACTGCCGGTATAGCTCAGATGGTAGAGCAACTGACTTGTAATCAGTAGGTCCCGGGTTCGATTCCTGGTGCCGGCACCACATCAGGCTCCATTGAATTCCACCGAATTCTCTGGAAGCCCCGAAAACCCGCCATTTGGCGGGTTTTTTCGTTTCAGGATCCTCCATCGGGATCCAATAAAATCCCCCATCATTCCCCTTCTAAGGGGCTATCTTTGGGGTACAGCGTCTTTGTTATCTGGAGACCGTACCCCTATGCCACGTCTAGCGATCCCCCTCAGCGACCTCAAATGCCGCATGGCCAAACCCCGCGAACGCGCCTACAAGCTTTTCGACGGCGGCGGCATGTACCTCTTCGTCAAACCCAACGGCGTTAAAACCTGGCGCCTGAGGTATTTCAAACCAAGCGGCAAGGAAGGCACGCTGATCATCGGCAATTACCCCATCGTGCCCTTGGCCGTCGCAAGGCTTAAGCGCGACGAGGCCAAGGCGCTGCTGCTCGACAACCTCGATCCAATGGAAGAGAAGAGAAAGGCCAAGATCGCAGCCCAGCGAGCGGCTCTGCTTTTCGAAACCGTTGCCCTGGAGTGGCACGCCGACATGTCCCGCCGCTGGACCGAAGGCCACGCAAAAACCGTGATGAGCCGACTACGCACCCACGTCTTCCCGCTCATAGGCCAACGGCCCATCGCTGAGCTCGATACCCACGACCTGCTAGAGATCACCCAGCGCATCAAGGAACGCGGCACCATGGATGTGGCGCTAAGGGTACAGAACTACTTATCCACCATCATGCGCGGGGCTAAAAGGGCCCGGCAGATCACCGATAACCCCGCACTGGATCTGGCAGGCTCGATCCACGCACCGCGCACGATCCACCGCCCCGCCCTCTCACTCAATCGCCTCCCCGAACTGTTGCACCGCATCGACAACTACCACGGCCGAGAATTGACGCGCCTCGCAGTCCTGCTAACGCTCCATGTGTTTGTCCGGTCCAGCGAACTGCGCTTTGCTCGATGGAGTGAATTCGACTTTCAACGGGCCATGTGGGAAATCCCCGACGTGCGTGCACCGATTGATGGGGTACGTAACTCCACACGTGGGACCAAGATGAACGGCGACATTCAAATCGTCCCGCTTTCACCACAAGTTATCGAGATTCTGCAGCGACTGCGCAGCCTAAACCGCTTTTCAGAGCTGGTGCTGCCCGGCGATCACAAATACTGGAAGCCCATGTCCGAAAACACCGTGAATCAGGTGCTGCGCAATGTTGGATATGACACTGCCAAGGATGTGTGCGGCCATGGCTTCAGAACCATGGCCTGTAGCGCCTTACTGGAGTCAGGACTCTGGACAGACGCAGCCATCGAACGGCAGATGAGCCATAAGGAACGCAACCGCGTGCGCGCCGCGTATATCCACAAGGCCGAATTCCTTGAACAGCGCAGACTGATCATGGCGTGGTGGAGCAACTACCTCGATGCCAACCGCCATGGGCATGTGACGCCCCACGAATTCGCTCACCCGGTCGGCGATAACATCACCGCCATGCCAAACAGTCGTGGCACATTCCATCGTGGGTAAGCCTGTGAGATCACCGCAGTCCGCTCTTCCACGCAGGTCCATCCAAACAGGGCAGCAAAGCCGCCCTGTTTGGATGGACCTCACTTAAAAAATCTAAAAGCCTGCGAAGTGTCTGTGGAAAACCACTGATTTCCACTGGTGGATAATTTCATCCACAGCCGCTAAATACCTGAAAATTCGGGCCTTGACCGAAATTATCCACAGGCGTAAAAACGATCGTGCAAGTGCTGTCGTTGACAGCAACCCAGGTAGCCAGAACCTTTGAGGCTACGCCACGAACGTGGTGGTTCACCCCCAAGTGCGATTAGCGTCCGGCGGCTCGCACAGTCACAGCGATGTGATGGATGCCTACTCCTCAGCTTTGCCTCTGCGGCAAAACTCACCCTACCCGGCTGCCCTGCAGCAACCTATCCGCTTGACCCTTTCACTGCGCCAACCTGCGTTCGTCTCTTACTTCCAGGAAGAGACGAACGCGCCTACCGCTGCTGCAGCCCACGCAATACAAGGCTTTGCGGCACTCCCCCTCGTGACAATCGGCGTGACAAACACCGAAGTCACCAGCAACAGCGATCCAGATGATGGTGCCGCAGCCCACGGAATGGACTGCACCTGACTGACAGTCAGGCATGCCCCGGTCATCGCCTCACTGCCTTCACCCGACTCAGGATCTCGCGGCGCTGGTTTAGTCAGCCAGCGCAGCCTCCACCCGCCCACTTCCTCGGAAGTGCTCAGGAGGCCAGATCATGAGATGCCCAAGCTCTTGGCCGTAAGGAGCCGCCAGTCCCGCGTTAGTGGACAACCCTCACAGGTCGCAGGGGCCTTGATCCCTGATAGCACTCAACATCCATGGCGGGATGACGTGGGGAAGTTTTTAAAAGTTTGGCTTCGAGAGGAGTTTGATCATGGCATTAGTCGGTAGACGGGATGGGCGCAATTTTGGATGGGGTCGGCAACTGAGCTATGCCGGGCCGCAGGCGTTGAAAGACATGTTCGGCGGCGGGCATTATGGGACCGTCAAAGCACACAGTGATCGGTGGCAGGCTTTCGTGCGGTGGTGTCGGTCGGAGGATGGGCCGGGGTTTAACGATGCACGAAAAATTGATCGGCAGACCTTGCTGGACTACGCCGGACATCTGCGCCTGCAAGTTGAACAAGGGGCTATCTGCATCGCCACCGCGCAAAACCGGTTATCCAGCGTGAACCGGACCATGGCCGCGCTTCGCGGTGATCAGTATGTGAAAGTGCCGAGTCCAAGCAAGGCGCTAGGGATGCAGCGCACCAGTGTTCGTCGCTCGGTGCCGCAAGGCCAAGACCGCGAACATGTGAAGCAGATCGTCGACGTGCTCTGCGAACACCAAATGCCACGTGCCGCCGCCATCGCTCAGTTGGCGCGAGCCACCGGCATGCGCTTACGCGAGGCCATTTTGGCCGACCTACCACGTCTAAAACGTGAGGCCGAACAATACGGCAAGATCAACATCCAGGACGGCACCAAAGGTGGCCGCTCCGGTGCGTCGGCACCTCGCTGGATCATGGTGGATGACCATATTCGCGAAGCGCTCAGGTACGCCGAACAGGTATCTCCCGAGGGTAGCCGCAACCTGCTTGCGCCGAACGAACGCTACCTCGATTTCCAACGGAGGATCATCCGCCCCGCCCGAGACATCCTCCATCAGCACAACCTCAAAGGCTTCCACGAATTACGGGCGGCCTATGCATGCGAACGCTATGAGCAAATCACCCATCATCCCGCGCCCATCAACGGTGGCCGCTGCTATCAGCTCGACCGACGGCTAGATCAGGAGGCCCGAGTGCAAATCAGCTATGAGCTGGGACACGGTCGTATCGACGTAGTGTCGGCTTACATCGGGGGGCGCGCATGAATAAGGCATTCGATATGGAGCTGTTTCTGGCAGGTGTTCTAACTGGGTCGCATGCCACGCGCGCGCGTCACCTATGCCAAGCAAAGGCTATTCAAGCTGCGATTACTAATCGCTGGCACCGAGATAATCCATGGACCTGGCAGCGAAAGCACTTTAACTGGTTTTTAAACCACCATATAAGAGACCGCAGCAAAGCAACTCAGTATAGATATAGGCTTACACTCGAAATAATTTCCTGTCGCACTGAAAAGCACTGACCAAGACAAAAATAACACTTTACGAAAAACCTAGACCATGCCCTGCATTATCTACAATCATTCTACTGAAAGCTGAAGAGCTCCACATCTGAAATTTCAGCCAAACACAAAACAATCATTTATTGCTTGGAGCCACAGTATCGACCCTATAAAAATTATCTCTTGGGAAAATACTAATCATAACCTGCTCCTTCACACTGTATTTCACCCATATATTATCTACAGTCTTATAAACCAAACAACCACTTTGCTTACCGTTTTTATCGCTACTATGCACAGTGACAATAATACAGCCGGCTTTGGTGGCAACTGCCTCGCCGCTCTTCATAGCAGAATTAAATGAAAAATTGGAAAACCAAACAAACAACCCTATCAGCAAAAGCCCTTTAAAACTCGAAAGCTTTCCAAATACCTCCTCATGATAATCTCCGGAGACTTTACGCTTAATAAAAAATGACAATGCAAAACTAAAAATTAAATAGAAGATGGCAGCGGTAAAAAAAACAAATATAGAGTCACTCAAAAGGAGTGCAATCTGCCGGCCACCCTCAAAAAATATCTGATCTACACTTAAATCAACTAAAGAGGGGTCAACACTTATTTTTCTAAAATAACTATTAAAGTACCCTTTGCCAGTTGAATACGTGAGAGCCGTAAAAATAAAAGCGCCCCCAAAAAACTCCAATAAACTACTTTTCATAAAATAACTTCGCCTTGTATTAAAGCCCTAACTCATATTGATCGCTAATCAGCTTAGAATCTCCTACAGCAACTGATTTGCTTTTAACCCTAGGGGTTGCTACCTTCCCGCTAGAGAAAGGCTTGCGCCCGCCAGATTTGTTTATACCTATATCTAGCTTAAGATTATCAGCAACATTGGCGATTTTTTTATTATTAGAAAAGTCTTTAAATTGACGAAGCATTAGATCCGTATCTGCATCAGCCGCAACAGAATCCTCTCTCTCCTCAGCCATGTTTCTCTGGATAAAAAAAGACTTAATTCCTTCAGCGGCGCTAGTGTGCTCGAGGGAGTTTTCCTTACAGCCAGAAATACCCAAGCTTAACAGAAGAATAAAAATAGCCGCGTATTGTTTAACATCCACACTGCCAGGCTTGGTTATTTGATAATATATATTTCCTGGAGACATAAATTCAGCTTGAGATGTAGATCGATCCTCAAGGGCAAACTCAAAGAAATCGCCACTGGCAATTTTATTGAAAAACGCCAAATCAAAATCGCCACTAAAAATACTGTCTGCAAACAACTGCGTGTCAGCAACATACTCAAACAGCCTTGAAATGGCCCGAGTACTAATTGCTTCAGACCTATTAATCCTGTTTGAAAAATACATTACCTCCCTTCTTGTGAACACTGAAAAAACCAAGCTATAAACTTTATCCCAGTATTCATCTAAATTGGAGACGGTATTTCTAGCAAGTAATGGCTTCCTAAGAGATGAGCCAACCAATGAGCGCGAAATTGGATCACCCCACGTTACGTCGCGCCTTAGCTTATAGCCAAGTGTCTCTACCTTTGCCTTACCAGTCACCTGATTATAATTACTATACAGCAATACATCACGCCCAATATATGCCTCGGACTCACAGCATCCAATAACAAGGCAATCCTTATCTAAGGTTACAATCAAATCCCCTATACCGATCTTATTTATAAATGTATCTGTTTGATTAATCCTATTTATGGCTGAAATATTTTTTTCATACTCATCCACTCTCGAATCATCAAAGCCAAACTCGTCATCCGTGAGTAACTCCTCATCCAACTCACCAACCACTGAATTTTTTATTTTAGCGTCATGACTTCCATTTACAAATTCAGTTATCTGCGCCAACGACGGCAATTCGGAGAGAGGCCAATCAAGCAAAAATTCATCTACATGGCTTATAGCAACTAGATTATTATGAATAAAATTATTTAAGTGCTTTCCTCCAGAAGCTCGTACCATCCAAATTCTTTGTCCCTCTGGAAAGCTAACGATTTCTGGCAACACAGTAATTTATCCATAAAATTAAACATGGCAATATGATACTACCTAAGCAAAATTTACGCAAAATACGTTTTTTGTATAAAAATTTTTTGCCAGAATACACTACGGACAAAAACAAAAATGAAATAGACTTTTCTAAAGCAAGCCTTTCCTCTCTCAGGTCAGTAGCAATCGCTTCAACTGAAGCCCATTTTCACCCATAAGATTAGGTATACCGAGCAGTTGCGGCACAGATTGGCGCACAGATAGGTATTGTATGCGAGCCGCCTCCGGCACCGTATATTAACCTAGACTGTTTTATAGCCAAACGAGGCCTATCTTTTAATGAGTGAAAAAAATCAGGCCACCTCTTTACCTAAAAAGAGGCAGTAGACCGCCGCGTAGCGTTTTGCTAGCATCCGGATGCAGGATGAGGCTTGCCTAGTTTCAGACTAAGTTTTTAGTCATCTTTATCAAAATGCTCATTTAAATAAAACAAGCAAAAAAATTAAATTTGTAGCAAGAGGTGGTAGAGGAAATGAAAGTAATTTTCACTGAAAGCTACGAAGCTCTGAAAGCAAAGCTAAAAAGTATTGGTGCCGAATGGGACGAAAGCCAGTTAGGGAAAAAAGTGTTACGTCATGATGGAGGCGTAATGAACTGGTTTGAAAGTACCGGTACCATACAGTTCCAGGGAAAACCAGGAAAGAAGGAAAGCCTCGAGCATCTTGTCACCGCTGCTTTGGCTCCAGAAATACAGCTTCCACCACTACCGGAAACCACTCAACCAATTACTGAACCCGAACTAATTCGCCCAAACCAAGATGATGACATATCGGTACAGCACCTTCAGGGAGTATTTTGTGAGTCAGAGATCATAATTGGGATTGTTAGCGCCGTTGGAACCGAATCGAATCGAGTAATAAATCCACTCAAAGATAGGTTAGGCCAATTCGGATACTCTGTCGAAGAAATTAAAATATCCTCCCTATTAACCCCAACAAAATCACAGGCGGCAGGAACGACGGAATATAGACGCATTAAAAGCTTTATGCAGGCTGGGGATCAACTGCGACAAAGCACGAAAAACAATGCAATTCTTTCCTATGGCGCTGCAAAATGTATAAAAGAGCAACGCCGCGAGAGCAGTGCCAAAAGAGCTTACATAGTAAACTCATTAAAGCACCCTGAAGAAGTTGAGCTTCTCAGAAAAATATACGGCCAGGGCTTTTATCTTTTTGGGATACATGCGGACCCCAAAAGGAGACTTCACTACTTAACAAATGATAAGGGACTAACTCAATCCGAGGCTATTGAGTTAACTAAGATAGATGAAGACGAGAATATCACCCATGGTCAGAGAACTAGAGACACATACCACCTCGCAGATTTCTTTATTAACCTCGGCAAAAATGACGACCAAGTAAAAAACACAGTCCAGCGTTTTTTAGAACTAATTTTGTCTCACCCCTATAAAAATCCGACATTCGATGAATTTGCAATGTTCATGGCATTCTCTAGCTCCGTCCGCTCTAGTGATTTATCTAGGCAAGTCGGAGCTGTAATTTCCAAAGATCGGCAAATAATTGCAACAGGTGCCAATGATTCCCCGAAATTTGGCGGAGGTTTGTACTGGGCCGAAGTCGATGAGAATAGCGGCGAAATATCGGACATTGATCAGGGCAAAGACTATACCCGCGGGGAAGATTCAAATAAAGCAGAGCAGAATGAAATAATAAGAGAAATCCTACAAGATATCGATAATATCGAGCAGGATACAGAGCTACCCATTCAAAAGATTCAAAAAATACTAGAAAGCAGTAGAATCAGAGATTTAACAGAATTCGGCCGAGTTGTTCATGCTGAGATGGAGGCTTTGCTTTCGTGCAGTCGATCCGGAACAAGTTGCTCAAACGCCTACTTGTACTGCACTACATTTCCATGCCACAACTGCGCAAAGCATATAATAGCAGCAGGAATAAAGCGCGTTGTATATGTCGAACCTTATCCAAAAAGCAAAGCTCTAGAGTTTTACGCTGACTCCATTGAGTTAAATACGACTCTTGACAAACCAAGTAATATAGAGCGCGTTATTTTTGAGCCATTTACCGGTGTAGGGGCTAGACGCTTCCTAGATTTTTTCTCCATGAATTTAGGAGCAGGCAGCAAATTAAAAAGGAAGAATAAGGATGGCTCGACCGTAGAGTGGAGCAAGCTTAACGCCAAAGCAAGAGTCTCCTTACTTCCAAAATCATACTTAGATATTGAAATGCAAGCTGAGAAAATTTTCACGCAATATACTCAACAAGAATCTGAATAATCCAGAACGAAAGGGTGGGATTTATTTTATAGGCGAAATCTTCGCCGTGTCTGAAGATACAAATTCGCACCCTTTCCTCTTTAACGCACGTGTAGTTTAGGTAATATTCAATAACGGGACAGTCTGGCCAGAACTAATAAATTAAGGCCGATTAAAGCCCTAGTAAAATTTTTTATTGTCGGCGAGAAATTTTGAAGTAAATTCCCACTGCGCACCTCTCGCAAACGGACTTCCCCTGACCACCATCAAACCAAACTAACATTTAAATTAGTGTTTACATGCAGACCGACAACGTGATCACGATTACACCTTCTAAATCCCCGATTCGATTCCACTGAAAGCCATAACTAGCTGATTTATTTATAGTTACTGGTTGAGGTACGCCAAATTTTCCAGCGAATTCCAGACCCGCAGAAAACCTAGCCCCGCCGACCATTACCGTTCGTCTGGTGCCGCACCATACAAAACGAAGGCTCGCAGAAGTGCGGGCCTTTGTTGTTTCTGGCATCCAAAAAATCCAACTGCTACAGCCCCCTTCAAGAGAGCTGCCGCCAGGCTGCAATAAGGCCTGAAAGTCCATAAAAACTGCAGGCTAGCACTCCTCACCCTGCACCAAAATCTGCCTGCACACCTACCCGTTACAATTTCACCTCAGCATGACGTTGCCGACCTCCTCCAGCTAGCACCCCAACACACCCGCCAAGCCTAGGTTGACCTAGTCAGCAAGCTCAAATCGTGCGGGTTTTTTTTGCCTGGAGAAAACTACATGAGGCCCTTCGACAAGCCGGCCCTCAGCGTAGAACAGCAATTGGAACTACTAAAGCAACGAGGCCTGCACGTCGCCAACGACGATCCATGCGCTTTCTCGAAGTGGTCATGCTGTTTCGCCTGAGCCTCTACATGCGCCCCTTCCAGGAGCCAGACCCTGAACACACCTTCAAGCCCGGTAGCACTCTGAAAGAATGGGTCATCCCAACTGCACCTGCCGACCGGCCTCAGCCCAAGCAGCGGCTATACATCGTATTGACGATGCTGGCCTGTCTAACCGACTTGATCAATCCAGACAGCCAGTGGAAGCTTCATCTGGCCGAAATCATGGATCAGCAGGAACTGGGTTATTTGAGACTCATGGGATTTCCAAATGATTGGAAACGTCAGCAGCAATGGTGTCTAGAGTAAGGAAGCCGGAAACAGACCACGATTAATTTATCTCCTGCTTGATCACTCAAGCCAGAAATCGTGGTCTGTCCCCATCGAGTCCCTACGACCCCTTTGGTCGGATTTTCCGTGGATACCGGAGGTGGTATGAAACTGTTATTTCTCATTCGCCATGCCAAGTCGAGTTGGGATGACGCTGCGCAGCCCGACAAAGACCGCCCATTGAACGATCGCGGCAGACGCGACGCGCCCAAGATCGGTGAACGCTTGGCCAAGCGCGATCTGAAGCCCGATCTGATCCTGTCGAGCCCGGCCGTGCGTGCGCTCGATACGGCGGAGATCATCGCCAGGAAGCTCGATTACCGGCGCAAGGACATAGTCGTGGACGATCGGCTGTATGCCGCCGAGGCGAATGACCTGCTCAAGGTCATCCGCACGCTGGACGACCGGCTGAAGTCAGTGATGGTCTTTGGCCATAACCCCGCGTTGGCCGAACTTGCGCAGCGGCTCTCCAGCGAGATCACCGACATGCCAACGTGCGCCGTCGCCGAGTTCAGGTTCGATGCGAAGTCGTGGTCAGAAATCGGCGAGATCGAGCCCGCACAAGTGGTGCTCGACTATCCAAAAAAATCCTAGGGTAACTCTGGAAAAGTCATCAGCCTTGCGCTTGGGGCCCTTTGCCGTGAAAAGGGGCGGTTTCGACTTCCAGCATCAGCAACACCATTTCCGTCAACTCGGCGTCGGACTTCTGTCCCGCATAGAGGTCATGGAGTGCTTTGGCGAAGGGAATGCGCAGGTCTTGGTTTTCTTCGCGGGCGGTATCGCTGTATTGCATGAGTTCGCCGATGGCTCGCAGCACAGCCGCTTGCCACCGAGCGGTGGTCCTCGGACCATCGCTGGTGATTGCAATCAACTTATCCTTCGTCAGCTGGCGAAGGGCTGGTTCCCGCAACGGCTTAAGCGGCTTTGGGTTGCGAGTGATCTTTGACATACCGGACGATACTCAGCGTTTCCTGCCGGAATTGCTCGTAGTCAATCTGCTGGGCGTTAATAAAGGTGCTGCCCATCATGGTCAGCGCCCCCATGAAGCTGGCTTCGGAAATTTCCTCGTCGCTCGCGCCAAACAAGCGCGCGGCTTCGGTGTGGAACAGGGCGCAATACTTACAACGGGTCGCCCCGGACACTGCCAGACCTATCAACTCCTTGTACTTATTAGGAATCTTGGTATCCGCCAGCCAGAAGTCCCGTGCCACGCCCCAGAATCCGCTCGCTCCACCTTCCGGCATCTGCTTGATCCACTCCGGTACCTGACCCAGGGTCTGTTCAATTTCTCGATAAGTATCATGAATGGTCATTTGACACCTCCTGCCTCGCTGGGGACATCTGCTCCAAAGATACAACAATTAGTTTAGTTCGCTGGCAGCCATGCCAGAGCGGCAGCAGGACGACTCCAGTCGATAAGCTGTTAAACATCGTAGAAACAATAGGATGGGTTTAGATTTTTTTGGCGCAATGACGTACCACTAAGTACTTGGAGTTATCACACGTGGCGGGTTGGCTCAGAGACGATACAGGGGGGCGTAGGAGCAGGGCTTGCCCGCGAAACAGACGACGCGGTCTACCTGAAAAACTCCAGCGCTGGGATGTGCTCATAGCCAATACCCGCGTTTGTGACTCTCACCATGAATCAATCTGAACATCCCATCCACCGAGGCGGTCTTATCAATACAAGAATCACCTCAAGCAATTTTTTCAGTTTGAGTCGTGATGAACGGGTGGTACCAGCTGCCATCGCTTTATGACTTTATCTTCATCGATGGCACTGTATTCGTAGAGCCCGGCAGGGGCTCGGGAGTCGTCACTATGAAATCCTTACGATTACTCACCCTATCAGGTGTTGCCCTGATTGGGCTTGCCGGCTTGCCCGCCGCGGTTGTCCAGGCTGCTTGCGAGGGCGCTGTTGACCCTTCCTCCGTGCATTTGCAGCAGCAACAACAAAACGGAATTACTTACATTTCCGGTGGTATCGGGATGGATGAATCCTGTGCGATTCAACAAGTGAAGGGTTATAACCTGCACATGACCTTTTCCACAGGCTCGGAAAACAAGTATGTGTCTGGGGTCAACGTGGCCATCCAGAGCGCACAGGGTAAAGAAGTCCTCAACCTGACCAATGCCGGCCCTATTGTGTTGACGCAGTTGCCCGCTGGTAAGTACTTCGTCGTAGCGCAACGCAATGGGAAAGAAGTGCGCAATGCGATCGATATCAGCGATGGAGGCGTTCGTACGCTTAACATCCATTGGGATGATGCAAGCTGATGACGGCAGTTAAAAACTCACGAAACAAAAAAACCGCACGAAGCGGTTTCAGGTTGATGACAAACCCCCCGTAGGAGCAAGGCTTGTCGGAGTGCCGAACCGCTGCGATGCAGGCGCCGCGTTGTATCAGGAACACAGCGGCGCCTGCATCGCGGGCAAGCCCCAATGCCAGTCAGTTAAGGATCGGAACACAGACGTCCATGTAGGAGCGGACCTGGCCGCGATGGGCTGCGAAGCGGCCCCGGCGACTCTGAAACCACCCGCACTC
>NZ_JAAAMT010000071.1 GCF_009905435.1 Pseudomonas sp. R5(2019)
GCACTCCCAGGGCTTGTCGTAGATATCACCGGCCTCGGGGGCTGCTGCGCAGCCCATCGCGGCCAGGTCCGCTCCTACAAGGGTTGCGTCGTTCTATTCCTTAACTGACTGGCATTGGGGCTTGCCCGCGATGCAGGCGCCGCGGTGTATCTGGCACACCGTGGTGAGGCCATCGCAGGCAAGCCTTGCCACAAAGCAGTGGTGTCAGATTCGGGTGCCAGGATCACCCCGCTTCATACCGCCCAAAACAGACTCCACCACACCTTTGGCCATCTCGATGGAATGCAGGCTCGTCACCGCCAGACCCTTGCAGGGGCTGGGGGCTTGTTCAATGACTTTGTAGAGGGTGTCGATGCTGTTTTGCAGGAAGTGGGTGGTGTGGATCAATGCGTCTTCTGCGTGGATGCCGGGCTGGACGGCAAGCAAAGGCATGTGGCCTGCGTTGCAGTTGTCGATGGGCATTTTGGCGGTTTTGGCGAGGATTTTCTTTGGCGGGTCAGGAACAACTTTTTTCATATCGATAACTCGGTTGTGTGCCACCCGTTCATTTCCACACGATTGGGTGACAGCTGTGCGCGGGGTGGAAAACCGGAGAGTTATCAGTCCCGGCAGGGCAAAGCCCTCCCGCGCGCAGCCGTCATGACGCAAGCGTCGTAACGAGCACGTGATAACTACTCCGGGTTTCCACACCCGATCGCTGAACATTCAGCGACCGCAAAAGCCTAGGGGCATGACTTCCCATGGACAAGTTCATGGCAGACGACGCGGGGTGTAGGGTATTTCCTTGGTCCTGAGGGGAGCTACAGAATATTGATGCAAGGCGCCGAGAAATGGCTGTGGAGTGTGTAAGACGTTTCATCAGCGGGCACAGAGCGCTTTTGATTTTGTGTAGGCGCTGGGCTTGCCCGCGATGCAGGCAACGCGGTGTATCTGGCACACCGTGGTGAGGCCATCGCGGCGGTTCGGCGCTCCGACAAGCCTTGCTCCCACACCGGTCTCCATTCCCGCCACATCTGCGCGAAGTGCTTTCGACCTTGTAGAAGCCGGGCTTGCCCCAATGCCAGTCAGTTAAGGCATTGAACGACACAAACCCTGTGGGAGCGGATTTACCGGATCGCCGGACCGCCGCGAATGAAAACACCGCGGTTTATCAGGCATTGCGCGGCGCCTACATTCGCGGATAAATCCGCTCCCACATGCTCTGCGCCTTAACTGACTGGCATTGGGGCTTGCCCGCGATGCAGGCGCCGCGGTGTACCTGCACACCGAGTTGAGGCCATCGCAGGCAAGCCTTGCTCCTACCCCGCAGCTTATGTAGGAGCGGCCAGGATCGCTCCTTGGATAGTGTCCTCAGCGCAATGCCATGCAGAACCCACGAATGGCCTCGCAGGCTTTGAGCAGCGCTACGTCATCCAGCGCATAGGCAATCCGAAGGTACGGCCCCAGGCCAAAGGCACTACCGGGGACCACGGCAACATCGGCTTCGTCCAGCAGGGCATGAGCGACATCTTCGTCGCTGTGCAGCACCCGACCACCCGCGGACGTGCGCCCAATCAGGCCCGCACAGGATGCAAACGCATAGAACGCACCGGCCGGGTTTGCGCATTCAAGGCCGGGCGTAGCGTTCAGGTGCCGCACCATCAGATCCCGACGACGCTGGAAAACAGCCCGGCTGTGCAAGATGAAGTCCTTTGGACCTTCCAGCGCCGCCAGTGCCGCCTGCTGAGAAACAGAGCTGGCGCCGGATGTCTGTTGCCCTTGCAGTTTTTCCATCGCTTCGAGCAGCCAGCGTGGACCGGTGGCGAAACCGATTCGCCAGCCGGTCATGGCATAGGCCTTGGACACACCGTTCATGGTCAGTGTCCGGGCTACCAGTTTCGGCTCGACCTGCGCCAGCGTCTGAAAGGGTTGATCGTCGAAGATCAGGTGCTCATAGATGTCATCGGCGAGAATCAATACATGCGGATGATCCAGCAACACATCGGCCAGGGCTCGCAGTTCACTGTCACTGTAAACGGCGCCCGTGGGGTTGGACGGCGAGTTGAGTATCAGCCAGCGGGTGTCCGGGGTAATCGCGGCCGCCAGACTTGACGCGGTGAGTTTGAAACCCGTGCTCGCGTCGCAGGTGATGATCTTCGCTTGGCCACCACAGAGTTGGACCATTTCCGGATAACTGACCCAATAGGGGGCCGGCACCAGCACTTCGTCACCTTCATTCAGGGTAGCGGCCAATGCGTTATGGATGACGTGCTTGCCGCCGTTGCAGACGATGGTGTCTTGCCAGGTGACGTCCAGGCCGTTTTCGCGTCGGAACTTGGCGGCCACTGCCTCACGAAGCGAGCGTACGCCTGCCACTTGGGTGTAGCGGGTATGGCCGTGCTCGATAGCCTGGATAGCTGCTTCGCGTACGTGTTTCGGGGTGTCGAAGTCCGGCTCGCCGGCACACAGCGAAATGATTGTTGCGCCTTGAGCCCGGCGCGCTGCCACCCGGTCCATGATGCGATAGGTCGCAGAGGGTTGTGCACTGGCCAGGCGCAGGTTCAGACGCTGGATATCGCGGCTCATCAGGCTTTCCTCTGCAGGGTGTGATAGCCCAATGCGGCGCGGGCTTGCTTCAGGGTTTTCCCTTCGCTGATCAAGGCGCGAATGTCGGCTTCGATCGATTCGATCTGGCGGGCACAGGCCGCGACTTCGCAAGCACGATCCCGAGGAATGACCACGACGCCATTGGCATCGGCCACCACGATGTCCCGGGCACAGACGCGCGCCGTACCCACCGAGACGGGTTGATTGACCGACTGAACCTGCACCCGATCCTTACCGGTGCGCATGAACCGACCTTTGCTGAAGATCGGGTAGCCATCGCCCAGCGCCTTGGTCACATCACGGCAGACGCCGTCGATGACCGTCGCGGCGATATTTCTGGCGCCGGCGTACTGGGTCATGATGTCGCCCCAGACGGTGCAGTCGGTGCGGCCGCCGTTGTCGATCACGACCACATCGCCGGGTGCAACGTCATCGATGAAGTCCCCTACGGTGCCCGGAGGAACACTGGCCGTAACGTATTGAACGGTGAACGCCGGGCCGACGATGACCTGGCGGTAGTTGTCCAGCGGCGCGATACCCAGGCATTGGCCCGGCAGGCCCAGCTTGTCCATGGCGTCCGAGACCCCGGGGGTGTCCAGGCCTTCAAACAGCGCCACGAGTGCTTTGTCTTCAACATTCATCAGGCGTGCTCCCCCTTGATCGCTTCAAACTGAGTGTCGTGCATCACCTCGGCAACGGAGCGCCCGCTGCGAACCGCATCGACCATGCTGGCCTGGCGACGGGCGATTCGCTCGCCAAGGTCGAGGACGCTTTCGATCTGATGCTTTGCCACAAACACGGTGCCGCAGTTATCGGCGATGACATAGTCATCCTCACTGACGTCCACGCCGCCGATGTTGAGGGTAACGGCAGCATCGATCTGAACCACACGGTTACGGGCGCTGATCATGGTGACCCCACGCCCGAAGACCGGGTAGCCGATCGCCTCGCTGCCATCGATATCCCGGCTGAAGCCATCGATGACCGTGCCCCGGACCTGCTTGCATGACGCAGCGTTTGCCAGAATGTCGCCCCAGCAGGAAATGCCGTCGATGCCACCGGCGATGACCAGCACGCGGTCATCACTGCGGATTTTTTCGACAACCGGGGTAATCAGATGGACCGTCGGTGCGTTGTCGGTTTTGCGGCCGAGCAGCACGGTGCTGGCGCGACCGACAATCTTCGGGCAGTTCCAGAGCGGGCGGAGGCCGACGGTGGCGCCGGGCAAACCCAGGAAATCGAGCGCATCGGAGACGGTATTGGTGTCCAGAGCCGACAAGCGATCCAGCAGCGTAGTGGGTGTCATGGGGGTGTCCTGTGGTGTCGAGGGCCCCAGTGTTGAGCAGGATGGGTGATTGGTATATTACTAATCACGGAAGCTTTGCATACGCTGAACCTATGGAATCGTCATGATCAACTTTCGCTTGATTCGCCACCTCTGGTTGTTCCTGGCCGTGGCCGAAGAACAGAATTTCGGGCGAGCGGCCAAGCGCCTTGGCATGTCTCAACCACCGCTGTCCGAGCAGATACAAGTGCTTGAACAATCGCTGAAGGTCCAGTTGTTCGAGCGCTCGCGGCGCGGCGCAAAGCTGACACCGATAGGTGCGGCCATCCTGCCGGCGGTGCGCAAGTTCGCCGAGCAGCTCGAACGTCTGGAACTGGCCATTGATGAAGCCGTGGCGGGGCAGGCGCAGCTGCTGACCATCGGTGCCATCTCTTCAGCGATGTTCGACGTTTTGCCGAGCCTGATCGAGCAACTGAAGAGCGATTACCCGCACCTCACCGTCTCGGTGCGCGAGATCGACAGTGTTGAAGCGGTTCCCGCGCTGGAGGCGGGCGACATTGACCTGGCATTCGCGCGACTGGAAGGCGACCTGGGCACTACGATCCAATCACTGCCGTTGACCGAAGACCGCCTGATGGTTGCCCTGCGCAGCGATCACCCCCTGGCGGTGCGCACACGCATCAGCCTGTCGAGCCTTGCCAACGAGCCCTTGGTGATGTTCTCCCGCAAGGTCAGCCCGGTCTACTTCGACAATCTGATCGCGACCTGCCGAGCCAGCGGCTTTTCACCCAGGGTGCTGCATGAGGTGCGTTCCGTGGCTTCGCAAATCGCTTTTGTCAGCTGCGGGCAGGGATTGGCACTCGTGCCCGCTTCACTGAAAAAACTGGCACCGCCGAACGTGGTCTTTCGCGCGCTCAGTCAAAAGCTCAAGGTCGTGACCACCGCTGTGGCGTGGAATGCTGCCCGACCCAATGCCATGGTCGAGGCGCTGCTGACGCGGATTCAGAGCAAGAATTGAGCGACACCGTTCTGGTAGGAGCCGGGCTTGCCCCAATGCCGGTCAGTTAAGGCGCAGAGCATGTGGGAGCGGATTTATCCGCGAATATAGGCGCCGCGCAAGGCCTGATAAACCGCGGTGTTTTCATTCGCGGATAAATCCGCTCCCACAGGGTTTGTGTCGTTCAATGCCTTAACTGACCGGCATTGGGGCTTGCCCGCGATGAACGATGACGCGCAATACCTGTAGAACCGCGGCGTCCTTATCGCGGCGGTGCGGCGATCCGACAAGCCCGGCTCCTACGGAGAGCGCGCTTACCAGTCCAGCGCATAGCTGATCGCTACACGACGGCCCTCGGCATGGGGGTAGGGTGCAGCCGCGTTGGCTTGCATGTACAGGGTTTCGTAGTTGCGGTCGCTCAGGTTGTAGACGCCCATCTCCAGTTTGCCCACCGGCAAGGACTCGCCGGCCAACAGGTCGACGGTCGTGTAGCCTTCGATCTTGCGGCCGTTGCCTGCGTCGTAACTCTCCAGGCGCATGCCCTGCAGGCGCAGGTTGTAGCTTTGCTGGTCAAACTGGACGAAAGCCGTGGTCTTGGCCGGCGAAACGCGGGTGGCCGGCAGGTCCCGCCACTCGCCGTTCTGCCGGGTTTCCCCTTTGGTCCAGGCATAGGTGCCGCCCAACGACCAAACCTGATCCAGGTGATAGGTGAGGCTCGTCTCGACCCCGCGGGCACGTTCTTTCTGATCGATCAGTCGTTGCGCGCGGGTCACCGAGTCATAGTACTGGGTCACATCCGAGCGGTTTTCGAACAGGGTGAGGTTGGCCTGCAGCGACTCCCAGTCGGCTCGCCAGCCCAACTCGTAACTGTCGACCTTGATCGCCTGGGCGTTGAGGTTGTGGATGTCATAGCTGCCCCGCACGTCGCGCAGGAAGCGCTGGATATCCGGCAGCGAAAAGCCCTGGCTGAAGTTGACGAACACTTCCTGCGCGCTGTTGATGTGGTAGACCGCGCCGAGGTTGTAGAGGGTGTCCTCGTACTTCAGCGTACCGCCCGGCAACACCTCGGACACGCCGGCCTGCCAGATACCACCGAAGGCGACGCTGTCGGCCACATCGCTGTGGATCCACTCGTGCCGAGCGCCGCCGCGCACGGTCCAGCTGATCCGCTCGTTCTCGAAGTCCGCGCCCCAGACCAGGCTACCGCTGGCACTGCCGAGGCTGGGCAGCTGGCTTTCCACCGCCGTGCGCAGGCCATAGACCTCTGCGTCGCTTTGCGAGGCAACGATGCCGGCATTGGCGCCCCAGTTGTAGGGGAAAAAGCGTGCCTTCTCTTTGCGCCAGTAGCTTTCCACCAGCAGCTGCTGGCCGAACAGGTCACGATCGCTGTAGTTGAAGTTCACCGCCTGGTTGTGGGTGAAGGGTTGGTACCTTACGCCCGGCGGCAGACTGCTGGGCGATCTGTTGTGCCTGGATCACCTGCACGGTGCCGGGGATCGAGGCGATGCTGGCCTCACTGCGGGTGGCCATACCAGGGTGTCGGACAACGCCAGCGGGTTGTTGCCCAATTCCAGCGCCGGCGGAGCCGGTTCTACCACAATGCTGTTGCCGGTTCTGCGCCATTGCAGGCCACTGCCTTGCAACAGGGTGTCGAGCGCTTGTTCGGTGCTGTAGTCACCCCGCAGCGCGGGCGCCGATCGACCTCGTAGCAGCGCAGCGTCGACACCGATGGCCAACCCGGTATGGGTGGACAAGGCGGTCAGGGCGCAGCTCAAGGCCACCGCCAGGGCGCTGATACGGAAGAGGGAAGGGGTGTGTCTGGTCATTGTTATTGCCCGTGCAATTGACTGTGTTTACTTCAATGACCGGTCTTGCAGGAAATCGGGCAGTCGCGCAGACATTTTTAGCTGCCTGGGCCCAGCAGTTTGACGAAGGTGTCGTGGGCCACGTCGGCGGCATTGTCAGGGCATCCAAGCTTCTTGCGCAGCCAGCCGAGCAGCCAACCATGATGCCCACTGTAGATTTCGGAAAGAGGAGAAACGGGCTGGCCCAACACGACAGAACCTCGAACGCAGATGATTCGCAAATGGTAATAAATAACAATTGTAAATATCATGCTCTGCAAAAGTGGACAAGCATGAAGTTGACTGATTCGGTGCCCGCCAGGGTTCTGGGCGACCCGCTGACACCTGTTCCTGCGAACGCCCGTCGGGTCCACAGGCCTACTTCCTAAGTTCCGGGCCTTGCCGTCGACCGGTCTTACGCCCAATGGTCGAGCGCTACCCGCCAACCCAAAGCACCTGGAAACCGCCTCCAAGGCAGCGTATGGCGCCACCGGTCACCTTTCGATAATCGCTTCCGACATCTAGTCCCCCGTTGCGGAGCGCGCCATGCACAACAATAAGAATTCCAAGCACCGTTATTTGCCTGCTTTTATCGCTGGCCTGTCGTCCCTGGGGCTGAGTTCAATGGCCGAAGCCGAGATCATGCTGTACGACAAGGACCAGACCACGTTCTCCACTGATGGCTACATCAACGCCTTCTATGTGAACAGCGATGTGGATCGTGCCGGCGAGCAGTTCGACCGTCGCCAGTCGCGAGTCAAGATGGGGTTCTTGCCCAATTATCTGGGCTTCAACATGGGCAAGCAGGTCGATGACCTCAAACTCGGTGCCCGGGCCTCGTTCTGGGTAACGATCAACGACAGCGAAACCAACGGCACCGACACGGCCATCGATGTGCGTCAGTTCTACGGCACGGTGGCCAATCCGCAGTGGGGGGAAGTGCTGATCGGCAAGGATTTCGGCCTGTTTGCGCGTTCCAACATCCTGCTCGATGAGATGCTCGCCGGTTACGGCCAGGTCAGCGACACGTTGGGGCTGGTGGACGGTGGTGGGGTGTCGTTCGGCAATATCGGCACGGGTTACCCCTATCCGTTCCCGACTTCGCAGATCACTTATCGCACGCCGGTGATCAATGGCCTGCGGGTGGCGGTAGGGATCATGGACCCGGTGGACACCAACGACAGCAGCCCACTGGGCAAGGCTTATCAGGAGAACCCGCGCACCGAGAGCGAGATCACCTATCAGTTCGACCTTGCCGGGGCGAAAATCTACAGCTGGGTCAACGGCAGCTATCAGACTTCGGACAATACCGACGCTACCGTCCAATCCGTCACCTCCAAAGGTGTCGGCTACGGCGTGCAGGCGAAGCTGGGTGGCTTGTCTCTCACCGGCTCCGGCTTCCAGGCCAAGGGCATCAACCCGTTCTTCACCAACAACGCCGGCGAACCCACCCTGCGCAACGTCGACAGCGATGGATATCTGTTACAGGGCTCCTACAAGTTGGGCAAGAACCGTCTGGCATTGTCTTACGGCAAGACCGAAGACGACGGCAATGGCGTGGTCGGCACTGGCGCCGACTACGAGACCCGCGGCATTGCGCTGTTCCATGACGTCAACGACAACCTCAAGCTGGTGGCCGAATACAACCAGTTCGAAATCAACGGCCACGACACCGGTGACCAGAACGAAGACACCGACACCTTCGCGGTGGGGGCGGTGCTGACCTGGTAAGCCGCGGTGTGCTCTTTCGCGGGCAAGCCCCAATGCCAGTCAGTTAAGGCGAGATCCATTTGGGAGATCCATGTGTGAGATCCATGTGGGAGCGGATTTACCGGATCGCCGGACCGCCGCGAATGAAGGCACCGCGCAATGCCAGAAAACCGCGGTGAATGGATTCGCGGATAAATCCGCTCCCACAGAGTCTGTGCCTTAACGGACTGGCATTGGGGCAAGCCCGGCTCCTACCAGCGGGCAAACCCCTCGTCGCACACCATTCTCATCCCATCGAAGCGGCTACCTGCTACCCAAGTAGCATACGGGGTGGCTCCCGGGCTTCGTACACTCGAGCCTCATACAGGCGCACCCGCGGGAGGCGATCATGCAGCAGGTCCAGAGCGAAGGCGTCGTCCGTGCAATGTCCCAGGCCACCGATGCCCAGCAGGTGGCCCAGGAACTGGCCAGGCAGTTGTTGCATCCGCACCTGGGGTTCGTGCTGTTCTTCTGTTCCGCCGAATACAACTTGCAGGCGCTGGGGCAAGCCTTGCAACAAAGCTTCGGTGGTATTCGTCTGGTGGGCTGCACCAGTGCCGGGGAAATCACCCGCCTGGGCTACGGCCGCAACTGCGTGACGGCGGTAGGTTTCGATTATCGGCACTTTTCCATCGCCATTGAGCTGATCGACGAGATGGAGCACTTCAGCCTGATCGATGCCCAGCAAATGGTCGAGCGGCTGGTGAGTGGCTGTCGCAGCAACACCCTGGCGCCGATCAAGGGCAACAGTTTTGCCCTGACCCTGCTCGATGGTCTTTCCAGCCGTGAAGAAATGGTCCTTGCGGCATTAAGTGCGGCATTGGGCGACATTCCGCATTTCGGCGGTTCGGCCGGTGACGACAACTACCTGACCCACACCCACGTTTACTTCGACGGCCAGTTCCACAGCGGCGCGGCGGTGGTGGTGCTGGTCAACACCTGGCTGGACTTTGAGGTGTTCACCACCCATCACATCCTGCCCCGGGAAGAAAAACTGGTGGTCACCGGCGCCGACAGCCCCTCGCGCCGGGTCTTTGAGCTCAATGCCGAGCCTGCCGCCGAAGAGTACGCCCGACATATCGGGGTGCCGGTGGCCGAGCTCGATCATCGGATATTCGCGGCGCACCCGTTGGCGGTGCGGATCAACGATCAGTACTTCATACGGGCGATCCAACAGGTTCATCCGGACCTGAGCCTGAGTTTCTACTGCGCCGTGGAGAACGGCATTGTGCTGACCGCCATGACACCCGGCCCCATGCTGCCGAATCTGCAAAGCCTTTTCGAGGGCCTGCAGGAGCGCCTCGGGGATTTGCTGCTGACCATCGGCTGCGACTGCTTTCTCAGGCGTCTGGAACTGGAAAACGGCGGCAATCTCGAGCAGATCGGAGCGTTTTTGCGTGATCAACGGGTGATGGGTTTCAACACCTACGGAGAACAGTTCAATGGCATGCACATCAACCAGACCTTCACCGGGGTTGCCATTGCTCAATGCCGGTCCCCTGGACGCCGCTGAGCTGCAGGCACAGATTGCCAGCCTGCAGCTTGAAAACCACAAGCTGCGGCGCATCAATGCTGCGCTGATCGAGCGGGTCGAGTCTGGCATCACCCGCGGCAATGCCCCGTATGCGGCGTTCCAGCATTCGGTGGTGCTGGCCGAGCAAGTTCGTGAGCGCACCGACGCCTTGAACCAGGCCATGGCCGAACTCAAGGCCGGCAACCATTTGCTCAGCGAAGCGCGACTGCGCGCGGAAACCGCGCATCAGCACTTGATCGATGCCATCGAGAGCATTTCCGACGCCTTTGTGCTGTTCGATGCAGACCTGCGCATCGTGTTGTTCAACAGCCGTTTCAAGGCGTTCTGGGGCAACGGCCGGGTGTTCATCAACGCCGGCATGCGCATGGCTGAGGTCAAGCGGTTGATGACGGCCATCGGACTGTTCACCGAAGAGCCCCGCGGGCACGCTGATGAAAACCTGCGCTATCGCTTGCACAATGGTCGCTGGTTGCAAGTCAGCGAACGGCCCACCCAGGAAGGTGGACGGGTGATTTTGTTTACCGACATTACCGAAGTCAAACTCAGCGAAACCGCGCATCGCGAACAGGCGGTGGCGCAGAAATCGCATCTGTTGCAACGGGCGGTCGATAACCTTTCCCAAGGAGTGGCGATGGTCAATGCCGAGGGTATTCTGGAATTGTGGAACCGGCGTTTCCTCGAACTGAGCGGCCTGGCGCCGGTGGCGGCTCATCGTTCGTTCGCCGACGTGATCGCCGACAGCGAGTTGCAACTATTGACCCCGGCCAGTCGTGATGCAAACGGGCGGCTGGTACAGGAGTGCGAGCAGCGCCTCTACGATGGCCGGGTGCTGGAGATTCGCACGCATCCGTTGCCCACCGGCGGTTTCGTCAACACCTTCACCGACATCACCGAACGCTATCAGCACGCCGAAGCACTCAGCGAGAGCGAGCGCTGGATTCGCTTGATCACCGACCATGTGCCGGCGTTGATTGCCTACCTCAATGCCGACCTGGTCTACGAGTTCACCAACAAGGTCTACGAACAGTGGTATTGCTGGCCCCGGGGCTTGATGCTGGGTCAGAGCCTGCGGGAAGTCCACAGCGAGCAGCATTACCAGCGTCTGGAACCCTATGTGATTCGCGCCCTTGCCGGTGAGAGCGTGACGTTCGAAATGGCCGAAACCAACATCAACCACCAGGAGCGCTACATGCTGCGCTCCTACGTGCCCAATCGGCTGGCCAGCGGGGAAGTGGTGGGGCTTTTCGTCTTGATCCGCGACATCACCGAACGCCGACGCACCGCCGAGGCGCTGCACCAGGCCTATCAGAACCTCGAGGTGCGAGTGCGCGAACGCACGGCGGAACTGACCACCCTCAACGATCAGTTGCTGCGCGAAATCGATGAACGTCGCCGAGTGGAGTCACGCTTGCGTGAGGCCAAGCTCGAGGCCGAACAGGCCAACCTGTCGAAGACCAAGTTTCTCGCCGCCGTCAGCCACGATCTGCTGCAACCGCTGAACGCCGCGCGACTGTTTACCAGCGCTTTGCTCGAGCGACGGGAGCCCATGGCCAACGAGATGCTGGTGCGCAATGTCAGCAACTCCCTGGAAGACGTGGAAAACCTGCTGGGCACGCTGGTGGATATTTCAAAACTCGATGCCGGGGTGATCAAGGCGGACATCGCGCCCTTCGCCCTGAGTGAACTGCTGGAAAACCTCGCCGCCGAATACACGCAAGTGGCCCGCAGCGAGGGCCTTGAACTGCATTTCATTGCCTGTTCGGCGCTGGTGCGCAGCGACATCCAGTTATTGGCGCGGATCCTGCGCAATCTGTTGAGCAACGCCATTCGCTATACCTACAGCGGCCGGGTGGTGCTCGGTTGCCGACGCCATCACCAGCGCCTGACGATCGAGGTGTGGGACAGCGGCATGGGCATTGCTGAAAACCGTCTGGTAGAGATTTTTCAGGAGTTCAAACGCGGCGACGTGCAGCGCTCGGATCAGGATCGTGGTCTGGGCCTGGGCCTGGCGATCGTGGAGAAAATTGCCGGGATTCTAGGGCACCGGATTCATGTGCGGTCGTGGCCGGGCAAAGGGTCGATGTTCTCCGTTGAAGTTCCGTTAAGCGCCACAGCACCCAAGGCGCTGCCGAGCCTGCTGATGAGTGAGCCGATTCTTGAACGTCTGCGTGGGGCGCGGGTGTGGGTGCTGGACAACGACGCGGCCATTTGCGCCGGCATGCGCACATTGCTCGAAGGTTGGGGGTGTCTGGTGGTGACGGCGCTATCGGAGGAGGACCTGGCACGGCAAGTGGACAACTATCACGCGCAAGCCGACTTGCTGATCGCCGATTACCATCTGAATGACGATCAGAACGGTGTCGATGCGGTGGCGCGCATCAACGCCCGGCGGTCTTCGGCGATTCCGGCGATGATGATCACTGCCAACTACAGCAACGAACTCAAACAGCAGATCCGCGAACTGGGCCACACCTTGATGCACAAGCCGGTGCGGCCGATGAAGCTCAAGACGGCGATGAGTCATTTGCTGGGTCGGCGCTGAGTGCCTGAGCGCGCGGGGTGTTGGTGAGGGCCTCATCGCGGTCTTGCAGACAGATCAACGTCGCAAATACGAGCCGAAATCGATATCCCCGGCACTCAGGATTGCCTGCACCCGGTTGTGCACGTTGAGTTTGCGCAGGATCGCCGAGACATGGGCCTTGACGGTCGTTTCGGCGATTTCCAGGCTGTAGGCGATTTGCTTGTTCGACTCGCCCTTGCTCATGCGTTCGAGCACCAGCAGCTGCTTGCGAGTCAGGGCCTGGAGCAGTTCGGGAGGGATGCTGGGGGTGTCGTTCATTCGGCGATGGGTGCCACTTTTTTGCGTGCGGATGATGTCCGACGGTAAGTAGACATTGCCCTCGAGGATTTGCGCGATGGCTTCGGTCATCTGGATGCGTGGCGAGGATTTGGTGATGAACCCCACCGCGCCATAGGTGATGGCCTGCAACACGATCTGTTTATCCTGTTCCGCCGAGACGATCACCACCGGAATGGTCGGCGCCTCGTTGCGCAGGTTGATCAGGCCATTGAGGCCATGCATGCCAGGCATGTTCAGGTCGAGCAGGATCAGGTCCAGGTCGTCGTGTTCCTGCGTCAGTGCCAGGGCGCTGTCAAGGTCGGCGGTTTCCATCACCTCGCTGTCCGGGAAACCATCGCTGATGACGTTATGAATGGCTTCGCGAAACAGCGGGTGATCGTCGGCAATCAGAATTTTGTACATAGCCTTTCACCTCATTATTTTGATTATGGTGTGGCAATAACACGCACGCGTAAAGGTCAGGGAAAGGGCGCCCGGTATTGAGTTTGATCCTTATCGTTATAAACCCATTACATGTCAGCCGCGATGGGTTGGGAATGCGACGATAGACAGGTACACCGGTACTAAAGTAGCGGTTTAGAGTTGTAGCTCTAAAGGTTTGGTGGCCCTTGTATTCAGCCCAGGGCACCAGGGGTTCCACCTTGGGACACGGCGAGGCGCGGGAACCGACTACAATCACAGCAGCACCGGTGACTCGATTGCAACCCGCCACCATCGTAGTTAGCCAACGATATGGACATCGGCGTAAGGACACGTAAATGTCGCGGAATCAAGGTGACCAAAAAGCGAAAATCATGCTGGTTAGCGAAGCACAACTTCGTTGTCGCTTAACTGCGTCAAGGCGAACAACCAGATGCGTCATAGAGGGAGGAAGTGCCGATGAACGTCACGCTACGACCGGGCAACACTGAAGACTCCCAGTGCTGTGGAGTGATCTGTTATGAAGCCTTCAAGACGATCGCTGCACAGCACAATTTTCCGTCTGACTTTCCCTCGCCTGCAGTCGCCACCGAGCTCCTGGCGGGGCTGCTTGCGCACCCCGGCGTCTATGCGGTGGTCGCCGAGCTTGACGGCCGAGTCGTCGGCAGCAACTTCCTCGACGAGCGTTCGACCGTGGCGGGCATCGGTCCGATCACGGTCGATCCCGCCGTGCAAGATCGCGCGGTCGGACGTCAGCTGATGCAGCACGTCCTGGATCGGGCGACGCAGCGGGGCTTCCCTGGGGTCCGACTGGTCCAGGCCGCCTATCACAACCGCTCGCTCTCTTTGTATGCCAGGATGGGGTTCGTGGCCCGCGAGCCGCTGTCCACCATGCAGGGGGCACCCCTCGCCGTGCAGATACCCGGCTACACCGTGCGCCCAGCCACCGAGCGTGATCTGGACGCCTGCAATCAGGTCTGTATGCAAGTCCACGGCCATGACCGTCGTGGGGAACTGCTTGATGCGATCCAGCAGGGCACTGCGACCCTTGTCGAGCACGGGGGGCGTATCACCGGCTATGCTACGCCAATCGCGTTCCTTGGCCACGCCGTCGGCGAGACGAACGACGCGCTGAAAGCCCTCATCGGGGCGGCACCCGCGTTCCCAGGTTCCGGCTTCCTCCTGCCCACCCGCAACGGGGAGCTGTTCAAGTGGTGTCTGGACCATGGCCTGCGCGTGGTCCAGCCGATGACGCTCATGAGCGTCGGTCTCTACAACGAGCCCACAGGCGCGTTCTTGCCCTCGGTCCTCTACTGAGCCTGAACCGCTCGGCAGCAAAAGAGGCCGGCTTTCTTACTGTCTCAGCTGAGGATGGTTCCTGACTTTGGTGGCGTATTGAACCGGGGCCAGAAATCTTGCTTTTACGGTCTATCAGACTATTGTTAAGAGCTGTAGCAGAGGGCCGGCTCAGTGAGAAAAGGTGAAATCGAACGACTTTCCGTACACGCCATCCAAACGGCAGGAGGACACAACCATGCCGAAGTTCATCGATGCCCATCCCATGCAGCCATTCACAGCGGATGAACTAAACAAATTACAGAATTCGCCACCGGACGAGTTCGGGGTCACGCACCATGAAATCCTGTTCAGCGAGAAGGACAACAAGATCTATTGTGTGCTGGACGCCCCGAACGCCGAAGCGATCCATAAGCATCATGCGAAGGCCGGCATCAAGTGTGAATGGGTACATGAAGTGAAGTCGACCCGCGCGGGTGACTGATAGCTACCCGCACACCTGCCAACCCTTTCGTCAGCGCGGTTGCATTCGGAACAGCTGCGAATGGCCCAACAGGCGCTTCCAGCCGACCGTCCCACCTACGCATCGCTGCGGCCGCCTGGCGGCTGAAGCAGTGCGTCAGGCCCTATAGGGGATGCGTATGGACGTGAACGAGCAAGTAAGCTCTGCCATCCGGGAAGAAGCGCAATTGCTCCTGGATAGCCACCTGAACAATCTCTCCGAAAGACTGTTCGAAGGCGGGAAGAGAGCAGACCAGCAGATCACGGCCTGGATCACTTTTTCATCCTTGACAATTCTTCTCTGTTTCAGCGCAGCGGATGCTGTGTCAGTTGGCGGTCTAGAGTTGAAGTCTACCGCCGCCGCAACCGTTACTTATGTACTTTCGTGTGCGTTCTACTACCGCGTCGTCCTCAGCACGATCTCCCTCGGCATCTGGCGGGAGGCTCTGCGGGAGAGGCGAAAGTTGCGATTTGCCACACTGCTTCAGGTCGCCGAGCAGCTACAGAACGAGCAACAACACTCGAACGTGGCGCGCGACACCATTCAGGACCTTAATGCATTTGTCCCTGAGTATCCTGGTTACCTTGCCTCAAGCGTCCTCGTTAAGGATGAAGCACTGAAAAGAAACAATCGGCTCGGGAAATATGTCTCCTTCGTACACAAGCTCGTTATTGGAATCTTTGCCCTCAGCCCGTACGCTTTGGCCGCGTCCCTGCTCTACGTTTCTTGGTTCTCGTGGTGGTACGTCGGCGCTGTGACGCTTGGCGTTTCGGTAACGCTGTCTGCCAACGCAATCTTGTATGTGCAGCAAAACAGCGCCACTTCTACTCAGTCAGGCACACCCAGTGAGGCCTAGGGTCTGTTAATCCGCAGCAACGCTGCGTGCTGCGGATTGAACGTCAGCACTGCCAGCAGTGAAAACACCAGTGTCAGCCCCACGCATACCACCAGCGCCAGTGGGTTGAAGCGTTCATACAGGGCAAAACGCACCAGTTCCACGGCATGGGTGAACGGGTTCAGGGCGCACAGCCAGTACAACCATTCGCTGGCCTCACGCATCTTCCACAGCGGATACAGCGCCGACGACAGGAAAAACAGCGGAAAGATCACGAAATTCATCACCCCGGCAAAGTTCTCCAACTGACGAATGGCGTTGGACAGCAGTAGACCGAGGGCGCTGAGCATCAACGCCACCAGCAACAGTGCCGGCAAGGCGATCAACAGACCCGGAGCTGGCGGTTGCACACCGTACAACCAGGCGATCGCCAGAAAGGCATACACCTGCAACAGCGAAATCAACGAAGTGGCCAGCAGCTTGCTGCACAGCAGAAAAGTCCGCGGCAAGGGGCTGGTCAGCAGCACCCGCATGCTGCCCATCTCCCGGTCATAGACCATCGACAGTGAACCTTGCATGCCGTTGAACAACAGGATCATGCAGGCCAGACCCGGGATGATGTAGACCTCATACGGAATGTAGGTGTCATAGGGCTCGATGATTGAGATGCCCAGCGCCGCACGAAAACCGGCGGCGAATACCAACAGCCATAACAGGGGGCGCACCAGGGCGCTGAGAAACCGCGTGCGCTGCAATACGAAACGCAGCCATTCACGCAGCACGATACCGCTGAAACACTGCCAATACGCACTCATCGGGCGGCGGCTCCTGAAGTGGATGAAGTGGTCAGGCGAGCGAAGGCCGAGCCGAGGTCGCCGCCGTGTTCCAGGCTCAGGGCGCAGGCTTGTCCGCTGGCCACTAGGCGGCCTTGATGGAGAATCAGCAAATCGTCACTGGGCTGTACTTCGTCGAGCAAATGGGTGGTCCAGAGCACGCTGAGGTTCTGCTCGCGGCAGAGGTTGCGAATGTGCTGGTTGAGGGCCAGCCGGCTGGCCGGGTCGAGGCCGGCGCTGGCTTCATCCAGCAACAACAGGCGGGGTTCATGCAGCAAGGCTCGGGCGATCTCCACCCGACGACGGTGGCCGCCATTGAGCTCGCGCACCCGTTCGCGACGGCGTTCGGTCAGGGCCTGACGGGCCAGTTCAGCCTCCACCCGCAGATCGGTCTGGTGCCGGGACAGGCCATGCAAGGCGGCGTGATAACGCAGGTTTTGCTCGACGCTGAGGTCCAGGTCCAGGGTGCTTTGCTGAAAAACCACTCCCAATTGCCTCAGGGCCGGTCGCGGGGTGTGGTGCAATGAGCAGCCGCCGATCTGGATGTCACCGCTCTGCACATCATAGAGCCGGGTGAGTAGCGCAATCAGGGTTGATTTGCCGGCGCCGTTGGGTCCCAGTAGCGCTGCGAATTGCCCGGGTGGCAGGCTGAAACTCACCTGGCGCAAGGCTTCCCGTGGGCCGTAGGCGAAGCTCAGATTGCTGACTTTCAGTGCGCTCATGGGGTCACCACCACGCCCCACGGATAGCGCCCGACCTTGACCGATTGGGTGACCTTCAGGCGCTCCACATCGATCACCGATACATCGCCACTGACACCATTGGTAGCCAGTAATTGGCGCTGATCCGGCGTGAACGACAGCTGCCAGACACGCCGGCCCACCAACAGATAGTCCAGAATCTCGAAGGTCTTGGCATCGATCACCGCCACATGATTCGCCGGGCCCAGTGCGACGAAACCGTACTTGCCGTCGGCGCTGAGTTTGATGCCCACCGGTTGGACTTTGTCCGGGTGCACACCCTTGATCTGGAAGGTCAGGGTCTTGAGGACCTTGCGGCTGGCCACGTCGAGAATGGTCACCGTGCCACCGATTTCCGCCGAGGCCCAGAGCTGCGAACCGTCCGGATTGAACTCGACGAATCGCGGTCGCTGATCGACCAGCGTGTTGTCGGCCAGGGTCTGGGTGCTGGTGTCGATCCAGTGCAGCATGTTGGTGGTTTCACTGGTGTTCACCGCCCACTTGCCGTCGGGGCTCACGGCCATGCCTTCGGGCTCGACGCCGACGCTGATCTGACCCAGCACTTTGGACGTTTCGGTGTCGATCACCGTCACCAGCGCATCGTCTTCGTTGGAGACGTACAACCAGCGATTATTGGGGTGCAGGGCGAATTGTTCGGGGTCCTTGCCCGAGGGCAGCTCCTTGATGATCTTGCGGGTGGCGACGTCCATCACCTGCACCCGGTCCGAATCACTGGCGCAGATGTACAGCAACGTGTTGTCGTGGGACAGCAGCAGACCGCGAGGGCGCTGGCCGACGGCCAGGGTGTCAGTGACCTGCAGGGTCTGCATGTCGATCAGGCTCAGACTGTTGTCTTTTTCGTTGGAAATCCAGGCGGTGCTGGCAGCGGCCTGTCCAGCGGCGAGCAGCAGGGCCAATGAGAGCAAGGTGCGACGCATGGCGGATTCCTTTTTTTGTTGTAATGGGATCGGATCAGGGAAAGCGGCAGCTGACCTCGGGCTTGTCGTAACCCAGGCTGTCCATTTCGTTGAAGGGGTGCAGAAAGCCGTCTTGCGGAGAAGTGCTGACCAGCGCCCGAGGCTGCACGATGGGGATCGGCTGACGCAACTGGCCGTTCCAGGAGCGATAGCTGAGTTTGCGGCCCTTGAAGCCGTCCAACGGCAGCTGATCGCCAAGCTGCAGTTGACGGATCGCCAGCGGTTCGGTCTGGCGCAGTTTGCTGACGGCACTGGCAATGCTGCGCACGGCGATCCAGGCAGCAAAATCACGGTCGTTCATCCAGCGCCCGGCCAGGGCTTCGAAACGTTTCTGCAACTGGGCGGCGCCGTAGGTTTCCACGGTTTTGTGCCAGCCCACCGGGGTCAATCCCTGAGTGCCGGCCACCGGCCGTGGGTACCAGGTCTGGTAGGGTACGTACTCGCCGAAATCGCCCCGTTCATCGGCCACCAACACGACGTCGTACTCGGCTGTCTGGGTGAACAGCGGCATGTCGGCCTGGGCGCTGCGGCGTTGATCGTTATCGAAACGCCAGGCTTTTTCCGCGACCAGTTGCAGCCCCATGCGTTTCGCCGCTCGGCGCAGGGCGGCGGCATAGGCTTGATCGTCCGCGGTGGGGCCAACGATCAGCAGTGCCCGTTGCCATTTGCGCACGACCAGAAATTGCGCCAAAGCATCGGCGAGCATCGCCCGACTGGGCAGACTGTGCAGCACGTTCGGCAGGCAATCGGTAGTGCGCAGGTTGTCATCGGGGCTGCCGGCATTGAACAGCAGGCTGTCGGGCAGCGCGGCACTGAGTTGGCGCAGGCTGGCTGCCGGTGCATTCACCACAAACAGGCGCAGACCTTGCTGGTGTTGGCTCTTGGCCGCTTCGAGCAACGCTTCGGGGTTGTCGACGTTGGCGCTGACCAGGCGGTAACTGTGATTCAGAAAGCGCCCGGTGCTGTTGCTGTCGGCGATCGCCAGGTCCGCACCCATCAGTCCTGCATTGACCGGCTCTGGAATGACGTTCGACAGCAGTGGGCCGGGGTCGGGTCGATAGCCCAGGTAGCCGATCTGCACCTGCAACGGCGCATCCGCTGCCTGGCTCTGGGTGGCCAGGCCTGCGGCGCAGGCAATCGCCAGCAGATAGCTCAAGGCGTAAGGGGCAAGCTGGCGCATAGGGCTCTCCATTACAGGTAGCGCCAGCATAGGAAGCCTGTGACAGGCTGGAAATATGCAGAAAGTACCGGTGCGCCAGTACCAAGGTCGTAAGGTGCAGCGCTGGGATTCAAGTTGCGCCACAAGCGCTACTACCAAGGGATTAGACGCCGGCCACCAAAGCAGCATACGGCGTGCGCAACGGGGTTCCTAAGATGGGTGCCATAGCCTCTGCCAAGAGGTTTTGCGTGCAATCTTGAGGGCATAACAATGACAACAAAACGCAACGCCTTGCTCGTTGCCGGACTCATGGCCGGTTTTATCAGCGCAGGTTCTGTCTGGGCCCACGGCAATGTGGTGCCTCAGGCCATCGAAACCCAGGGCCTGAGCCTGATCAAGGACGCCGGCGTACAGGTCGATGCCGATGGGTGGGCGGCGGTGAACCCTTATCGCGCCTCTCCGGAGCGCGATAAGGCCGTGGAAATCGGCGCCTCGGCCTACAACCAGAACTGCGCGGCCTGTCATGGGCTGGAAGCCAAGTCCGGCGGCATCGCCCCCGATTTGCGGATGCTCGATGCCGGCGACGCCGGTGATGAATGGTTCGTCGAGCGTGTCCGAAACGGCGCCGTGCGTGACGGCCGGGTCTACATGCCGAAGATGGCCGACTACCTGAGCCAGGAAGCCTTGTGGGCGGTGCGCACGTACCTGGACAGCGTTCACGTGGAGCAGTAGCCCATGCGCCTGCTCGCTGTGTTGATCAGCGCTGTGTGGCTGTGCTGCCAGACGGTGCAGGCGCAGGTCCGTACCTATGACGACATGATCGCCGCCGGTGAGCTGAAAGTAGCGGTCTACAAGGATTTCGCCCCCTACAGTTTTGAAGAGGCCGGCCAGCCGCGGGGCGTCGATGTCGAACTCGCCCAGGCGCTGGCCAAGGCGCTTGGCGTGCGTCTGACGCTGATCTGGGCGCCCGCCGGCGAGAAGCTCGATGACGATTTGCGCGATTACATCTGGCGTGCCAATCCGTTGCACAATCAGCAGCTGGCCGACCTGATGATGCGCGTCCCTTATGATCGCGATTACGCTCAGAAACGCAACGAACTGGGTGAACTGGTAAACGGCCAAGTGGTGATGTTCGGGCCGTACCAGAACGAGCAGTGGCAAGTCGCCTACGACCGCCGTCGACTGGACAAGGTGGGCAGCGTCGCGATTTTTGAGCATCACCCGATCGGCGTCGAAGTGGACAGCGTGCCGTCGTTCTATCTGACGTCGGTGTTCAGCGGCATGCTGGCTGCCAAAACGCACCACTATCCGGGCGTACCTCAGGCGTTTGCCGCCATGAAAGCCGGCGAAGTCGATGCGGTGATGGCCATGCGTGGCGAGATCGACTGGCAAGTCCATCAAGCGGCGGATCCGCAATGGGCGCTGGCGGAAAACGCCTATCCGAACATGGGCAAGCAAATCTGGGAGATCGGCATGGCGGTGCACGAAAGCAATCGTCAGCTGGCCTATGCCGTGGAAGAGGCGTTAGAGGCCCTGATCAGCGCGGGATCGGTCAAAACCATTTATGCCCATTACGGCCTGCGCTACGACGTGCCCGAGATGTATCAATAGGCGCAATGCCGCCAGACCCGGTACTAAGGGACTAGAAATCTCGGCAATGCGGGCAATTGTTGCAAGGGCGGCGGCGGCCAAGAATCGGTACCAGACCGGGAAAAATTCCCGGACATAACAAAAAACCGCAGAGGTAGCCGTCATGTCCCAACCCGCACGTCGCCAACCCTTCCTCTTGAGCGTGCTGTTCAGTGCCATGCTGTTGTCCGGCCAGGCATTGGCCGCCGTCTCCGATCAAGACATCCTCCAGGATCCCAAGAACCCGGAGCAGGTCGTGACCAACGGTCTGGGCGTCCAGGGTCAGCGTTACAGCCCGCTGGACACCCTCAATGTCGATAACGTGAAGAACTTGAGGCCCGCCTGGGCGTTTTCCTTCGGCGGCGAAAAACAGCGAGGTCAGCAAGCACAGCCGATGATCAAGGACGGCGTGATGTACCTGACCGGCTCCTACTCGCGGGTGTTTGCCGTGGATGCACGCACCGGCAAGAAGCTGTGGCAATACGATGCGCGCCTGCCCGATGACATTCGCCCGTGCTGCGACGTGATTAACCGCGGTGTCGCGCTGTATGGCGAGCTGGTCATCTTCGGCACCCTCGATGCCAAGCTGGTGGCCCTGAACAAGGACACTGGCAAGGTGGTGTGGAGCAAGAAAGTCGCCGACCACAAGGAAGGTTATTCGATCAGCGCCGCGCCGTTGGTGATCAATGGCAAATTGATTACCGGCGTGGCCGGGGGTGAGTTCGGGGTGGTCGGCAAGATCGAAGCCTACGACCCGAAAAACGGTGCTCTGCTCTGGACCCGGCCGACCGTCGAAGGTCACATGGGCTACGTCTACAAGGACGGCAAAGCGGTGGAGCACGGGATTTCAGGCGGCGAAGCGGGCAAGACCTGGCCGGGCGATCTCTGGAAAACCGGTGGCGCTGCCCCTTGGCTCGGCGGTTACTACGACCCGGAAACCAATCTACTGTTGTTCGGCACCGGCAACCCGGCGCCGTGGAACTCGCACCTGCGTCCTGGCGACAACCTGTACTCCTCGTCGCGTCTGGCACTCAACCCGGACGACGGCACCATCAAATGGCACTTCCAGAGCACACCCCACGATGGCTGGGACTATGACGGCGTGAACGAGCTGGTTTCGTTCAACTACACCGAGGGCGGCAAAGAGATCAAAGCCGCGGCCACGGCTGACCGTAACGGTTTCTTCTACGTGCTGGATCGCACCAACGGTAAATTCATCCGAGGCTTCCCGTTCGTGGACAAGATCACCTGGGCCAGCGGTCTGGATAAACAGGGGCGGCCGATTTACAACGAAGCCAGCCGGCCCGGAGCACCGGGCAGTGAAGCCAAAGGCACCTCGGTGTTCGTAGCCCCGGCCTTCCTCGGCGCAAAAAACTGGATGCCGATGGCCTACAACAAGGATACCGGGCTGTTTTACGTGCCTTCCAACGAGTGGGGCATGGACATCTGGAACGAAGGCATCACCTACAAGAAAGGCGCGGCGTTCCTCGGCGCCGGTTTCACCATCAAGCCATTGAATGAAGACTACATCGGCGTGCTGCGCGCCATCGACCCGAAAACCGGCAAGGAAGTCTGGCGCCACAAGAACTTCGCGCCGCTGTGGGGCGGGGTGTTGACCACCAAGGGCAACCTGGTGTTCACCGGTACACCGGAAGGCTTCCTGCAGGCGTTCAACGCCAGGACTGGCGAAAAAGTCTGGGAATTCCAGACCGGCTCCGGAGTGCTCGGTTCGCCCGTGACCTGGGAAATGGACGGCGAACAGTACGTTTCGGTCGTCTCCGGTTGGGGTGGCGCCGTGCCGCTGTGGGGCGGCGAAGTGGCCAAGCGAGTCAAGGACTTCAACCAGGGCGGCATGCTCTGGACGTTCAAGCTGCCCAAGGACCTGGTCGCCAGGCATTGATCCAAACACACCCGGAAAACGATTCTCTAATGTAGGAGCGGACCTGGCCGCGATGGGCCGCGCAGCGGCCCCTTAGGCCAGTGACATCTACGGCTCACCTTGCGAGTGCAGGCGATTTCAGAGTCGCCGGGGCCGCTGCGCGGCCCATC
>NZ_JAAAMT010000072.1 GCF_009905435.1 Pseudomonas sp. R5(2019)
GAAAAGAGTGTTTTCCCAGATCGATGGCGGCGATAGCTGCTTCGTTCATGGCAATAATCTCCGATGAGCCCCCTGTGGAAGCTTAGTGGGCTAGCACAGGGGGCGGCGGGGGTAGCCATTTCATTATTAGAGTGATCGCGTTGGACCCATTTGTGTGGGAGCGGGGGCTGGCTGTCAGGTACGGAACCGCCGCACTAGCGCATCCAGCTCATTCGACAAGCCAGCCAGGCTCTGGGAGTCATGCCGGGCCGAATTCGCCAGCTCCGCCACCAACTGCGCATCGCCATGTATCTGGCTGATGTGACGGTTGATGTCTTCGGCCACCTGGTGCTGCTCCTCGGCCGCCGTGGCGATCTGGGTGTTCATGTCGCGGATGACGTCCACCGACTCGCGGATCTGACCGAAGCTGGTCCGCGCCAGGCCAATGCGGTTGACCGATTGTTGCGACACTTCAAGGCTGGCATGCATCTGCGACGCCACCTGGCTGGTGCGCTGGGCCAGGTTGCCGAGCAGCCCGTCGATCTCGGCTGTTGAGTCGGCGGTGCGCTTGGCCAGGGCCCGCACTTCGTCGGCGACCACGGCAAAGCCGCGACCCTGCTCACCGGCTCGCGCCGCTTCGATGGCGGCGTTAAGCGCCAGCAGGTTGGTTTGCTCGGCAATCGAGCGAATCGTTCCAAGAATCGACTGGATGTCGTTGCTGTCCTGCTCCAGTTGTTGCACGGCGCTGGCCGATTGCGAGATTTCCTGGCTCAGCTGATCGACGCTCTGCACCGCTGCATCGATCTGCTGCTGGCCTTCGCGGGCCTGGCGCTGGCCACTGTCGGCAGAGTCGGCGGCCTGGCTGCAGGAACGCGCCACCTCGTTGGCGGTGGCGACCATCTCGTGGAAGGCCGTGGAAACCATATCCACCGCTTCGCGCTGGCGCCCGGCGGCTTCGGCCATGTCGGCAGAGACCTGGGTGGAGCTGGCGGAGGTGGCGAGGATCTTGCTCGCGGCCTGGCCAATATGCTGGATCAGGCTGCGAATGGCCGCCAGGAACTGGTTGAACCAGCTGGCCAGTTGCGCGGTTTCATCAACGCCACGGACTTGCAGGTTCTGAGTCAGGTCACCCTCACCCTGGGCGATGCCTTCCAAACCGCTGGCGACGCTACGGATGGGCCGCACGATCAGGCTGGCAAAGCTGGCGCCGACCAGCGCGAACACCACGGCGAGTACCGCGGCAATGACGGCGATCAACCAGGTCAGTTGCGTGGACGAAGCCATGACTTCGTCTTGTTTGATCAGACCGATGAAATGCCAGCCCAATTGCTCGGACGGCCAGACGTTGGCCATGTAGCGTTCGCCCCCCAGCTCGACCTCGACCAGCCCCTTGCCGGCCTTGGCCAGCTGCGCATAGCCGTCACCCAGCTCGCCCAGGTTCTTGAAGTTGTGCTGTGGCTGCCTGGGGTCGACCAGCACGGTGCCATTGCGCTCCATCAGCATCAGGTAGCCGCTTTCACCCAGCTTGATTTGCTTGACGATCTCGGTCAGTTGCTTGAGCGACACGTCGATGTTGACCACGCCGCCCTGGCTGCCCAGCTGGTTCGCCACCGCGCGCACGGTGCTCACCAGCACCGCGTCGTCGCCGGCCCAGTAATAGGCTTCGGTGCGCAGGGTTTTGCCGGGGTTGGCCATGGCGGTTTTGTACCAGGGGCGCTGGCGCGGGTCGTAGTTGGCCATTTTCGGATCGCCCGGCCAGAAGGCGTAGCCGCCGTCGGCAACGCCATAGGACACGTAGGCGTAGTCCGGGTGGCTGGCGGCCATGCCTGAGAACAGTCCGAACAGTTGCTTGTCCAGGTCGCCCTGGGGGATGTCGGCGGCGTTGGCGCTGATGTGTTTCTTGAGGGTGCCGTCGGCGTTTTCGATCAGCGGCTGGTTGGCCAGGTAGTCCACGTTCTGGCTGATGCTCTGAAAGAACAGCTGCATGGCGTTGGACACCTGGCGAATTTCCCGGCTGCTGCCGTCGAGAAAGCCGGTGCGCGCGTCGCTGCGCAAGTTCAGCACCACCAGGGTGGCGACCAGGATGACCGGCAGGCAGGCGATGACCGCGAATGCCCAGGTCAGTTTCTGTTTGATGTTCATCCGCGCTCCAGATTGTTCTTATAGACACAGTGCCCAGAAGGGGCCTGCGAGGTGGCAGCCGTATAAAACTTTCGTAGGTTATTTCTTTATATTGTGTGGGAATAGGTCGGCCGTAACCCCGAAACATTGAGGCTTTTGTTGGCGAAAAATACCGTTATGGTGAGGGTTCCCGGTCGGTAAAAAATGCCTGTGCATCACTTGTAAGGAATCAAATGGATAAAAGGGTGGTCAGTCAGGTTATTAACCGCTAAAAGTGCTCTCGATTTGTAGGTCAGCTTGGCTGGCCCTTTGCATCGTTTTCGATGTGCGAAAGTCGCCCTCGTCACCGTTCAGGCAAGAGGGCCGGCAAATGAATGTTGCTCGCGTGTCAGGTAAAAAAGGACCCAGAATAAAAGCCGATGAAGACTCCCAAACGCATTGAACCGTTGATCGAAGACGGTCTGGTCGACGAGGTGCTGCGCCCCCTGATGAGCGGGAAAGAGGCAGCGGTGTACGTGGTGCGCTGTGGCAGGGAATTGCGCTGCGCCAAGGTGTACAAGGAAGCGAATAAACGCAGCTTCCGCCAGGCCGCTGAATACCAGGAGGGCCGCAAGGTTCGTAACAGCCGTCAGGCCCGGGCCATGGCCAAGGGCTCGAAATACGGGCGCAAGGAAACCGAAGACGCCTGGCAGAACGCCGAAGTGGCGGCGCTGTTCCGCCTGGCCAATGCCGGTGTGCGGGTGCCCAAGCCGTATGACTTCCTCGATGGCGTGCTGCTCATGGAGCTGGTGGCCGACGAGTACGGTGATGCGGCGCCACGCTTGAACGATGTGGTTCTGGAGCCGGAACAGGCGCGTGAATACCATTCATTCCTGATTCGCCAGATCGTGCTGATGTTGTGTACCGGTCTGGTGCACGGCGACCTGTCGGAGTTCAACGTGCTGCTGGGCCCCGATGGCCCAGTGATCATTGACTTGCCGCAGGCTGTGGATGCCGCCGGCAACAACCATGCATTCAGCATGCTGGAACGGGATGTCGGCAACATGGCCAGCTACTTCGGGCGCTTCGCGCCGGAGCTGCGGCACACCCGTTATGCCAAGGAGATGTGGGCGCTGTATCAGGCTGGCACCTTGCATTCGGGCAGCAACTTGACCGGTGAATTCGTCGAGATCGCCGTGCACGCCGACGTGCATGGCGTCATGCGTGAAATCGAAGCGGCTCGCCGCGACGAGGAGCGCCGTCAGGCCGCCAGGGCAGAGGCTGAAAAATCCCCTGCCCGCGGGCCGGAAGAGCCACCGCCGCCACCGTGGCTTCAGTAAACGGTCAGTGACAGCCGCCGCCGTTTGCCAGGTCCTTGAGGATCGGGCAATCGGGGCGGTCGTCGCCTTGGCAATGGGCGACCAGGTCTTGCAAGGTATCGCGCAGGCCCACCAACTCTTCGATGCGCCGGTTCAAGTCCTCGATGTGCTGGTGCGCGAGCGCCTTCACATCGGCGCTGGCGCGCTGGCGATCGCGCCACAGCGTCAACAGGCGCGCCACTTCTTCCAATGAAAACCCAAGGTCCCGCGAGCGCTTGATAAACGCTAGCGTGTGCACGTCATCGGCGTGATACAGGCGATAGCCGTTGTCGCTGCGATGGGCCGGGTTGAGCAACCCGATGGACTCGTAATAGCGAATCATCTTGGCGCTGAGGCCGCTTTGGTGGGCGGCTTGTCCGATATTCATGGCGTGCTCCGTCTCACTCCAGGTCCTGCGGCTTCCAGGTTTTCAGCCACAGGGCATTGCTCACCACACTGACACTGGACAGGGCCATGGCGGCACCGGCCAGCACCGGGTTGAGCAAGCCAGCCGCGGCCAGCGGGATACCAATGAGGTTATACACAAAGGCCCAGAACAGGTTCTGGCGGATTTTGGCGTAGGTACGCCGGCTGATCTCCAGGGCCGCGGGCACAAGCCGTGGGTCACCGCGCATCAGGGTGATCCCGGCGGCGTGCATGGCCACGTCGGTGCCACCGCCCATGGCGATGCCGATATCGGCCGCTGCCAGCGCCGGCGCATCGTTTATACCATCGCCGACCATGGCCACGCTGCCGCTGCGCTTGAGCTCGACGACTGTGGCAGCCTTGTCGGCGGGCAAGACTTCGGCATGAACATCGTCGATGCCCAGGGCCTGCGCCACGGCCCGGGCACTGCCACGGTTGTCACCGGTGAGCAGGTGGCTGGCAATGCCTTGCTCGTACAGGCGCTGCACCGTCTCGGCAGCGCCGGGCTTGAGGCTGTCGCCAAAGGCGAACAGGCCCAGCACCTGTGGGACTGGCGCGCGTTCTATCAGCCATGACACCGTGTTGCCTTCGGCTTCCCAACGTTGTGCCTGCTCGCCCAAGTCGCCGGGCAGCAGTTTGTTTTCTTCCAGCATCCGTCGGTTGCCCAGCGCCAGTTCACGGCCTTGCAGGGTTCCGGCGATGCCACGGCCTGCGAGGGCGTGACTGGCGCTGAGGGTGGCAATGGGAAGATGGCGCTCCTGGCAGACGTCCAGCACCGCCTTGGCCAGTGGATGCTCACTGCCACGCTGAAGGGCGCCTGCCAGTTGCAGCAGCTGCGAATCGTCACCCTTGGCGGCCCGTAGGCCAACGATGCGCGGTGTACCGCGAGTGAGCGTGCCGGTCTTGTCGAAGACCACATGTTTGACCACATGGGCGCGCTCCAGGGCCTCGGCATCCTTGATCAGAATCCCGTGACGCGCGGCAACGCCAGTGCCGGCCATAATCGCGGCGGGGGTTGCCAGGCCCATAGCACAAGGGCAGGCAATCACCAGCACAGCAACCGCATTGATCAGCGCGGCTTCCATCGACGCGCCCGTCAGGTACCAGCCTATCAGCGTGCCCATGGCAATCAACAACACCACCGGAACGAAGACCTGGCTGACCCGGTCGACCAGTTTCTGGATCGGTGCCTTGCCGGTCTGGGCGTCTTCAACCAGGCGAATGATCCGTGCCAGCACTGTTTCGGTGCCGAGCGCCAGGGTTCTGACCAACAAGCGACCTTCACCGTTGATGGCTCCGCCCGTGACCTTGTCACCCGGCTGTTTCGGAACGGGCAGGCTTTCACCGCTGATCAGCGCCTCGTCGGCATGGCTATGGCCCTCGACGATCTCGCCATCGACCGCAATGCGTTCGCCGGGTTTGGCCACGACCAGGTCCCCGAGCCGCAAGGCGCTGATCGGGACCTCGATTTCGCGCCCGTCTTGCCATTTCACCGCCCGGTCCGGGCGCAAGGCTTCAAGCGCGCGGATGGCGCTGGCGGTCTGGCGTTTGGCGCGGCTTTCCAGGTACTTGCCCAGCAGCACCAGGGCGATGACCACCGCCGAAGCTTCGAAGTACAGATGTGGGGTGTGCCCGGGCGCGGCCTGAGCCCACTGATAAAGGCTCAGCCCGTAACCGGCGCTGGTGCCAAGCGCCACCAGCAAGTCCATGTTGCCGGCACCGGCGCGCACGGCCTTGTAGGCGGCGGCATAGAAGCGCGCGCCGAAAAGGAATTGAACCGGGGTGGCCAGGGCAAACTGCACCCAGGCGGGCAGCATCCAGTGCACGCCGAAGGGCTGGAGCAGCATGGGCAGTACCAGCGGCAAGGCCAGGATCAGGGCACAGATGAGAATCAGGCGTTCGCGCCGTAGGTCGCTGGCGGCGTCCTGAACAGTCTTGCCGGACATTTCGGGCAAGGTTGCGCTGTAGCCGGCCTTGTCGACGGCAGCGATCAGGACCTGTGGGTCGAGCTGTTCGAGCAAGTGCACATGGGCACGCTCGTTGGCCAGGTTGACACTGACCTGGCCAACGCCAGGGACTTTGGCCAGCGCACGTTCGACCCGGCCGGCACAGCTGGCGCAGGTCATGCCGGTAATCGGCAGATCAATGGTTGATGCGGACATGGATAACCCTCCTTGAGCCATCAGCATCAACCTTGCCACGCGGGGAAGGTCAAGGGCCGGTCAATACTGCAAGGCTGCCCGTTTCAGGTAGAGGCCATCCTGACCCATGGCAATGCGGTATTTGCTGATCTGCCCGGCACGCAACTCCACGGTGGTGGAGTTCGGTCCATCAATTCCCGGCAGGCAGCCCGGCGCCTGGCCCGGCAGCTGGCGCAGGCGCACCGTGACCCGACCCGGTGGCAGGTTGAACGAGGTGCTCTGTTCCTGGAACAGCCTGCCGGCCAACTGGTCCTGAAGATAAATGCCGATTTCACAGGAAGTCGCAATTTCCAGCCGCTCGCGGGAAATGATCAGCACGCCATAGTCCTGGGCACCTTCGGCGTGGGCCGCAGGCTGCGTAAACAGACTCAGCATGGCGACAAGGCTCAACAGTGCCCGGCGCATTAACGTACTCCTGCATTCAATCGTTTGAGGACGAAGCTTGGCCGAGGCGGGTAATGATTTCCAGCGCGGCGTGTGCTGGCAGGGGCTTGACCTTGACCCGGTGGCAAGCTTGAAGCTGATTCCAGTGCTTCAATCAACACCCATCCTCTGGAGAATTTTCATGCAAGTATTCAACGTTCAAGGCATGACGTGTGGCCACTGCGTCAAGGCCGTCACTCAGGCGGTGCAGGCGCAGGATCAACAAGCGCAGATCACGGTGGACTTGGCTTGCGCACAGGTAAAGGTGCAGAGCGAATTGCCGGTAGAACGCATCGCCGAATTGATTCGCGAGGAAGGCTATAGCGTCCAGGCGCTATAAATCTGTTACGAGATTTTTCCGCTTAATCACGTTCCAGACGGCCACGCCGACGGACGGGGCAGTTAGACTAGTCAGCTGCTCTGTCTTCTCTGGACTGCTGATGAACCTGCGAACAATCCTGATTCTGGGTGCCTTGAGTGCCTTCGGCCCCCTGGCAATCGATTTTTACCTGCCTGGTTTCCCGGCGATGGCCACGGCCTTCGGCACCGATGAGCAGCATATTCAAACCACCCTGGCGGCCTACTTCCTGGGCTTGTCCATCGGTCAACTGGTCTATGGACCGGTCGCCGACCGTTTTGGCCGCCGGGTGCCGCTGTTGGTCGGCGTGGGGCTGTTTACCCTGGCATCGCTGGCCTGCGCCTTCGCGCCCAACCTCGATACCTTGATCATTGCCCGTTTCATCCAGGCACTGGGCGGTTGTGCCGGGATGGTGCTGTCGCGGGCGATCGTCAGCGACAAGTGCGATGCAGTAGCATCGGCCAAAGTGTTCTCGCAGCTCATGCTGGTGATGGGCCTGGCGCCGATCCTGGCACCGATGCTCGGTGGGGTGATGGTCAACCAGTTTGGCTGGCAATCGATCTTTGTTGCCCTGACCGCCTTCAGCGCTTTGAGTGGATTGGCCGTGGCGCTAGGGCTGCCGGAAAGCATGCCCGCCAATCAGCCGCGTCAGCCGCTTTCCGGTGCATTGGGTCAGTACGGGCGATTGCTGAAGGACCGGGCGTTTCTCGGCCATGCGCTAACGGGCGGTATCGCCATCGCCGGCATGTTCGCCTACGTCGCCGGCTCGCCCTTTGTATTCATCAAGCTCTATGGCGTGCCAGCCGAGCATTACGGCTGGTTGTTCGGCAGTAACGCAGCGGGCTTTATTCTGGTCGCACAGGTCAATGCACGGCTGCTGGCCAAGCGCGGCCCGGCGTTTTTGCTGGTGCGTACGGTGTGGGTGTACTTGGCGGCGGGTGTGGTGCTGCTGGCCATCAGTGCGTTGAAACCCGCTCAGTTGTGGCCGTTGTTGGTTCCGCTGTTCGTCTGTATTGCCAGCCTTGGCGGCATCATCCCCAATGCCTCGGCATGTGCGATGAACGGCCAGGGCGCGCGGGCCGGTAGTGCCTCGGCCTTGCTCGGCTGTATTCAGTTCAGCGTCGCTGCGGGCGCAGCGTCACTGGTTGGCGTGCTGCACGACGGCAGCGCCTTGCCCATGGCCATAGTGATCAGCCTGTGCGGTTTGGCGACAGCGGTGGTGGCGATGTTGACTCGCAGGTTACAGCCCGCGCGTTAACCCGCGCGTTGGCTGTAGGTGGGAAAGGTATGCGGGGCCTGCAAGCGGGCCCGCAGGGTGCTGACAAAGGCCAGCGCCTCGGCCTCGCTTCGAAAGCTCACCACATGCTGGTCAAGACGGACCTGCCAGTGGCTGCCACGGGGTTTCGCGAATTCGGTGATGACGATATTCATAGCGAGGCTCCCTGAAATGGGGTGACGGCTGGAATTGTAGCCCCCTGATCGTGCAATGGAACGGCATCGGACTGACGGTCTTGCCGAGCGTGATTCGCCCTTGGCAAGACCGTTTTTCAGGGTGGGGTCAGAAACCTTCCAACACGATCTTGCCCTGCGCCTTGCCGCTTTCCAGCAGCGCATGAGCACGCCGCAGGTTGCTGGCATTGATGCTGCCGTAATGCTCACCGAGGGTGGTCTTGAGGGTGCCGGCATCAATCAGCTCGGCCACTCGTTCCAGCAATTTGTGCTGTTCAAGCATGTCCGGGGTTTCGAACAGTGAGCGGGTGTACATGAACTCCCAGTGCAACGAGAGGCTCTTGCGCTTGAGCTTGGTCACATCCAGCTGCCTGGGGTCGTCGATCAGGGCCAGGCGGCCTTGTGGTGCGAGCGCTTCGACCAATTGGTCCAGGTGCAGGTCGGTCTGGGTCAGGCTGGCGACGTGGGTGACCTGATCGATGCCGTCCTGCTTGAGTGCCTGGGCCAAAGGTTGGCTGTGGTCCACCACCCGATCGGCGCCGAGTGTACGGACCCAGGCCTGGGTTTGTGGGCGCGATGCGGTGCCGATTACCGTCAAGCCGGTCAGGCGGCTGGCCAGTTGCGTCAGGATTGACCCCACCCCACCCGCTGCCCCGACGATCAACAGGCTCTGACCCAGGTCGGCACTGCCTTCGCTGATTTGCAGGCGCTCGAACAACAATTCCCAGGCAGTGATCGCGGTCAGTGGCAACGCCGCGGCTTCGGCAAAGCCGAGGGTTTTGGGCATGTGCCCGACGATACGCTCATCGACTGCATGCAACTCGCTGTTGGCCCCCGCACGGGCAATGGAGCCGGCGTAATACACCTTGTCGCCGGGCTGGAAGAGGGTGACGTCACTGCCGACCGCCTTGACGATGCCGGCCACATCCCAACCCAGCACCTTGGCTGTGCCTTCTTCAGGCTGGACGTTCTGGCGGACCTTGGTGTCCACCGGGTTGACCGAAATGGCTTTGACTTCAACCAGCAGGTCGCGTGGTCCGGCGACGGGCTCTGGCAGTTCAATGTCCTGTAAGGCCGCGGCGTCGGTGATCGGCAGTGAGTGATAGTAGGCGACCGCTTTCATGGAAAACTCCGGCAGGAAAAGTATGTGCGCATAGTTGGCTATTTCGTCGCGCAGAAAAAGCGGCTAAAACGGCAGGCTCTTTCAATATTTTTTTGATAATGCCGTGGAGGCTGCATGCTCAGGTTCGATGATCTGCAACTGTTCGTCCGTGCTGCGGACTTGGGCGGGCTTTCAGCCGCCGCTCGGGTGATGGACCTGTCGCCCGCGGTCGCCAGTGCGGCGCTCAAGCGTCTGGAACACCTGCTCGGCGTGCGCCTGCTGGCTCGCTCCACGCGCAGCTTGCGGCTGACCGCCGAGGGCGAGAGTTTTCTGGAGTACGCGCGGGCGGCACTGGCGAGCCTGGAGGAGGGGCGCAAGGTCCTGGCGCATGCCCAGGACCAGGTCAGCGGTGTATTGCAGTTGTCGGCACCTTCGGATTTCGGCCGTAATGTGCTGTTGCCGTGGCTCGATGAATTCCAGCGCCAACACCCGCAACTGACGGTACGGTTACTGCTGGGCGATCAGGTCGCCGATTTGTTTCGTCAGCCGGTGGATGTCGCCTTGCGCTACGGCGAACCGGAAGACTCAAGCCTGGTGGCCTTGCCGGTGGCCGCTGAGAACCGTCGGGTGTTATGTGCCTCGCCCGAATACCTGGCCCGCCATGGCCAACCCCGTCAGGTGGCGGACCTGGCGCAGCACAATTGTCTGCTCTATATGCTCAGTGGCCGAGTGCATGACCATTGGCGCTTTGGCGATGGCAAGCGCGAACTGGCACTGACCGTGAGCGGTGATCGCTTTTCCGATGATGCCGACGTGGTGCGGCGCTGGGCGATTGCCGGCGCGGGAGTGGCCTACAAATCCTGGCTGGACGTGGCGGCTGACGTACAGGCTGGCCGGCTGGTCGTGCTATTGCCGGAACTGGCCAAGGAACGAGCGCCCTTGAACCTCTTGTGCGCTCACCGGGCTCAACTCAGCCACCCGGTCAAGTTGTTAAGAGCACTGCTTGAAGTGCAATGCGAAAAGATTTCTCGTGGCTATCCCGACGCGACGGGATAAGTGATTCCAAACAATGTGCCTGTAAATGCTGAAAATACAGCGATATGTATTGCGTGTTTCTTGAGCTTTTAGTGTAGGTTTTTCCTGTCATTGCTCTCAGTAAAACTTTGTAGTCTTTGACTGAAGTAGGCGTATTTAATGGTTCTCCTGCACTTGTTCGATCACGATGTAAGTTGTTGTTTCAAGGCTTCGGTGCATTTGCTTAAGGCAAGAGGGCACATATACGGACCGTTGCGGTTCTTTTCTCCCGATTTTGTATGAGATTGCCAGCTTATACTGGCGGCGACAGCGATCTGCCCGTGAAAGCTTTCCATACAAGCGAGCCAGGACAACGATGCGTTCATTGGGTTGTATTACGAACCACGCACTTGCCGCACTGGACACACTTTGTCATGTAAGACGTTTCACAGGTGCAATCGCGCTGTTCACTCACGTCGTGCCATCGACAGAACGTTTTAACAGGGAGTAAAGACATGGAACATGTATCGTGCATCAGTCAAGTGGCCACTCTTCTGGCTGACCCAAAGCGCAGTGCAATGATTTGGGCGTTGATCGACGGTACTGCTCGGGCCTCCGAAGAGTTGGCGTTGCTGGCCGGGTTGAGCCCTTCTTCGGCGAGCGCACATCTGGCGCGGCTTTCGGCCGGTGGGCTGCTCAAGCTGGAGGCACGCGGGCGCAAACGCTTCTTTCGTCTGGCGGCACCTGAAGTGGGCGCGGCCGTTGAAGCGCTGGCCAATGTCTCTGCCGCCAGCCTTGAGCATCAGGCTGCGACGCTGCCCGACAGTGGTGTGCCGCTGGCACCCTTGCCGATGCGCAGGGCCAGGCTGTGTCATGACCATCTGGGCGGTGAAGTGGCGGCCGACCTGTTTCAACGCCTGTTGGATGCCGGTTGGGTCGAACTCAATGAGCAGCGGGTAGTGGTCACCCCCACGGGCAGCCGTCATCTGGCTCAATTTGGTATCTATACCCAAGCCTTGGTGCATCGCGGGCGGCAGACCCAGTGCAATTGCTGCAGCGATTGGAGTGACAGGCGCGCGCACTTGGGCGGGGCACTGGGGGCGAGCCTGATGAAGCTGTTCGTGCAGAATGGCTGGCTGAAACTGGTGGATGAAACCCGCGCCTTGCAGGTGACCTCCGTCGGTTTGCGGGAAATCGGCAAGATTGCCGTGATGGAGCCTCAGGACCGGGCTGGCTGAGGTCGACGCTTTTGACCGGGCTGTGCGCTCCTGCAAGGAAAAGACATCAACAGGAGCGCTCTTCAACCCTTAAGCGGTCTACTTGACCAGGCGGGCATCCAGACTGTTCTGGGCCAGGCGCCGGGCCTGATCCTGAGTCATGCCCAGGTGCGTGTACAGGGCATGGAAGTTCTCGGTGACATAACCGCCGAAGTAGGCCGGGTCGTCCGAGTTCACCGTCACCTTCACACCCCGTTCGAGCATGTCGAGGATGTTGTGTTTGGACATGTGATCGAACACGCGCAGCTTGGTGTTCGACAGCGGGCAAACCGTCAGCGGAATCTGCTCATCGATGATGCGCTGCATCAACCGCTCATCTTCAATGGCGCGCACGCCGTGGTCGATGCGCTGGATCTTCAGCAGATCCAGGGCTTCCCAGATGTACTCGGGCGGGCCTTCTTCACCGGCATGGGCAACGGTCAGAAAACCTTCGCTGCGGGCGCGGTCAAAGACGCGCTGGAATTTGCTGGGCGGATGGCCCATTTCCGAGCTGTCCAGCCCGACAGCGATAAAGGCGTCACGAAACGGCATCGCCTGGTCGAGGGTTTTTTGCGCTTCTTCTTCGCTCAAGTGGCGCAGGAAGCTCAGGATCAGGCCGCTGCTGATACCCAATTGCTGCTGCCCGTCCTTCAACGCCGAGGCAATGCCGTTGAGTACCACTTCGAAGGGGATGCCGCGATCGGTATGGGTTTGCGGATCGAAGAACGGCTCGGTATGAATCACGTTCTGCGCCTTGCAGCGCTGCAGGTAGGCCCAGGTCAGGTCATAGAAGTCCTGCTCGGTGCGCAATACATCGGCGCCCTGGTAATACAGGTCGAGAAACTCTTGCAGGTTATTGAACGCATAGGCGCTGCGCAGCGTTTCAACGTCGTGCCATGGCAGGGCGATCCTGTTCCGCTCAGCCAGGGCGAACAGCAGCTCAGGTTCCAGAGACCCTTCCAGGTGCAAGTGCAGTTCAGCCTTTGGCAGGGCATTGAGCCAGTCGTACATATCAATTCTCATCAGGTGCAATGGCGACATTCTACAGAGTTGCCCATCTCGGCAGGATTACAAGTGACGTATTGCAGGAAAGGATTCACCAGCACCTTTCATCGTGCTGGCGATCCTTGGGCTTTAGCCGGCAATCAGTTCTCGCGCCGCCTGGCGGTGATCGGCGATCAGGTGTTGCACATCAAGCCCCTCGATCTGGCCGTCAATGACTCGCCATTGACCACCGACCATGACCCGGTCAGCGCGATCGGCGCCACACAGCAAGAGTGCCGAAAGCGGGTCATGGCTGCCGGAGAAGCGCAGCTCATCGAGCTTGAACAGCGCCAGGTCAGCCTGTTTGCCCACCGCCAGCTCACCAATATCATCACGCCCGAGCAGTTTCGCCGAGCCTTGGGTGGCCCAGCCCAGGACTCGCTCAGGGGTAATGGCTTGTGCGCCATAGCGCAGGCGTTGCAGGTACAGTGCCTGACGGGTTTCGAGGATCATATTGGAGGCATCGTTGGACGCCGAACCGTCTACGCCCAGCCCGACAGTGGCACCGGCATCGGTGAGCTCCACGGTTGGGCAAATACCCGAGGCCAGGCGCATGTTCGAGCTGGGGCAGTGGCAAATGCCGGTGCCGGCGGCGCCCAGGCGCGCGATTTCGTCGGGGTTGAAATGGATGCCATGGGCCAGCCAGGTTCTGGGGCCCAGCCAGCCGACGCTGTCCAGGTAGTCAACGGTGCGCAAACCGAAACGTTGCAGGCAGAAGTCTTCCTCATCGAGGGTTTCGGCCAGGTGGGTGTGCAGGCGCACATCCAGCGCTTCGGCAAGTTCGGCGCTGGCTTGCATGATCTGCGGGGTGACCGAGAACGGTGAGCAAGGCGCCAATGCAATCTGGATCTGCGCCCCGGCCCCGCGTTGATGGTAGGCCTGGATCAAGCGCTGGCTGTCGGCCAGGATCACTTCGCCCTGTTGCACTGTCTGTTGCGGCGGCAAGCCACCGTCGGCTTCGCCCAGGCTCATGGAACCGCGGGTCAGCATGGCACGCATGCCCAGCGCGCGAACACATTCGACCTGAACATCAATGGCATTCTCCAGGCCATCCGGGAACAGGTAATGATGGTCGGCGGCGGTGGTACAGCCGGACAGCAGCAACTCGGCCAGGGCCACTTTGCTGGCCAGTTCGAGTTTTTGCGGGGTCAGGCGGGCCCAGACCGGATACAGGGTTTTCAGCCAGGGGAACAGTGGCTGGTTGACCACCGGCGCCCAGGCGCGGGTCAGCGTCTGATAGAAGTGGTGATGGGTGTTGATCAGCCCTGGCAGGATCACATGTTCACGGGCATCGAAGGTGTGCTCACACGCAGTGGCAGGCACTTGCCCGGCAGCGAGCACTTCGCGGATGACACCATTTTCCAGCACCAGGCCGCCACGGGCATCGAGCTGGTTGGCAGTGAAGATGGCGAGGGGATTTTTTAACCAGGTACGGGTCGCAGGCATGGTTGCCGGCTCCTCTGAAAGTGGGTTCAGGTTCGCCAGCTCAGTTTTGCCCTGTCTGCTGATCCAGGTTCGCCGCGGTGGCGAGGCAGCCAGTCTACTGCCTCGCCACGGGCGATTCAATGCTAGCTGATCACCAGGTCAGGTTTTCGCCCTTGTAGTTGACGAAGTGCAAACCGCCCTTGCCGCTGTAGGCGCTCACCTGATCGATGAGGCCGCGGGTGCTGGTGGCAACATCAATGTCGGCACCTTCGCCACCCATGTCCGTTTTGACCCAGCCCGGGTGCATGGCCAGCACGGTCACGCTCGGGTCGGCCAATTCGCTGACGAAGGAGTTGGTCATGGAGTTGAGTGCGGCCTTGCTGGCCTTGTAGTAGGCAAGCTCTGGCGCGTCAGGGATGGTGACGCTGCCCAGCACTGAACTCATGAAGGCAATCACGCCGGTACTGGTACGGATTTGCGGGGCAAAACGACGGGCCAGGCGGATCGGGGAGATAGCGTTGGTCAGGAACAGCTCGCCGATTTCATCTTGCCTGGCGGTTTCAGGGTCCTGATTCGCGGGTCCCTTGATGCCGGCGTTGACAAATAGCAGGTCAAACTTTTTGTCCTGCAGATCATTCTGCAAGGCATCGAGTTGTGCGGTGCTGTTCATTTCCAGCGCTTTGATCGTGACCCCTGGGAGCTTGCGCAGGGCATCGGCCCAGGCCGGATCGCGCACGGTTGCGGTGACCTGCCAGCCATCTTCGATCAAGCGCTCAACCAGGCCCAGGCCCAGGCCACGGGAGGCGCCAATGATCAGGGCGGTTTTGACATTGCTCATGTAATGCTCCTTTGAACAGGAAAGGGAAGCCAGGATCGTGAACATGCTACTGCCTTCTTGAAGCGGCATGTTAGGTTGCCGGCGCTTTGATTTGATCAAGAACTGTACAGTTGAGGGCGGGCCGTGCTCGACAAGCCATTGGCTCAAGCGTGCACGGTTTATCCACAGCTTGCTCCACAGGTTTTGTGCGCAAGCCAAAACGGCGGGTATAAGAGTTTTTACGCTATTACCAATAGCGATAACTGTTGATAACTCACTGATTTACGGTGTATTCGTTTGTGCTGTGAGTCTTATGATCAAAAAACGATCTATTTCCTCAAGGCCACGGTTTTAAAGGCTCTGCGGGGGATTTGCAGAGCTTATCCACAGGTGGGTGCACAACAGCTGTGGGCAAGTTGCAAACGGTTGCGGCTTATACCCGTTCCAGCAGGATTCGCCCGCGGCTCAAGTCTGCGAGCTGGCGCTGCAGGGGCTCGATAAATTCGGCACCCACCGCCAGCTGCAGGTCGACGCCGTTGGCGGTGAAGTCTTCATTCGTGACCAGGCCATCGACTTCGGCCAATCGCAGTTTGAGCAGGGCCAGTTCGCTGAAACTGCAACTGCAGTGGACAGCCACGCGGTTTATCAACAGGCGTTTTTCCGCTTGTTGCAGGCACTTGTTGGCGCCGCCGCCATAGGCCCGGGCCAGGCCGCCGGTCCCCAGTTGGATACCGCCATACCAGCGTATGACCAACACCACGACCTGATCACAGTCCTGCGCCTCGATGGCTGCCAGGATGGGTCGGCCAGCCGTACCGCCGGGCTCGCCGTCGTCGGTGCTGCGATAATTGTCCCCAAGCTTCCAGGCCCAGCAATTGTGAGTGGCATCCAGATCACTGTGCTGCTCGATGAACGCCTGGGCGTCGGCTGGGCTGGTGATGGGGGCGGCGAGGGTGATAAAGCGGCTCTTGCGGATTTCTTCACGAAACTCGCAAGGGCCGATCAAGGTTGAAGGCATGCTTGGCTACGACTGTCAGAGGGCTGGGGTCAGGCCGCAGCCTTTGAGAATGATGTGAATCATGTTGTTGCCGGCTTCTTCGAAGTCCTGCTTGGTCAACCGCGTGCGACCGGTCACCTGGCAGATCTGAGTGGCGAAGTCGGCGTAGTGCTGAGTGCTTCCCCACAACAGGAAGATCAGGTGTACCGGGTCGATCGGGTCCATCTTGCCGGCATCGATCCAGCCCTGGAACACCGCCGCGCGGCTTTTGAACCAGGCACGATAGTCCTGGCTGAAGTACTCATTCAGACACTGGCCACCGCTGATGATCTCCATGGCGAAGATTCGCGAGGCTTGCGGCTGGCGACGAGAAAACTCCATCTTGGCGCGAATGTAGCGGGTCAGCGCTTGCGCCGGGTCGTCGTCAACACTCAGGGCGTTGAAAGTGCTGTCCCACAACTCGATGATGTTGCTCAACACCGCAATGTACAGCCCCAGCTTGTTGGTGAAGTAGTAATGCAGGTTGGCTTTGGGCAGCCCGGCATTCAAGGCGATGGTGTTCATGCTGGTGCCCTTGAAACCGTGGCGGGCGAACTCGTCTTCAGCCGCCTTGAGGATGGCTTCTTCGTTTTTCTGCCGAATCCGGCTGGCCGGCTTGGAGGCGAGCGCGCTGTGCGCGGGGACTTCGAGGGTCATGAGGCGGTTCCGAACGGTTCGTGTGGGCACAACAGGTGAACTGATAACGCACCCACACATAACTGACAAGCGTTCTTGCGCGATTCCTTCAAACCTCTGCGCGTGGTCCTTCAGTTTGGGCGGCCAATGGTTATTGGTTTCGTCAACGCGTGCTTCGGGAAGCAGCAGGCACATTAGTACCGCGGTGATCCCGCCGCTGGTAATGGCCGAGTCAAGGCGGTCAGGTCGTCGACCTTGGAAATTGGGTATTCAGCGGGTTTGCGAAAGGCTTTCCAAAAAGCTTTCCAGTACCAGATGAGGGCGTCGACCCTTGCGTGTGACCCAAGAAAGGCTCAAGTCATAAAAGCGCTCGCTGGCCTTGAGTGCGCGCAGTCGCCCCTGCTGAACCCAAAGACTGGCGTAGTGATCGGGAAGAAATCCGATGTAGCGACCCGTCAGAATCAGGAAGGCCATGCCTTCCCGATCTGAAGCACTGGCCGTGCAATTGAGCGCCTGATAGAACGCCTGGATCTCCGCTGGCAGGCGAAAGGTCGGGGCGATGGCCTCTTGGGCGTTGAGCCGAGCATCGTCCAGATCGCGGTCATCGACATAGAACAGCGGATGACCGACGGCGCAGTAAAGCAGTGAGCGTTCACTGTACAGCGGCTGGTATTCGAGCCCCGACAGCGGGCTTGCCTGGGGGACTACGCCGACGTGCAGGCTGCCGTCGAGTACGCCTTGCTCTACCTGGCTGGGGGCGATCATGCGGATCTGGATACGCACATCGGGGCCACGTTCCTTGAGTTGAGCCAAGGCATGGGTGATGCGCATGTGGGGCAGGGTGACCAGATTGTCGGTCAAGCCGATATTCAACTCGCCGCGCAAGTGCTGGTGCAGGCCATTGACCTCGGTGCGAAAACTCTCGAGCGCACTGAGCAATTGCAACGCCGAATGATAGACCTCGCGGCCTTCTTCGGTCAGCGAGAACCCGGCGCGACCCCGCTGGCACAGGCGCAGGCCGAGACGTTGTTCCAAATCGCTCATCTGCTGGCTGATCGCTGAGCGGCCAATGCCCAGCACGTTCTCGGCGGCCGAGAAACCACCGCATTCAACGACACTGCGGTAAATCTTCAGCAGCCGGATATCGAAATCGCTGACTTGGGCAAGGGGTTCCGGGCGGCGGCTCATAGTTTAGTCATCGGCTATCTGAAGATTAGAAGAGTAGGCTTTTAGAGACTTTATCGCCGTGACAACTTAGCTGCAACAGCACTCGTCATCACAACGATCCACACTACCTTGCGAGGTTTATCCGATGAATCTGCCCGAAAACGCACCAGTCGGTCTGGCCAGCCAGCTCAAGCTCGACGCGCACTGGATGCCGTACACCGCGAACCGCAACTTCCAGCGTGACCCGCGCCTGATTGTGGCGGCAGAGGGTAGCTATCTGGTCGATGACAAGGGCCGCAAGATTTACGACGCCTTGTCGGGCCTGTGGACCTGTGGCGCCGGCCATACCCGCAAGGAAATCCAGGAAGCCGTGGCCAAGCAATTGGGCGTGCTTGACTACTCGCCGGCCTTCCAGTTTGGTCATCCATTGTCGTTTCAGCTGGCCGAAAAGATCACCGAGCTGACGCCCGGTAACCTGAATCATGTCTTCTACACCAACTCGGGCTCCGAATGTGCCGATACGGCGGTGAAGATGGTGCGTGCCTACTGGCGCATCAAGGGCCAGGCGACCAAGACCAAGCTGATCGGCCGTGCCCGTGGTTATCACGGCGTGAACGTGGCAGGCACCAGCCTGGGTGGCGTCAACGGCAACCGCAAGATGTTCGGCCAGTTGATGGACGTTGACCACCTGCCGCACACCCTGCTGCCGGGCAACGCGTTTTCCAAAGGCATGCCTGAAGACGGCGGGATCGCGCTGGCGGACGAAATGCTCAAGCTGATTGAACTGCACGATGCCTCCAACATCGCGGCGCTGATTGTTGAGCCACTGGCCGGCTCCGCGGGTGTGCTGCCGCCGCCCAAGGGTTACCTCAAGCGCCTGCGTGAAATCTGCGATCAGCACAATATCCTGCTGATCTTTGATGAAGTGATTACCGGCTTCGGCCGCATGGGTGCCAACTTTGGTGCTGAAGCCTTTGGTGTCACGCCTGACCTGATGTGCATCGCCAAGCAAGTCACCAACGGTGCCATTCCGATGGGGGCAGTGATTGCCAGCAGCGAAATCTATCAAACCTTCATGAATCAGCCGACGCCTGAATACGCTGTGGAATTTCCGCACGGCTACACCTACTCGGCACACCCGGTTGCCTGTGCCGCAGGCCTGGCCGCGCTCGACCTGCTGCAAAAGGAAAACCTGGTTCAGCAATCCGCAGAGCTGGCCCCGCATTTCGAGAAGGTGCTGCACGGCATCAAGGGCACCAAGAACGTTATCGACATACGTAACTACGGTTTGGCTGGCGCTATTCAGATTGCTGCCCGTGATGGTGACGCCATCGTTCGCCCCTATGAAGCCGGGATGAAGCTGTGGAAGGCCGGCTTCTATGTACGCTTTGGTGGCGACACCCTGCAGTTCGGGCCAACCTTCAATGCCAAGCCACAAGAACTGGATCGGCTGTTCGATGCCGTGGGCGAAGCCCTGAACCAGATCGACTGATCACGCCAGTTTCCAGCCGGCGTGTCAATGAAGCCGCCGGCTAACGTTTCCTTAGGAGTTTTGCATGAGCACTATCCAGCACCTGATCAATGGCGACCTGGTTTCCGCCGGCGAGCGCACGGCCGATGTCTTCAACCCTTCGACCGGCCAGGCGATTCATAAAGTACCGCTGGCCAGCCGGGAAACCGTGCAGCAGGCCATCGACGCCGCTTCGGCAGCCTTTCCGGCCTGGCGCAATACGCCACCGGCCAAGCGTGCGCAGGTACTGTTCCGTTTCAAGCAATTGCTTGAGAAAAACGAAGCCAAAATTGCCCAGCTGATCAGCGAAGAGCACGGCAAGACCCTGGAAGATGCGGCCGGTGAACTCAAGCGCGGCATCGAGAACGTTGAGTACGCCAGCGCCGCTCCTGAAATCCTCAAGGGCGAGTACAGCCGTAACGTCGGCCCGAATATCGATGCCTGGTCTGACTTCCAGCCGCTGGGTGTGGTGGCCGGTATCACGCCATTCAACTTCCCGGCCATGGTGCCGCTGTGGATGTACCCGTTGGCGATTGCCTGTGGCAACTGCTTTATCCTCAAACCGTCGGAGCGCGATCCAAGCTCCACCCTTTATATCGCTCAATTGTTCCAGGAAGCCGGGTTGCCGAACGGTGTGCTGAACGTTGTGCATGGTGACAAGGTGGCGGTGGATGCGCTTATCGAAGCGCCAGAGGTCAAGGCACTGAGTTTTGTCGGATCCACGCCCATCGCCGAGTACATCTATAAAGAAGGCGCTGCACGTGGCAAGCGTGTCCAGGCACTGGGCGGGGCGAAAAACCATGCGGTGCTGATGCCTGATGCCGATCTGGATAACGCCGTCAGTGCGCTGATGGGCGCGGCATACGGTTCATGCGGTGAGCGCTGCATGGCCATTTCCGTAGCAGTCTGCGTGGGGGATCAGGTTGCCGATGCGCTGGTTGCCAAGCTGGTTCCGCAAATCAAGGCGCTGAAGATTGGCGCCGGTACCTCCTGTGGCCTGGACATGGGCCCATTGGTAACCGGGCAACATCGCGACAAGGTGGCCGGCTATGTAGAAGACGGTCTGAATTCCGGTGCCGAGCTGGTGGTCGATGGTCGTGGCCTGAGCATTGCCGGTCATGAGGAAGGCTTCTTCCTGGGTGGTTGCCTGTTCGACCGTGTGACACCTGAGATGCGCATCTATAAAGAAGAGATTTTCGGGCCAGTGTTGTGCATCGTGCGGGTCAACAGCCTGGAAGAGGCCATGCGCCTGATCAACGATCACGAGTACGGCAACGGAACGTGCATCTTTACCCGTGATGGCGAGGCAGCGCGGCTGTTCTGTGACGAGATCGAAGTGGGTATGGTCGGCGTCAACGTTCCGCTTCCGGTACCGGTGGCCTACCACAGCTTTGGCGGCTGGAAGCGTTCGCTGTTTGGCGACCTGCACGCTTATGGCCCGGATGGTGTGCGTTTCTACACCCGTCGCAAGGCGATCACTCAGCGCTGGCCGCAACGTGCGAGCCATGAAGCGTCGCAGTTTGCCTTTCCCAGCCTGTAACGGACGGGGGTGAAGAAAGGGCGGGCCGCAGGCCCGCCCTTTGCTTTTTCGAGGCGTATCAGAAGTTGATTACAGATTTTTGAAATTAGCTGTTGACGCCCGCTTGGAAATCTATAGAATTCGCCTCCGCTGCCGAGCAATCGCAGTGATGCAAGTGTTTGAAGTTGTTAGAGATTCTCTGAAAAAACTTCAAAATAAACGCTTGACAGGCACAGAGGAAAGCGTAGAATGCGCGCCTCGGTTGAGACGAAAGACTCTCAGCCAACCGCTCTTTAACA